>NZ_JAKSYC010000074.1 GCF_022829585.1 Methylobacterium sp. J-026
GTGCGAGCAGACTGGCCTGCCCCCTGGAAAGTGGTCCTCCCTGAGGTATGGCTTCGAGCCATGTGGAGGATGTTATCATGGGACGGAAGAAGCATACGGCTGAAAAGATTGTCGCCAAGCTGCGCCAGGTTGATGTCTTGGTCTCGCAGGGCCGTAAGGTTGCCGAAGCAATCCGCTCCATCGAGGTGACAGAAGTCACGTATTATCGCTGGCGGTCCGAGTACGGCGGCTTGAAGGGTGCCCAGGTCAAGCGGCTGAAATCTCTGGAGACCGAGAACCAGCGACTCCGTCGAGCAATCTCCGACCTGACCTTGGAGAAGCTGATTCTGAAGGAGGCCGCCTCGGGAAACTTCTGAGCCCGGCTCGCCGCCGGGCATGTGTCGACTACGTCGTTGCCGAGCACGGTGTGTCCGAACGCTTCGCTTGCCGTGTCCTGAGCCAACATCGTTCGACCCAGCGCAAGGTCGCCGTCCTGGCCGAGGACGAAGCTGCTTTGACGGGCGCCATCGTCGCCCTGGCGCTGCAGTATGGACGCTACGGCTACCGTCGGATCTCGGCCCTGCTCCGACGTGACGGCTGGACGGTGAACGTGAAGCGCGTCGAACGGATCTGGCGGCGCGAAGGGCTCAAGGTCCCGGCTCGCCAGCCAAAACGGGCACGCCTTTGGCTCAACGACGGCTCGTGCCTGCGACTGCGGCCGGAGCGGCCCAACCACGTCTGGTCCTACGACTTCGTCGAGCACCGCACGCACAACGGACGCAAGTACCGGATGCTGAACGTCATCGATGAGTTCACCCGCGAGTGCCTGGCCATCCGCGTATCTCGCAAGCTCAAGGCACTGGACGTGATCGACGTACTTTCTGACCTGTTCAGTCTGCGCGGAGTGCCAAGGCACATCCGCTCGGACAACGGGCCGGAGTTCATCGCCAAGGCCGTTCAGGACTGGATCGCGGCGGTGGGATCGACGACCGCCTACATGGAGCCGGGCAGTCCGTGGTAGAACGGCTATTGCGAGAGCTTCAACGCGAAGCTGCGGGATGAACTCCTCAACGGCGAGGTGTTCTACACCCTCAAGGAGGCCAGCATCGTGATCGAGCAATGGCGGAAGCACTACAACGGCATCCGGCCGCACTCGTCGCTCGGCTACCAGCCGCCTGCGCCAGAGGTCGTCATCTGGCCAACCGCATCGAGCGGATCAGTGCCGTCCGCTCGCCCTGCCATCGTCACGCGACCGACGATGCACTAACTTCGAACATGGGCCACCAAACGGGGGCAGGCCAAGACGAAGATCAAGCATCGTCTGACCAAGCCGCGCCGCCCGTGGACGAACGGTCAAATCGAACGGATGAACCGCAGAATCAAGGACGCGACGGTCAAGCGCTAACATTACACCAGCCACGACGAGCTCCGGCTGAACCTGCAGCTGTTCGTGGATGCCTATAACTACGGCCGCCGGCTCACGACCCTACGCCGCCTCACGCCCTACGAGTTCATTCGCCAGACCTAGACTAAAGGGCTCGAACGCTTCAGGCTCGATCCGTCATACCACATGCCGGGACCGAACATTTAATCAGCTGCGAAGATGGATGACGAAACGCTTTGGTGTCGAGCTCCCGAATATCAAATTCATAGAGGACATCCCGTTAGCAATCCGAATCATTCTCGATGAGACGGCCAAAGTGATCATCGAGCCTAAGATAGGATGAAAAATGATCAACATGACTGCCAGTCCCCTGAATTCGATAGAGTATTCTAGCCTGATTGAACAGTTAAAGTGGTTAGATCATTCAGCCAGGGATTACATAACATTTTCTCAGAGCTAGCATAGAGCGTATCGAAAACATCAAATGGTTACAGCGACACGTGTTGATTGTTACGGTTCCATACAATCGAATAATCGCGGAACGAATAGACTGAACGTATGAACGAATGCGCGACAAGTTCGAGTACCTTTCGCACAGAAACTTGGGGGGTGCGCATCAATAAATGTTGCTGCGGCCAGGAAGGGCCATCTAAGAGGCCGCAGGATCTATTGGTTCACAACATCGTCAAGTAAATCGTCCTGTAGATAACCGCCTGCGCCCCGTCCCATGAAAGACCCTCGAGCTCTACGAAAAAAATGAGTCTGCGTCACGCCGCAGCGGCAGGCGCATCGGGGCCGGAGGTAAGATCATGGCTGTCCAGCGGACCTGCCGATCGAAGTAGCTGTCCCGCTCAAAGAATCAGGGGCGTCTCGCCCCTCCCCCCCGGCTCCTCAACGAGGCGCAGCAGGTTTTTGCCGCAGACGATCTTGAGGGATAGCTGTCCGCAGGCGACGAGTTGATCGCGGGTGATGAAGCCCTGCAGGTAGGCGATCTCCTCCAAGCTGGCTACCTGAAGCCCTTGCCGGTGCTGGACAGTGCGCACGAACTTCGAGGCTTCCAGAAGGGTGTCATGGGTGCCGGTGTCGAGCTAGGCGTAGCCGCGGCTCATCTTCTCCAAGTAGAGCTGACCCCGTTCCAGACAGGCCTCGTTGACGCTGGGGATCTCAAGCTTCCCGCAGGGCGAGGGCAGCACCTGCGCGACGATGTCGAGCGTTTGATTTTCGTAAAAGTACGGCCCCGTCACCGCCAAGGTGGATTCAGGTTGCTCGCGCTTCTCGACGATCTTCATGGCTTTGACGGGCGCGTCCAGGCTGACCAACCCGTAAGCCTGCGAGTTCTTCATATGGTAGGCCAACACTGAGGTCCCGCTTCAACACGCGGAGACCCAGCCGCAACGACCGCGTTCTAACGGCGCTACGGCCGCCCGATTGAACTCCAGAGAAAAACCTCGTTTCGTTGTCACCATCAGGCACCTTCCCGCTCGCTCAAAAGCGTTGCATACGTGGCCCCATTCGGAAGAGGACCAGCTACCCATCTCATTAGCGGGGGGGGCTCAACGCTGAGCTGCTGGAGGCCAAGGGGAATAATGCACAAGTAGAAGACGAACGCCATTGACCCAAAATAGGCTTCAATAGCAGTGATGAACCAACCACAATGCGCTTTCTACAATCCGGTAGTCCACCCACCTGAACCATGTGGTATGACGCAGGAATTAGACCGTAGTCACAAAGGATGAGCTCGAAACCATTTTGCCGCAGACCGAGATTTCCGCTCCCGCGTAAATATGATAGTTTAAGCCGCCCAACGAGCGCCGGAAAATCACCACCACAAAGCAGACGGATTTTTGCGAATCAGATCAGCGAAAGGAGCAAGAGTATGGAAAAAACACCCGCGTTCATTATTAGCCTTCCAGAAGACGGGGCCAGCTTCGCAGCAACTGCATCCCAATTAAGCAACACCACTTACGAAATTTATCGACTGCCGGCGCTGCCAGGCAGTGCACTGCCAGATTGTGTATGTATGAAACTTACGCGAGATCCGCATTCTAAATTCAACAAAGGAGCGCTGGGCTGTATGCTTAGCCACATACGAGTCTGGGAACAGATTGCAAAATCGAACGCGCCGTATGCCTTAGTACTGGAGGACGATGCGAAAAATATAGCCCTGCAAAATACGTCCTGGCTTCGAGAGTTAAACTTCGATCTGATATTTTGTAACGACCGTATGGCAACGAACACCGGCGACAAGTCCCTTGCTGTAAACAATAATTTTATCGGAGCTTTGAAAGCAGTCGACACACATGGCCATTCAGTGGGTGCGGACGCTTACTTTTTATCCCCAAAAGGTGCTGCTAAATTAATTGAGAGATTTGCGGAAGATTTGTACTTCGGGCACGTCGATGTAAGAATGGCAGCATATTGTGTGAACGTGTGTAAAGACGACGCAATCGGAAATGTTACGGCTGAAATTAATCAGATTCACGCGATTATAAAATCTAGAGATCCGTTGGACGCTTATATAACCGGCGAGCCTCTATTTAGCCACCCCTCAAGAGAAAGCAGAAGGATATACCAAGACATCGCCGGTAAAGCAAGGCTGTAGATAGGAGGCTTACGTATGGCGCTGCCCGTGATCTCTAACAAAAATGTAATGATACTCATAAGAACCCATTTCTTCGACGAAAAGGTTTTAAGTCTCGCTCAGAATCTGAGTGGCGGCGGCAAGTATGAGGTTGCTATATTAGCTGATCACAGGTCCTGGGAATTTCCAACCGGTGATTGGCCGGTAATTTCCGTTACTTGGGACAACGTCAATGCACTGGGCCTAAAAACAGACGGAATGAGTGACGTGCTGTGGCAATGCGGCGACTACGGACTATACATCGCCAGAGAAAAATTTCCGCAAGTTAAATATTTTTGGCTTTTTGAGTACGATGTAGTCGTTCATGCTCCCAACATAGCGGAAATTCTGGAAAAGTTTGATCAGGTGTCGATGGCGGATCTTCTTGCGCCGGAGATCCGGCGAGTAGACGAAAATTACGTCTGGAGCCGCTGTGTTTCACGGACGTTTCCCATCCTACTCCGCTGCGCGTTCAGCCTGGTCCGGGTTTCTGCTCCTGCATTGGACGCGATGCGACGGTGTCGGCACCAATTGACCGAGCGGTACAGCCTTGGGGACTTTAAATGGTGCGAAGAGGAGGGCATCCCATCTTGGCCGAACGACGAAGTACTTACAACTACAGCTACTTATCTCGCCGGGCTCACAATCTCAGACTTCAATGACGTCGTTTCAGACTCGTATGACGAGTACAGTTTCTCGACAAACGATTTACTCCATCATCCATCAGATCTTATAAACCAAGCCTGTGATGGAAAGATCTACCACCCTGTTAGGTGGGGACGCCATTACCTAAATGGTGCATTAGCAAGATCTCAGCTTCTCAAGCCCGAGCTACTGCCTGCGACGATAAACACAATTGTCAAAAACATCGGATCCGACTGGGAAGCGGACGAGACTGTGCAGTGTCTCCGGGTCCTTTCAAATGCTGCGGTGAAAATCAGCCGTATTCAACCTAAACGTTTAGAGAGTTCAAGATTTAGGACTCGGGGAGCGGCACCTCCTCTAGAAGCGGACCGGATTGCTTATTGGAGCTGGGACAGAATTAGAAATTTCGGAGACGAGATTTTTCCGGTTCTACTAAGATACTTAGCTAATCGCGACGGCGTGCGTGTTACAAGAGATCGCCCGCATATACTTGGACCCGGCAGCATATTTTCATATGCAACGACTGAGAGTTTAATATGGGGCTCTGGTATACTCAATCCAGCAACTCGAATTCCGGATGTCAACAGGGTACAGATCAGGGCCGTGAGGGGCAAGCTTACTGCAGACTTACTCACACGACGAGGCATCTCGCTAAACGACGTTGCCCTAGGAGACCCGGGTGTACTTGTTGACGAAGCGTTGCGTGCTTTCGGAGTAAATAAAAGTTCGCAAAATTGCAGAGTTGCTATTGTACCACACCATTCGTACCGGCACGCCAAAATCTTTACAACAGAACGCCCGGACGGCGAAACATGTGTAGCTGATCCAAGTGAGAATATGCGCAGCTTCATACAAAAAATCGTAGACAGCGAAGTAATTGTGTCTCAGAGCCTGCATGGCCTTATCCTCGGCGAGGCTCTGAATAAGCCAACTCTTTGGATCGCCGATACGGAGCAAGCAGCTGATGAAAACTGGACATTCAAATTCCACGACTGGTATACTAACAGCTTAAATCCCCAGACCAAGCCGTTATTGATAAATCCAGATTTGTCTCGTAGAGAGGCCTTGAGGTGGAGCATTGCCGCAGAACTCCGTCCGGTAGGGGTAGATAGAGCACACCTCCTTGCTCAGCTGCCTAACGAGCCGCCGCTGTTATCAACAGGCCGTTTTATCGATTTTGAGGTTTGCCGAAATCTTCCACCTGCGGTGGTTTTTATCGATGATCTTGGAGCAACAGGCCGCCCGTACGAAGAAATTAATCCATATGTATTGGCGTCCTTATCGCGAGCTGCAAAAGACGCCGTCGATAATCACTTCAAGATGTGTCCGGAGCGCCGTTACTGTTTTTTAATTTCAACTTCGTTCCGTGATCACATTTCATATGATCAGATGGAGATCATCGAAATGATAATGGATAATATCTCGCACACTGATTATCTATGTCTGAGATCGCGTGTCGATGAGCAATATGATGGAGTCCCGGAGGATTTCGGTTGGGGCATCTCGGTCCTCAGAGAATCTGGGTTGTTCGGACATGCATTCTGCGTTCGGGGTGATTTCTCGGGTTTTAGTAGCAACTTCCTTACAGCTCTTATATGAACTTGACCTTAGTCTCCACGCTTCCCACCGCATTAAGCGTGTTGGAGGCTAACGACAAAGTGTTGACCATTTGGCTTTTCCTATAGTGCTCAAACGGATCGACAATCGCCTAGCGGCACCTAGGTCTGAGGCCACAACATGCTCAGTTTGTTCCGGGTTATTCCGCGAGACGGTACGTGGATGATGAAGTGCCTGATAAAGTCTCAGCAAAAATGGTGAGAGCTTATTGGAAGCTCGCGGCCGCATCTGCCGGCTGTGCGCTACATCTCGTCCCAATCAGCGTCGCCACACAATTAACGCTATACCCAGGGCTGATTGAGCTCAAAAACTATAATGCTCGCTGCGATGGTAGTACGAATGATAGGGACGCTTTTGCGGCGGGTATAGAGGACTACAACCGTGCGATGGCACGAGGAAGGCTCGCGGTTTTGCGCGTTCCGGCAGGCCAGTGCGTCATCGACGGCACCACGTTACCTTCGTTTGCTCCAGGCGTGGGCGGCGCTGTGGTTGGCGAGGGAAATTGGAAATCGGTCATACGGTTGGGCCAGCATTACTCGGGGGATTTATTCAGCTGGTCGGATTCATGGGGTGGCCGCTACGAACGACGGGTCGGGCACGGCAATATTGCTAATCCGCAGATATATGGTGCTAGGCTGTCCGATCTGACTATAATTGGAGATAGGAGCTCAACTAAGTTACAGAACGCTATTATGATGTATGACCACGAAGATTTCGTTACAATTTCAGATATTGATGTGCAGGATATAAACGGACGTGTATTTTACGGGGGCGGAAAGAAATATGGCCCGGTAAGCTATTTACGAGAGTCACTTATTACGAGGATGAGGATCTGGAACTCAGGATCGCAAGATGCACCTGTGTTTGAGATCACTTCTGAGTGCTCAGAGCAAGACTGTTCGAAAGAAGACAGCAGCAATGAGGTTATCTTAGAAAACATTAATATCTATGGTTCGCATGGTACGGGGATGGTCATACGTAACTATCAATCCGCTTCAGGAGGTGTCCTTCGCGATATTTCGCTTTCGCACGTCCGGATAGAGGGTACCGAGGGTAATCCACACTCTACTGCGGCAGACGAAATGGTCATTGGCGACCCAACTACGGACGGACGCATCAGAAACGTAAAGTGCAGCGACTGCGAGCTGATTTCGCCCTACACCGGCTATGTATCCCTCAGAATAACCGGCAGATCTCCTGTAGCGGCGCCCCATAACGTTTTCTGGCAAGGAGTCATTATCGCCGGAGCCGGCGGCGGGGGAGGGGTTAGCATAGATGCGGCGCAAAAGGTCGAGCTTGATTTGAGAGAGCTGAGTTCGAGGCAGGTGAACTTATCCGTACGCGGTCGAGAAGGTGTCCGCGGACCGATAAGAATCACCGGCCATGGGGAAGCAAAGTTCTGGAGTTGGAAAATTGACCCAACCGCACGCCCTTTCATACGCATTCTTGACCCCGGTGACGAATAGAAATCTGAACCACAACCGTCGCAATCATTAACACGATCTTCATTCGACAGTTTGATTAGATTATTTTCGATGATTTCGAGCGCGGTTGCTGGAACACGTCTTTGCTGGGCTGAATAGAATATTGCGAAAATTTATGGTTTGAATGAATGCTGGTACACTGCTTTGTTCGCAATTCGCTACATAGAAGGAACACCTCTTTTGCAGATTGGCTTGG
Source organism: Methylobacterium sp. J-026 (assembly GCF_022829585.1). Classification (GTDB taxonomy): domain Bacteria; phylum Pseudomonadota; class Alphaproteobacteria; order Rhizobiales; family Beijerinckiaceae; genus Methylobacterium. The sequence goes on from NZ_JAKSYC010000074.1 coordinate 7,926, forward strand.
CCTTGTGCCGCGGTAGGTCACGACTGGTGGACGGCCGAAACTCGTCGGCATCACCAACCGCGGCAGCAAGTACCCGAGCGAGAAGCTGTTCCAGGGTGTACGGTCCGTGATGCCGACGCTTTGGCAGAGTGAGACCCGCCTCGGGCAGTGGCTGCGCGCTTCTGGCTTGAGCGCGCGCCAACACAGCCGTGGTCGCGCTGGCTGCCAGGATGGCAAGGACTTTTGGGCGCTTCTGCGCAATGAACGTGTTTACGACGCGGCTGTCATCACCTCCTGAACCAAGCTCGGTCAGCGAAATCTTCGCTGATCTTCCGATGTCTGCGTGTGGTGAGAGGAAGATGGTCTGACAGTCAATTAGACACCTTGAAGAACCGGTTAACTGGTGAGATTGGCCGTTGATTTGACGCCGCCCGGAGCACTGGCGTGATCGGACTGGCATTCTGGTACTGTGCCGGAGGTGGTGAGTAGGCTCAGGGGCCGCTCTCGAGCGTCGCTCAGGCCACCACCGGCCGGGTTGCGATCCATAGAAAGCGCTTGAGGTTGTAGGCGAGGTTAGCGAGTCCAATTTTGTCCGGGCTCGGGCCAGACCGATGGTGCGCACGAAGAGGCCGAAGCGGTGTTTCTGGCTTGCGAAGACCGTCTTGACCGCTGAGCGGACCTTGGAGCGGGCGCGGTTGGCCTTGCGCTGCGGCGGCGTCAGTTCGTGGTCGACTTGTCGCCGTAAGTGGATCGTAAGCGGTGTCTGGATCCGCTCTTCTTGATGAACTGACGATGGTGGAGGCTGACGGTCCCTGGTTCGGATCGCTTTGTGTCTATGCTTGAAGATAGGGTCGAGTTGCCGCGGCGGGTACGCCGGCTTGAGGTTTTCACGGGCGTGGGCAGTCGTCGGCGCTGGTCCGACGCCGAGTGTGACCGCATCCTGGCTGAGGCGACCGCCTCCGGTGCGGTGGTCTCGGTGGTCGCACGCCGGCATGGGATAAGCTCGCAACACCTGTTCACGTGGCTTCGCGCGGCCCGGCGTTCGGCAGCTTTGCTTCCTGCCGCCCTGCCACTGACGTTCGTGCCGGCGCTGGTGGAGGATGATATCCCGGATCCGGCGGCACGACGGTCGCGGCCGCGGGTCTTGCATCGGGACATTCTTGCTGCCGAGATCGAGCTGGACTTGGCTGGCGTGACCGTTCGGATCGGTGCGGACGCGCGGGAAGCGACGATCACGGCGGTGATCCGGGCTTTGACGGCCACAGTATGATCGGACCGTCCGGTGCGGTGCACGTGATGATGGCGACGCGGCCAGCGGACTTCCGCATGGGCTTGGACGGGTTGGCTGCTCTAGCGCGAGATGCGATGGGCGCGGGACCGTTCTCTGACACGGTCTACGTGTTCCGATCGAAGCGAGCGGACAGAGCCAAGCTTCTGTTCTGGAACGGGAGCGAGGTGGTTCTGGCGACCAAGCGCCTGGAGGCTGGTCAGTTCTGCTGGCCGAAGATCGAGGATGGCTTCGTACGCCTCACGGCGGCGCAGCTCGCGGCCTTGTTCGAAGGGCTCGACTGGAAGCGTGTTCACACGGCTCGCACGGTCATCGCCCCAGGGCTGGCAGGGTGAGCAAGAAGGTCGAGCGTGCGGGCCAAATTACGATGGTAAGCTTCTGGCGGATATGCTTTAATCCGCTTCGTGGCTAAGACTGCTTCACGTCTGTCCGACGATCCTGACACGCTTAAGGCGCAGCTCGTCGAGGCGCAGGCTGAGAACGAGCGGCTGCGCCAGATCATCCTAGCGATGCAGCGCCACCGCTTCGGACGCCGGGCCGAGAGCCTGCCCGAAGACCAGCTCCTGCTCGGGTTGGAAGAGGCCGAGCAGGTCGAGGCCGCGGGTTTTGCCGCCGAGGAGGCCGAGCCGGCCAACAAGGCGGTCCTGGTCGGCTAACGTCGCACCAACCGCGGGGCGCTCCCAGCTCATCAGCCGCGGGTCGAGACCCTCGTCGACATCAACGGCACCGCCTGCCCGTGCTACTCGGGTGCTATGCACAAGATCGGCGAGGACGTGTCCGAGCGCCTCGACGTGGTGCCGGCGCAGTTCCGGGTTCTGGTGATCCGCCGCCCGCGCTACGCCTGCCGGACCTACGAGGACGCGTTCGTGCAGGCCCCGGCACCGCCTCGGCTGATCGAGAGCGGCCTCCCAACCGACGCGCTGGTCGCGCAAGTGCTTGTCTCCAAATACGCCGACCACCTGCCGCTCTATCGCCAGGCGTAGATCTTCGCCCGCCAGGGTGTCGTCCTCGACCGTTCGAAGCTCGCCGACTGGGTCGGACGCGCCGCTTTCCTGCTCCGGCCGGTGCACGAGCGGTTGCTGGAGACGTCGAAGCGCTCGGGCAAGCTGTTTGCCCACGTGGACGCACCAAGACCAGTCAGCTCTGGGCCTACGCCCATGACGACCGGCCCTGGGGCGGATCCGATCCAACCGGTGTCGCCTAACGGGCTCTCGCCCGAAATGGTGCTGCGTCAGCGCACAGACGGCGATCCCGCACCCACCTACCCAACCTCAAACCACTCACTCACGTCTCATCAACCAAGCTCTCTGCATCGTTGAAGACGCTGAGGTTTTTCACATCCAGACAGGTGGCGATACGGCGGAAGTCCTTAAGGCGGCCGAACATGCGCTCAATGCCGTTTCGCCGGCGATACAGGACAGGCGGGAAGCACGGATTCCACCGGAGGTTGATCTTCGGCCGAATAGGGTGCAGCTCCAGCCGCCCCGAGCTGCCTAATGATGGCGTCGTTGTCGAAACCCTTGTCCGCCAGAACCATCCGGCAGGCTGGCAGGCATTCGAGCAGCAGTGCGCGGGCCGTGCAACGGCAGCCTACCGGCCGGTCAGCAGGAAAGCGAGCGGCCGGCAGAAGGAGGCGATCGGTGAGGGCGCAGATTTTCATCGTACAACCGCCCCGCAAGCGGCCGATGGCTTGAATCTGCTTCCCCCTTTGCCCCCTGCGGCGCATCTAAAAGCATTCACGGCGGTGGAGTCGACCAGCGCCTGAAAAGGCGGCCAGCGGCTAGCGCCAGCGTCTCGAACAGCCCGAACCAGCCGCCCTTGGCCGCCCAGCGCACGAAGCAGTCGTAGGTTGTCTTCTTCTGACCGTATACCTCGCGCAGCGCGTCAGTCCAGCGACCGCCGCATTTGAGCCCATGAACCACTAATTACCCGCCGGTCGTCTACGAGCACCTTGCCCCGCGTGTCGTTCAGCAAACGCGGTGCGATCTTCGTGAACTGCTCGTCCGTCAGCCATGAGTGATTAATAGGCTCCACCCGCGGCAGCCGTGAAGCACACCGCGCAATCCGCGTTACCGTTATGGGTCCGGCCGATAGGATTGAAAGTTGGAAAGGCGAGGCAGGGGAGCAAACGAATATCAATTGAATGCACCCGTAAACATAGCAACGGCGCGTATCATTTGAGCTGTAGATTTTTGGCAACGGAAGGGCGTCTGCAAGACGCCTGGAAGAGTGAGACCTCAAAAATTGTAAATCGGCTGATGTAATTCAAGCATCTTGAAATTATCAATTATTTGAGGTGCAGCAGAACCCAGCTTTTCATGAAGAGCAGCGTTGTAAGCACATGACTTAATCGTCTGCGCCAACGCAACTGAACTGCCGACATCAAAGTGGAGACCGTTCTTTAAGTGCTCAACTCGCTCTGATAAAGCGCCAAGATTGCTGACAATCGGGACTTTGCCGAAGAGCCAAGCTTCAGAAACAACTAGTGCCCAAGTTTCCCACCAGACCGACGGGACTAAGACCCAGTCCACTCGCGCCATACGCGCGGCGAGTCCCGCCCTATCGTACTCACCGAGAAAATTGATTTCTACGCCAGCAGTCGCTAATTCGTCCCTTCTGACTCGGTACTCTTCGTAAATAGACTTTAGACGCGGGGATGCAAAACGAAGGTTGGACCCGTTGATGTCAATGACGATGGGCCTCCTTACCGACGGATCTTTGATAAGACTAAGAGCCGCATGAAAAATAACATCCAATCCCTTATTATCGACAATTTGGCCAAAAAAGCCGAACCGGTTGACTTGCTCAGACCGGCCTTGCGGACGAAAGCCCGCATCCCGCTTGGTACCGTTGGGTATCGCAGTAATCCTGTTCTTATCTATTCCCCAGTCAATGTAACGATTCATTAAAAAATTAGTAGGCGCAACAAAATGATCAACAAGCCTGAAAGCGGACTGAATCATCTCTTTCCTAATAAAGAAAAAGTCAGGGTCGCTCTCTGGAAAACATTTATGACAGGCAACTGGGGACGAAGCATAGCATAGCCGACGATCCGACGTCAGCATCTGCCCATCTTTCATACAAATCGCAAGCATCTCGTGAAGATGCAATACAATTTTCGCGCTCGGTAAAACCTTTTTGCAAAGTACTATGAGATCCGTACTTGCGAACAAATAATGATGGATATGAACCACACTAGGAGCAATATCCTGGAGGAACTCGGATAAAAAGTGAAGCGTCCGCTCGTCATTTATTTGAAAAGTATCATGCTTGTAATTCTGAGGGAAAAAAAGATACTCATGCGGCCGTCCCTCAAAGCCTGTGATTACAGCGCCCGGCTTCGATAGCTTCAAAGGATTATTCGGATCGATCGCAGCAAGGAAGGAAGCCTCGAATTTGGCCTCCGTTGCAGCTTCAAACATCTCGTAGGCGATCTGCTGAGCCCCACCTGGCGCAACCGCAGGATGAAGAAAGCTCACATACAAAATCTTCATTGACTTAGCCCAAAGAACAACGAGATAGTAAAATTTACTCAATGGCACTTGCAAGAACAGACGGATCCAAGGAAAAAAGCCACCGATTTAGCTTCGCTGCTCCGCGGTATGGTTCTTTATCGCCGTGAGAACCTTTCGACTCAAGATGCACAAATTTTATCTGATAATTCACCCGCACCGACCCAACTCCAAATTTCTCCCTCCAGCGGAGACAGAGGTTAGCGTCCTCGTAGTGCCCAAATATAAACTTCTCAGCAAAGCCGCCGATCGACATAAAGGCCTCTTTGCTGCAAACCATTAGGGCTCCTGAGAGCGCGGCCAGATCACCATTCCTATCGCGATCCGAAAATCGAGCAGGAGCACCCTTGTCTAGGTGCTCTACGCGGACCGCAGGGTAAAACGGTGGCCCTGTGTCTATCGACCGCCCCGGGAAGAGACGGTCCACGTAAAAATTCATCCCGTTATGCATGATAGTACCATCGGCGTAATAAAGCAATGCTCCCTGTAGGCTTTCGCCTTCACACTTTAAGATTTCGTCGAAGGCTAGTTTCTCAACCGGAATGATGTCCGGATTATAGATACAAATAATTTCGCCAACCGCATGCTTTGCCGCAACGTTATTCGCCAGTCCAAAACCTACATTACCATTGAAATTGATAACTTTCACGGAGGCATCATACAGGCCAGACACAATCCGTGCTGCCTGCAGTACGTCGTGAGCAAGTTCGGGCGAGTTGTTAGCAAAAATCCACTCAAACTCAGCGCCCGCGGCAGAAATAGCAGTTGACCCGATCATCCTAATCGGAGAGTGCATCCCGAATAGAACTGTAATCACACTACATCTGACTTTCTTTTCGTTGAACGCATTTATCGTATAATGTTGATGTGAAACATTCTTATCTGCGTAAACTTTGCGGACCGAGTCTGCGAAACCTGCCTCAAAGATTCTGAACAGGTGATACAGGTGGTCTCCATTGAAGCGAAGAGAGTTGATAAACGTCAACGAATGAAGACAGAGAGCTTCTTCGGTAGTCATTGAGCAAGCAAAGATTTCCGACGTCACGCCGGTATCGGTTACAATGGTGATGTTAACGCCGCCACGCACAAGTTCCGGCCGCTCCAGCCTGAAAAGTGTAAACATCCCGTAGTCGTGAGACTGTTTTAGAGCTGATAGTTCAAATGCCTCTTCAACATCGTCCCTCCTGTAGCGAAAAACTTCCTTATGATCGAGTCTCGCACGATAGGGCCCCCAGCTGAGCCATACCTCGAGTATCGGACTCGCGAAATCATTGCACCAGCCGCTCAAAAAAACATGCCCACGAGGGCTAAGCATGAGCCGTTCTATTTGGAAATTAGCAACTGCGGCAAGCTCGCCGCCGATACTGTACCGATTCTCTTTGAATCCCCTCTCCAAGTAGTGTGATACGCCTGACGTGTAGTGTTCCGCTGCCACCGCTGCTGCTACGTCGGGATTACTGTCAAGATAAAGCTTCTCATCAAATCCCTCCATATCTTCAACAGGCATAACGAAAACCTCTACACTTCGAGCAGTTCATCTTGACGCGCCAGCAACCAAAAAAAGAACACGTATGAAATTGGTAGAGCCCTACCACAGAAACTAGCTTGCTGCCAACCAACCGGCTTTCCCCCTGCTTTCAAGTACATGCCCCAGAAGACGCCCACGGTACTGCGCTGCCAGCCATAAGACGTAATCAATTTAAGGTCGATCCGGTGAGAGACTTTCCACGAGCTCCTTCGCTTTTAAGACGCCCTGTGCTGCCGCCTCGGTTAAAAACTCGGTGGCTCGGGATACGTCCCGCTCGCTTCCCACGCCGTTTAAAAGCATCAGCCCGGCGTTAAACTGTGCAATTGGGTGACCGGCTTTAGCTGCCTGTATATAGAGCGCCAGTCCCCTTGATAGGTCTTCGGTATCTCGATTACGTTTGCAATGGAATACACCGAGCTCGAAGGCAGCTGTCGGATCTCCGGTGCTGGCGGCAGAACCTAAGAGACGTTCGGCACGCTCCGGCTCGGCGGGTATGAAACGTCCGCTTAGAAGCTCCCTCGCTATGACTACCATCGCACGCTGGTTCCCTGACTCTGCCGCAGTGTCTAGAAGATCGAGCGCGGCTGGGATTGCTGAGTTTTCATCCACTCGCCGTTGCAAACTAGCTAAAGCGAATTCGGCCGCGCCTAAATGCCCCTTGGCCATCGCGCGGATGAGTAGATCCTCGGCGCGCTCCGCTTTCTCGCCTTGACTGTCAGCCAATAATCTTCTGGCGAGTTCAAACTCACCATCTGCATTATTTTGGGATGCTGCGAGCTCATACAGTCTCATTGCCGACGCGCAGTCGGGCGTACCGACTTGGCCAGAGGCAAGAAGAGATGCCAGTCGAACTTGCGCTTGGGCAATTCCACCATCCGCGGCTACCTTCAGCCATTTGATGGCCCGATCCAAATCCTTCGGAACACCTTCACCTTTTTCGAAAAATATTCCAACATTGAGGGCCCCAATAAGATGACCGTTCGTTGCACTCAGATCGAAGTAGCGCGCAGCATTAATCAAATCCCGAGGTACGCCCTCACCTCGGGCATAGAAACAGCCCATCTGGAATTGCGCTTGTACATGCCCGGAATCGGCTGCTTGGCGGTACCATAGAGCTGCCTCTCGTAAGTCCGGCTTTATCTTTTCGCCCCTGCTGTAAAGCTCACCAAGTAATAGAGCTGCGGGCGTGTGAGCTGACTTCGCCACAGATCGAAGGTGCTCGACCGCCAAATCGGACTCACGTTCGTCTGTACTCAACGCAAGGAGCAGTACAGCTAATTCGTAGCCCGCGGCTGGGTGGCCAAGCGAAGCCGCCATTTCTAAATAGCGCTTAGCGTCGCTGTAACCTTTTTCACCAGCTTGGTCCCGCATGAGTGTGCCAATTTGAAATGCTGCCGACGCATTTCCAAGATCTGCCGCTGTTTTTAACCAGCGCCGAGCCTCAACCGGCGAGAATTCTACTGACCGCTGGTCCGCATAGTACTCGGCCAAGCCAAGCGCCGCTTGATTGACGTTTTCTCCGACTGCGGCTTCAAACCAGTACCGCGCTCTTTCACGGTTTGGCTCACATCCCACTCCTCTCAACAGCAACCATCCAAGATTTGCTTGCGCTTCCGGCTTTCCGGCAGCTGCGGCTTTCTGAAGCCATGACAGTGCGTCTTGCTCGTTCCGTTCGTGGGTTAGGCCATTGTTGATAATTAACCGAGCCGCCTTGCTACCTCGCTCTGCGGATGATTGCGCCCAACGCGCGGACGGTCCAGCTGACCACGCCGCGTCGTGATCGGATAGCATTGCTACTCCGAGTTCAAATTGTGCTTCGCGATGGCCAGCATTTGCCGCTTTCTGGTACCAATGAAGCGCCTCAGCACCCGATCTCGCACAATTAAGCCCTTGAGCGTAGTTCAGTCCGAGCTGATAGGCGGCCTCAGAATGACCGTGACGTCCTGCCGCGACAAGGTGAAGAAAAGCCGACGCTCCGCGGGCTCGAAGTGTAAGTCTTTTCGCGCAGTAGAAATGAAAACTCGCATATATACGTTGCGCAATATTGATCCTCAGCTTTAACCTCATGGCTCTCGCATCGCTTCGTCCAGGCCACCTGTCACCCCGGCGACGAGGTAGCCTAGCACGGACCGCTCACCGATATGAATGTCGGCATTAAGGGTCATGCCGGGTATCAGGCGAAATGAAGACGGCACGCGTGTGAAGCGCATGTTTGTGACGGACACGCGAGCCTTATAATACGTGTCAACAGGTTTGCCGTCATCGTCCAAGGAAAACGCGCCCTCGCTCACCCAGTTCAATTTTCCTAGCGCCATTCCGTGTTCAACAAAGGGAAAAGCATCAACCTTCAACGCGACAGAGTCGCCTGCTCTTACGAAGCCGACTTCTCTTGCCGAGATGTTCAACTCAGCTTCGATCGGTGCATTTTCAGCTACTACACTCAGTAAAGTTTCGCCAGCTTTGAGCACAGCTCCAGCTGAAATTTTAGCGCGCGTAAGTACGAAGCCGTCCTCGGGAGCAACTAGCTGAACCAAATCTTTGTGGCGGGCAGCCTTTGCCATCTGCGTTGCTACGGTATCCCTCGTGCCTTGGGCAGTAACCAAATCCTGACTGCTGGCGGACAGCCACTGTTGGACAAACGCAGCTCGATCAGCCTTCAAAGCCTGCATTTGGTGTTTGGCCTCAGTAAGGCTATTCTCGCCGTTCTCCATCGTTCTAAGCATTTCGATCCGCGAGTCGCTTGCGACCAGCAAATTCAACAGACTTCCCGCCTGTCTCTCAACCAATGTTTGTCTCATCCCTTCGATCTGCTGAGAAATCTTCTCGCGTTCCTTATACCGCGCCTGATCCCCCTCGAGGCGCCTGATTGTGGACTCGGTCTGCGCCATTTTCTCGTCGAAACTTGCCGTCTGCGCCTTGAACTGCGCCTTCCTTTGATCAAAAAGCGTCTTTTGAAGATTAATGTATACGTTGCTCGCTTGATCTGCCGCCCCCGGCGAGTAATCTACGCCCCTCTGCTCAGCGCCAGCTCGACCAATTTGCGCGTCGAGACTAAATAGTTGTCTTTCAAGCTGGTCGACATCTGCATCCGCAAAAGTAGGATCAAGGGTAGCAAGTAACTGCCCTTTTTTAACGTGATCGCCTTCGCGAACATCGAGCGTCTTGATGAGCGAGTTGTCCAAGGCCTGGAACAAAACGGCTCCCTGCGCTGGAACGATTTTACCCCGATCGCTTGTGACAACTCGATCGACTCGAGCCACTGCGGCAAAGGCGATAGTTATGGCTACGGCTGCTGCCGCGCAAAAAGTTGTGACGCGTAGAGCTAGTGGCTCCGGTGCCTTACGGATCTCGTCAATCTCTGATTGAAAGCGTTCAATTTCTTGACTAGTGCGGTCTTTGGTCATTTATCAGTTCCTAGCTGACTAGCCATAACTTCTTTTCAGCATGGACGTTTGACGATCTATGCTGCTGGTTCCAAAGATCGCGGTAAATGTCACATCTTTCGAGAAGTGTGCTGTGGGGCGCAAGGTCGTGAACTCGCCCCCGCTCTAATACAAGGATCGTGTCGGCAGAGACTAAAGACGAAAGTCGATGAGAGATTACTATCACCGTTCGGCCCTCGCTAATGCGCTGCAAATTTGCGTTAACTATGGCCTCGCTATCGGGATCAAGGGCGCTTGTTGCTTCGTCGAGGATCAAAATACGTGGATCAGTGATGAGCGCTCGGGCGATAGCTAAACGTTGCCTCTGTCCACCAGACAGATTGGTCGAGCCCTCATTCAGGTATGTTTCGTAGCCAGCCGGCAAACGGTCGATAAACTCCTCCGCTCCTGCGAGACGTGCAGCCCTGACGACTTCGCTAAAGCTAGCGTCTATTTTCGCTGCCGTAATGTTGTCGCGAATCGTACCTGCGAAAAGGAAGTTGTCTTGGAGAACTACGCCTAAGCTGCCTCTGAGATGATCCAATGCGTATTCACGAACGTCCACACCGTCGATTTTGATCAGGCCGTCGTAGTCGGCGTGCAGCCGTTGCAAGAGGCGTGTTACTGTTGTTTTCCCTGAGCCGCTGCGACCCATAATGCCCAAGGTCGTTCCTGCCGGAATCTCGAAGGAAACATCGTTCAATGCTGGAGTCGTAGATCCTCGATATTGAAAGCGCACTGCATTGAAAGCTAGATGACCTGATAGCGGCTGGCGAACTCCTTTGCCACGTCTTGTATCTTCTGGCTTATTATTGATCATGGCGCTTACTAATTCGACTGACGATCGCGCTTCTTCGAACTGCTCCAGAAGTTGCGCCATCTGTTTCAGCGGCCCTACGAGTCGTTGCGACAAAAGAAGGAAAACAAATATTCCCGCTATTCCAGCCTGGTCCTTGGTTGTTACTGCAGAATACACTCCTACAGCGAGCACTCCGGATATCATAAAGCGCTCTATCGGAATAATTGCTGATTGAATAATGTTAGCGAGGTTACCTTCTTTCGCGCGTAGCTTTGCGACGTGCGCCACGTGAGTTTCATATCTTTCTATCTGGGCATTCTCCAGCGCTAGAGATTTAATTGTTCTAATTCCCTGTAGAGTCTGAACTAAAAAAGATCCGCGCGCGCCTTCCGCTGTGATCACGGCATTGGTTCTTTTTCCGAACTCTGGCAGCATGAGCATCGTCCAGATAAAGATTATAGCGCAACAAAATAGGACCATGAACGTTAAAAGTGGGCTATATAGGAACATCACTGGCAAAAAGATCAGCAAACACAAGCTGTCCAACATCGTTCCGAGTAATTGATTACTGATAAACGCGCGGATTTTTGTTGCTTCGCTCATATTTCTTGCTATGAGGCCCACGGGGGTGCTTTCAAACAAATCAACGGGCTGGCGTAGGACTCGTTCGTAAATTAGTGTCGTCAGCTTCACGTCTACTCGAGTCGTCAAATGCAGAAGCAGCGCTCTTCTTAGGGCTGCGAAAGCTGTTTCGAACACTACGCATAGCGCTAATGCGATGCACAGAACTGTAAAAGTGCTCATGGCGTGATGCGTGACCACTCGGTCGGTCATCAAGCGAAAAAACAAGATTGGGACGAGCGCGAGTAAAGATAAAAATGCGGCTGCCGTTATTATGTCGCGTAGAATTCGCTGTTCCCTAAATATTAAGGACGCGATGAGTCTCATACCGAACGGCTGCTCCTCATCTCTGAACGTGTGGTCGCGTTTCAGGAGGAGCGTTCTCCCGGACCAAATATTCGCTAGCCTGGCGCGTTCGAGGATCACAGGTGCGTCCTCGGGAGCCTCTGGGTCGAGTAGCGTCACTTGTTCTAATTTGTCGGTGGCCTCGGCCCGGGTGAGGACCATAGGAGTGCCATCGTTGAGAAAAACGATGGCAGGAAGTGCACGCCGTAGCTTAATTAGTTGGCGCCAGCGTAGGTTTATCGTTTTCCCTTTAAGACCGACGCGGCTTGCATATTTTAGTAAGTCGCTTGGGCCAATTTGGTCACAACGAATTTGATTATCTTGGATTAATTGCTTCGTCGAAAGATGAATTCCGTGGGAGCGGGCCACTAGCACCAAGCTGGCTAGTCCAGCGAGCACTTCCTGACTTGGGCTGTTTGATTTTTCTGGAAATGCGCCGGATTGGTTCATTTCGATGCTCTCGACTGACGTTTCGGTCTGCAACGTATTAGAAAACTGAATCTCACGTTATTGGTTTAGTCTGGCCCTGAGCTGCTATAACCGTGATTTAATGGCTTACTTTAACCGTCGGTTGGAAAAAAAGGGGGCGGCGTGAGCCGCCCCTCCAAGAGGCTATAAAAATCTTTTGCTTTCATGCTGAGCAAAAAGGGCGCGTTCTTAGCCAATTTTGTGATCGGTGTTGTTTCCGCCGAAGTGAAGCGTGTCGATATTTGTAACGGTGACTGACTGGCTGCTTCCGGCGAACGTGATCGTCGTTGATCCGTCGCCATTCGACCTGTACTGCGCGTCGGTTGAGCTATGGCCGTCGATAACGACAGAAGCTGAGCCGGTTCCCCCGACGATTGTGTCATTGCCGGTGAGACCGGTGATTTCAAAGCGGGTGTGGCCGGAGCCGCCGTAAAGCTTCGCGTCGCCTGACCCAGCGTAGAGCGTGTCGTCGCCCGAGCCAGCGTGGAGCGTGTCCGTACCGCCTGAGGCGTAGAGCGCGTTGTTGCCCTGTGTCACCGACAAGAGGTCATTGCCTGCACCGCCCATGAGAGTATCGTGGGCACCGGTGCCGAGTCCGCCGTACAGGGTGTCACCACCCGAGCCGGCGTACATTGCGCTCTGACCACCGCCGTACAGCGTGTCGTGTCCGGTGCCTCCCTGAAGTGTGTCGAGACCGGCGCCGCCAAAGAGCACGTTATTACCTTGTGACACCGATAGGAAATCGTTGCCGGCGCCGCTGTTAAGCGTGTCGTGGGCGGCGGCGCTTTGGCCCCCGTACAGGGTGTCGCCACCTGAGCCCGCATAGAGGGCGCTTTGGCCACCACCGTAGAGTGTGTCGTGCCCGACCCCGCCCTGGAGCGTGTCGAGGCCCGAACCAGCCCGAAGGACGTTATCGCCGTATTTTACAGACAACAAATCGTCACCGCTGCCGGCGGTCAGCGTATCGTGGGCGCCCGCACTCAGCCCCCCATACAGGGTGTCTCCAGCCGAGCCGCTATACAGAGTGCTCTGACTGCCCGCGAGATAGCTGGGGTTGTAGTTGGAGCCGCTCGCCATCGTGTCGTGAGTAATGCTCGTCCCCGCCGCAAGCGTGCTCGTCCCCGCCGCAAGCGTGCTTGTGCCCTGCGGCACGGTGAATTCCTGCGTGCCCCAATTGAGCAGGCTGAGGCTGCTATCAGATACGGACGCACCGTTGTAACTAGCGGAGTCGACGTACAGGTTTCGGTCGTTGCCCGGACCGTTGTAGGCGTCGTTGAGGAAGTTGACGCTGACCGTGTGCGGACCCGTACCGAAGCTGCCCTGCACCGTCACGGTATCGTCCTGCGCGGTCGAACCGGCCACGTGCGCGCCGCTCGCGGTCAGGGTGCCGCCGACCTGCTTGCCATCGACCGAGACCGTGTACTGCGCGTCGCCCTGGTAGGCGTCCTGGCTGACCTTCAGCACCAGATGGTCCGGGCCGGTCCCGACCGTGGTCGAGACCGGGCTCGACCCGCCGCCCGACGTACCGGTGCCCGGCGTGCCAGAGCCTGATGTTCCAGTACCCGGCGTGCTCGTGCTCGTGCCCTGCGGCACGGTGAATTCCTGCGTACCCCGGTAGAGCAGGCTCAGGCTGCTGTCAGAGACTGCCGTGCCGTTGTAGCTCGCGGAGTCGACGTACAGGTTTCGGTCGTTGCCCGGGCCGTTGTAGGCATCGTTGAGGAAGTTGACGCTGACCGTGTGTGGGCCCGCGCCGAAGCTGCCCTGCACCGTCACGGTATCGTCCTGCGCGGTCGAACCGGCCACGTGCGCGCCGCTGGCGGTTAGGGTGCCGCCGATCTGCTGACCGTCGACCGAGACCGTGTACTGCGCGTTGCCCTGATAGGCATCCTGGCTGACCTTCAGCACGAGATGATCCGGTCCGGTGCCCACCGTGGTTGAGAACGGGCTCGAGCCCGAGCCGCCGCTTCCGACGGTCGCCGAGCCGATCGCGTTGCTCAAATTAGAGCCGGTGTACTGTGTCTCGACGGACGACAGCGACTGCCCAGCCGGGACGCTCGACAGCGCCGACGTGGTCGCGCCCTGTGCCACCTGCTGCACGGCGGCACTCGAACTCAGGAGCTGCTGGCCCCCACCCGCGCCGGTGGCGGCGGTATCCAAGGCTGTGTTGCTGGATGCCGCAATGGTGCTGATGCTCGCCGCGGTGCCGGTGCTGATGTTGGCGCCCACCGACGTCGCCGCCGCGGTGACGACGTTCTGCAGCGTCGAGGCGGCGCTCAGATTCAGGGCCTGCCCGGAGCCGGCCGCCGCCTGGATCTGGTGCCCGAGCGCTGCGGCGATGCTGCCGCTAGCCGCGGCCGCCGACACACCGCCCTGGCTGCTCAAGCCGGCGCTTAGAATCGAGATGGTGTCATAAACTTTTGCGCCAGCGACGTAAGCCTGGGTCGCGGCCGCGTCGCCGCTGAGCGTGCCTGCGACCGGGTCCAGGGTCAGGAGGCTCTGCCCCGACGCGAGCGTGATCCCGAGACCCTTCGCGACGGTGCTCTCCGCTGCCGTGACGTCGGCCGCGCTGGGATTTGATGGCAACAGTGCGCTGATGAGCGTCGTCAGCGGCGTGATCACCGTCGCCCCCGCTGGCGCGGTGAGCGTCGTCGTGATCGTCTGACCGGTTGAGGTATCGACGCCGCCTACACCGATGAGCGGTCCAGACGCGTTCTGGAGGAAGTATTGCCCCAGGGCGTCCGTGATCGAACTCGCCTCACCCGTATCGAGAACACCGTTGCCGTTTGCGTCCGCGAACACCGTCGCACCAGAGACATACCCCTCGACCATGTGTCCGGAGAGGGTTTGTCCCCCGTAGGTGAGATCAGCCACGTATTGCCCCCTCGATCAAAGATCTAATGTCCGTGCGCCGTCTGGCGACGCGTCAACGCAGGTCCGCCGACCGGAACACGCGCACACGTCCTGCACGCGCTGCCGACTGGGGGCTCGCGGCCGGCGCATCCGCCGACCGCTGAGGAACAGGATTGGCCGCGGCGACGAGAAGCTTCAGACCGACCAAGGGATCGACTCCCGAGCCGCTGATCACCTCGATCGCCTGTCCCTTGAGGCGCATGACCGTCGCGCCGAGGAACAGGGCCTCGGCATCGATCTGGAACTGCGACGCCCGAGCGCCGACCAGGCGCAGCCGCGCACCGAGGAGCGCGCGCGCCTGTCCGCGGGTGCCGGCGAACCCGCCGGTCATCCACGGCGTCCAGGCGCCGCCCGGTCCGCCGACCTGGACCTGATACTCCAGGGCGAGGCCCGACGTCCGATCGAGCAAGCCGACTTCCAGGCCCTCGATCGGCGCCGGGCTCTCCGGCCCCGCGACCCAGCGCCCATCGCCAACCCGGACATCGCCGCGTCGCGAGACATGCCCCATCACGTCGAGCCGCGGGGCCGGCGGCGCGACCGTGGGCGGCTGGACGGAAGGCTGCGCCGTACCCTGGACGGAGGCGCCCGGCCGCGCCGCACCAGCCAGCGACTCCAGGCGCAGCTCGGCCTCGGCGCCCCCGGACGCGAGCGCGGATGAGATGGTGACGTGCAGGCTGCTCGCCCGCTCGGCGCGCACGACCACGCATCCGCCCGGGGCCGAAATCGATCCGGGGCGCTCGCCGGGCGGCGAGATCACTTCGACGACATCCTCGCTGCCGGGCGACGGCCGCACGAACACGTGCGGCGCACCATGGGCTGTCGGCGCCTGAACGTACCGCAGCACGTACAGCCCGGTCTCCAGCGGCACGGATGTGACGCGCTCAGCCATTGTCCCTTTCCGAATTCGATCTGAGCGCTCGGCGCGCATCTGATCTTTGTTTACGAGACACTACTGAATTCGGTCAATGAAAACTTAAACCAGGATTCAATGGCAGTTCTACTTAGGGTTACCGCGTTGCAAAATCGCAACGAAAACACGGCGAGAATCAACCCAGAGCGTCGTCCGGGCAGCCCGAGAACATCGATATTGGGACCGTTTTATTGAACTTTATCAGCCCGTTACGCCCGTCTGCCGCTGGCGGCGCCGGATCTCTGGTTCAGCCTTTTTCCGACGTTCTCGACCGGAAAATGCCGTCTCTCAGCCCGGCCCGGAATCGTTAACGATCCAGCACGCGGCGGGCTGAGGCAGTGCAATACTTAATAAACCGTCAACGGGGCCTGTCATCATTCATTTGAGTGAGACCAGTATAGTTTCTCGCCCTGAAGCCCCAAGACTGTCTGCGCGCCGCAATCCGAGCGCTGCAGCACACCGTCGCGACGGCTCGAACGACCGCGCCGCACGGTCAGGCCGGCGATAGTGATTCGGCCCCGTCTCGACCGGGATGATCAGTGTATCGGAAGGCGGCAGAATTTTGATCCAGCGCGGGGGGCATCGGCCGTCAGATGCGGACCATCCGCCTTCGAGCGAGGATCGCCGCCAGGTGATGCCCACCGGGAAGCGGTCGCGCGGTACTCCCGTCGCGGGCCTCTCGCATGTGCGAAGCCGGCGCCGGGCGAGGACGGCGGCGGCCGCGCGGCGCCGGACTTGCGGGCGTTCCCCTGCAAGTCGTACGCCCGGGATAGCGTTCGCGTGAGCACGCGAAACGCGCGATGACACGGGGACGCGCCGCGCCTACGGTGCCTCCCATCGGGACGCGTGTTTCACCCGGCGAGCGAGACGATGGCGATCTATCTTGCCAGCTTCGACATGAGGGCGGTCGGCCACGATTACAGCGTGCTCTATGGCCATCTCAGCGCGATCGACGCACATCAAGCTCAGTCTTGCGCGTGGCTGATCGAGAGCGCGGAAACCTTGCGGGATCTCAGCGAGAGCTTGCTCGGATATCTGCACAAGGACGACAGCCTCCTCCTGATCGAAGTCGCTCCCTCGACCGCCTGGGCGGCCACGCATCTCTCCGAGCAGACCGGCGAGTGGTTGAAGCGCAAACGGCCGTGACCGCCGCCGGGCCGGACCTAGGACTGCCCCCCGGAGGGCCCGGGTCTAACGGGCGCGCGTTCGCGCGGTCCCGAAATTCCCGGCGCTGTGCGACGTCAGGGGAGGGCGTTTGACGGGGTGAGGTGCGGACCGACGTGATCCCGCACCGGTCACGCGCCGCTCGCGGCCAGCGATTCGAGCAGGAAGTCGGTGAGGACCTTGATCTCCTGCGCGGCGTTGCTCGCCGGCGCCGCGGCCGTCACCGAGACGCCCTGCGTGAACGCGCGCACGAAATAGACGTCGTGGCTCAGGGGGGGGCTGACATTCTCGCCGAGGGCGCTGAGTTCGTCGGTGATCTGCTGCCCCTCCGGGGTGCGCACGTCGACGCGCGTCGGGACGATGGCGATCTGCGTGCGCGATCGGGCGTCGCTGCGCAGCGCGGAGACCACGTTCAGCAGCGTGGTGCGCGCGGCGTTGATGTCGAGGCTCGACGGCCCGCACGGGATCAGCACCAGATCGGCGACGTCGACGGCGGCGCGAAACACGGAACTCAGGCCGGCTGGCGTGTCGATCAGGATCACGTCGGCGCGCTGCTTGAGGATGTTGCGCAGCCAGATCGAGAGCGTGCCGTTGGCCAGGAGTTCGGCCTTCACCTCGAACCCCAGCTTGCGCGGGAAGGCCCAGGCGGTCGCGGAGCCCTGCGGATCCGCATCGACCACCATCACGGACAGGCCGCGCTGCTTCAGGGCGCCGGCGACGTTGATGGCGAGCGTCGTTTTCCCCACGCCACCTTTTTGCTGAACGATCGAGATGACCTGCATGGGAGCCGTGCGAGAGAGGCCGCGGGCGCAGCGTTCGGGGGGAGGGCAGCGACGTCCCGCACCGGTGAAGCCGGGGCTGCCGAAGGCGGGGAAGACTGACGATCGCTGTGTCGCACGACTGATCTGTTACCGGCAACAGAAGAACCGTGGGCGTGGAGAGTCTCTATCTCCGGCGCGCGCCGCGACGGTCAATCGATCCGGGCGACGCCCCTGAACGCGGCCCATGCCTGTTGCCATCGGGCGACACGCGTCACCGGGCCCGGGGCGGGGTACAGGTACACCCGGACCAGATTGGCCCCATCTGGCGGAAACCCCGACCCTCTCTCCCGGAGCCTGTTCGGGCCACGTCGAGGAGATAGTCGTCGAGCCCGACGGCGCCCGAGACGGTCCCGACAGACCAGTCGCTCGCCTCCGACAGGGTCGAGGCCGTCTCCCATGCCACGACGATCCGATTGAAACGGTTCGGTCTCGCCTCGCAGGTGCGAAGCCACTCGCGGCGGATCACGGTGCCGCCGGCGGGCGCGGGATCCTGCCGGTACTGCGCCTGGAACGTCAGCGAGCCTTGGGCGCGGCGCATCTGCGCCAACACCGCCATCGGCTCGCGCTCACGGTGCAACAGCTCCCCGCCCTGGCGCCGGCAGACGTCCCCCGGTGTGTCGCTCGGGCGATGACGGGTCTCATCCGCGGTGATCGCGGGCAGCGACACCACCTCCGCCGCATCCCGCTCCACGACGTGTCCGACCAGATCGTCAGCGTGCAGCCGCTGCGGCACGATGATGATCGCCCCGCTGATCGTTCAGGCGCGTGCGCAAGGTGTCGTCGAACGCCTCGTTGACCCGACGCCGCTCGGCCCGCGAGGGCGCGTCCACCACCGTGATCGGATGGTCGCGCCATCAGCTCGCGTCACTCGGATCGGAGCATCGTCAGAACACCGCGTGGTCGCCACGCTCGGCGACGGCCTGACCACCGATCACGCGCGCATAATAGTCGAACAGCGTCTCCGACCCCGTCGAAGGGGTGGCCTGCGCATCGTATCGCCCGGTCGCCGGGTCCCACACGAGCATGGACTCGGTCGCGTAATACCGGCCGATCCGCGCGAGTTCGGATTTGGCGGCCACGGTCGGCACCCATCGTCCGATCGTCGCCAGGACGGCGACGATCACATCCAGGAGCGCCACCGGAACGTGCGTGAAGCGCGGTTCGCGCCCGAGCAGGGCGAAGAGCCGCTCGCCCTGCGCCTTCGGGGTGATCGCTTCGCCCGGCCCACCGATCGGCAGCACGCGATTGCGCCGGTTCTCATCGTCGAGGCAGTCCGCGAGATAGCGCCCCAGGTCGTCGTCACTGATCGGCTTGCAGGCGGTCAGGGTCCCGTCACCGAAAACCAGGAACGGCTTGCCGCGTTTCAGGCGATCGATCTGCCCCGAGAGCGATTTGAAGAAGGCCGTCGGCCGAACGATCGTGTAGTCGAGCCCTGAAGCGATCAGCTCGGCTTCGAAGGCAAGCTTGGCGTGCTGGAAAGCCAGGGCCGGCTTCTGAACGCAGATCGCCGACAGGAGCACGACCTGCGTTACGCCGGCCGCCTGGCTCGCGTGCAGGGCATTGACATGCGCGCGGTAATCGATCGCCCAGGCGTCGTCGGGCAATCCGGTGCGCGATGCGAGGCACGACACAAGGACGTCGAACGGTTCGCCGCGGACGCCCGCGCGCGCCAGCGATTCCGGATCGGTCAGATCCACGATCCGTTCGGTGGCGCCTGCGGGGATGGCGGTGTCGGCGGGGCGCCTGACGAGGCAGACGACCTCGTGACCGCGGGCCACCAGCGCCCGCACGGTCGCCCGGCCGATCGTGCCGGTCGCCCCCAGAAGGAGGACGCGGCGCGGCCTCACACGCTCCGGTCGATCCGTAGTCATGATCGCTTCATCCTGCCGTTACGTCATCTAACGCGACGGCGACGCTTGCGCTGCTCAGCCGAGCGGCACAGGCGGTGTCACGGCGCGGTTCGCAGCGTGATCCGCGTCAACTCGGAGGGGCGGCCGAGCCGAAGCGCGAAGCCCGGCCACAGCCCGGTGCCGTTGCTGACATAGAGCAGCATGCCCCCGACCCGGTACGCCCCGGAGACGAACCCGGCGTTGCCCCGAGCCACCAGCCGGTCCAGCCCACGGATCATGCCGCCATGGGTGTGCCCCGACAATTGCAGCCGCACCCCGTGCGCGGCGGCCCGTGCCGCGTTCGCCGGCTGGTGATCCAGCAGCACGACCGCCGCCCCTGCGGGCGCGCCCGCCAGCGCAGCGGCGAGATCTGGAGCCGCATGACCGGTCGCGGGCGCCGAGCGGTCGGTCACGCCCGCCACCACGAGCGCACCGCCATCGCGCCTGAGGACCGTGTGGGCGTTGGCGAGAACGCGTATCCCCAACCCGGCGAGGTGGGCCATCCAGGCGTCGTAGTCGAAGAAGTACTCGTGGTTGCCGGGCACAGCCCAGACGCCGTCCCGCGCCGTCAAGGCGCGCAAGGGCTCGACGTCGGTCCGTCGGGATGCGAGCGACCCGTCGATGAAGTCGCCCGTCACCACGATCAGGTCGCTCCCGAGGGCGTTGGCACGTGCCACCACGGTCTCCGCCCACGCTTCAGGGAACAGACGGCTGATGTGCAGGTCGGAGAGATGCAGGAGCGTGTAGCCGTCGAAGGCGGGGGCCAGATCCTGGATCGCCACGGTGATGTCCTTCAGCGGCGGTACGCGCACGGCCTGAGACACGGCCACCACCGCCAGCACCACGGCCGCGAGGACCGCCACGTAGCGCCAGGCCATGGGGACCGCCCATCCGCCCCCGGACAGGACCCAGCCCACCAGCGACGCGGCATCCAGGGCAAGGAGCATCGGTGTCGCCAGCGCGAGCGCACCGAACGCCCCGTTGAACAGGATCACCACCGGGCGGGGGAACTCCGGCGCGAAGACCGATCCGGAGGAGAGGCGACACCAGAGATGGTATTGGGATGCGACGAGCAGGAGGACGGTCACGCTGAGCTTGAGCGCGAGCGGCCACGGGCTGGGCCACACCACGCGTGCGATGACGTAGACGGCGGGCAGGCTGGGGATCAGTCGGATCATGGCCCGCTACATGGCGAGCGGGCTCCCCAAAGCAAAGCTTATGGCTTGGCCCCGGGGCGCGACGGCATTTGTGGCCGCCGCGGTGATCGTCAGATGACGGTCTGCGCGGATATCGCCGGCGCGCCGACCGCCTCGATGACGAGGTCGCGCACGGCTGCTCTTCAGCTGGGTATGGCCGGGCAGGGGCTGACGGGCGCGTCGGTCGCCCGCGAGCTGCCCGAGCCAAAATATCCGTCCGGTCACGTTGATGCGGCGACGGGCCTGACGACGACGTCCTCGGCGGAGACAAGGGTCGCCATGATCCCGGACTGGATCTGGACGAAGACCGCGTCGAGATCACCGATGCTCTGCATCAACACAGCGCACGAGAGGGCGACAATCTGCGGCGTGCGATCGGTCCCTTCGGCGAGGAACGCGCGGATCGCATCGCCGAATGACGCGCAGGCATCCGCCTCCACCGAGGCGCCGACGACCTGTGCGCAATCCTCCCGCAGTGAGGCGATCTCACCATCGACGACCGAGACCCATTGGCGCTTATCGTCATAGATCAGCCAGCGCACGGACCCCATAGCCACCGGGGCTAATCCCGCGAGATAGCGCTGAGCGGCTGCGTCATCGAACATGGCATGGGCTTTAACGCCCGCCCTTCGGGACGCCAATGCCCAGCGATCCGATGCTGTCGATCGCGCGGCATCGCGGTAACGCCATGCGCCTGCGGAACAAATCAGTGGTCAAAATCTCACGTCCATAGACGGTCCGGAATTCGCCAGGCACCGGAAGCGGTGGTTGACGCATCGGGACGGGCCCGTCGGTGGAGCGCAGCATGGGACGGCGACGGGAACTGCTCCTCGGGATCATCACCCTCGCTGCGACCGGACCCGCGCGCGCTCAACTCTCTGAGCCAGAGCTGCGTCTGACGCTCGGGACGGCGACGCCCGGTGGCTCATTCCCCGCCTTCGGCCGGGCGCTGATCGCCGCCGTCCGTGAGGTCGACCGAGGTGTGGTGATCGAGCCGAGGATCACGAAGGGCTCGACGGAAAACCTGACCCTGCTCAGAACGGGCACGCTCGACCTGGCCCTCGTGCAGGGTGAGTATGCTTACGAGGCCTTGTCCGGTGGACCGGCCGACGGGAGCGGCTTGTCGGTCGTGGCACCCATCGATGCCTCGCCCGGCATGTTTGTAGTCCCCGCCTCCAGTCCGATTCAGAACGTGCAGGATCTGCGCGGCCGTGCCGTCGCGCTCGGCACGCGCGGCTCGGGCTTCACGATCATGGGGCGAACCGTGCTCCAAGGCTCCGGCATCGATCCGGACCGCGACATCACGCCGATCCTCCTCGACGACGCCGGCGACGGCGCCACGCAAGTTCTCGACGGCCGCGCGACGGCTCTGTGGGGCGCGAGCCTCGGCTGGCCAGGCTTCAAGACCCTCGCGGACGCGCCCGGCGGCGCCCGCTTCTTCGGCCCTGCGCCTGAGGCGATCCCGAAGATCCTGGCCCTGCGCGCCTCCATGCGCCGCTTGACCGTCCCGGCCGGCTCCTTCCGCGGACAGGATGCCCCCATCGCAACCGTCGGGTCTTGGAGCTTCATCCTGGCTCGACCCGGCCTCGACGCCGCCCGTGTCACCCGGCTCGTGCGGGCGATCGACCGAGGTCGGGAGGCCCTGGCCCGCGCCTATCCCCAGGGCCGCGAGAGCGACCCGCGCACCCTAGCCTCGACCGTACCGGCCGCTTGGCTGCACCCGGCGACGGCGTCGTATCTGCGTGACATCGGAGTTCGTCCGGAGTGACCAGCGGCTGACGACGTCCGAACAGTCGATCGTTCGACGGTCGATCCGTGCGGGCGCCGCAGCGTTCGGAACGTTGCGCAGGCGCTGTCTTCCGCAGCTACTCAGAATGAGTCATCCGCCGCAGGTCCTCGGCGTCCGGCAGAGAGACCGCGGCTCTCAGGCTGCGCCTTCGTCGGGCCTCCGGCTGTCCTCCTGGGTCGTCGGGCCGGTGAGCGTAGCCGTACGGGCCGCCGACGCCGCGCGCATCAGCCGGTCCGGCAGATCCCTCACGGGGCTCGCTGCCCCGACCTAGATGCTGGGCGCGGTCCAGCCGCCGAAGCGGGTTTCCAGTCGTCGGACGAGGGCGAGCGCGATATCCTCCCGCCACGGGCGAGCCGCCACCTGCACGCCGAGCGGCAGTCCCTCGGGCGATGTCCCGATGCGCACCGTCGCGGCCGGCCAGCCGGTCAGATTGTGCATCTGCGCGTAACCGATGCCCTTCTGCAGTTCCTCGTCGAAGCTCGTGCCATGTGGCGGCGCCACGTAGGGCAGGACCGGCGAGAGCAGGGCATCGTAATCCTGCATGAAGGCCAGCATCGCGTTGCGGTAGGCATCCCAGCGATTGAATGCGGCGAGCGCCTCCGTGATGCTTCCCATCGCGGGCGAGGAGCGCGACTGCAGCGACCGCTCGAACAGCGGCGAGATCTGCTCGGTGCCCACCGATTTCAGGAAGGCCCGGACACCGGCTGCGCCGTCGCCGCGTGTCATATCGTAGTAGATGGTCCCTGCCTTGGCCGCGTCCGGCGGCCGGCGCTCCGTCACGGCCACCCCCGCCTGTGCCAGGGCCTCGACCGCCTGGTGTACGGCCGCCGCGATCTCGGCGGTGGGCGATGCGAGGCCATCGTCGTCGAAATACGCCAGCCTCAACGTCGCGATATCGACGCTATGGCTGTCGAGCAGCGGCATATCGACGACGGTGTAATCCTGAACATCGGGCCCGGCGATGATCGGCAGAGCCAGCGCCAGATCATCCACGCTCCGGGCGATCAGACTGACGTGGAAGACCGCGTTGCGCGCGCCCATCGGCCGGGGGAACTGGCCGGTCCGCGGGACGCGCCCCGCGGTCGGCTTGAGCGCGGCGAGGCCGCAGTAATGCGCCGGGACACGGATGCTGCCGCCCGCATCGGTCCCGAGGCCGAGCGGCGAGCCGGCCGCCGCGACGATCGCGGCTTCGCCGCCGCTGCTTCCACCCGGGGTGCGGGCGAGATCGTAGGGATTGTTGGTTCGCCCGTAGACGAGGTTGTCGGTCTCCAGGGCTCCGGCCAACTCCGGCACGTTGGTCTTCCCGAGCACGATCGCTCCGGCCGCCCGCAGCCGCGCGACGGCGGTGGCGTCGGTCCTCGGCACGGAGTGCGCCCGCCCGAGGGTACCGCCCGTGCAGATCGTGCCGGCCGTCTCGAGCGTATCCTTGATCGTGACCGGAACACCGTGGAGCGGGCCCTTGACCTGACCACGCGCCAACATCGCATCGGCCTCGTCCGCCTCCCGGCGCGCCGCATCGGCGGTCAGCTGGACCACAGCATTCAAGCGCGGGTTCACCGCGGCGATGCGTTCGAGATGCAGATCGACGATCTCGCGCGCCGAGCGGCGGCCGCCCCGGATCGCGGCAGCCAGTTCGCCCGCGGAGGCGGTCGTGCTCGAACCGGTCGCACCTGTGGCCGGTCCGGGCCCGACCGCCGACAGGGCGCCGGTGGCAGCCATGCCGACGAGCGCGCTCCGGCGGTTGATCTGGTCAGCCATCGTGTCCCTTATCTTCCCCGCCAGATGTCCGGATCGCCATCGCGAAACTCGTGCCCGCATCCAAACCCTGGCCCCATCGCCGTGGAGGTCGTCCCGCGGAACTCGAGCACGCGGCAGAACGGCTTCACCCGTCCGGCGGGCGCAGGCGTAGCGGGACCGCGCGAAGTGCTCTTGCGGCGATCGCAGGGCGGACATCGCTCGACCATGCCGATCCCGCGATGCGGCAGCCCGCGCGTCCGGCCGCGGCGCCGAGAGGCGGAGATCGGCGCGATCGGCGCGCCATGATCGCCGGCCGGATGCGATCGCGTGGCCCGGTATCGCGCCGCTGAAGCGCGACGATCCGGCCGGGAGCGCTGCGGTCGCCGCGAGGTTGGCCGCGCAGCCTGGACGATGCGGGCCGGGCGTCAGACGCTCAGGACGATCTTCCCGAAATGCGCGTTCGCCTTCATGCGCGCGAGCGCGGCCGGCGCCTCGGCCAGCGCATACCGGCTGTCGATCGGCAGGCTGAAGCCCCCGGTCGCGATAGCCTGCCCCAGGTCGGCCCGGACGCGCGCGGTGATCGCGCGTTGCTCCTCGATCGTCCGGGTCCGGTTGGTCACGCCGATGTAGCTGATGCGCTTCGTGGCGTGCAGGTCGAAGTCGAACTCGCCCCGGCTGCCGCCGAGCCGGCCGACGTTGACGATGCGTCCGAGCACGGCTGCGGCCTGCAGGTTGCCGTTGGCCACCGGCGCGGAGACCTGATCGATGATCACGTCGACGCCCCGACCGCCGGTCGCCGCCTGCACCTGCTCGGGCCAGGTCGGATCCTTGGTGTCGATAGCCAGCGTGGCGCCGAACTCGGACAGGCGCGCGCGGTGCTCGGGGCTTCGCGACGTACCGATCACGACCGAAGCCTTGCGCCACCGGGCGATCTGAAGCCCCATCAGCCCGACGCCGGAACTCGCCCCCTGGATCAGCACGGTCTCGCCCGGCTGCAGGCGCGCCTGCGTGATCAGGGCGTCGTGCATCGTCTGCAGGGCGACCGGTAGGGTCGCGGCGACCTCGAACGACAGGCCCGCGGGGAGCGGAAGGGTCCGCCCGTGATCCGCCACGGCATACTCGGCGTAGCCCCCGGCGCCGGAACACATGACGCGGTCACCGGGATGGATATCACTCACGGCCGCGCCGACCGCCACGACCTCTCCGGCCCATTCCAGGCCCGGCACCGCGCCGGAATCACCGGCCGGGCCGTGCGGCTGCCCGGCGGCGACGGAGAGATCGGCGCGGTTGAGGCCGGCCGCCCGAACCCTCACGAGCACCTCCGTCGGCTTCGGGGAGGGAATGTCGATCTCGGTGAGGCTCGCCCCCTCCGGTCCGGCGACGATTGCCTTCATCCGGCCGCTGACCGGGGGGATGGGGCGATCCTCGGCCGAGGCGGTGCGGGTGGGCAGGAACTGCGCGGCCGCGCCGGCCAGGAGGACGCGTCGGTCGATGTCCATGGGTCTCTCCTGACCTTTACCCCGCCCGCTGTCGTACGCCGTCCAGCGGTGATGACGGGCGCGCGGGAGATCCCGCTCGCATGCGTGGGACGTCGCGGCGCACTGCAGCCGGATCGCGGCAGACATCGTAAAACCATCCCGCGCGAACGGCTATCGTGCCTGGCGGGCGCGGCTCGGATCATCGCGGCCCAACATCGGGTGCGCCGACGCCTCCCAGGTCGACGCCGGTCGTCTCGGGTAGCGCCAGGGTCGCGGCGAAAGCTATGGCGTAGGCGCCCAACGCGCACGCGCCCATCGCGGTGCCGAGCGGAGCGGCCGCCGCGATGAGCCCGACCAGGGCCGGCATCACCGAGCCGAACCCCCGGCCGCCACCGAGGCAGAAGCCCTGGGCGTTGCCCCGCAGGCTCGTCTCGAACAACTCGGCGAAGGTCGGCGTCATGCCCGACGCCAGGGCGTTCTGGCAGGCGCCGAGGGCAAAGCTCAGCCCGATCAGGGGGCCGAGGCTCGGCGCGGCGAACACGTACAGGCTCACATTGAGCGCTTGTAGGAGCAGGAACACGCCGAAGGCCGGCCGGCGGCCGACCCGATCGGCCAACTGGCCGTAGAGGAGGGGGCCGACCAGCGAGCCGGCGATGTTGGCGGCGAGGTACCCCGCACTGGTCGCGACCGTGAAGCCGAGCGCGGTCCGCAGATACGTGGGCAACCAGATGATCATCACGTAATTGCCGCCGAAGATACCCGTCGACAGGGTCGCGGCCACGAGCGTCGTCCGCCGATGCGCACGCGTGAAGATCCGCAAGACATCGAGTCCGCCGGTACGGCGCGATGCGGCGGCGCTCTCGGCGTACACGCCGGATTCCGGCACGAACCGGCGGATGAGGAATACCGCCGCGGCCGGGATGAGCCCGATCGTGAAGAACACGCGCCAACCGAGGTCCTGCGGGAACAGGTTGGCTATGATCGGAAACAGCGCCACGGCACCCGCGTAGCCGACGGCGTAGCCGCTGCTGACCGCGGAGGCGACGCGCCCGCGCAGGGCGGGCCGCACCACCTCGCTGATCAGGGTAGCCCCGACCGCTGCCTCGCCGCCGTAGCCCATGCCCTGGCCGAAGCGCAGCAGGGCCAGCGGCGCGAATCCGGTCGCGAACGCGGCGCCGAAGGTGCACAGCGCGACCCATAGGATGGTCCCTTGCAGCACGCGGATCCGGCCGATCCGGTCCGCCGCCACGCCGGCGCCCCAGCCCCCCACCGCCGCGCCCAACAGCGCCGCGGTCGCGAGGTAACCCGCTTCGGGCCGCGTGATTCCGAGCGTGGCGATCAGGGCCGGGATCACCAGCGCGTAGATGCTGTTGTCCATGGAATCGAGGCCAAAGCCGGCAAAGCAGGCCCAGAACGTCCGGCGCTCGGTCGCATCCAGTTGGCCGTACCAGCCGATCGCTGCCGCTCGTGTCCGCAAGGGGCCCTCCCGGCCGTCTCGTTCGGGGTGCCTTCGCGGCACTGAGCCTCGCACCGCCGCGGGGGGCGCCTCAGCGACCCTCAGACCGGCCATCGGCTCCCGCCAACAGGGCGCCGTACCCCGGAACGGCCTCGCGCAGGCCCGCGGCGCGAAGCGCGTTCCACATCATACCCGAGGCCGCCGAGATCACGGGCTTGCCGAGGTCGCGCTCCAGCGTGGCCATCGTCGCAAGGGTGGGCATCCCGACGCCGCTCAGCACCAGGGCCTCGGCGTCGGGATGATCCACGAGGCGGCCGAGGCCGTAGGCCCGCTCCGCCGTCTCGTCGTAGATGTTGCGCACGCCCGGCAAGTTGCCGTGATTGACGACGGCGAAGCCGTGCGCCTCGAGCAGCGCCTTGCCCTGCAGGGTCGCCTCCGGCGCGTAAGGCGTGCCGAAGGCGATCGTGCGGACACCGAGGTGCCGGAGCCCGGCCACGACGCTCCCGAAGGCGGTGATGAAGCGCGTGGCGTAGCGCTCCTCCATCCGCGCCACGAGAGCGGCCTCCTCGGCCTGCCCGAGCGTGTAGCTGGTCGCGGTGTGCGCCAGCACGACGACCTTCGGCTTGACCAGACAGAGCAGGGCCATGTTCGCGTCGAGGCCGGCGATCTGCTCGCGGTTGCGCGCATTCTGTCCCGCGAGACTGCCGGTCTCGCCGGTCGCGTTCATCCGGGTGTAGTGGACGGAGACGCCCGTCACGGCGGCCAGAGCGCCCATCTCGACCTCGACCGTCGGATTACCCGGAGGAACCAGGAAGCCGAGGCGCGCCCGCCATCCTATCATGCCCGCTCTCCCTTTGGCTCTATGTCGGTTTGGATCGCGCCCGGTCGGACCGTCATCCCGCTGCGCGGATTCATGCTGGCCTGGGCATCGGCAGCGAGTGGCTCCGCCCCGCCGAGCAAGGCGAGTGGCTCGCCAGCCGGCGACGACCTTATGAACTTACGGCCAGACGCAGGAAACTCACCGCGCTTGCAAATCCGGCAAAGGCACACCCAAGGCCCATGGCGAGCGCCGATCCGTGCACGCCCGCGACCGCGAAGCACGCAGCGACGAGGGCAGCGCCCAGGGTCTGGCCGAGAAGCCGCGCCGTCGCCACGATGCCGCTCGCCCCGCCCGAGCGGGCCGGCGGCGCGCTCGTCATGATGGCGCGTAGATTCGGGGCCTGGAAGAAGCCGAATCCAGCCCCGCAGATCGCCATTCGCCAGATGATATCCGGGACGCTCGGATTCGCGGGCAGCACCGCGAGCAGACCCATTCCGACCGCGAGGCCGGCGAGCCCGACCCCGCCGAGCAGACCTGGGGCATACCGATCCGAGAGGCGCCCGGCCACAGGCGCCAGAAGCGCGACCACCACGGGCCAGGGCGTCATCAGGAAGCCGGTCTCGACCTGCGAGCGGCCGAGCGTGTGCTGGAACAGGAAAGGCAGCGAGACGAAGGCGAGGCCCTGCGCCGCGAAGGCGCACACCGCGGTCAACGCCGACAGGGCGAACAGGGGGCGCTTCAGGAGATCGGCAGCCAACATCGGCGCCGGGTGGTTCCTTTGGCGACGGAGAAGGAGGGCGCCGCAGACGAGCGCGGCGCCGATCTCCGCCATGACGCGCCAGAGCGGTTCCTCGTGTGCCGCCTCGCCCAATCCGAGCACGAGCAGCGCGAACGCGGCCGCGTTCAGGAGCGCGCCCGGGGCGTCGAAGCTGTGCCCGGACCGTCCTGTGTCGGGCAGGGCGATCCAGGCCAGTGCGAGAGCACCGAGGCCGATCGGCACGTTGACGGCGAACAGCCAGGGCCAGGGCGCGGCTAGCAGGATCAGCGATGCCACGGTCGGACCGACCGCGAAGCCGACGCCGACGACGAAGGCATTGAGCCCGACGCCGCGGCCGAGCTGATGCGCGGGGTAGATGAAGCGGATCAGCGCGATGTTGACCGCCATGAGGGCGCTCGCCCCGATCCCCTGGAGCACGCGCGCGGCGACGAGCGTTGGCAGGGACCAGGCCAGGGCACAGACCAGCGAGGCGCCGATGAACAGGATGAGCCCGGCGACGTAGATCCGGTGCTGCCCGACGATCTCGCCGAGTGCCGCGATCGGCAGCAGCGTCGCCACGACCGCGAGCTGGTAGGCGTTCACGATCCAGACCGAGGCGCCGGGATCGACCCCGAGATCTGCGGCGATGGTGGGCAACGCCGTGTTGGCGATCGCGGTATCGAGCGTGGCGAGCGCCACCCCGGTGAGCACCGCGGCCATGGCCCGGCCGCGCTGGCCGGGCGGCAGCCCGTCGCGCAGTTTGGCGGTCGGTTTCAGCGTTGTGATAGACATTCGGACGGAAAGTCCCGCGTTTCGAGCCGACCTCGGCCTGCGCCCCCTGCCGCAGCTTGGCAATCAGGCACCGGCATCACCTCTGCGCGAGACGGCGCCCCACGGTCCTGCCGGGGAGACGGTGTCGACGCAGTGGGGCCCCAGCGGCGATCTTGGCTCCGGCCCGGCTCATGGACAACCGGGGCCTACGCGCGCGTGCAAGCCCGCGCCGGCGGATCGGCGGGATCGACCACCCTCACCACCGAACTGGCCACCGAGCGCCCTGAGACGCCCACGGCCGGCGACGATCGCTGCTTCGGCCAGAGAGGTCCGCCAGATCCCCGATACCCGCGCAGCTGGGCCGGCCTCGCGATCGGCTGCCGGGTGCCGATCACCGAGGGCGAGGTGGACGGCTGGTATGACGCCGTCGTCGTGTCTCAAAGCCGGGCGGCGAGGTCACACGGCGATGGCGTGACGGGCCGGATCTGCCGATGCCGACGCGCCGGCGGGATGAGATCGCCTTGCTACACCCGAGTGCTGCGGCGGCGACTGAAGACACAGTCGGCCGGCGGCGCGATGTGCGTTGCCGGCCGGCGGGCCCCTGGGAGCAGGGCATGTCATGTCTGAAATGCGTCCATCCTGGTCATGCCAGGAACCGCCGAAGCCGCGCCAGAGTGGCCCAGCGCATAGCTGCTGCGTGGCTGAATTCATCAAACCAGGGCGCTGTCTCAGCTCAAAGCCGCGTGCGGAGCGTCGATTTTATTCTGCGATCCGATAGCGAATGCTTGAAGGCAACGCCCCGCGATTGGGTGACGGATAATCGCGAAGGGCCAAACGCAACCCACGGACTTACCGTCACGAAAATTTTCACGATCTGGACATCTAATCCGAGCAATCTTTAATATTATATTAGCAGAAACATCCTTGTTGTCTAGAATCCAGACATTGTCTCTCGATGTTTCTGATCGTCACGCGCGATCGACATCATCAAATTGCCGCACTGGCCCTATGAATGCATAATACGGTATGCGGATGAACGCGGTCGGCGGCTTTCGTCAACCGAACTGATTGAGGCGGATCCAAGGCATGGCGGCGATCGTCCGACTGGCTCTGCTGCGGCCTTACACCTTCGTCGTGATGTCGATCCTGATCCTCATCTTCGGGGTCATGTCGATCGTCCGGACGCCGACCGATATCTTCCCGCGTATCGGCATCCCGGTCATCAGTGTCGTCTGGCAGTATACCGGTCTGCAGGCCGATGACATGTCGGGTCGGATCGTCTCCGTGTTCGAGCGCTCTCTGACCACCACGGTCAACGACATCGAGCACATCGAATCCCAGTCGGTCCCGGGCTATGGGATCGTGAAGATCTACTTCCAGCCCGGCGTCGACATCACCGCCGCCCAAGCGCAGGTCACCTCGATCTCGCAGACGCAGCTCAAGCAGCTGCCGCCGGGCATCACGCCGCCGCTGATGCTCGCCTACAACGCGTCGAGCGTGCCGATCATCCAGCTCGCCCTGTCGAGCGACAGCCTCTCGCAGACGGCCCTCAACGACCTCGCCCAGAATTTCATCCGGCCGCAGCTCACCACGATCCCCGGGGCCCAGCTGCCCTACGCCTACGGCGGCGCGGCGCGGCAGGTGCAGATCGACCTCGACCAGTCGGCGCTCCACGCGCACGGCCTGTCGGCGGCCGACGTCGGCGCGGCACTGGCCCGGCAGAACCTGATCAACCCGGTCGGCACGCAGAAGATCGGGACCTTCGAGTGGATCGTCGACCTCAACGACTCCCCGAAGACGATCGAGGCGTTCAACGACCTGCCGGTCAGGGTCGTCGACGGCGCCGTGGTGTTCATGCGCGACGTCGCCCACGTGCGCAACGGCTCGCCGCCCCAGACCAACGTCGTCCAACTCGACGGCAAGAAGGGCGTGCTGATGTCGATCCTGAAGATCGGCAACGCCTCGACGCTGGACATCATCGCCGAGGTCAAGGCGCGCCTTCCGGCCATCCAGGCGACCCTGCCGGCCGGGGTCGACCTCAAGTACGTCGCCGATCAATCCGGCTTCGTGCGGGAATCCGTGGTGGCGGTGGTGCGCGAGGGTGTGATCGCCGCCGCCCTCACCGGCCTGATGATCCTGGTGTTCCTGGGCAGCTGGCGCTCCACCCTGATCATCACCGTCTCGATCCCGCTCGCCGTGCTGTGCTCGCTGATCGCGCTGTCGGCGCTCGGGCAGACCATCAACGTGATGACGCTGGGCGGGCTCGCGCTGGCGGTGGGCATCCTCGTCGACGACGCCACCGTGACCATCGAGAACATCAACCGGCACATGGAGGAATTCGGCGAGGATATCGTCACGGCGATCACCCGCGGCGCTCAGGAGATCATGCCGCCGGCCACCATCGCCCTGTTTTGCATCTGCATCGCCTTCGTGCCGCTCCTGGCGCTCGGCGGCGTGGCGGGCTTCCTGTTTCGACCTCTGGCGATGGCGGTGGTGTTCGCGATGATCGCGTCCTACGCGCTCACCTATACCCTGGTGCCGACGCTGGCGCGCTACCTGCTGACCGAGCACACCCACGGACAGGACCCGGCCGCCAAGCCGGGCCCGTTCGCCCGGTTTCAGGGGGGCTTCGAGCGCCGCTTCGAGGCGCTGCGACAGGCCTATCTCGGGCTGCTCGCCCTGGCGCTGGCACATCGGAAGACGTTCGCGGCCGGCTTCCTCGGGGTCGTCGCCCTGTCGTTCGGCCTCGTTCCCTACCTCGGGCGCGACTTCTTCCCCGATGTGGACGCGGGCGCGTTGCGCATTCACCTGCGGGCGCCGACAGGCACGCGCATCGAGGAGATGACGGCGCTGACCGGGCGGGTCGAGGGGCGCGTGCGCGCCCTGATCCCCGCGCGGCGCGTGGCCAGCGTCGTCAACAACATCGGGCTTCCGATCAGCGGCATCAATATTTCCTACGGCAACAGCGGCACCATCGGCACCTTCGACGCCGACATGCTGGTGACCCTCGACGAGGCCGGCGGCCAGGGGGAGGCGGCGGGCGGCCCGTCGACGGCCGCGTTGACCCGCGCCCTCCGCGAGCGGCTGCCGCAGGACTTTCCGGGTGTTACCTTCGCGTTCCTGCCCGCTGACATCGTCAGCCAGATCCTGAACTTCGGCTCCCCCGCCGCGCTCGACGTGCAGGTTGCAGGGCGCGACGTTGTTGGGGGGCGCGCCTACGCCAACAAGCTGCTGGCCCGGGTCCGACGCGTGGCGGGGGTCGCCGATGCGCGCATCCAAGAGCAGGCGCGCAACCCAGCCCTCCGGGTCGACTTCAACCGCGCGCTCGCGGGTGTCGTCGGCCTCACCGAGGGCGACGCCGCCACGAGTATCCAAGCGACGCTGTCCGGCAGCACGCAGACGGCCCCGACCTACTGGCTCGACCCGCGCAACGGCGTGTCCTACCCGGTCTCGGTCCAGACGCCACAATACGCCATCGATACGCTGGGCGACCTCAACAACCTGCCGATTACCGCCGCCCGCTCGGAACAGCTCCTGGGTGGACTGGCCTCGATCGCGCCTGAACCGCTCAGCGCCGTGGCGACCGACTACAACATCGCGCCCACCGTCAACATTCTGGCCACGACGCAGGACCGCGACCTCGGCGGTGTTACGGCGGACATCGAACGGGCGATCGACGCGACGAAATCCGACCTGCCGAAGGGGTCGACCGTCACCGTGCGCGGGCAGGCGGTGACCATGGCGCAGGCCTACCAGCAGCTGCTCGTCGGTCTCGCCTTCTCGATCGTGCTGATCTACCTGCTGATCGTCATCAACTTCCAGTCCTGGATCGATCCGTTCGTCATCGTGACGGCGCTGCCCGCGGCGTTGGCCGGGATCGTCTGGATGCTGTTTGCGACGCACACGCACGTCTCGGTACCGGCGCTGACCGGGGCGATCATGTGCATGGGCGTGGCCACCGCCAACTCGATCTTGGTCATCAGCTTCGCCCGCGAGCAGCTCCGCGCCGGGCGCAGCGCGCTCGAGGCCGCGCTGGCAGCCGGAGCGACGCGGCTGCGGCCGGTGATGATGACCGCGCTGGCCATGATCATCGGCATGGCGCCGATGGCGATCGAGCCAGGCCAGAACGCGCCGCTCGGCCGCGCCGTCATCGGCGGCCTGCTGTTTGCAACGCTGGCGACGCTGTTCTTCGTGCCCGTGGTCTTCGGCATCGTGCACGGGCGGCCGCGTCGAGCGGGAAGCCGGCGCACGACGCCGCTCGACGCCGCTGCCCATGCCGTCCCGTCCTCGTCCGCCTGATCCGGATCCCGCATGCATCCCCGAGACGACATCGATCGCGATCGCGTCGAACCTCCCCTCGCGCCGCCCCGCACGCCGTCGGCGCGCAGGGTCAGCCTGCTCCTGGCCGGCGTGGCAGTCGGCGCGGCGGCGCTGGCCTGGCTCGGCATCGGCGACCGGGCGAAAGGAATGCAGGACGTCGAGGCTTGGACCGAACGCCAAGCGGTACCCACCGTCCGGGTCGTGCAGGCGCGGCGCGGCCCTATGGACGAGGACCTGACTCTGCCCGGGTCGCTCAACGCCTTCTACACGGGCTCGCTCTACGCGCGCGCCAGCGGCTACGTCACGGCCTGGCATCGGGATATCGGCGCCCGGGTGCGCAAGGATGAGATCCTGGCCGAGATCTCGGCGCCCGACCTCGACCAGCAGTTGGCGGAGGCGCGCGCCACCCTCGTCCAGCTGCAGGCCGCGGTCGATCAGGCCCAGGCGAACGCCGACCTCAGCGCGGCCACCAACAAGCGCACCGCCCGCCTCGTGACACAGGGTTGGTCGAGCGAGGAGCGCGGCGACACCGACCGCTTCACCGCGGCCTCCCGGGCCGCGGCCCTGTCGGTGGCCAAGGCAAACATCGTCGCCCAGCAGGCCAACGTCGGGCGCCTGGAGGAGCTGACGCGGTTCAAGGAGATCAAGGCGCCGTTCGACGGCGTCGTGACCGCGCGCAATGTCGACATCGGCGACCTGCTCACGGCGGGGGGGACGGCGGGGCGGCCGCTCTATCGGGTGTCTGACATCCATCGCGTGCGCGTCTACGTGAACGTGCCGCAGGCCTTCCTGGCCGTGATGAAGCCAGGGCTTCAGGCGGCCCTGAGGGTGCCTGGGCAGGACTCGCCGTTCACCGCGGAGGTCACGTCCATGTCCAACGCGATCGCGGAGGATTCCCGGAAGGGCTTGGTCGAGCTTCAGGCGGACAACCCCGAGGGCAAGCTCTGGCCGGGCGCGTTTGTCGAGGTCCGATTCCACGTGCCCTCCGACCCCGGCATTCTGCGCGTGCCCGCCACCGCGCTGATCTTTGACCGCAACGGCACGCAGGTGGCGGAAGTGGCGGACGACGACAGGGTCGTCTTGAAGCCCGTGACGCTGGGCCGGAACCTCGGCAACGAGGTCGAGGTGCGCTTGGGCATAACGACCGCCGAAAAACTCATCGACAACCCGCAGGAGTTCCTGGCCAGCGGCGATGTCGTGCACATCGCCGGAGGGGAGGTGGCCCCGCGCACGGCGGCGGCCGACTGATGCGCATCTCCCGCGGCTGGCGTTCCACACCCCTCGGAGGCCGGCAGGACCGACCGTCGCAGGGGGGACGGAAGCGTCGTGCGTTCCGATCGCGCGACGCTTCCGTTCGCCGCGGACGATCAAACCCTGCGGATCGGAAGCAGACGCCTGCGGGACCCGTCCTGACCGCTTCCGGCACGGGTCCCTGTATGGCCGCATCGACCTCACGGCAGCGGCCTGACCGCGCTCGGCCGGTTCCGACCGGCCGCTTGGCACCCAACCCGGTCATTCCGGGCCATTCGGACCCGGAGCCGGAGGAGACATTCAGCGCGACACCCGCGAGGCCGGGCCGTTCGCAGAAGTCCGGCTCCATGACACCCGCCCCGACCCCACGGCTTCGGATCGGCGAAGGCGCCGCTATCGATCGCTCAGCGAGGCCGGGATGATCCGGATCAACGCCGCGCCCACCAGCATGCAGGCAGCCACCGCGTAGAGGCCGATCGCCGGATTGCCGGTGAGGACGTTCAGCCCCCCGACCATGTAGGGCGAGACGAACCCAGCGAGGTTGCCGATGCAGTTGATCGTCGCGATCCCGGCGGCCGCCGAGGTGCCGGCCAGGAACGCGCAGGGCACACCCCAGAACAGCGACAGCGCCGAGAGCATGCCGGCGGTGCCGACGCACAGGCAGGCCACCGCGGCGGCGGGGCTCTGGCCGACATAGCCGGCGAGCGCCAAGCCGACCGCGCCGGTCGCCAGGGCCACGGCGAAATGCGCCCGGCGCCGGCGGGTGCGATCGGCACTGATCCCGGTG
The DNA here is from genome assembly GCF_022829585.1 of Methylobacterium sp. J-026. GTDB lineage: Bacteria > Pseudomonadota > Alphaproteobacteria > Rhizobiales > Beijerinckiaceae > Methylobacterium. The sequence goes on from NZ_JAKSYC010000074.1 coordinate 43,944, forward strand.
AGGATGATGGACGGGATCGCGACGAGGTAGGGGATCGCCGAGAGCCAGCCGATCGTCGCGACGTTCGTGATGCCGGATTCCTTCACGATGGACGGCAGCCAGAAGCTGATCCCGTAGAGACCGATAATGGTCATGAAGTAGACGCCGCTGAGCTTCCAGATCCGCGCATCCCGCAGAAAGGCCGCCGAGGAGGCGTGCGTCACCTTCTCGCCGTCCTCCCGGCGCAGCTCGGCACTCACCTCCGCCTTCTCGGCCTCGGTCAGCCAGGAGGCCTGCTCGGGCCTGTCGACCATCAGGAAGAGCACGGCGATGCCGGCCAGCAGGGAGGGCGCCGCCTCCAGCAGGAACAGCCACTGCCAGGCCTTCATCACGGTGGAGCCGCTGAAATGCTCCAGGATCAGCCCCGAGACCGGACCACCGACGACGCCCGCGAGGGGGATCGCGATGTAGTAGAACCCGAGGGCGAAGCCGCGCTTCTTCGCCGGGAACCAGTAGGTCAGGTAGAGCATGATCCCGGGCGAGAACCCGGCCTCGGCCAGCCCCAGGAAGAACCGCGCCACGTAGAACTGGAGCGGGGTCGCCACGAACAGCGTCAGGGCCGAGATGATCGCCCAGCTGATCATGATCCGGGCGATCCAGACCCGGGCGCCGAGCCTGTGTAGGGCGAGGTTGCTCGGGACCTCGAACAGGAAGTAGCCGATGAAGAAGACCCCGGCCCCGAAGCCGTAGACGGCATCGCTGAAGCCGAGATCCGAGATCATCTGCAGCTTGGCGAAGCCGACATTCACCCGGTCGAGATATGCGCACAGGTAGCAGACGACGATGAACGGCATGATCCGCCACGTGATCTTGCGATAGACGTTCGTCTCCGCCACCCGCGCGTTCAGGCCGAGGCTGGTTGCATGGTCCATGGTTTCCTCCGATCGGCCCGTTGGGTGGGCTCTGTCGCGGTCGTGCTGGACTGTGGCCCGCTCCGCCGCACGGGCGGGGCGGGCTCCCGATCAGGGGGGCGGGGCGGACGCGCGGCTCAGGCGACCTTCCGGGCGGCCGCGCCGAGGCCCAGTTCCTGCCGGAACAGGCCCTCCATCTCGCGCCGGACGCGGATCGCCTCCTGGCCGGCGTCGAACGCGACGTCGCTCCAGCGCACGGCCTGGCCGGCGGGCACGTCGTTCCTGAGCACCATGTTATGGGCGAGCCCGATCGGCAGGGCATCCTGCGCCAGGGAATCGCGGGTCGGCATCAGCTTGCCGTAGACGGTGAAGCCGCCCTCGCCGTCGAGCTTCTCCCCCGCCCGCAGGGCCCGCTTGGCGGTGGCCGCCACGTCTCCGCGCCAGTCCCCCGTGGCGCCCGTGGCCTCGCCGCGGACCGCGATGGAGGCCACCGAGATCCCGAGTTCCAGGCCGATCAGGTGATAGGGCTTGTAGGTGGCGGCGAAGCGGCCGCTGTCGTCGGTCTTGAGGCCGTACTGGGCGAAGCAGTCGCGCACGTAGGGGCTCGGCGCCTCGAACACCGCGTAGACGCCCCAGCGCAGGTCCCGGAACACCGGCCGCCCGTCCCGCTCCAGCGACGAGACCACCTCGACGGTGCCGCGCTCGGTGAGGCAGCCGCCGTCGGCCACCGGCCGCAGGACGCCCGGCAGGTCGTCGACGCCGCAGGGCGGGAAGGCGAGCCCGTCGCGCGGGGGCGTCAGGCCGCAGGCATTGGCCACCGCGGCCATCTCCAGCGCCGATTTGGTGCCGTCCAGGAAGGAGTTGAACATCTGCGGGTTGAAGTCGCCCCCCGCCACCTGCTCGGCGCTGAAGCCGTAATGGCCCCAGACCGTGTCGGGCGTGGAGGCGTGGTAGGCCGGCAGGTACTTCGTACCCTTGCCGGCGCAGATCACCTCAAGCCCGATGGTGCGGGCCCAGTCGACGAGTTCGGCGATCAGCGCCGGTTGGTCGCCCGAGGCCATCGAGTAGATCACCCCGGCCTCCGCGGCCCGGCGGGCCAGCAGCGGGCCGGCGAGCACGTCGGCCTCGACGTTGACCATCACGACGTGCTTGCCGTGCGCGAAGGCCGTCAGGGCGTGGTGGATGCCGGCGGCCGGGCTGCCGGTGGCGTCGATGACGATGTCCACGAAGGGGCTCGCGATCATCGCGTCCGCATCCTCGGTGACGAAGGTCGTGCCGGCCTGCGCCGCCGCCTCCATCCCGCGCGCCGCGAAGCCGGCCTCGTCCCAGCCCACCCGCCGCAGCGCCTGGCGCGCCCGGTCCGGCGACAGATCGGCCACGGCGATCAGGTGGATCCCGGGCGTGCGCGGCGCCTGCGACAGGTACATGGAGCCGAACTTGCCGGCGCCGATCAGGCCGACCCGCACGGGCCGCCCCTCCTGCGCCCGCCGCTGAAGCTTGGAAAACAAGGCCATGTGGCACTCTCCCTGGACGATCCGCGATCGGTCCGGCTTCGGCCCGGTCCCCGCCGCGTTTGCACTTTGTCGCGAGATCGGAATTATCATTCGATCTGGCGCACGCCCATGCGAAGGATTGCAAAGGCGCCGTGCGCGAATTCCCATGCCTGGCACCGGCGGGGCGCGATGTCCGACTTCGACTGGAACGACCTGCGCGCCTTCCTGGCCGTCGCCCGGCTCGGGCGGCTGACGATCGCCGCCCAGCGCATGGGCATCGACCATTCGACCCTGAGCCGCCGCCTGTCCGCCCTGGAGGGCGCCCTGGGCACGCGCCTGTTCGACCGACGCCCGTCCGGCTTCGCCCTCACGGCTGACGGCGAGCGGCTGCTGGCGGATGCGGAGCGGATGGAGAGTGTGGCGATCGGCCTGCGCGCGCGTCTGGACGTGGATGCGCATCAGGTCGGCGGCACCGTCCGGCTCGGCACCCCCGAGGCCTTCGGGACCTATTTCCTGGCCCCGCGCCTCGCCGAATTCTGCGCCGCCCAGCCGGCCCTGGAGATCGAGCTGGTGGCCAACCCGCGCAGCTTCAGCCTGTCGAAGCGGGAGGCCGACCTCGCCATCGGCATGACCCGTCCGGAGACGGGCCGGCTCTACGCCCGCAAGCTCGTGGACTACGCGCTCGGCGTCTACGCGGCGCGGGCCTACGCGGATTCGGCGGGCGCGATCCGGTCTGCGGACGACCTCCCGCACCACCGCTGGATCGGCTACGTCGACGATCTGCTCTGGACGAGCGAGCTCAACTACCTGCCGCAGGTCTCGGCGGCGATCCATCCGCAGGCGCGGATCTCGAACGTGATCACGCAGCTGGAGGCGGTGCGTGGCGGGGCCGGCCTCGCCGTCCTGCCGCATTTCCTGGCCCGCACCTGCCCGGAGCTCGTCGCCGTCCTGCCGGGGGCGGTGCGCATCGTCCGCGCCTACTGGCTGATCGCCCACGCGGACACCCGCGACCTGCCGCGGGTCCGATTGGTCTCGGACTTCCTGACCCGGCAGGCCGAGGCGGCCGGCGATGCCTTCTGGCTGGGATCACCGTGACCCGGCCCCGTCGCGTGCGGGCGGATGCGGTCGGGCCCGGCTCGCCTCCTCCACCGCCAGGAGCCAGTGGCGGAAGGCCTGGATCTTCTGCAGCGCCCCGTCCCGCTCGCGGTAGCAGATGAAGTGGAGGTCCCGGTACAGGCTCTCGACCTGGCCGCCGCCCAGGCGCACGAGCTGGCCCGCGCCGATCTCGCCTTCGGCGAACCGCAGGGTCTCGAGCGCGACCCCGAGTCCCTGAACCGCGGCCGAGATCACCAGGGAGCCCCGATCGAAGGCCGCACCGGCCGCCGCCGCCGGGACCGGCAGGCCGTTGCGGGCGAACCAGTCCGGCCACCGCACCGGGCTGAAGGACGAGTCCAGCCGCGTGAAGCGCCCGGCCACCCCGGGCCCGACCGGCCCGATCGTCCGGGCGAGCTCCGGCGTACACAGGGCAGCGATCTCCTCCGGTCCGAGGGATTCGACGGCCAGGCCCGGCCCGCGCGGCGGCCGGCCATAGGCGATCAGGATGTCGATCTCCCCGTGCCGGCCGAGATCCACCGGATCGGCGCTGGTGGAGAGATGGATCGCGATGCCGGGATGCGTCTCCACGAAGGCGGGAAGCCGGGGCCCGAGCCACTTGGCCGCGAAGCTCGGCGTGCAGTGCACGGCGAGCGACGAGGGCGGCGGGGGGCTCAGGTCGGCGCAGATCGTCTCGATCGCGTCGAAGGCACCGGTCAGCCCCGCGAGCAGCCGCTGGCCGTCGGCGGTGAGCGTCGCCTGGCGGTTCGCCCGCCGGAACAGCGCGCGCCCGAACCAGCGCTCCAGGGCCCGGATCTGGTGGCTCACCGCAGACGGCGTGAGGTGCAGCTCCCCGCTCGCCCGGGCGAAGCTGCCGAGGCGCGCAGCGGCCTCGAAGGCCCGCAGGGCGGGGAAGCTCGGGATCCGGCGCATGGGCAATCCATGAATTGAATTCATGAAACGCGTGAAAAATCGTCGTTTGTCAACGCCCCGACCGCGCAGGATAGTGCCGCTCGCACCGCAGAGACGGTCGCGGAACGATAAAGTCTAGGGAGACGACGCGATGGCACAGGGGGTCATGACCCTCGTCGAGCCCAGTCTCGACGAAACGACGCGGGTCTACCGCAAGGTCACGTGGCGCCTCGTGCCGTTCCTATTCGCCTGCTACGTCGCGGCCTATCTGGACCGCGTCAATGTCGGCTTCGCCAAGCTGCAGATGCTGGGCGACCTCCAGTTCAGCGAGACGATCTACGGCCTCGGCGCCGGCATCTTCTTCCTCGGCTACTTCCTGTTCGAGGTGCCGAGCAACATGATCCTGCATAAGGTCGGCGCCCGGATCTGGATCGCCCGGGTCATGCTCAGCTGGGCCGTCATCTCGGCCGCCATGATGTTCGTGACGTCGCCGACCTGGTTCTACGTGCTGCGCTTCCTCCTCGGCCTCGCGGAAGCCGGACTGTTTCCGGGGGTGATCCTCTACCTGACCTACTGGTACCCGTCCGAGCGGCGCGGGGGCATCATCGCGCTGTTCATGACCGGCATCCCGATCGCCGGACTCGTGGGCGGCCCACTGTCCGGGTGGATCATGAATGCGTTCGCCGGCACGGGCGGCCTCGCGGGCTGGCAGTGGCTGTTTCTGATCGAGGCGCTGCCCTCCTTGGTACTGGGTTTCTGCGTCCTCGCCTATCTCGACGACGGCATCGACAAGGCGAAGTGGCTCAAGCCCGACGAGAAGGCGCTGCTCGCCCGCACCATCGCGGCCGACGGCGCCGCCGTGACCGCCCACCGCTTCCGCGACGGCTTCACCAGCGGCTGGGTCTGGCTGCTCTGCGGGATCTATTTCTTCTTCATCATGGGGCTGTACGGCGTCGGCTTCTGGCTGCCGACCCTGATCAAGGGCGCGGGCGTCTCCGATCCGCTGCGGATCGGCCTCCTGACCATGCTGCCCTACGGCGCCGCCGCGGTGGCGATGATCACGGTCGGGCGCCTGTCCGACGCGGCCCGGGAGCGGCGCTGGCACATCACGGTGCCGGGCCTCGTCGGGGTGGCGGGCTGGCTGGTCAGCATCCGGTTCAGCACCGACCTGATCGTCGCCGAGGCGGCGCTCACCGTGGCGACCATCGGCGTGCTGGTGACCCTGGCCCAGTTCTGGTGCCTGCCCACCGCCATCCTGGCGGGGGCGGCGGCCGCCACCGGCATCGCGGTGATCAACTCGGTCGGCAACCTCGCGGGGTTCGTGAGCCCCTACCTGATCGGCTGGATCGTCGACACCACCAAGTCCACGAGCCTCGGCGTCTACACCCTCGCCGCCTGCCTCGCCCTGGGCAGCCTCCTGGCGCTGACGGTGCCCAAGCGCCTCGTCAACCGCTGATACCCCGCCCCCCACTGCGACTGAAAGGATATGCCATGCTCGACGATCATTCCCACGACGCGGCGACCACCCTCGACCTGCCCGACGACGATGCCGGCCGCAAGCGGACCTCGATCTACCAGCCCGAGCAGGCCGGCCTGATCTTCCCGGAGATGCCGGACTTCGCCAGCCATGCCGAGGCGCGCGACTACCGCAAGAAGCACCTCGTGGCCGCCTGCCGGGCCTTCGCGATGCACGGCTTCGACTACGGCTTCGCCGGACACCTCACGATCCGCGATCCCGAGCGTCCGGAGCTGTACTGGACCAACCCGATGTGCGTGCACTTCTCACAGGTGCGGATGTCGAACCTGATCCTGGCCGACCACAGGGGCCGGGTCGTCGAGGGACGCCACGCGATCAACCGGGCGGGCTTCGTCCTGCACGCCGCCGTGCATGACGAGCACCCCGAGGTGATGGCGATGTGCCACGCGCACACCACCTACGGCACCGCGTGGTGCGCCACCGGCCGACCCCTCGACATGATCAGCCAGGACGCGGCGGCCTTCTACAACAGCCACGCCGTGATCGGCGCCTCGGCCGGTGCCGTGGCCGTGGAGAAGGAGAGCGGCCTCTCGGTCGCCCAGCAGATCGGCCGCAACCGCGGCGTGCTGCACCAGAACCACGGCCTGCTGACCTGCAGCCACCACAGCATCGACGATGCGGCCTTCTGGTTCATCGCCCTGGAGCGCGTCTGCCAGCAGCAACTCCTGGTCGAGGCCAGCGGGATCAAGCCGCAGCTCCTCTCGGAGAAGACGGCCCGCTACAGCCGCGAGCACGTCGGCAGCGACTATATCGGCTGGCTGCACTTCCAGACGTTGTACAATCACATCGCCGAGACCCAGCCCGACATGTTCGCATGAGGTCGGCGGGGCCGGCTGCGAGGCCGGTCCCCCGCCGCCTGTTCGGCCTGGGGGCTTCTGCGCGACGGGCGGCCACTGAGCGCGGGCTGGACCCGTGCCATCCGGCCGTGAAAGCCGGCCCGCTGTACCGGAGGCCCTGTAAAATCGCGAGAACAGGGCGCCGCGTATCCAGGCCTGTCCCTTGACCGCGCACAAGGCACCGACACCCTCGCCTCCGCTGCATCGCGCGCGGTCCGACAGGCTCAGTGCAGGAACGGGCTGCCGGCCGTCTTGCCAGGGGTGCCGCGCGGAAGGGCGGGGGTGCAGGTGGATTGGGCCTGCCGGCGGATCCGCTCGAGGGCCTGTTCGACCTGGGCGGATGCGAGGGCGAGGCCGGCCCGCACGGTCTCCGTCGGGCAATCGGCGATCTCGACCGCGCCGACCTTGGCGCGCACGGCCCGCTCGAATACGGCGATGTCGTCGCGATGGCGTCCGGCCACCAGTTCGGCCCCCATGAGCCGGATCAGGTTGGTGAGGGCGGCGAGCGCCACGTCCTTCGGGTCGCAGGATGCCTCAGCCACGTCGAAACCTCCGTCCATGCAGCGGAGAACGCCGCACGAATCAAAAGGTTACGCGGCGCCTGTTGCTGGTGCGTTAGCCGCTACGGCGTTCCGCCGCCCCGGCCGCGGCGGGTTTTCGCGCGACGCCCTCCGGTGCGGCTGGCGGGTCGGGTCAGCGCAGCGCCGACTGGAGGAGGGCCAGTTGCCCGGCGGCGGCGCGGCGGCGTTCGAAGCCGGCGGTCGCCGTCTCCCGCGCGCGCTGCCTGAGCCGGGCGAAGCGTCGGGGGTCGCCGAGCGCCGCGATGGCGGCGGCGGCGAGGCTGCGCGCGTCGAAGAACGGCACGAGCAGCCCGTTCTGGCCATGGGTGATCACCTCCCGCACCGGGGCCGTGTCCGAGCCGACGATGAGGCACCCGGCGCTCAACGCCTCGATCAGCGACCAGGACAACACGAACGGGTAGGTGAGATAGACGTGGGCGCGCGAGACCTGGAGGAGTTGCAGGTAGTGCCCGTAGGCGAGGGCGCCGACGAAGTGCACCCGGCGCGGGTCGAGCCGGGGCGCGACCTCGCCCCAGAACACGTCCTTCCAGGTCCGGCCGTCCGGCGAGGACGGGCCGTACGAGACCCCGTCGCCGCCCACGATGACGACCTGCGCCTGCGGGCGGGCGTGCAGGATCTCCGGGAGGGCGCGCATGAACACGTGGTAGCCGCGCAGCGGTTCGAGGTTGCGCGCCACGAAGGTCAGGACCTCGGTCTGCGCCGTGAGCGCGAACCCCGAGGGCAGATGGAACACGGCGCGGTCGTCGGGGCGGACGGCCTCGGTGTCGACGCCCTCGTGCGCCACCGCGATCTTGCCCTGGAACGCGTCCGGATAGGTCGAGCGCTGCCACAGGGTCGGCGACAATCCCAGATCGCATTCCGCGAGGGCCAGCAGCTGGCTGGCGTTCTTGGCGCGCAGGTAGGTCATCCCGTCGACCCCGAATTGCGGGAATTCCGGGTCGAAATGCACGTCCTGGCCGTGCTCGCGATAGAAGTACTCGCAGTACACGATGAGGCGCGCGCGCGGGAACTTGGCGCGCAGCGGCAGCGTCTCGCCCCAGCCGCTATGGGCCACGATCACGTCGGGGATGAACCCAGAATTCTCGAGCGCGATGAGCGTGTACAGCACCTGCTCGGCCCGGCGCGCCTCGGAATCGAACCGGCGCGCGAAGGAATGCACGGCCGCGTGCCCGACGTCGTGGAAGTGGTACCGTTCCAGCCTGACCCCGCGCAGCTGGCCGGCGGTCTGGGATCCGATCGCGGCGACCCGGTGTGCGGGGTCGGCCGCCAGGACCTCGGCGAGGTACCGGAATTGCGCCGGGAAGTTCGTGTGAACGAACAGGATGTTCATGAGGTCCGGTGCTACCCAGGTTCGAGGCCCGAACGCGGTGCGACGCGCCCCGCGCTGACGGCGGTCACTGGGTCAGGGCGCGCTGTTCCGTCCCGGCGAAGATCGCCTCCAGCCGCTCGCTGCGCGCCTCCGGCATCAGGGCGAGCGCCCAGAGATCGAAGAACCCGCCCTTGGTCGTGCGCACCTCCGCGAAGCCGGCGTCGAGGCAGACGCGCGCCATCCGGTCCGCGGTAAAACCCGTGTTGTGCGCCATGTAGACGCCGCCGGACGCGATCGACTGGGAATGTCCGTAGAGCATGTCGAGCGTGGAGATGGGCCCCGCCGGCGCCGTGTAGATCGTGGCCTCCGCCTTGCCCTCGAGGACGAGCGAGGCGATCGCCTGCAGGTCGGGACAGGTGATCAGCGCGAACCCGTCCGGTTTCAGGACGCGGCGGAGTTCGCGAAACGCCGGCAGCACCTCGTGCGTGTGCAGGTGCTCGACGTTGTGGGACGACCAGATCGCGTCGAACGACGCGTCGGGCACCAGGGCGCGCATGTCGAAAACCGAGCCGACCAGATCGGGGTTGAGGCGCGCGTCGATGTCGAGGCGCACCTCGTGCCAGCCGCCGGTGCGAAAGGCGGGATGCAGCTTCAACGGATTGAAGGGACCACTGCCCGTGTTCAGGACGCGCTTCAGGTGCGCGGATTGAGCTTCGCCGAACAACAGCTATTCCCCCCGACAAGAGTGACATCAGGTTGTTTTTTGATCGCCGACTACGCTTACCATCGTGCGCGGCGGCGAGCCAATTCTCACAGTCCCGACGGCATCGCGGCCGGCGCCCCGAGGCTGCGCCGGCGCGGATCCTGGGCCCGCGGCGGGCAGGCCAGCGCCGTGTAGGGCGGCTCGGACAGCGCCAGGAGCGGATTGTAGGCCGGATCGGCGAGCAGGGTCGCGCCCCAGCGCGCGCGCAGGGCGGTCAGTTCACGCGCGCGGCGGGCGCGCGCGCCGGCCGACAGGCCCCGATCGTCATCGCAGACCCCGTGATGCACCAGGTCGAGATGCGGTGTGAGGATCACGCGGCCCCCCCGCGCGCCGAGCCTGAGACAGAGGTCGACGGCGCCGAAGTGGATCGGGAAGTGGCGCTCGTCGAGGCCGCCGGCGGCTCGATAGGCCGTCCGGCGCACGAGCAGGCAGGCCGCGGTGACGGCGCTGGGTTCGGATGCGACCCGGAGCAGATCGGCGTAGCCCGCGTCGTCGGCCATCCGATCGGTCATGGCGGGGCTCGCCGCGACTTGCGGCCCCAGGACGATGCCGCCGCTCCGGACGAGGCCGCTCGGCCAGCGCAGCACCGCTCCGGCGGCCACGGTCGTGGGCTCGCCGAGGCGGCTCAGCAGCTCCGGGAGCCACCCGTCGCCGCGCGCCTCGACGTCATCGTCGAGCAGACACACGAGGGCGCCGCGGGCGGATTTCACGGCCCGATTGATCAGGCGCGCCTGCGTGAACGGTCCCGGCTCGGCCAGGACGCGACCGCCCGCCGCCCGGACCCCGTCGAGCAGCGCCGCCATGGCCGGATCCGAGGAGCCCGTGCCCACGACGACGAGCTCGGCCCGCGCCCGATCGAGGGCCGGCCGGATCGACGCGAGGCAGCGCGCCAGGCACGCGGCGCGATCGCGCGTCGGGATGATGACGCTGACCTCCGCCTCGGCCGGCCGGCGCGTGACCCGCACGGCGGGCAGGATCGCGCCGCGGCCCGGCTGCACCTCCCCCGGCATCGCCCGCGCCTCGAGATGACGGAGCGTGGCGGCGGCCAGCGCCCGCGTCGCCGCCGGCAGGTCGAGGTCCGGCAGGATCCCGGCGACGCCCGGCAGATGCACGACCGCCGCGCGGGCCCGGGGGAGATCGTCGAACTGGGCGTTGGCGAGGCGGTAGAGGCTGTCGGCTCCGGCCCGCGCCGCCTCCGCGGCACAAGGCGGGCGCAGGGCGAAGACGAGCGCGCCGTAGCCCTGTTCGAGCCAGCGCTCGTAATCGAAGCTCGGGAAGGCCAGGATGGTCGACCGGTCGGGCGGACCGACGGCGAGATCCCCGTACACGAGACGCGCGTCCGGATCCGCCTCCAGGACCCCGGCGAGGCGTCCGGGGGCGCCCGGCTCCAGGATGATGCCCGCCGGCACGATCAGCAGGCTGTCGGAGCCGGCGGCTGCGCCGTCGAGGAAGGCGAGGAGATCGGCCGGGTCGAAGCCGATGCGATCCGGGGAGGGCAGGACCGCCACGGGCCAGGACGGGTCGGGCCTGTCGCCGAGGCTGTCGCGCGTGCGGGCGACGTCGGCCGGCCCATCCCCCACGATCGCGACGGCCGATCGGCCCGCGCGCAGGGCGGGCGCGGCCGGCGGATACCGCCGCAGCCAGGGTCTCAGCTGGTCGAACGGGAGCGTACGGGGCAGCAGCGTGTCGAACAGACGGGCGCGGGCCGCTGTCGTCCCGGCGTCCGGCCCGTAGGCCCGGGCGGCCAGCTCCTCCAGCGGGTCGGGAAAGGCCACCAGGGTCAGGGGGCTGCCGCTCAGGGGCGTGCCGGCCCCGTCGGTCACGATCACCTGCCGGGTCAGGCCGGTCGCGAACCGGTCGGGCAGGTGCAGCACGAAGGCGGGGGCCGGCGGCTCGCCGCCGCGGCCGCGCGGATGCCAGCGGTCGGGCCGTGCCTCCACGATCAACTCGCCGTCGATCCAGACCCGGGCGCGCAGGCGCGCCGGATCGCGGCCCGGGGCGAGCCAGCCGCTCACGTGGAGACCGCCGCGCCATTCGACCGATCCCGCTTCGCCGCCGGGGGAACCGCGGGTGACGGCCGGGCGATCCAGGGGGATCGGCGGGGCGAGCGCGATGGCGAGATTGGCCAGCCCGACCTGGACCAGGCCGCCCCCCGAAACGGCCTCCGGGGCGAGCACGAAGCTGAAGCCGTAGCGGCCGTCGCCGATGCCGGCCCGCTCCAGGTCCGGCCGATAGATCTCCGCCCGCGCGAGTGCGACGGGCAGGCCGTCGATCGTCAGCTCGACGACGGGGTGGGCCGAGGGGTCCGCCGGATCGTAGACGAACCCGGTGATCGCGGCCGGCCCGCTCCGTTCGACCTGCGCGACGTAAGGGTGCGCCGCATGCGCGATGGCCGGAGGAGCGCTCGGAGCGGTCAAGACGATGGATTCGACGGGGCTGTGAGCCAGCGCACGATCTGCGCGGCCGCGTCAGTGTCGCAAATCGCCGGATCGAGGACAAGGTCGCCGGGTTCCCGCCCGTAGGCGCCGTCCGACCAGTCGAAATAGGCGCGGCGCCCGCAGGCGGCCTGCTCCAGGCACGCGAACAGCGCGTCCCGATAGGGCAGCAGCAGCGCCGCGCACCGGAATCGCGTCGCGCTTTCGGCGATCTCGTCGGCGGCGATGGGCCCGGTGACGAAGGTCGCGCTCCCCGCCATCAGGCCGAGATCGTGCAGCGTCCCGCCGATGACCAAGAGTTGCACCGCGGCGCCGACCTGACGGGAGCGGGCCTCGATCGCCAGCGTGAGACGGCTCACCGCCGCGCTCGGCAGGGGGCTCAGGATCCCGAGGCGCAGGCGACGGGACGCGGGCCGATCCGGGCTCGCCGCGACGGTCCGGTCGACTCCGGCATCCGGGCGGGCTCCCGCCGCGGCGGCCGGCGGCACGAGCTTCCGGCGCATCGGCGCCGGCAGCGCCGCCCGCGCGCGCGCCAGGGTCATGCCGTCGCCGCACAGTAGGCGGTCGGCGCGCCTCCAGAGCCGCGCGAGGTCGCGGGGGCCGTTCAGTTCGGCCTCCGGCGGTGCCGATTCCGCCGGAGCCTGCGCCGGCGGGACCGGGGCGGGGGGCGCGAGATCCCGCGCCCCGGCGACGAGGAGGTCGACGGGCACGCCGAGCCTGTCGCAGAGCGCGCTCAGGACCCGGGGGCAGCGTTCCGGCGCGACCACGACGACGCGGTCGAGATGCACGGCCTTGAGGTAGGCGACCAGGGCGCGCCGCTCCCGCGCCACCCCGAGGGCGAAGCCCAAGGATTGCGGCAGGCCGCCGGCGCTGCCGCGGAGCCGGACCCGGAGATCGCAGGCCTGCCCATCCAGCTCCACCCAGAGGCAGCGCAGGCCGGCCGCGCGCCAATGCGCGAGCCAGGACGCCAGCGCGGGACCGACCGTCGGCAGGGGATTGACGATCACGACGTCGTAGGGGGGAGGGGCGATCCGACGCTCGACCGCCGCGTAGGCGACGCGGAGAGGATCCGCCAGGCGGAACGCCTCGATCTCGGCGCGATAGTCCGGGTAGCGCAGGTCGAGGCTAGCGGCGTTGCGGACCACGAGCCTGCGTTTCCCGGCGCCGAACGACAGGGATCCGGCGTGCCCCACGACCAGGTTCGTCGCGCAGAGATTCTGGAACCCGAGCTGGCGCGCCTTCAGGCAGAGATCGACATCCTCGTAGTAGCCCCGTCCGTAGGAGAGCGGCATCCCGCCGACCGCGGTCCAACACGCCCGCGTGACCAGCAGGCAGAACCCGATCCCGTTCGGAAGCGCGACCGGTTCCGGGGCGGCCAGTCGCGCGGCCCGGTCCCAATCCGCCAGCTCCTGGACCGAGGGAAGGTCGTTGGCCGCGTGTCGATTGGGGAAGCTCGTGATCACGCCGTTGTTCGAGATCGGCGTGATCGTCCCAAGGTTCGGCGTCGCGGCCGCGAGCGCGACGAGGCGTTGGAGCGCTTCGTCGGGCAGGATCGTGTCGGCGTTCAGGAGCAGGAGATCGCCGGCCCGGGTCTGGCTCGCGGCAAGGTTCACCGAAGCGGCAAACCCCCGGTTGGAACCGTTGCTGATCAGGGTCAGCCGTCCCTCCGCCGCGCGTCGCGCCACATCCGCGACCAGCGCGGCATTCGGACTCGCGTCGTTGATGACGATGATCCGCCAGCGCCGCCCCGGCAGAATCTGAGCTTCCAGGCTGTCCAGGCAGATCCGTGTCGCCTCGGCATCCTCGAACACCGGCACGATCACCGTGAGCACGCAGGCGTCGTCCGCGTGGGGTGATCGCGGCTGCGGCGGATCGGCTCCGGGGGGACATCGCGGCGGGAACGTCTGCCGGCGGGTGGCCGGTGACGCGCCATCGCAGGACAACCGGATCTCGACCGCGCCGAGGCCCGGCCGGGGACACGCGAAGGCCGCGGCGTGGTAGCGCTCCCCGGCGAGTGGGTGCCCGGGCTCGGCCGCGACGACGCGGTGCTCCGGCGATCCCGCGCCGAGGATCGTGCCCTCCAGGCGCTGTCCGGCCGGCCAGGTGACCCAGCCCCGCAAGCCTGCGTCGTCCGCCTCGATCCGCCCGACGATGCCGGCCTGCTGATCCTGGAGGACCGCGACGGCGATCCGCAGGGCATCGACGGGCGTTCTCGGATCTTCGACCAGGGCCTGCGCCGCGTCGAGGCGGGCTTCCCCCTCCGCGAACCGGAGCGCGTGGAGATTGACGAGCGTGTCGGTCGGGTCGAGTTCCAGCGCCTTCTCGATGTCCGCACGGGCGTGCGCGGCGTCGCCGAGCCGCCGTACGGCTTCGGCCCGAAAGAGGAAGCCGCGCGCCCGAGCCCGCACGGACAATCGGCAGAGCCGATCCGCGGCGACGTAAGCGGTCTCCCACGCGCCCGCCAGCAGGGCTTCAGCGGCGATGCGCGACAGGGCCTGGAGATGTCGGTCCGGATCGAGGAGCTGGGCGCGCTGGTCGGCGGTGAGATCCCACGCGTTCACCGCCTCCGCCCCGTCGCCACGGCCACCGGCGCGCGAACCGGACGACGCGGACCATGCACGCGGGGAGGGCGGCTCACCACGCGCTGTATCGCCCGTTGCCGCTCGTCGCCGTGTAATGCGCGATGCTCGCGTTGACGATCGGGCCGAACGTGATCAGCAGGCCGAGGAGGAGGAGCGCCACACTCATCCGGCCGGGCCGCTCGTCGAGCCGCATGAACCCGAACAGGGCGATCGGGAGACCGATCATCACACCGCAGGCTGCGAGCACCAAGTCCATGGCCATGTTCGATGGTCCCGCATCCAGTCTAGAGCGCCGTACGAACTGTCCGGTCGCCGGCCGTCCTCGCCCCGCACACCGCGGAACTGTCTTGAGGGGCTTTCAAGCGTCCCGGTGGAGGGGTTGATCTGGTACAATGTGGGCTGAGCGGGGGTCAACGTGACGCTCATCCGCTCGCCGGGGCGAAGCGCCGAGGCCGGCGGGTCGCTGTGTCCCCGCCCGGTGACGCCGGGCCTTGGCCCGTGCGCGTAGCCCTTCCGAGGTTTTCACGTTATCGATATCAATAGAGATCTGGGTCTTAATGCCTACCGCACCTGCCAGGCAGGCGTGGGCCGGGCGAACGGTCAAGATGTCTGCCCGGCTCCACAGTCGTGTCCGGCCCGGATGAGCGCGCCCCCGACTTGATGAACGACCCCATGGACGACCTTTCAGACGCGAGCGCCCGACGCAGAGTCTTCCGCGGCGTTCACCGTGCGTCGAACCCGTTGGAGGACCAGTCCGATCCGTTGCGGCCGGAACACGACGCCCATCCGACGCCGGTCACGGACGCCGACGACCCGCACGCAGGCTTCCTCCAGGCGGGCAGGACCGAGTTCTTCGGCGAGGACGACGCCCAACCCGGAGCGTATCCCGGCGCGGGTTGGGAACCCGATCGCGACGCGCCGCCGCTTCCGTACGCCTCGCACGGGCATGCCCATGGGCAGGACGATCCCACCCCGGATCTGTTCGCGCAGGACGACGGACGCATCGCCGTTGCGGACGGGCTGAGCGCGGCGCCCGTCACGTTCCTCCATCAACGCGTCAGCCACACCGGGCGTCCGCGCCATGAGGCAGCGCCCGGTGCCCGGTCCGTCCCCTTGGATCCGCCCCCCGGTACGCGGGATGATCTCAGCGAACCCGCGCTGATCTTCAGCACGTTCGAGCCCGCTCCGGACCTCACCGACACGTTGCGGGGCGATGCCCCCCCCGACGATGCGGCGCGGGCGCCGGCTTACCTGGGACGACCTGCTCCGCCGGTCGCCGAGATACGCCATTTCGATCCGTCAGCGGAGGACGGGCACGGTTCCGCTGCACGCCCGATCCCGGACATTCACCCCGCGTCGGATACGCCGACGGCGTACGGACCTTTCGAAACATCTTCCCCGCTGTCCTACGCGCATCACCGCAACGATCGAGGACCGGACGATCTTCGGCGCGACAGCGATGTACCGCTGAGCGACGGCAGCCCCGGGGGACAGGGTCGGGACCTTCCGAACCTGCAGAGTGCAGGCGCAGAAGGACCTGCGGCGGCGCTCCGCGACGCAGTGGAGGGGGCCCGAGGAAGTGGTGTCGACGGGGAGATCGGCCGGCCGAAGCCGCAGGAGACGGCTTCGACGAACGAAGCAGGGCAGATCTCAGAAACGTCCGTCCGCGAGGATGCGGCGCAATTTCGCGCCTCGGACGAGGAATCGCTCCATCAAAATGATGGGCGGCCTTCAGCCAAACACAGGGGAATAAATTACAAAGTCATAGCCGCTTTTACTGTCGTCATTCCGGCCGCAGCTGCCGTTTATATTCTATATGCGCAATACAACACCCTGAAATGGCCAGACGACATCGTCAACGCTTTCAAATCCACGATCAGTGACCGGATCCGGGGCTCGTCGGCCACCGCAATCGATCCCCCGGACGCGCCCCCCCCGGCGTCTCAGCCCGGCGCACCCTCAGAGGGCCAGGCACAACCGCCCGCGACCCCGCGACCGCCAGAGACTGGGCCGCTGTTGAAGAGCGGGTCGCTTGGCATACCGACGCTGACGAACGACCCGCTCCCGATCCTGACAGGGATGCCTCCGGCGGCGTCGACGGCCACGGCAGACACCGAGGATCGCCAGGCCGCCACGTCCGAGGGCGCGCCGATACCGGAGGCGCGCGGCGCCGAGGCGCAGCCCGCGCAGGGGCCGGACAGCGCGTCGCTCGCACCGCCGGGCAATTCCGAGGCGTTGGGCGGCCCACAGGCGGATCAGGCCAGCCCAGGTGTCCGCTCCGGCAGCAGACCGGCGTCGGTGGAGAATACGCGCGCCGTCACGGCTCGCCCCCCGGCCCCCGCGCTTCTCCCCGACAGCCGCCCTGACGCCGAGGGCCAGGCTGCCAGAGCGCAGAGATCGACGGCGCGTCACCGGAGATCCCGGTCCGCCTCCTCGGTCGACGAGGCCCTCAACGTCAAGGCGGAGCGGCTCCTGGCGGCCGGAGAGGTTCTGGCCGCGCGCACCCTGTTCCAGAGCCTGGTCACCGCGGGGGATCCGCGCGGCGCGCGCGGCGTCGCACAAACCTTCGACCCGCGTACGCTCGACAAATTCCCGGCCTCCGGCGTCAGGCCGGACCAGGACGAGTCGGCGCGCTGGCAGGCGATCGCCGCGCGCCTCGAGAGCAGGCAGCGGAGGACCCAGGGCGAGCCGCAGCAATAGGCCCTGCCGTGCCGCACCGGTCGATCGCGGAGCCATGAGAATCCCGCGCTCGCCCCGTGGGCCACGCGTCGATCGGAGATGCGCCGTCCGGCGTCGCCAGGACCGGTCCGCGCATCCCGGATATCGCTGCGGGCGAACGGGACTGCGCGCGGGGTTCAGCGGCGGCCTCAATCCTGTGAGCCTTGGGTTGAGGCACGTCCACGCGCGGAGGGAGGGGCAGGCCCGCACCGGCATTCATCCGCCTGCACCCTCCCTCCGCCCGGATCTGGCGATCAGGCCTCGGTCCGGCCCGGGGCAGCATTCCGATCGGGGTCGGGGGCCTTCGGCAGGACGAACCCGTTTCGTCACGCACCGGTCCGGGCATGGCGCGGAACCGGCGGAAAGTTGACGGCGGCCCGGCGGGCTGCCATCCGCGCGTCCGACATGTCCGCCCGATGCCCCCCGCGGCGCCGTTGAGTCCGAAAAGCCCATGACCGACCTGATCGAGACGATCCGCCGGACGCTCGTGCCGATTCACAAGGAGGGCTATCCCTTCATCCTGATCGGCATCGTGCTGACCGTGCTGGCCGGCTATTTCTCCCAGTTCTTCGGGTGGATCTTCCTGATCCTCACCCTCTGGGTCTGCTACTTCTTCCGCGATCCCGAGCGGGTCACCCCGGTGGTGGACGGGCTCGTGGTCTCGCCCGCGGACGGGCGCGTGAACCTGATCGCCACGGTGCTGCCGCCCCCGGAACTCGACCTGCCGCAGGTGCCCACCTTGCGGGTGTCGGTCTTCATGAACGTGTTCGACTGCCACGTGAACCGGGTGCCGGTCGCAGGGCGGATCGGCCAGATCCACTACACGCCCGGCCTGTTCCTCAACGCCGAACTTGACAAGGCCAGCGACGACAACGAGCGGAACGGGATGGTGATCGAGACCCACCATGCCGGGCAGGCGAAGCGCGTCGGCGTGGTGCAGATCGCCGGCCTCGTCGCCCGGCGCATCGTCGGGTTCGTCTCGGCGGGCGACGTGCTCGGCGTGGGCGAGCGGTTCGGGCTGATCCGCTTCGGCTCGCGGGTCGACGTCTACCTGCCGGCGGGGTCCAGCGTGCTGGTCGGGCTCGGCCAGAAGGCGGTGGCCGGCGAGACGGTGCTGGCCGATCTCGGCGGCAGCCCGGAACGGCTGTTCAAGCGGATCTAGACGGCCATGGACGATCTCTTCCCACCCTTCGCGCCCGATCCGAACGAGCCGCGCCCGCGCCGGTTCAAGCCGGTGCCGTTCCGGATGATCGCGCCCAACATGATCACCCTGATGGCCCTCTGCCTCGGGCTGACGGCGATCCGGCTCGCCTTCGAGGGCAAGTTCGAGCCCGCCGTCATCGCCGTGGTGGTGGCCGGCGTCCTCGACGGCATCGACGGACGGGTGGCGCGGCTGCTCAAGGGCACCTCGCGCTTCGGGGCCGAGCTCGATTCGCTCGCCGACTTCGTCAATTTCGGCTGCGCCCCGGCCCTGATCCTCTACGGCTTCGTGCTGTTTCACCTGAAGTCGGCCGGCTGGATCGTGGCGCTGATCTTCGCCATCGCCATGGCGCTGCGGCTCGCCCGCTTCAACGCTATGCTGGACGATCCGGGCCGGCCGGACTGGAAGAAGGATTTCTTCGTGGGCATGCCGGCGCCCGCGGGGGCGCTCACCGCGATGCTGCCGCTCTACCTGCACTTCCTCGGCTTCGGCCTGGAGCGCTGGGCCGCGCCGGCGATCCTGATCTACGTGCTGGGCATCGCCCTGTTGGTGGTCTCCACGGTGCCGACCTACTCGGGCAAGACCATGGGCAAGCGGGTGCCGCGCAGCCTCGTCCTGCCGATCTTCCTGTTCGGGGTCGCGGCCTTCGGCATCTTGATCAGCTACCCGTTCGAAGCCCTGGTGGCGGTGAGCGCCGGCTACCTCGCCACCATCCCGGTGGTCGCCGCACAGTACCGCCGCCGGCTCAAGGCGGAGCTCGCCGCCGGCGCCGAGGACAGGACGGCCCTCCTGCCGAATGAGCTTACCGGGCTGGATTGACCCTGGCCCGCGCGGAACCGACCCCTATCTTGGCAGCATTCGGCGGGGAGTCGGTTCATGCTCGAAGAGTTCAAGAAGTTTGCGCTGCGCGGGAACGTGGTTGATCTCGCCGTCGGCGTGATCATCGGCGCCGCGTTCGGGGCCATCGTCAATTCGGCGGTCCAGGACCTGTTCATGCCGGCGATCGGCGCGGTCACAGGCGGGCTCGATTTCTCGAACTACTACATCCCGCTCTCGTCCAAGGTGCAGGCCGGCCTGCCCTACGTGGACGCCAAGAAGCAGGGCGCGGTCTTGGGTTACGGCCAGTTCCTGACCCTGACGCTCAACTTCCTGATCGTCGCCTTCGTGCTGTTCCTGGTGATCCGGGCGATGAACAAGCTCCAGCGGGCCGAGGACAAGAAGCCCGACGCGATCGCCGAGGTGCCGGCCGACGTGAAGCTCCTGTCGGAGATCCGCGACCTCCTCGCCGCGAAGCCGCGGGTCTGAGCCTCAACCCTCGCGTCCGTCCGTCTCCCCGGGCTTGACCCCGAAGGCGTCGAGGATCTGGTCCAGGACCTGGCCGACCGCGCCGGTGCCCTCCTCGTGGGTCTTCAGCCGGGTCTCGAGCCGGCGTATCTGCGGCTCGAACAGGTCGGGCACGGAATCGTCGCCGAGGAAGCGCGGCTTGTCGGTCTCGACCGGCAGGACTCCGCGCAGTTGCTGGCCGAGATGATCGCGCACCGGTTCGGGCAGAACGGCACCGGGCTCACTGGTATGGTCGCTCATGGTCGCCTCACGGGTCGAACCGTATATCAACGGCCGGTCGCAGGAAGCGTTGCGCCGACGGCCGCGGCCAACGGAAAGACCCCGGAGCGGGGGCTCCGGGGTCCAGGGGGCCGGCGCGTGACCGGCCCGCAGGATCAGTCGATGACCTCGACGATGCGGTGGCCGCGGTCGACCAGCACCGGGCGATCGTTCACCACCGTGTAGCGGTAGCCCGGCTGCACGCGGTACTCGCTCGGCACGTCGTAGTAGGTCACGCCCGAAGCCGGCAGGGTGGAGCCGACGGCGACGCGGCCGTCATAGTCGTAGGAGCGGACGTTGCGCTCGCGGACGTAGCTGCGGAAGCGCGGGGCCATGTCGACGCCGAGGATGCCGCCCACCGTGCCGGTGGCCGCGCCGACGGCACCGCCGACGATCCCGCCGATCGGGCCGGCCGCATCGGCACCGGCGGCGGCGCCGCGCTCGGCACCCGGGATGGTGCCCTGGGCCTGGGCGGCCAGCGGCAGGGACAGGACGAGGGCCGAGGCGGCGATGAGGGTCTTGAGGGTCATGCGGGACTTCTCCGTTCCGTGGCGTTCCGCCGCGGACACGCGGCGAAGCTCGGCCCGGTAACGCCCGATCCCCGGAATCGGATGCATCTTTTTCGCGGCGTGCCGAATATGGCTAACGCCGGATCGCGCGTCCCGACCCTAGGCGTCCTTGGGCATCGCCGACTGGATGAACCGGTCGGAGCCGAGATCCTCCTCGTCGTAGCCCAGCAGCTCCGCGAGGCGGCTGCGGGCACGGCTGACCCGGCTCTTCACCGTACCGACCTTGCAGCCCATGATCGCGGCGGCCTCCTCGTAGGACACGCCCTCGGCCCCGACCAGCACCAGCGCCTCGCGCTGATCCGGCGGCAGCTTGGCGAGCGCCGATTGCAGATCCTCGACGTCGAGCCGGTCGCCCTGGTGCGGGGCGGTGGCGAGCCGGGCGGCGTAGGACCCGTCCTGGTCCTCGACCTCGCGCACGCGCTTGCGGTGATCCGAGTAGAAGATGTTGCGCAGGATCGTGAACAGCCACGCGTTCAGGTTGGTCCCCGGCTGGAACCGCGCGCGGTGCTGCCAGCCCTTGAGCAGGGTGTCCTGGACGAGGTCGTCGGACCGGGCGGGGTTCGAGGTCAGCGACAGCGCGAAGGCGCGCAGGGACGGCACCGCGGCGAGCAGGCCGTTGCGGAATTCCGGCTCGATCGCCTCGCCCCGGGCGCGGAGCGCCGCCTCCAGCTTCTCGATCAGCTCGGCAAACCGGGACGGCAGCGATTCCTCGCCGATCCGCTCGTAGACGGTGCGCAGGTGTTCCCCGAGATGCGTGCGGATGCCGGGAGCCAGGTTCGGGCGGCCATCCCGAGTCCCGTCCTCCGCGGACAGGACGGTGTCGGTGTCGTCGCGGGTCATGCGTGTCGCACTCGTCAGCTCTTCGTGGCTCGACCCTTGGTCCCGAGGGGGTCGAGGCGGATCGCTTGCCGGCCAGAACCCATGGAAATCCGGCCGCTGCTTTCCTGTTACGGGCGTTCTAGCGCATCGGGCGCAGCCATGCACCCTCGGCCGACCTACCCGTGAGATGCGTTCGCCGGTCTCAACAGGCGGATCGCCCCGTCCCGCAGGGTGAGGACATCGCCGCGGGCGAGATCGGTCCAGCGCTCGTCGCGGGTCAGCGCCTTCGTGGCGATGACGGTGACGATGTCGTGCTCGGTGGTCTCCCGGGCGAAATCGACCTGCCAGTCCTCGTCGATCAGGGTGGCCTTGCCGAAGGGGGCCCGCCGGGTGAGATAGCAGAGGCGCTTGCCGCAATGGGCGTAGAGGGTCCGGCTGTCGGTCAGCAGCATGTTGAACACGCCGAGCCCGTGCAGCTCGCCCGCGAGGTCGGCCACGGCCCGATCCAGGGTCTCGGGCCGGGGGAGGGCCTTGTACCTTTCCTGCAGGCGGCCCAGCATCCAGCAGAAGGCGTGCTCGCTGTCGGTGCTGCCGATCGGCATGAAGCCGCCGAGCGGCAGGCGCTTCACGCCCTTGAGCTGGCCGTTATGCGCGAAGGTCCAGCGGCGGCCCCACAATTCCCGCGCGAACGGGTGGGTGTTCTCCAGGCTGACGCGGCCGCGGTTGGCCTTGCGCACGTGGGCCACGACGATCCGGCTCTTGATCGGCATGTCGCGCAGGAGCCGGGCGAGCTGCGAGCGGGCGCTCGGCTCGGGCTCATGGAAACTGCGGCAGGTCCGCCCGTCGTAGAAGCTGATGCCCCAGCCGTCGGCGTGGGGCCCGGTCTCGCCGCCGCGCCGGGCCAGCCCGGCGAAGGAGAAGCGGATGTCGGTCGGCACGTTGGCGCTCATGCCGAGCAATTCGCACATGATAAATCAGTCCAGGAGGGTCGCGCGGGATCGTCGGTCTGACGCCATCCAAGGTGGCCCGCGGCGGGCGTTCAGTCGCCCGACACGCGTCCGGCCGTCCGACGCTGCGCACGTTCATGGAGGAACACCGCCGTCCAGCCAAGAGCGAGAACCAGTGCGGGCGTCACGACGAAGGCGACGACAAAACTCGCGTTCATCCGGCTAATCCCCTGAGCACGCGCCTTGCCCCTAGATGTAGGCTGACCGCGATCGAAAGCCAAACGGTCGTTCCGATAAGCAGAACCCAGGGCTCGACCAGCGTACGGAAGTTGCTGACATTGTAGATATAACCGGCCAGCGGCGTCGCGATCCCCACCGTGACGCAGGACGTCGCGACCGTGTTGAGGGCCGATGCGAGCAGCTTCGTCTGCTCGACGCGTACGGGATCGGTCACGCGCGTGTCCTGGCTCCTACCGCGCCAGATAATCCGTCAGCGTCATTCCGACCATGATGGCGACCCAGAAGAAGCCGAGCCCCGAGAACAGCCGGATCAGGGGCGGCTCGTGGATCACCTCCATGGAAACGAGGAGGATCAGCATCACCATCACGGCGACCACCAGCAGTTCGACGATCCAGACCTCCGCGAACGGCAGGGTGGCGCCCAGCGTGACGTTGACGGCGAGCAGCGCCAGCAGCGCCAGGAAGGTCAGAACCGGCGTGCGCAGGCGCTTCCGGAGGAGGGCGCGGTCGTCGGCGCTCAGGGCGGCGAGGGGGCTGCGCATCCTACCGGTTCACCACGTAGAGGATCGGGAAGGCCAGGATCCAGACCAGATCGATGAAGTGCCAGTACAGGCCGTAGACCTCGATCCAGTTCTGGTGGCGGGACAGGAAGCCGGCCTTGGCGGCCATCCAGGTCATGCCGAGCAGGAGTCCGATGCCGGTGAACAGGTGGAGCGCGTGGAGGAGCGTGGCGACGTAGTAGAGGTTCACGAACAGCCGCGCCGCCGGCGTCTCGGCGAGCGCGAAGGGACGCTGGCTGAGGAACGGCATCATGTGCTCGGCCCAGTCGGCGTAGTACTCGTAGCCCTTGAGCACCAGGAACAGGCCGCCGAGCGCCGCCGTCGCCAGCATCGCCCGGACCATGGCGCGCTGCCAGCCCATCCGCGAGAATTCGATCGCCATCGACATGGTGAGCGACGAGCAGATCAGCACCACCGTGTTGGTGGCGCCGATCCAGAACTTGAGGTGCCGGGCCGCCGCCACCGTGGCCTCGGGGTGCTGGATCCGGGTGATCAGCGCCACCAGGAACAGGGCCGAGAACAGCAGCAGCTCGGTGATCAGCCACGCCCAGATCCCGAGCGTCGCCGCCGCGCGCTGCTGGGCCACGGTCTCGAAATGGCCGGCGCGGGCGACCCCGACGCCGTCCGCCAGGGACTCGCTCATCCGTGCTGATCCTGGGATTCCTGCGACTGGATCGGGTAGTCGTAGGGGATGCGCGGCACCTCGGGGGGCGTGAGGAAATTGTGCGTCGGCGGCGGGGAGGCGGTCTCCCATTCGAGCCCCTTGGCGTTCCACGGGTTGGCGGGGGCCTTGCGCCCGGACCACAGGGAATAGACGAGGTAGACCATCGGGAAGATGTAGCCCGCCGCCAGGATCGTGGCGCCGGCCGAGGACAACACGTTGAGGAGCTGGAACTCCGGCGGATAGGTCGCGTAGCGCCGCGGCATCCCGAGATAGCCGAGGATGAATTGCGGGAAGAACGTCACGTTGAAGCCGAGGAAGATCAGCAGCGCCGAGACCCGGCCCCAGGGCTCGCTGTACATCCGGCCGGTGAATTTCGGCCACCAGAAGTGCAGTCCGCCCAGGAACGCCAGCACCGTGCCGCCGACCATGATGTAGTGGAAGTGGGCGACCACGAAATAGGTCGCGTGGATGTGCTGGTTGATCGCCAGCGTCGCGAGGTAGAGGCCGGTGAGCCCGCCGAGCACGAACAGGCCGATATAGCCCATCGCGTAGAGCATCGGCGTGTCGAGCCGTAGGCTCCCCTTATGGATCGTGGCGGTCCAGTTGTAGACCTTGACGGCCGAGGGCACCGCCACCGCGAAGGACAGGGCCGAGAACACCAGCGAGGCCAGGTCGCTCTGGCCGTTGATGAACATGTGGTGGCCCCAGACGAAGAAGGTCACCGAGGCCAGCCCGATCGACGCGTAGGCGACGAAGCGGTAGCCGAACAGCTTCTTCTGCGCGAAGGCGGGGACGATCTCGGAGATCACCCCCATGCCGGGCAGGACCATGATGTACACGGCCGGGTGCGAGTAGAACCAGAACAGGTGCTGGAACAGCACCGGGTCGCCGCCATAGGCCGGGTCGAACACGCCGATATGGAAGCCGCGCTCCGCGATCAGCAGGATCAGCGCCGTGGTGATGACGGGCGTCGCCAGCAGGAAGATCAGGCTCGTGGCGTAATGCGTCCACACGAAGATCGGCAGCTTGAACCACGTCATGCCGGGCGCCCGCATGGTGTGGATCGTCACGACGAAGTTGAGGCCCGTCAGGATCGACGAGAAGCCCACGATGGTGACGCCGATCAGCGCCGGCAGCACCCAGGTGTTCGAGAAGGCGGTGGAGAGCGGGGCGTAGAAGGTCCAGCCGGTATCGACCCCGCCGAGCACCACCGAGACCAGGGTGAACAGGGCGCCGGTCATGAACACGTACCAGCTCGTCAGGTTGAGCTTGGGGAAGGCGAGGTCCTTGGCCCCGATCATGAGGGGGATCAGGAAATTGCCGAAGGTCGCGGGGATCGACGGGATCAGAAAGAACCAGACCATCACCACCCCGTGGATGGTGAAGGCCTTGTTGTAGGTGTCGTTGGCCATGATCGCGCCGTTCGGCACGATCAGCGCGAGGCGCACGATCCCGGCCGCCAGGGCGCCGATCACGAAGAACCCGGTGATCGAGGTCAGGTACAGGATCGCGATGCGCTTGTGGTCGGTGGTGAGGAACCACGAGCGCAGGGTCGATTCCGCGTGCAGGTAGTCGGCCTTGCGCCCGATCGTCGCTTCCGCGGCGTGGGGTTCCCGGCGGGCGGTGCCGCCGATGCTGCCCGATGCGCTCATCGTGTCGCCCGCAATAGAAGGGGATGAAGGCCAAGCGTTGGGACGATCGCGCGGGTTGCCCTCCCCCCTCTGCGGGGGAGGGTGGCCGCTGCGTTAGCAGGGGTCGGGAGAGGGGAGCGACGGTGCAGAAGAGGGTGCAGGCCTTGATTAAGGCCGCGCCCCTGCCGGAAGCTGGGTTCCCCTCTCCAGACGCGCTTCGTGGTCGACCGTCCGCCGCCGAGCGGGGAGGGTGAGCGGCCCGCCCTGTGCTCGGACGGCAGGATGGCGAGGGTGCAGGCGTTCAATATTGTTGCGCGTGCTCGGCCGTGG
>NZ_JAKSYC010000080.1 GCF_022829585.1 Methylobacterium sp. J-026
GCAAAATCGATCCGCCTG
This sequence comes from Methylobacterium sp. J-026, assembly GCF_022829585.1. Classification (GTDB taxonomy): domain Bacteria; phylum Pseudomonadota; class Alphaproteobacteria; order Rhizobiales; family Beijerinckiaceae; genus Methylobacterium. The sequence continues at coordinate 19 of NZ_JAKSYC010000080.1, forward strand.
TGAAATACCCACGGCGTCGCAGTTTTGTATCAATGTGTTGCTGATAGACAAAAAAGCCCGACCCAGGGGAGATGATCCTGGGCCGGGCGCTTCTGCATCGAGCAATACGGGGCGGTGTCGCTCGATGCAGTTGTTGGGTCAATAAGTTCGAACGAACAAGAGTTCCACTACTGAGTCGAGCTATCGCTGGCCGATTGCGCCCGCCGTCCAGCGCGTCAATCCACGCCGCAATCGGGCAGATCGCGCCTGCGCTGCTCGGAGTTTTCCAGGGCCTCGTCTTGCCAGCTGACCTCGGGCGGATCCGTATCCGCCCTGACCGGCCGCGCGCCCGGCATGTACAGGCTGCGCGGGTCGTCGGACAGCGAAGCCCGTCGTTACCCGCTTCATCAAGAGCGCCGGGATCCGCAACACCGTCTGGCTCACGGCCGACGTGCACTACACGGCGGCGCATTACTACGACCCCGGCAAGGCGCAGTTTCAGGATTTCGACCCGTTCTGGGAGTTCGTCTCCGGGCCGCT
>NZ_JAKSYC010000084.1 GCF_022829585.1 Methylobacterium sp. J-026
CCTCTTTCTGCGGTTAGGTGCAGACAGGTTGCGCCGATGACGCAGACGAGGGGCAGGGCGCAAGCCAAGAACAGGGCCGAGGACAAGAGCCCGGCCAAGCGCTCGCGGTGATAGTGGATGAAGGCGTGGATGCTGACCAACGTGGCGATGCCGGATCGGGGAGGGGATCTCACGCTCGCCTCTGAACCTTGCCCAACCAGGGGGATCCGCCGTCGTCCACAGATGGTCGTCGATGCGTGGCACCACCGAGCCACATGCGACTGGATGTGCTCAGGCGCACCCCGCGAAGGCGGGGCTGGGCGTATCCGTTTCGTCGTGGCCGTCATTGCCCCCTCAGGCGGCCCGACCAGCGGCGCAGTGACCTCAAGGTTGCTGGGACAGGCCCGGTACCGCCGCGCCCGAAGCGGCGAGCCCCGGCACGGCGGGCAGGTCGAAGCGCGGCACCGGCCTGCCGATCATCGCGGAGGGCAGGGCGGCCGGGTCGACCCCGGAGCGCAGGCGCAGGAACAGCACGGCC
>NZ_JAKSYC010000085.1 GCF_022829585.1 Methylobacterium sp. J-026
AACTCGCGGGTTTGACCTTCGCCACTGCGCAGTGCCTCCCAGAACGTGCGGTACGCGTCGCCATTGCGCTCGCTGGCGGGGACGAACAGCTTGTGATGCTGCCCCTTCACCTCGGCGAGGGTGTAGCCCATCAGGTCTAGGAAGAGCGCGTTAGCGGCCAAAACCGTGCCATCGGAGGCGAACTCGATCCGAGCTCGGGATTTGTCGATCGCCGCCATGAGAGCGCGCAGATCAGCATCGAACAGCGGCATGAATGCCTCCTCCAACTCAACCGCTTGCCGAGCAGCGGTCACTTTAGGCAAACACCTTCGCGGACGACATCTATGCCGGCCTGTTCGTCTTCGCCGGCCGGTCGCTGGCGGCGAGCGGCGGCTCGCCCTTCGATTACGCGCCGCCCTCGCCGGAATGGGCCGACGAGCTCTACGGCTTCGGCTGGCTGCGCCA
>NZ_JAKSYC010000090.1 GCF_022829585.1 Methylobacterium sp. J-026
TCACGAAGGGGACGGTCTTGGTCGCCTCGCCCAGCGCGATCGGCAGGATGCCGGAAGCCAGCGGGTCGAGGGTGCCGGCATGGCCGGCCTTCTTGGCGTTGAAGGCGCGCTTCACCACCGCGACCGCGTGGGTCGAGGTCAGGGATCATGTGGCAGCGCTGGCAGAAGGCCGCGAGGTTGGCGTCGGCGTTGTTCGTGGTGTCGTGGTCCCGATGGGCTGCAGCCGGCGCCGCCGGAGAAGCCGTCCTGGCTGCGGTTGCCGAAGGTGGCGGTGGTGCCGGCGGCGGCATAGGGGGCCGGGACGCCGAAGGTGGAGTTGTTGTTGCTGCGGCTGGAGGCGTCGAACGCGTAGCCGGCGTTGATACCGAAGTAGGCGCCGGTCCAGGTGAACACCGGCACGGGGGTGAACACCGGCGGCGGGGCGGCGCGGCGGGGCAGGTCGGCGGCCGAGGCGGCGGCCGTCAGGGCGGTGAACGCAGCCAGCGAGGCCAGGAGCTTGGTCATCTAGGTTGGTCCACAATTTGAATCTGACAATAAGGCTACCGACTTATGACGAAATTGGCTGTAGTTTTATGGGCGCACTAATCGATCACAAGTCGTAATGGCATATTAAATCTTCAATTAACATTCGTTAGATTGCCGAAATATACCACAATGTACTCGGCTAAGTGCGACAACATAAAAGCTTCGCTTTGGTTGCGACGCCCTATCGCGTTGCTCAGGTGGTGTGGCAACGAGATTACACCTCAGCTTGGCTAAGTCTCCATAAAGACGAGTACATTACCAGTTACTGCGTCATCATGCCGATCGGCCCGAGCACCGCTTCTTCTACCCGATCGACTGGCCGCAGCTCTCGGCTGTAATCCGGTTCGGCTGGGCTAAGGGATGCTGTGAGGGCTGCGGACGGCCGCATGGGCGAATGGTCTGCCACCTCGGCGACGGGCACTGGTGGGACGTTGAGTCCCGCCGCTGGCGCGATGGCTGGGGGCGCGGGATCCGGATCAGATCAGGTGCCGACATCTTCGGTCGCGCTCGCCGGACCCGGGTTATCCTGGCAGCGGCACACCGTGACCTCGACACGTCGAATAACGCTGCCGCCAACCTCCCGGCCTTCAGCCAGAGGTGCCACATGATCCATGACCGGCCGGAGCATCAGAGACGGCACTGGCGCACGCTGTTCCAACGGAAGGCGTTCGGCGACCTGTTTAATGGACCTTACGTCTAATCGAGCAAAACATCTTGAGCCGTGGTGTATGTCGCTTAAGCGACGGCGCGGTTTGGCACAGCGGCCATACTCTGTCCCTCTACGACCTCGGCGCCGAGAAGGGGGCAACGGATCTCCTGCGGGTCCTCGTAAAAGACCGCAACCAAGGTTCGGGCACGGTGCATCCAGAGATCGCGCTCGACCTGCAATCGATCGCATACGGCATGGATCTCGGCCACGGCGATGTGCATCTCGTCCACCGCACCCCGGAGCTCCATCGTCCGGCCACGCTCGTCCGCGAGAGCAGCCTTCAAGACAGCCAAGGCAGCGACGCTCTCTTGATCCCAGGTTGCGTTTTGCCGTTCGGCTCTCGCCACCGTTTCGGAACTGAAATGCGCTACCTCCTCGCGTGCCTGCGGCCCGTCGAACGATTGAGGAGGAGGCGTTTCGTCTGTCGAAGCGTCGGTAGGGCTGCCAAGTGGCTCCTCCTCCAGCACGAGATCGTGCAGCATCGTGAACACCGCATCGGCGTTGAAGCGCTTGAGATCGAACCCGCTCTCCGCCGCCAGCTCATTCCACAGCGCCTGACCGCGAACCGATTGCCCGACGAAGGCCATCGACCAGTTCACGAACCCACGCTCCCTGATCGGGCCGCCCTCCAACACCGTCACGTCGCCGTGGCGGGGATCGCGCTGGATACGTTCAAACGTCTCCTCGACGCCCTTTTGCGGCCCTTCCAGCACCTGCGCGAAGGCGCCGCCGTTGAACATCAGCGCGCCAGTGACCCCCGCGCGCTCGTTGTTCCGTCGCGATGCCACGAGGATTTGTTCGATTGCAGCCTCGGCCTCAGTCCCTGTCAGAAGGTTTTTGCTGGCGTAGACAAGGCGGTACAGCACGCTCATCGGCAAGTCTCCGTCCGGTCGGCAAGTCGTAATCAGCGAATGTGAGCGGCATGGGCTGCTCGATCGTGCGCCGCCGCCCGCATGGACGGGTCGAACGCTGCGGCTATCGGCTGGAACGCGCGCACGAGATCGCCATCGAGGCGACCGACCATCCCATCCAGAATGCTGAAGGCTTGCTTGCCGGCCATAGGCGCGCGGTAGGGCCGCCGCTCGATCAACGCTCCATAAACATCGCAGACCGTCACCAACCGCACGAGGTCTGGGATCTGCCCGCCCAACAGCGCATCGGGGTAGCCGGACCCGTCGAGCATCTCGTGGTGCGAGCGGACCACGGTAAGCATCGCATCCTCAAAGCCACAACCCAGTAGCATGGCGTGACCAAGAACGGGATGGGTGCGCATCACTGACAATTCCACCGCGTCGAGTTGACCCGGCTTGTTCAGGATCGCGGGCGGGACGCGGATCTTGCCGACATCGTGCAGCAACGCGGCCTTCGTCAGACGATGACGATCGGCTGCGGCAAACCCGAGGCTGCTGGCGAAGGCGGCGGCGAGGCCTGCGACCAGCAGGCAATGCTGGTGCGTGGCGTTGTCAAAGCGGCGTACCGCTTGGATCCAGGCGCGCACACCGGCCTCGCGGATGGCGCGGGTCACGAGACCGGTCCCCGTCTCGATCGCCGCCGGCGTGACCAGCACACCCGGTACGAACACGTCCGCGAGCAGGCGCTGCGCCGCCCCGGCATGGCGTTCCACCGCGGGGGCGGACGGATCCTCGCACCGGTGCAGACCTTCCAGCGCCGCCAGAAGGGTCTGCGCAGCCACGCCGAACCCGAGAGTGCCGGTAGCGCCGAGAGCTTGAGCCTGAGCTTCGGCGCGGGCGGCGTTGCCATGCACCAGAAAAAGGTATGGCACGCCATCACCACGGACCCGACCCAGGATCCGACGGAGCCGCAGGACCGCGTCGGAAGTCAGGGTACTGACGTCGCTGACGATAAGCGCGGGGGTGCCGGTTCCCAAAGCCTCCGCGTACAGATCGTGTATACGGCAGGCGCGAAAGGTACCGAGATCTTGCGCCAACCGTTCGCCGCGGCGCGGGTCGTCCGTGATCAGCAGAAGCTCACTCATGCCGCGTCCTTAAAGAACGTCGCTCGACTTCCCCACCAGCGCGACATGACCAGCTGGTCCCACCCGAACCGCTCGGATCACGCGACCACGCGCGCCGCCTCACGCACTTGGCGCGTTGCCGTATCGACCTGCTCGTTCGCCCGAGCGATCGCCTCCATGCCGCCGGCGATCGTCGCTACCCCGTGGGCGGCCGTATGCATGCTGCCCGACATCTCCCGCGTCACGGCGGACTGCTCCTCGACCGCTGCCGCGATCGCCGCTGAGACCTCGTCGAGGGATCGGATCGTGCCTTGGATCGCGCCGATCGCCTTGACCGCCTCGCGTGTGGCTGCCTGCGTCGCGGTGATCTGCCCGCGGATCTGGTCGGTGGCCTTGGCGGTCTGCTCGGCCAAGGCCTTCACCTCGGAAGCCACAACAGCGAAACCCTTACCCGAGGCGCCGGCTCGCGCCGCCTCGATTGTGGCGTTGAGCGCCAACAGGTTGGTCTGCGCGGCGATCCCCTGAATCATCGTCACGACGTCGCCGATCTGTGCCGCCTGCCCGCTCAGGCCCTCGACGATGCCGCTGGTATGACGCGCCTGTTCGACCGCCTCGCTGGCCATGCGCGCGGCGTGGCTGACCTGCTGGCTAATCTCCCCGACTGAGGCCGACAGTTCCTCCGCGCCCGAGGCGACACACTGGATGTCGCTGGAAACCTGTCCCACTACGCCGGCGGCCTCGGCGGTCTGGCGCGTGACGGCCTCGACCGCGGTGCCGATCGCATCGAGGTCAGTGCCGATCGCGCGCTGCGCCTTGGCCCGCCGCTGGCGCTCCTGCACCTGCGCGGTGATGTCGGCGGCGAACTTCACTACCTTGAGCACCGTCCCATCCGCATCGGTGATCGGGTTGTAGCTCGCCTGGATCCAGACTTCGCGGCCCCCCCGGGCGATGCGCCGGAACTCGCCCGCCGCGAAGGTGCCCTGGCCTAGCCGGTCCCAGAACCCACGGTAGGCCGGGCCGGCCTGCTCGGCTGCGTCCACGAACATGCTGTGGTGCCGGCCCTGGATCTCGTCGAGCCGGTAGCCGACCGCGTCCAGGAAGTTCTGGTTGGCGTCGAGGATGGTGCCGGTCGGATCGAACGCGATCACGGCCTGCGAGCGATGCAGCGCCGTGATCTGACCGTCGAGGTCGAGCATGCGCAGCTTCTGTGCGGTGATGTCGGCGGCGAACTTGACGACTTTCACGATGCGCCCGGCGCGGTCGAGCACCGGGTTGTAACTCGCCTGGATCCACACGGCGCGACTGCCTTTGGCGATGCGCTTGAACTCGGCGGCCTGGAACGTGCCCCGCCGCAGGGCTTCCCAGAATGCGCGGTACTCGGCGCTGTCGCGGGTGGCCGCCTCAACGAACATGCCGTGGTGCTGCCCCTGGACTTCGGGCAGCGTGTAGCCCATCGCGGTCAAGAAGTTGGCGTTAGCGGCGAGGATGGTGCCATCAGGCTTGAACTCGATGATGGCTTGCGATTGGCTCAAGGCGTCGAATTTGGCGACGAGATCGGCATGCGTCCGCGTTCCACCAAGCATAGTCATCGACTCCCAGTGATCAATGGAGGCTGTTCGACAGCGAACACAGAGGCCAAGCAAAACTGATGTTTGGCGGCTAAAGAGCCATGTTATTTTGTAACCGTGTTATAATAATGCACTATTGCTCCTAATTAATCGTTAAACCCGGTAGTTTTGACGTAAAAAGCAATAATCTATCATTTGACGGCTTCATATTACAAGTACCAGCGCGATCAGTATTCCTAAGATACAATTCAGGCGTGTTCAAGCGCGGCGAGTGCTCGTAGCGCCGCAGTTAACGAGTCGTTACTTACGCTGGTCGGCTCGTATCGTCCGGCCGCGCTATTGGCGGGGCGCCCGATCCGGCGGACGACCTCGCGCTCGAACGCGACAAAGTTTACGACTCGCCCACCGGCGGCGCACAGAGGCCGGCAACCGATTTCGAACCGGTACTGGGTACCATCAGAGCGGTAGTTGGTGAGGTAGCCATGAAAGCGCTCACCAACTGCGAGCGCCCGGCCGAAAGCGTCAAGCGAAGTCCGGCGGGGTTCCTTACCCTGCACGAAGCGGGGGCTTTGCCAGACGATGTTAACGAGACTGCGTCCGACCAGAAACCTGAAGGCGACGTTAGCATAAATGATAGTTGGTCCAGGCGAGTCGATCGCCGCATCGGTGACAATGATACCGATGGCAGCGTCCTACGCCAGAGCGCGGATAAGTTCGAAACCCGTCATGTTGCAGCAACGCTTTGACCAGGCAGGTCGCGCGGAAACTGTACTTAACGCATAGTACGCGAACGATACACGCACCGTTAATCTCGACACATCGCCACTCCAATGTCTGGTATACTATCTGCCTGCAGACCCTCACCGCACGGCTCGACCGCCTACACCACCCGCGCGGATTCTCGCACGGTCTGATCGATCGAGGCCGGCCGCCGCTCGTCGGCAGCCCTTCTTTGGTTCCGTTGTCCTAGATTCTGACAGGACTAGAATTTTAGTAGGCGTGCGGTTCGCGGATTTGCACCCTCCCCCCTGTGCCGGTGTGGCGGAAGCGAACGATCCACGTTTGGACAGTGGGTCTCGTGTTCGCGCCAGCCGCAGCCAGGCGGCCCACTCCGGCGACACGATCCGCACCACGTTCGTGTCGTTACGAAAGCCGGTGATCTGGCGCTCCTCGACCGTCACGAGACCGAGCTTCCGGGCCTCGCGGATGGCGTTGCGCACGGTGGTCTCGGCCACGCCGGTGACTGCGGCGAGGTTCGGCACAGACAGGCGACAATTCTTCCGGCGAACGACCTCGGCGGCTGCGAGGGAGAGGACGGCCTGCTCGGCCAGGGTGAATCGGGCCGCGAGACCAGGTGGAAGGCGCGCGAGGCCGGGCGAGCCGTGATGGTATGGCCGCCCGGCCAGCCTACTACAGGGTCGGTCCACTTGTTCGCCGCCTCGGAAGTTCGGCCGGAAGAGAACGAACCGTCGCCTGTCCCGGTGATTGTCCCAATGAGATGAGCCCAATCATCGTCATCGCCACCTCCGCCGGTGGCCTCGGTCCGCTCATGCGGATCGTCGAGGCTCTGCCCAGCACGTGTCGCGCCTCCGTGTTCATCGTCCAGCACATCGGGACACATCGAAGCGACCTCCCCGACATCCTCACCCAACGTGGCAATCTCCCGGTAGCCTTCGCGCGCCACGGGGAGGCGATCGAGAGTGGCCATATCTACGTTGCGCCACCCGACCACCACATGCGGTTGCGCTTCGGTGCGATCAGTCTTGATCGAGGGGTCAAGTTCCACTTCGCGCGCCCGGCCGCCGATCCCCTGTTCATCTCAGCGGCCAAAACCTACGGCGAGCGCGTCGTCGGGGTCGTACTCAGCGGCGCGAACATTGACGGCGCCGAGGGGATGCGGGCAATCACGGCGCATGGTGGCCTTGGCTTGGTCCAAGACCTGGAAGAGGCCGAACATCCCGAGATGCCCTCAGCGGCGGTGAGGCGCGATCACCCTGAGGCACCCCTTACGAGCGACCGGCTCGCTGAGCGCGTTGCTGCTCTCTGTGTTGGTCGCTGAGCTTCAAAAAGCCGGTGGCCCTGGCATAGGTTGAGCTACCCAGCCGAGTCAGTGGCCTTTGAAGGACGCCCCACGAAGCACGGTGCCCGCAACGACATCCCCGCCACGGTGACGGCGATCAAGCGTAGGGGCGTGATGGCTTAACTCGAGATCGAACTAGTCGGCACGACCTACTGGATGTCCTCGTTGATGATGATCGACTCGGTGGAGGCGTTGGGCCTCAAGGAGGGCGACACCGTCCACGTTCTTGCAAAGGCCGTGAACGTCCTGCTCGTGAAGCCCTGTGGCAATCGCGAAAAATCCTATCCCAGGATCGCATATGGCACTGACATGGGCTGTACAGATGAGCGATCGTCAGCCGCTCCGGAACAGGTGCTGCCGCCTGGAAGAGCTGTGCGCTTCCGCCTGCAACGCAAGGCGATGCCTCGATGGCTTCGAAGCTCCTCCACGGCCTTTACCCATTCATCCGTAAGCTGGAGAGCGTCAGCCGCCTCTCGGATGAGGAGCGGCGTGCGATCGAGAGCCTGCCGGTCCGGGTGCGGACCCTGTCGGCCCGACAGGACATCGAGCGGGAGGGCGACCTCGCGACCCAGTGCTGTGTCATCCTGGAAGGCTGGGCCTACCGCTACAAGTTCCTAAGCGAGGGACGGCGCCAGATCTTCTCGTTCCACATTGCGGGCGACATCCCGGATTTGCAGAGCCTGCACATCCCACTGATGGACCACAACCTCGGGACGATGACCCGGGCAACGGTCGCGTTCATCCCGCATGGGAGCATGCACAACCTCACGAACCGCTTCCCGGGTATCGCGGCCACGCTCTGGCGTGACACGCTGATCGACGCGGCGATCTTCCGGGAATGGTTGGTCGCCATGGGGCGCCGCCCGGCATTCGAGCACTTGGCGCACCTCTTATGCGAATTGTACCTGAAGCAGGAGGCGGTCGGTCTGGCGGGTGATCACCGCTGCCCCCTACCGATCACTCAGACCGATCTCGCCGATGCCACGGGTATGACGCCCGTCCACATCAACCGCGTGTTGCGGGATATGCGCGGTCGCGGGCTGATCACACTGCACCGGCACACCCTGGTGGTGAAGGCGTGGGATGAGCTGATCCGCGCCTCCGAGTTCGACGCGACCTACCTGCATTTGCGGAAGCGAGCGGCGGGATGACCCTGCATTTTCAGCCGGTGCGGGTCCGCACCAGCAGTCAAGACAGCAACGGACAACTCGTGTTCGCGGACGGCTTCCTCGTGGCAGTCCTGGTTCGGCTCTCCGACTAACACGGTGCCGATGTGGGCCTGCGGTTCTTGGAAGCTGGCTTCGGCCCGACCGCAGTGATCGGTGCTCCCCTGTTCTTAGACCTGAACGCGGCTCAGGCCTGGATCGAGCGGCATCTCAGCAGCAAGCGGGGGGGGGGGGCCGTAGCTTAGGATGCGACTGGAAAGGTTCTCAGGAAACACCCGGTGCCGGACCCGTAAACAGCCGTTCGTATTCGGCTTCCGGAGCGCCGTAGGAGGGGCCGGCTAGAGCAAGCAGCGCCGCGCGATCGCGGACGATCAGGGTACCGCGCTGTCGACCGATCACGCCGGAACGCTCCAAGACCGAGATCGCGCCCGTCAGACCCGGACGATTGACCCCGAGCATCAGCGAGAGAAACCGATGCGTCGTCGGCAACTCGTCGCTCTCAGTCCGATCGTGGACCATGAGCAGCCAGCGGGCGAGACGCGGCTCCAGGGTGTAGCGGCCGTTGGCTAGGGCCGTGGACGTGGCAAGCACGCTGAGGACGTGCGCATACCGCAACAAGTGATTGTGCAGGCGCGGACTGCTCCGGAGCGCCTCGGAGAAGGCGCTCACGGGTATGACCTGCGCCAGCCCGATAGCCTGAACCCGGGCCTCGTCTGGCGTCCGCTCGGCGTCGAGCAGGATCGGCACGCCAACCATGCCCTCGCATCCGACGAGCCCGACCTCGACCTGCTGGCCATCTGCCGCGACGCTGACGAGCGAGACGATGCCTCGTTCGACGAAGGCGACCTGCGTGATCGGGGTGTCGGCTGTGATCAGCACATCGCTCAACGACAGGACCACGAGTTCGAGGTGCGGCCGCAGGAGACAGAAATCGTCCGGATTCAGGGATCTAAGCAAGCGATTGAGGCAGCTATCCTGCGTCGGTTGCGACATGGTCCCGTTCAGTTGGAGCGGGAGGCCCAAGAGCTCTCGGTCGGCAGCACTTGAACGTGCCTGCGTCCTACGCCTGCTTGTCTTTGAGCCTAATCTTCAAAGAAAGCAAGATATCAATCAAATGATGGAGATTTGGTCGGATATCTGACATAGTGGCAGATACCGAGGTGCAGCGATGTGAGCCCCATGCAGCAGGCGCTGACGCGGAAGCTTGAGAGCTTTGAACCGCTGTCCGACCAAGCCCGCTCGGCCCTGAACAACCTGATACTCAAAGTCCGGCAGGTTGGAGCGCGCCAGGATCTAATCCAGGAAGGCGACAAGCCCGACAACGTCCTGCTGATCCTCGACGGCTTCGCCTGCCGGTACAA
>NZ_JAKSYC010000095.1 GCF_022829585.1 Methylobacterium sp. J-026
GATGGAAAGACGCGCCCTCGGTCACGGCCGCTACAACGCGCTCGCGCAGATCGACTGATAAAGGTGATGGCATTGCCGCCTCCTTAACCGGTCAACGCGGCAACCCCGGCTCCGTCGCAACGCCTCCGGGAACAGCTCTAGGCTCTTTCGTCCAGGCGTTCAGGATGAACTCGGTGGGCGTGAGGCCGCGCAGGGTCTTGAGGCGGCGGGCGAAGTTGTAGGCGTTGACGAAGTCGGCCAAGTGCGCACGGAGTTGCGCGTAGCTGTCATAATGGTAGCGCTTGACCGTCGCGTCCTTGATCGTGCGGTTCATCCGCTCGACCTAACCGTTCGTCCAGGGATGGCGCGGTTTGGTCAGCCGATGGTCAATATCGTTACGGGCGCAGGCAAGTGCGAAGCTGTGGGCTCGGAAGGTCTCGCCGACTGCAATCGTCCCTTAAGGATGGAAGCGGCCAAGGCGACATTGCCGGGCGTGGTGAAGTGGGTGCCGTTGTCGGTGATCGTAGACCTCGGAGGTCTTGATGAACGACAGGAAGTTCATCTCCGAGGAGCTCATCAGCCCCTTCAGGGTCCGCTCCAAATAGGCGTTGTTGCTCACGAAGTTGATCGAGACGATGCCGGTCTTATCGCCCTCGTCGATCTGGTAGATCACGTCGACGCGGCCGTTCGGCAGGTCGACGATGCGGTAGGTCACCTTGGCGGCACCCCGGCTGAAGCGCTTGTAGACGTCGCGGATGCGGGCGAGGTCGGCGTTGATGATCGCTCCGGTGTAGGGCCCGCGTGCCTTCGCCTCGACCTTCTTGTTGCCCTCGAACACCACGCGGTTGATCAGGTTGTTCTCGCGGACGGTCACCACCGTACGCCCGCCCGATTGGGCGACCTTCACATCTGAGAACATGCCGCTCGCCAGCAGATTGCGGCGGGCCTCCTCGGCGGAGCCGGACGCCGTGCCGGTCACGTAGGACCTGATGGCCTCCGCGTCGACTCGTTGGTTGCCCTGGACGACGATCTCATTGGCGCTCGCCTGTCCCGCACATAACAGCACGGCTAGGCTGAGGGCTCCGGCTGCGCAGGATGCAACGAGGCCGATCTGGGGTGACGCCGCCTGGATGGCCGACGCGGGCTTCCTCACGCACGCCGTTGAGCGCCACCTCGTTGGCCTGGACCTGCACCTGGGCGGCGATGACCTGCGCCTTGGCGGCTTCGAGCCGGCCCCAGAAATCGACGATCTGCGCGCGCACCTGGTCGCGGACCTGATCCACCTGGATGCGGGCCTGATCGACCTGCTCCTTCGCCTGCCGGATCTGCGCGT
>NZ_JAKSYC010000111.1 GCF_022829585.1 Methylobacterium sp. J-026
GGGGGAGGGAAAATCGCGCAACGCCTCATCCGGTCGACCCGAAGCCGACCGCGATGCAGTTGATCGACAGCAGCAGGGCCGATTTCACCGCCTCGCGCCGGTCCTCGTCGGTCTCGGCGCGGTAGCGGGCGAGCAGTTCGACCTGCTCGCGGCCGACCTGGTTGATGGTCGGGAGCCGCCCCTTGAGCCGATCCCGGAACAGCGGGAAGCGCTCGGCCAGCTCCGATCCGCCGCTCACCCGCAGGACCATCTCCCGGGTCAGGGCGTACTCGGCCTCGATGGCGGAAAAAATCCGGTCGCGGATCGACGGATCCTCGACGAGGCCCGCATAGGCCCGGGCGATGTCGAGATCGACCATCATCAGCGTCTTCTCGACCTCGTCGAGGACGAGGCGAAGCACCCGCGACTCCTGGAACAGGCGCTTCAGGGTCGCCTCGCCCTCCCGGCCACGCACGTCGAGGAAGCTCGCCAGCCCCGAGCCGACCCCGTACCAGCCGGTGATCACGTGCCGGTTCTGCGACCACGCGAACACCCAGGGGATCGCCCGCAGATCCGAGAGCGACCGGGCGCCGAACCGGCGGGCCGGGCGCGAGCCGATATTCAGGAGCGCGATCTCGTCCAGCGGGCTCGCCGCCTGGAAGTAGTCGACGAGGCCGTCGGTCTGGAGCAGCTGAACATAGGCCGCCCGGGAGGCCCCGGCCAGCGCCTCCAGGGCGTCGTCGTGGCCGGCCCCCGCCCGCTCGCCGTCGCCGGCCAGGGCGTGCTCGAACACCGAGGCGGCGAGCAATTCCATCTGGTAGGCGGCGGTGCCGCGGTTGGCGTATTTGAACGAGACGACCTCGCCCTGCTCGGTGGTGCGGAACCGGCCGCGGATCGAGCCCGGGGGCTGGGCCATGATGCCCCGGTGGGTCGGCACGCCGCCCCGGCTCACCGAGCCGCCGCGCCCGTGGAAGAAGGCGATGCCGACGCCGAGTTCCTGGCCGAGCCGGGTCAGCTTGCTCTGCGCCTTGTACAGCTCCCAATTGGCGGCGACGAAGCCGCCGTCCTTGTTGGAATCGGAATAGCCGATCATCACCTCCTGCACGCCGCCCTGCCAGCGGGTGGAGCGGCGCACCACCGGCGTGCCGAGCAGCGCCCGCATGATCGCCGGGCCGGCGCGCAGGTCGTCGATGGTCTCGAACAGGGGCACGATCGGCAGCGGGCAGATCTCGGTGCCGGCGGCATCGAGGAACACCCCCGCCTCCTTGGCCAGCAGATAGGCGCCGAGCACGTCCTCCACCGAGCGGGTCATCGACAGCACGAAGGCGCCGAACGCCTCGCGGTCGAGGGCCTCGCGCATCTCGGCGACGAGGGCGAAGGTGGCCAGCGTCTCCCGGGCGGCGTCCGGCAGATCCTCGAAGGAGCGCTCGGGATCGCGCGGCCTGGCCAGTTCCGTGTCGAGCCATTGCCGCCAGGCGGCGGTGCCGAGGGCCGGGGGCTCGCCGTCGCCGTTGCGCTGCCGCCAGAGGGCGTGGAGCGTGTCGGTGGTCCGGGTGGTGTTCTCGCGCAGGTCGAGCCGGACCGTGGAGAAGCGGAAGATCTCCACCATGCGCCGGACCGGGCGGACGAGGTCGCGGGCCAGCGCCGTGCATTTGGCCTCCGCCAGCCCGCGCTCCAGGACGCGCAGATCCTCGATCAACCCGTCGGCGCTGGCGTAATCGGGGCCGGACGGGTGCTCGCCCTCGTTGCGGGCGATGGTCGCCTCGATCTTGCGCAGGACGCAGGAGAGATACTGGCGATACGGCTCGCCGGGGTTGCGCCGGGTGATCGCCCGGGCCTGCCCGCTCTCGGCGAGCTGCCGGTCGAGTTCCGCGCGAAAGCCCTCGGGCAGCGGCAGGGTGCGCTCGGTGAGCGACAGGGTCCGCCCCAGCTCGCGCACGCCGTCACGGTAGCGGGTGAGCGAGGCCAGCGCGTTGCGGTGCAGGGTCTGCCGGGTGACGGCGGCGGTGACGTAGGGGTTGCCGTCCCGGTCGCCGCCGATCCACGAGCCGAACTGGAAGAACGGCGGCACCGTGAAGTCCGTGCCCGGATAGGTCTCGGCGAGCGCCTCCTCCAGGGTCTCCAGGGTCTCGGGCAGCATCTCGAACAGGGTCTCGTCGAAGAAGTGCAGCCCCCAGGCGACCTCCCGCTCGACCGTGGCCTTCTCCAGGTGCAGTTCACCGGTCATCCAGACCAGCTCGATCTGGTCGCGGAGCTCGTTCATGAGCCCGTTGCGCTCGCGGTCGGTCCAGCGCGGCATCTCCAGCTCGCGCAGCACGAGGTAGATGCGCCGGAATTTCTCCAGCACCGTCACCCGCTTGCCCTCGGTGGGGTGGGCGGTCAGCGTCGGGCGGATGCGCAGGTCGCTCAGCAGCGCCTGGATCTTTTCGGGCGGCACCCCCTGCTTGCGGGCATCCGAAAAGACCTTGGCGAAGGAGCCGCCGAGCGCGGCCCGCCCCTCCGTGCGCTCCACGTGGCGGCGGCGGCGCATCGCGGCGTTCTGCTCGGCGATGGAGATCAGCTGGAACCAGATCCCCTGCACCTGGAGGGCGCGTGCCAGCATCTGCGGCGAGAACCGCGAGATGTCGGCGGTGCCGTGCAGCACCGCCTCCAGATCGGGATCGTGCCGGCGGGCGACGTCGAGCAGCGCCTGGAACAGGATGTCCAGGGCCTGCTCCGACGAGGTGCCGGTGATCACCGGCGGCGCGAAGGCCGTGGCATCGACGTGGCCGGGGGTCGCGTGAAGGGTACGGGTCATGGGGCCACCTCGTGGCGCACGGTACTTTCGGGACGAAGCGCGACGCGCTCCCTCCCCCCTCTGCGGGGGAGGGTGGCCCCCGCGTCAGCGGGGGTCGGGAGAGGGGAGCGCCATTTCCGAAAAAAGTCGCGACGGGAGCCGAAGCCCGCTCCGTCGCGCTGCCCCCCTCCCGCCCCGCATCGCGGGGCACCCTCCCCCGCAGAGGGGGGAGGGTTGAGGGGCCACTAAGCCGCCCGGGCCAGCACGTCGGCCACGGTCTGGCCGAAGCTGCCCGGATCCGGCGCCACCGTCAGACCGTACGAGCGCATGATCTCGGCCTTCTCGGCGGCGCTGTCGCCGGCCGCCGAGATGATCGCCCCGGCATGGCCCATGCGGCGGCCCTTCGGCGCCGTCAGCCCCGCCACGAACCCGATCACCGGCTTCGACATGTTCTCGCGGATCCAGGCCGAGGCCTCGGCCTCCTGCGGGCCGCCGATCTCGCCGATCATCAGCACCGCGTCGGTATCCGGATCGGTCTCGAACAGGGCGAGGTGGTCGAGGAACGACGAGCCGTTGATCGGATCGCCGCCGATGCCCACCGAGGTCGAGATCCCGAGCCCCAGTTCCTTCAGCTGCGCGGCCGCCTCGTAGCCGAGCGTGCCCGACCGGGAGATCACCCCGACATTGCCGGGGAGGTAGATGTGGCCGGGCATGATGCCGAGCATCGCCTTGCCGGGGGAGATGATGCCGGCGCAGTTCGGGCCCACCACCAGGGTGCGTCGGTCGCGCGGGTAGCGCATCAGGTAGCGCTTCACCCGCATCATGTCCTGGGCCGGGATGCCGTCGGTGATCGAGCAGACCAGCCGAAGGCCGGCATCGGCCGCCTCCATGATGGCGTCGGCCGCGAACGGCGGCGCCACGAAGGTGATCGAGGTCGTGGCGCCGGTCGCCGCCACCGCCTCCTTGACGGTGTTGAACACCGGCAGGCCGAGATGGCTGCGCCCGCCCTTGCCCGGGGTGACGCCGCCGACGACGTTCGTGCCGTAATCCAGCATCTCCTTGGCGTGGAAGGTGCCCTTGTCGCCGGTGATGCCCTGGACGATGATCGGGGTGGTCTCGTCGATGAGGATGCTCATGGCGCGGTCTCCCCTCAATGCTTGGTCTTGGCGGCCGCGCAGGCGTCGACCGCCTTGCGGGCCGCCTCCGACAGCGTGTCGGCGGTGATCAGGTCGAGGCCGCTCTCGGCCAGGATCTTCTTGCCGGCTTCCACGTTCGTGCCGGCGAGCCGCACCACGAGCGGCACGTCGATCTTCACCTCCCGGGCCGCCTGGATGACGCCCTCGGCGACCCAGTCGCAGCGGTTGATGCCGGCGAAGATGTTGACGAGGATCGCCTTCACGTTGCGGTCCGACAGGACCAGCCGGAAAGCCGTGGCGACCCGCTCAGGCGAGGCGCCGCCGCCGACATCCAGGAAGTTTGCTGGCTCACCGCCCGCGTGCTTGATCATGTCCATGGTGGCCATGGCCAGACCGGCGCCGTTGACGATGCAGCCGATCTCGCCCTCGAGGCCAATGTAGCTGAGGTTGTGCTCGGCGGCCTGGGCCTCGCGCGGGTCGCCCTGCGAGGGGTCGTGCATGTCGGCGATGCCGGGCCGGCGGAACAGGGCGTTGTCGTCGAAGCTCATCTTGGCGTCGAGGGCCAGCACCCGGTCGTCCTTGGTGACGACGAGCGGGTTGATCTCCAGCATGGTGCCGTCGCAGTCGCGGAACGCCCGGTAGGCGTTCATGATGGTCTTCACCGCGGCCGAGACCTGCTTGATGTTGAGCCCGAGCTGGAAGGCGATCTCCCGCGCCTGGAACTGTTGTAGGCCGACCGCCGGCTCGACCACGACCTGGATGAGCGAATCCGGCTCGTTGGCGGCGATCTCCTCGATATCCATGCCGCCGCGCTGGCTGGCGATGACCCGCACGCGCTCGGCCTTCCGGTCCAGCACGTAGCCGAGGTAGAGTTCGCGCTCGAACGGGTCCGCGGTCTCGACGTAGACTCGCTGCACCGGCTTGCCCTCGGGGCCGGTCTGGTGCGTGACGAGGCGCTTGCCAAGGAGGTCCTTGGCGGCGTCGCGGACCTCGTTGTAGGTCCGGCACAGCTTGATCCCGCCGGCCTTGCCGCGGGCGCCGGCGTGGATCTGCGCCTTCACGGCCCAGAACGAGCCGCCCAGCTCGGTGGCGGCGTAGACCGCCTGGTCCGGGCTGAACGCGATGGCGCCCTTCGGGACGGCCACGCCGAAGCTCGCGAGCAGCTCCTTGGCCTGATACTCGTGAACGTCCATTCGGCGCCTCCTCCGCGGTTCGTTGCCGCCGTTGATGCGCTCTACTTTAGTTGAGTGGAAGGATTACGCCCGTCAAATTTTTTGAGATGCCGCTTCACGAGGGCTTTTTCGCAAACGCAACACAGATCCGCATCGATGCTGCGTTGCGGCATACAGAAAAACAACGAGGCCGGGGCGTGATGCACCCGGCCTCGACTGTTGAGTCCGTGATTTGGGCGCATGCGCCGCCGATTGGGCGCTGGCCCTTCGGCACGCGCCCTGCCCTCCCCCCTCTGCGGGGGAGGGCAAGCGCGGCGCTGTCAGTTCACCTTGGCCTTCACCACGCCGTACACTTTCTCGCTGAGTGCGCCAGCCGCCGAGAGCAACTCCTCAAGCTCCGTCAACCGCTCGTCGGCGAAGTCGCGGTCGTCCAGCCCCTTGGCGTTGACGTAGACGTTCAGCGCCGCGCTGCGGAGGCCCGCATAGGCCGAGAGCACCGCCACGCCGGCATCCGACACAACGTTGAGATTGCCCTTCTCGGCGGTGATCGCCGCGAGGTCGATCACCGCCCGGCAGGCCCGGCAGCAGGCGAGCGGCACGTCGCAGGCGGTCTTGAGCGCCGCCTGAATCTTCTCGGCGCGCGCCGCCTTCTCGTCGTCGGTGGCCTTCGGCAGGCCGTAGGCGCCCATGACGGCATCGAAGGCCTGGACGTCCTCGCCGATCATGCCGGTGAGAACGACCCGCAGGCCCTCGGATCGGGCCAGAACGTCCTTCAGCTCGGCCTCGACCTCGACGTACTTCTTCTTGCCGATGGTGAGGTTGCAGACCATCGACACCAGGGCCGCCCCCATGGCGCCGGAGATCGCCGCCGCACCGCCGCCGCCGGGGGTCGGGGCGGCGCTCGCGAGCTCCGCCAGGAACGTTTCGATGCTGTCGGTCTCGGGGCGATGCGTCTCGGTCACCAGCGCCTCCTCAGGCCATCGACTTGGCGAGCGCATAAATCTCCTCGGCATCGAGCACCTGCTCGGTGCTCTCGAAGAGCTGGCCCACGCAGGCCCGGTGCAGCTTGAGCTTCAGGCCGCCGATGCCGAGGGCGCCGAAGGCCTTCTTGCCGTTGCGGTCCTTGCCCTTGTCCATCACCTCGATGCCGCCGATGCCGGTCGGGGGCTGAGCGTTGTAGTCGGCCACGAACTCGATCGACGGGTCCTGTGCCCAAGCCGCCTCCGGCAGCAGCTCGACGCCGATGGCGCCGGCCGTGAACACGAGGTTGGTGCCCTTCACCAGCGCGACGCGGGAGGCCTCGTCGGGGGTCGCGGCGGCCTTCACGTTGACCTTGAAGCGGGTGTTGATCTGATCGGCGGCGGCCTGAGTCTTGTCCAGCGACCGGCCCGCGATCGTCACCTCGGCGCCCTCGCCGGCGAGCAGCGCCGCCGAGCGCATGCCCACCGGGCCAGTGCCCGCCAGCACGACCGCCTTCTTGCCCTGCAGCGAGCCCGCGGCCTTGGCGACCAGCGCCACGCCGGCGGCGGCCGTGGTGTTCGAGCCGTTGGAATCGAGCATCACCGAGACCCGGAACGGGCCGAAGAAGCGCTTCTTGACCGCTTTGAACAGCTCCTCGCCCGCCGCCATGCTGCCGCCGCCGACGAAGATCGCTGTCGACTTCTTCTCGGAACCGCCCCGGGTGTAGATCGTGCCGTCGACCAGCGCGCCGACATTGTCGGGGGTCACGCCGCCGTAGCCGGCGATGTGGTCGGCGCCGCCGTCATAGCCGACCACCGTGTCGAACACGTTCGGGACCGCATCGGTGTCGAACAGGAACAGCAGTTTTTTTGTCATTTCGTCTCGGACCTTTCCGTCGCGCCTGTGGGGCGCCGTCGTGGTGTCTTTCCGATGATGATTGGCGTTCGGGGCGGAATCCGCGCCCCTCCCTCCCCCCTTTGCGGGGGAGGGAGAACCCCCGCCTTACTCGACCACGTTCTGCGGCTTGCCCGCCACGAACGCCTCGACGTTGTCGACGAGCTGGTCGGCGAGGATCTGCATCGCCTCCTTGCTGGCCCAGGCGACGTGTGGCGTGACGATCAGGTTCGGCAGGTCGGCCTCGCACAGGATGTTGCCGTCCTTGGGCGGCTCCTGCGCCACCACGTCGAAGCCCGCCCCCGCGATGGTGCCGTCCTTGAGCGCGGCCAGAAGCGCCGCCTCGTCCACCAGCCCGCCGCGGGCCGTGTTGATCAGGATGGCGTTCTTCTTCATCCGCTTGAGCTCGGCGGCGCCGATCAGCCCCTTGGTGTCGGGGGTCAGCGGCACGTGCAGCGTGATCACGTCGGACTGGGTGAGGATCGTCTCGAAATCGACGAGCCCGTCCTGCGGGAACACGTCGTAGGCCAGCACCTTCATGCCCAGCGCCTCGGCGCGCTTGCCGATCGACTTGCCGAGCGCCCCGTAGCCGACGATCCCCAGCGTCGAGCCGGCGATGTCGTAGATCGGGTAGTCGAAGTAGCAGAACTGCTTGGACTTGGCCCAGTCGCCCCGCCGCACCGAGTTGGCGTAGGGCACGATCGCCCGGCGCAGGGCGAACATCAGCCCGACCACGTGCTCCGGCACGGTGTTGAACGCGTAGTTGCGGATGTTGACGACCGTGACCCCTTGAGCCTTCGCCTGGGCCTTGTCGACCACGTCGGTGCCGGTGGCGGCGACCGCGATCAGCTTCAGGTCGGGGAGCTGCTTCAGCGTCTCGGCCCGCATCGGGACCTTGTTGATCAGCGCGATCTCGGCGCCCTGGAGGCGGGATACCGTGTCCTCCGGCGTCCAGGTCGAGTCATGCTCGACGTATTCGTGCGGGAAGTCGAACGGTCGGACCCTGGCATCGAGGGATTCACGGTCCAGGAACACGATCTTCTTGGTCATAGGACCCCTCTCGGACGACGGGCGGTTTCCTCGATAGTCTTGTTCTTACTTGCGCGTCGGGGCGGGCCCGGCAACCCGGTCCCGCCCCGATCGCGTGCGCGGCTTACGCCTTATGCAGCGGATTCTCGCGCAGGTAGCTGGACGCGGCGGCGACGCCGGAGCCCGGCGTGACCGTGATGCCGCAATCGAGCATCGCCATCTCGGCGCCCGCGATGGCGCCGAGCAGCGACAGCTCGTTCAGGTCGCCAAGGTGGCCGATGCGGAACACCTTGCCGGCGACTTTCGACAGGCCGGCACCCAGCGAGAGGTTGTAGCGGTCATAGGCGTGGGTGATCACCTTGGCGGCGTCGGCGCCCTCAGGCACCACGATCGCCGTGACCGTATCGGAGTTCCACTTGGGCTCCTTGGCGCAGGGCTTCAGGCCCCAGGCCGCCACCGCCTGGCGGGTCGCCTCGGCGAGCACGTGATGGCGGTGGTAGATGTTCTCCAGCCCCTCCTCCTTCACGATCGCCAGGGCCTCGCGCAGGCCGTAGAGCAGCGGCAGGACGGGGGTGTAGGGGAAGTAGCCCGTGGCGTTGGCGGCGAGCTGGTCCTTCCAGGCGAAGTAGGCATGGCCGAGCCGGTCGTTGCGGCCGGTGCCGCCCTCGGCGATCTTCAGCGCCTTGGGGCTGATGCAGATCAGGCCGAGGCCGGCCGGCAGCATGAAGCCCTTCTGCGAGCCCGCGATGGCGCAGTCGACCTTCCACTCGTCCATCTTGAACGGCAGCGAGCCGATCGACGAGATGCCGTCCACGAACAGCAGCGCCGGGTGTCCGGCGGCGTCGATCGCCTTGCGGACTGCAGCGATGTCGCTGGTGACGCCCGTGGCGGTCTCGTTGTGGACGACCATCACGGCCTTGATGGCGTGATCCTTGTCGGCCCGGAGCGCCTCCTCGATCTTCTGCGGATCGGCGCCGGTGCCCCACTCCTCCTCTTGGACGACCACGTCGAGGCCGAGGCGCTGGGCCATGTCGACCCAGAGGTGGCTGAATTGGCCGTAGCGCGAGGTCAGCACCTTGTCGCCGCGGCACAGGGTGTTGGACAGGGCCGATTCCCAGATGCCGGTGCCCGAGGACGGGAACAGGATGATGGTCCCGGCGGTCGAGCCGAACACGATCTTGGAATCCTGGAGAAGCGGCTTCACTAGCTCGGGGAAGCTCGGCGAGCGGTGATCCTCTGACGGCACGTGCATGGCGCGCAGCACGCGGTCCGGGATGTTGGTCGGACCCGGGATGAAGAGGTGGTTGCGACCGGGGCGCCGGGTTGCGGCCATGATGTTTCCTCCGAAAAATTCGTTGCGCGCGGGCACGGGCCCGCGCCGGGTGGTTCGAGCGTCCTCGGGAGTCGGTCCGGCGCCGGCGGACGCGGCTCCCGCCGCGCATGCCCGAACGCCATCTCCGCCGTAGATCGGGGGGCGCAGCGGAGCGGCAGGCGGCCTCACGCCGCTTGCGTCGCGACACGCCCCCGCGTGCCGGTCGCCTCCGAAATGCCGTCCCGTCCGACGGCCCCAGGGCCGTCCTCGCCGCCTTCCTGTCATGCCCGGCGTGGCTCGCGCCGAGCCGCCGGTTATTTGGCATTATGAGGCGGTGACGCTCGAAAGGAAAACCGGAAAAACTTCCGGAACTTGGCAAAAAAATTTTTTGTGCGCCGCAGCGATGCCGATCTGCGGTTGAGAAGCTTTGCCGCACCGCACCAGAACACCCGGGGCGCCCGGCCCGGCGCGTCATCAAACTGAGACGTGATCCCGGTCAGGATTCCGGCATCGTTCAGCCCCCGGGAGAGGATTGCCGTGGCCGAGGTTGAGGAGATGCCGGTCCGGGTCCGGACTCTGTTCCTGTCCGATCTGCATCTCGGCACGCGCGGCTGCCAGGCCGGGCTGCTGCTGTCGTTCCTGAAGGATTACGACGCCGACACGATCTACCTCGTGGGCGATATCGTGGACGGCTGGCAGCTGCGTTCCGGCTGGTACTGGCCTCAGGAACACAACGACGTCGTGCAGAAGCTTCTTCGCAAGGTCCGCAAGGGCACGCGCATCGTCTACCTGCCGGGCAACCACGACGAGTTCCTGCGCGACTATGTCGGGACGAATTTCGGCGGGATCGAGCTCGCGGAGACGGCGATCCACGAGGCGGCCGACGGGAAGCGCTACCTCGTGATCCACGGCGACCAGTTCGACATGGTGGTCCGCCACTCGCCCTGGCTCGCCCATCTCGGGGACGGGGCCTACACGCTGGCCCTGACCCTCAACACGCTGATCAACCGGGTGCGGCGCCGCGTCGGCCTGTCCTACTGGTCGCTCTCGGCCTGGGCGAAGCTGCGGGTGAAGAACGCGGTGAGCTTCATCGGCCGGTTCGAGACGATCCTGGCCGAGGAGGCGCGGCGGCAGGGGGCCGACGGGGTGATCTGCGGCCATATCCACCATGCGGCCGACCGGCCGATCGGAGACCTGCGCTACCTCAACACCGGCGACTGGGTGGAATCCTGCACCGGGCTGGTGGAGCATTACGACGGCCGCATCGAGGTGCTGCACTATCCGAGCCTGCTGCGCGCGCGTGAGGCGGAGACCGTGCCGCAGGCGGTTCCCGGCCGGCGCGCGGTGGCGTGAGGGCGCCCACCGTGAAGCTCCTGATCGCCAGCGACGCCTGGCATCCGCAGGTCAACGGCGTGGTGCGCTCCCTGGAGCAGATGGTGCGCCGCGCCCCCGAGCACGGGTTCGCCACGGCGTTGCTGTCGGCGGCGGATTTCCCCTCGCTGCCCCTGCCCGGCTATCCGGAGATCCGCCTCGCCCATGCCGGGCGGGAGCGGGTGGCGGCGCACTGGCGGGGGGAGCAGCCGACCCATGTCCACATCGCCACCGAGGGCCCCGTGGGCTACGCGGTGCGGCGGCATTGCCTGGCCAACGGTCTGCCCTTCACCACGAGCTACCACACGCGCTTTCCGGAATACCTCGCCGCCCGTCTGCCCGTACCGGAAGCGTGGTCCTACGCCTATCTGCGCTGGTTTCATGGGGCCGCCCGCGGCACGATGGTCAGCACCGCCTCGCTCCAGGGCGAATTGGCCGACCGGGGCTTCACCCGGCTGATGCGCTGGACCCGCGGCGTCGATACCGAGCGGTTCCGCCCCGCCGCCCCCGGCGCGACGCCGCCGGCCGAACTCGCCGGCCTGGAGCGGCCGCTGTTCCTGTATGTCGGCCGGCTGGCGGTGGAGAAGAACATCGCGGCCTTCCTGAATCTCGACCTGCCCGGCACCAAGATCGTGGTCGGGGACGGGCCGGACCGGGGACGGCTCCAGGGGCTGGCGCCCGGCGCGCGGTTCCTGGGCACCCGCACCGGCGCCGCGCTCTCGGCCGTCTACGCGGCCTGCGACGTGTTCGTGTTCCCGAGCCTCACCGACACGTTCGGGATCGTGCTCCTGGAGGCCCTGGCCTGCGGCCTGCCGGTGGCGGCCTTCCCGGTGCCGGGCCCGAACGACGTGATCGGCGGCACCCGGGTGGGGGTCCTGGACCAAGACCTGGGGGCCGCCGCGCGCGCCGCCCTCGACCTGTCCCGGGCCGAGTGCCGCGCCGAGGCCCTGCGCCGGGGCTGGGACGTCAGCGCGTCCCAGTTCTTCGGCAATATCATCGAGGCCCATGGCGGCGAGCGGCGGACCCGGGACGCGGCCTGACGGGTGACGGCGCCCGCGCGCAGTGGCAGGAGGGGGCCATGCCCCCCATCGATACGCCCCCCGTCAGCAGGCCGACCGCCCGGGGCGTGCCCCGCGCCCCGGCGCGGCCGTTCGATCCGGCGCATGCCGCCGCCTATCCCGCGGCGATCGGCTGCGACGAGGTCGGGCGCGGGGCGCTGTGCGGCCCCGTCGTGGCGGCGGCGGTCTGGTTCGATCCGGCGGCGCTCCCGCCGGCGCTGCTCGCAGCCCTCGACGACAGCAAGCGCCTGCCCGAGCCCGAGCGGGACCGGCTGGCGCCGCTGATCCGCGCCCAGGCCCGCGTCGCCGTCGCGGCGGGGTCTCGGGCGCTGATCGACCGCATCAACATCCGCGCCGCGACCCTCGACGCCATGGCGCGCGCGGTCGCCCGCCTCGGGATCCCGGCGCCGGTCCTGGTTGATGGACGGGACGCGCTGCCCGACTGGCCCGGCCGGGCGGTCGTGGGCGGCGACCGGCTGGTGCCGCAGATCGCCGCCGCGTCGATCGTCGCCAAGGTTTTTCGCGATGCGCTAATGCGGCGCCTGGCCGCGCGCCATCCCGGTTACGGCTGGGAGCGCAACGTCGGCTACGGCACCGCCGTCCACCGGGCCGGCCTGACTGCCCTGGGCCGGAGCCCGCACCACCGGCTGAGCTTCACCCGGGGTTTCGGGTGACGCCTCAGAACAGCGCCAGCTGTGCCCCCGGCTTGCGGAACGCCGCCCGGTTCAGCGGCATCCGCCCGAAGGCGAAGCCGAGCCGGGTGCCGGCGAGCCGGACCCGCGCGCCGATCATCTCGGCATAGGCCCCCTCCCCGCGGAAGCGGTGCCCGAAGCGGGAATCGTTCTCACGGCCGCCCCGGGCCTGGCGCAGCAGCGCGAAGGCGCGGTCCTTCCGCTCCGGGTAATGCTCGACGAACCAGTCGGCCATCAGGTCGGCGACTTCGCCCGGGAGCCGCAGCAGGGCATGGCCGATGCGGCTCGCGCCGTGCGCTCGGGCGCGGGCGAGGATCGCCTCGATCTCGTGGTCGGTGAGGCCCGGGATGATCGGCGAGACATTGACCATCACGGGCACCCCCGCTGCGCTCAGGCGCGCCATCGCGGCGAGACGCTTGTCGGGCCGGGGGGCCCGGGGATCGAGGCGGCGGGCGAGGGCCGGATCCAGGGTCGGCAGCGAGAGTGCGACCAGGACGAGATCCTGCGCGGCCATCTCGGCCAGGAGGTCGAGGTCGCGCAGCACGAGGTCGGATTTGGTGGTGATGGCGACGGGATGGCGCGCGTCATGGAGGACCTCCAGCACCGCCCGGGTGATGCGGTGATCCCGCTCCACCGGCTGATAGGGATCGGTGGCCGTGCCGAGGGCGATCGTGTCCGGACGATACCCCGGCGCCGCGAGTTCCCGGACGAGGAGCCGGGCGGCCTCCGGCTTGGCGAAGATCCGCGACTCGAAATCGAGCCCCGGCGACAGGCCGAGATAGGCATGGGTCGGGCGGGCGTAGCAGTAGATGCAGCCGTGCTCGCAGCCGCGATACGGGTTGATCGACCGGTCGAACGGGATGTCGGGCGATGTGTTGCGGGCGATGATCCGGGCCGAGCGCTCGGGCGTGACCTCCGTGCGCAGGGGTGCTGGATCGTCGGCCTCCCAGGCCGCCGCCCCATCCTCCTCTCGAAACGCCTCGCGCCGGGCCGCCTCGAAGCGGCTGGCGGGATTGGCCGTCGCCCCGCGTCCGCGCCGCCGGCCCTCTGGCGGCGTGCTGGCGTCGAGTCGCCGGTCGGGGCCGAACTTGGACGCGTCCGCTGGTGCCGCCATGATGAACCCCCTGTTTCACGTGAAACATACCGTGAACACCGAGCGTTTCAGCGCCTGTTTTTAAGGCAAACGTGGCTTGTGCGCGTCTCTCGGTCGCTTCGGGACTTCGAGGCGGCGGGTCAACGGTTTACGGCAGCGCAAAATCGGTTATGCGCGCGCTGATGCTCTCCGCGGTGACCTATCTGGCCAACCCGTCCGATCCGGACGCGATCGATCGCCTCGCCGACACGCTCAGCGTCCTGGTGGCCGGCGTGGCCGGCGGCCTGGTCGGCGACGCCGTGATCGTGGCGGGGCAGGCGAGCGACGCGGTGGCGGCCGTCGCCGAGGCGACCGGCGCGACCCTGATCCTCCACCCGGCCGGCAGCCCCTACACGGCGGGCGCCGCCGCGGCCCGCCGGGACTGGATCCTGTGCCTGGAGGCCGGGGACGTCCCGGCCGAGGGCTGGATCCGCACCCTCGACCGTTTCGTCGGCACCGCCCGGCCGGAGATCGGCCTCGGTCGCCTGCACCGCCCGGCCGCCGGCTGGCGCGGCCGCCTCGTCGGCCGGTTCGAGACCCTGGCCGGTGCCCGGCAGGCCAGGGCCGGCGACGTCGTCCGGCGCGAGGCGTTGCGGAACGGCCCGGTTTTCGCGCAGCGGCTCAAGGTCCGCCCGCTGATCGCGCGTATCGACCGGGCCTGATCGCCATTATACGACATTCGCTTTGTCCTTTAGCGTCGAATGTCCGTGAAACGCCTGGCGCGATGGCAGAAAACTTGCTGAACTGATGGATCTGGCGGGAGGCCTGCCCGGCTGCGCCGTGAAGGGGATGCTGCGATGGATGCGTCGGGCCTGATGGGGCGGAAATCCGTCGATTCCATTATCGAGAGCGGCGAAGGCGAACAGCAGCTCTCGAAGACGCTGGGCGCCCTCTCGATCACCGCCATGGGCATCGGGGCGATCATCGGCGCCGGCATCTTCGTCCTGACCGGCACCGCCGCGGCGCATTATGCCGGGCCGGGGATCATGCTGTCCTTCGTGCTCGGCGGCATCGCCTGCACCTTCGTCGGCCTGTGCTACTCCGAGATGGCGGCGCTGATCCCGGTCGCCGGGTCGAGCTACACCTACACCTACGCGACGCTGGGCGAGTTCTTCGCCTGGCTGATCGGCTGGGACCTGATCCTGGAATACGCCATGGGTGCCGCCACGGTGGCGGTGGGCTGGTCGGGCTACGTCACCAGCATCCTGAAGGACGCGGGCCTCGTGATCCCGCCCCAACTCGCCCACGCGCCGGGCACCGCGATCGAGGGCGGCGGCACCGCCCTGTTCAACCTGCCGGCCGTGGTGATCGTGGCGCTGATCACGCTCCTGCTGATGCGCGGCACGAAGGAATCGGCCCGCCTCAACAACATCATGGTGGCGGTGAAGCTCACCGTGGTGGTGGCCTTCATCGCGCTGGGCTGGGGCCATGTCGACACGGCGCATTGGAGCCCGCTGATCCCGCCGAACGAGGGGTCCTTCGGGCAGTTCGGCTACAGCGGCATCCTGCGCGGGGCGGGCGTGGTGTTCTTCGCCTTCATCGGCTTCGACGCGGTTTCCACCGCCGCCCAGGAGGCGAAGAAGCCCCAGAAGGACATGCCCATCGGCATCCTGGGCTCGCTCGCGATCTGCACGATCCTGTACGTGCTGGTGGCCGCCGTGCTCACCGGCCTCGTGCCCTACAAGGACCTGAACGTCCCCGACCCGATCGCCAAGGGCGTCGACGCGATCGGCATCGGCTGGTTCTCGATCCTGATCAAGCTCGGGGCGCTCACCGGCCTGACCACGGTGATCCTGGTGCTGCTCTACGGCCAGAGCCGGATCTTCTTCACCATGGCCCAGGACGGCCTGCTGCCGAAGACCTTCTCGCACGTCCACCCGACCTACCAGACGCCCTACCGCAGCCAGGCGCTCATCGGGGTCGCGGTCGCCCTGGTGGCGGCTCTGGTGCCGATCGACATCCTGGGCGAGATGGTGAGCATCGGCACGCTGGCCGCCTTCATCCTGGTCTGCGGCTCGGTGATCTACCTGCGGCGGACCGACCGGGCCATGAAGCGCCCGTTCCGGGTCCCCGCCGTGCCGGTGGTGCCGATCCTGGGCATCCTGTTCTGCCTGCTGCTGATGATCGGGCTGCCGCTCGACACGTGGCTGCGGCTGGTGATCTGGATGGCGATCGGGCTCGTCGTCTACTTCTTCTACGGCCGCAAACACTCGGTCCTGCGCCGCAAGGAGGGGAATGCCGCGTAGGCGCCTTCAGGACCGGAGGTCGGCCGGACGGCTCCCGATCGCGGAGGCATCGGTTCGCGAAGCAGGACGCGGATTCCCTCCCTCCTCTGCGGGGCTCGCGGGTCTACGCATCACGCTCGGCAGCAGGCTTTTGAGACGCGGGGCTATCTCCCCACCCCGCAAGGGCTACGGACGACACAGGTTTCGACCGTCGCCGTGATCACGCCATGAGCGCAGGAGGCGATGTGTGAAGCCGTCGGCCGCCGCGGGGGAAGCGGCGGCGCAACGCCTCCTCACACCGAAAGACTCGCCCCCCGCCGCAGGTGCTCGTCGAGCCGCGGCATGATCTCCACGAAATTGCAGGGCCGGTGCCGGTAGTCGAGCTGCTGGGCCAGGATCCCGTCCCAGGCGTCCCGGCAGGCGCCCGGCGAGCCCGGCAGCACGAACACGTAGGTCGCCCGCGCGACCCCCGCGGTGGCGCGGGACTGCAGGGTCGAGGTGCCGATCTTGTCGTAGGAGATCCGGTGGAACACCGCCGAGAAACCGTCCATGCGCTTCTCGAACAGCGGCTCCAGCGCCTCCGGGGTGACGTCGCGGCCGGTGAAGCCGGTGCCGCCGGTGGTGATCACCACGTCGACCCCCGGGTCGCGCAGCCACGCCTCCACCTGCCCGCGGATCGCCGGGATCTCGTCCGGCACGATGGCCCGGCCCGCGAGCCGGTGGCCGGCCTCCGTGAGACGCTGGACCAGCGTGTCGCCGGAGCGGTCGTCCTCCGGGCGGCGGGTGTCCGACACGGTGAGCACCGTGATCGCCAGGGGGATGAAGCGGCGTGTGTCGGTCTGATCGGCCATCGTGAGGACTCTCCGGGACGCGGTCCGATATGGGCCGCAGGCCCCCCGTTGTCGCCCCCCTGACCTGCCGCCTCGGATTCGGGTCCGTCGATGCGGGCGGCTCCGGGATGGGCACCGGCATCCCGAACCAGGCGCATGGCAACGCCGGGATATCATTTTCGGACTGAAACTATTTTTCCAGTGTCGACCACAATCATGCGATCACAAAAATGTGATTGCATGCATTGATCAAGAAAGACTCGTCGAACATCGTGCTCGGATCGTCCCGGACCGCGCCGGGACTGCATCGCACGCGCGCACTGTGTTCAAGGGTCATGCCAACGGGAGCAAAATAGTGACGGAATTATATTAAATCCTGAGACACAAACAGAAATGAAGGGTTTGAAATTCCCTGGCGCGCGGCCATCATGCGCATGCCGCAGCGTCTCCGTGCGCTGCGGATCGCCACCGACAGTGCCGATCGGCCGTCGTTCGCGCGTCAATACCGGAGCCGAGACCGCCTCCCGGCTTTTCAACACCGACACGACCGAGGTTCTGCGCGCGAATCGAGGCCGGATCGCCGTCGCGCTATTGGAGCTGTCGAGCTTGGGGCGACAGCATTCCAAGCGCGGGCCTCGGTCTCATTCGCGTCCGACACCGCTTCCGCGACCCGCACGTCACGCTTCGCCCGGGACCCGACACGCACCGGTCGTCGATGCACCGCACATGTACCCGCGCATCCGAGCGGATTTCGCTTCGGACGCCAGACCATTCGACATGACGCCGAACAGGGGGGAGCGCACGATGACCGTCACCGTGAGGAGGTTGGGCGTCCTAGGCGGGCTGAGCCGGTCTTCGACGATCCGATGTCACCAGATGCTCAATCGCGAGGTGCTGAAACTGACGGGCAACCGCGCTGCCGCGGACCTCGTGACGTGGAGTCTCGATCCGGACACGATCATCCGCCTCCTTTCGGCGGAGGGGCCGCCAACGATCGCCCGTCAGATCGAGGAGGCCACCGCGAACCTTCTTCTCGAAGGCATCGATGGCCTGATGATCGCCAGCGATACCATTCACTGCGCCCTCGAGCAGGACCCGATTCATCTTGCCGTGCCGGTGATCCAGATTCGAGACGCGTTGGCCGACGAGCTCCGACGCTGGCCCCTGGAGCGGATCGGTTTCATCGGAACCTCGGTGACGATGAGCAGCGCCTATTACCGCGACCTGATCGCGGGCGCCGACGGCGTGGATGTGGTGCTGCCCAGTCAGAGCCTATGGGTGAACATCGATTATTCGATCTGCAATCGAATCTACAACGGCGAGAGCACGGTGCTCGAAATCGAAACCTACAATCAGATCATGTCCGAATTCGAGGCGCAGAACGTGGACATGATCGTCGTCGCATCGCCGGAGATTGCTCTGGCGTTCAACAAGCCGAAGCCGATTGCGGTGCTGCACACGGTCGAGATCTGTGCCGCGGCGGCGGCGCGATGGTGTGTCGCCGACCGCGACACCGCCCGATCGACGATACCCTTGTACGACGAAGTTCGGCGCGCGTCGCCGGGATCCGGCAACGCCCCCGCGAGCGACCTGTCGACCATCCGGTTCAAGAAACCCAAGCGGGGCGCTTTTTTCGATCGCCGCAAGGGCAAGGCCGGTGCTTCGTCCCGCGCCTCGAAAGCGTCATCGGGCGGGCAGCGGCCGTCCGGCTCGTAGCGGCGCCCACCCGGGCGGGGCCATGGCCAACCGCGCCGGCCGTCGCGACTTGCCGCGGACAACGAAGTACGGTGTCCTCGCGCACGTAAGTGTCGAACACATCGCAATTCGGAATCCAGTCCATGCACATGTACGGCAACTGGCGCTCGGCCGCCGCCTTCCGGGTGCGAATCGCCCTCAAGCTGAAGGGCATCCCCTACGAGGAGACCTTCATCGACCTCGACGCGGGCGACCAGCACAAGCCGGAATTCCGGGCGATCAACCCGCAGGGGGCGGTGCCGGCCCTGTTCGACGGCGACGGGCCGCCGCTCACCCAGTCCCTGGCGATCCTCGACTATCTGGAGGAGACGCAGGGGGGCGTGCGCCTGCTGCCGGAGGAGCCCCGGGCGCGGGCGCGGGCGCGCTCCCTGGCGCAGGTCGTGGCCTGCGACACGCACCCGCTCTACGTGCCGCGGGTGCGCACCTTCCTGATGGAGCATTACGATCTGCCCCGGGAGCGGATGCTCGACTTCCTGCGCAACGCCTTCGAGACCGGCCTGAAGACCCTCGAAGCGCGGCTGACCCGGGAGCCCGGAACCGGCCGGTTCTGCCAGGGCGACGCGGTCAGCCACGCCGATCTGTGCCTCGTCAGCCTCTGGGTCGGCACCGGCATCTTCGGTGTGGACACCGCGGCCTATCCGACGGTCGGGCGGATCGCCGCGGAATGCCTCGCCCTGCCGGCCGTGGCCGAGGCGCATCCCCTGCGCCAGCCGGGCGCTCCGGGCGCGTGATCCGGTCCCGATGCCGGGAACTCCGGCGAGGCGTGCTCGTCAGCGTGCTCTTGCAATGCTGTTGGCGGGCAGATGTGGCAATCGGACACCCGACCCGTGTAAGCAGGGCGGCGTTCTAATCCCGGTACGGGAGCATTGAAGAGTGGCTATGGCATCGGTCGAGAACGAGTCCGGTCTGCATCGCGTCGTCGTGGTCGGTGGCGGCGCCGCCGGGCTCCAGCTGGTGACGAAGCTCGGCGACAAGCTCGGGCGGGGCAAGCGCGCCCACATCACGCTGGTGGACCGTGCCCGCACGCATATCTGGAAGCCCCTGCTCCACGAGGTGGCGGCCGGCAGCCTCGACGTGGGCCACCACGCGGTGGATTACCTGCATCACGCCCACATGCACGGGTTCCGCTACCGGATCGGCCGCATGACCGGGCTCGACCGGCAGACACGCACGGTCCAGCTGGCGGCCAGCCACGATTCGGAGGGCCGCGAAGTCACGCCCGAACGGGCGGTGCCCTACGACACGCTCGTGATGGCGGTCGGCTCGACCACCAATGATTTCGGCACCCCGGGCGTCGCCGACCACGCCATCGCCCTGGACACCCAGGATCAGGCGGTACGCTTCCATCAGCGCCTCGTGAACGCGTCCCTGCGGGCCCACACCCAGGCCGGCCCGGTCCGGGCCGGACAGCTCCACGTCGTGGTGATCGGCGCGGGCGCCACCGGAACCGAGCTCGCCGCGGAGTTGCACCGGACCCTGCGCCACGTGGTCTCGACGGGGCTCGACCGGATCGATCCGGGCAAGGACATCCGCATCACCCTGGTGGAGGCGGCCGAGCGGATCCTGCCGGCGGTGCCGCAGCGGCTCTCGACCGAGGTGATGCAGCTCCTCGACAAGATCGGCGTCGAGGTGCGCGTGAAGGCCCGGGTGACGGAGGTGCGGACGGACGGCGTGCAGCTCGCCGACGGCACCTTCATCCCCTCGGAGCTGGTGGTCTGGGCCGCGGGGGTGAAGGCGCCGCCGTTCCTCCAGGGCATCGGCGGCCTGGAGACCACGCGGACCAACCAGCTCGTGGTCACCCCGACTTTGCAGACGACCCGGGACGCCGACATCTTCGCGCTGGGCGACTGCGCCTACCTGGTCGAGGCCGGTTCGGACACGCCGGTGCCCCCCCGCGCCCAGGCCGCGCACCAGCAGGCGAGCCACCTCGTCGGCCAGATCCAGGCCAAGATCGACGGCAGGCCGCTGAAGCCGTTCCGCTACAAGGATTTCGGCTCGCTGGTGTCGCTCGGCGAGTACTCGACGGTCGGCAGCCTGATGGGCTTCGTGCGCGGCAAGAACATGCTGATCGCCGGCCTCTTCGCCCGGATGATGTACCGCTCCCTCTACAAGATGCATGAGCGGGCGCTGCACGGCACCGCCAAGACGGTGCTCGACACCCTGGCCCGCGCCCTCACCCGGCGCACCGAGCCGCGGGTGAAGCTGCACTGACCCGTTCCCAATTTCCCGACAGGAGAGACGACGGCCATGATTCTGGTGAGCGTGATGTACCCCGCCGGCCCGAGCTTCGACATGGGCTACTACCTCGGCCACCATATGCCGCTCGTGCGGCAGCGCTGGTCCTCCCTGGGTCTCCACGACGCGAAAGTGGTCAAGGGCGCCGGTACGCCGGACGGGGGCACCGCCCCGGTCCAGGTCATGGCCCTGCTCACCTTCGAATCGGTCGAGGCCTTCCAGAAGGCCGTGGCGGCCCACGGCGAGGAGATCTTCGCCGACATCCCGAACTTCACCCCGGCCCAGGCCCAGGTGCAGATCAACGACTTCGCGGAACACCCGTGATCGACATCGTCAAGGCGGTTCAGGGGGCCGATCCCAGTCTCGGCACCTACGTGGTCGTGCTGCGGGGCGATTCCCGGGCCCTGGACGGGCCGGAGCGCCTGACCGCGGATGCGCAGGCCTGGATCGGGCAGAACGCCCCGGGCGGCCGTCTGGCCCGGGTGACGGTCCGGCTCGCCCCCTATCCGGGGGCCGAGCCGACCGAGCGCAGCGTGAGCGTGATGGCCTTCGGCAACGCCCGGGAACTGGCGGCCTTCGCCACGACCTGGACCGGTGATCCGCTGCCGGAGGAGGATCCGGAGCCCGCTTGATTTGCGCCTCCGGCCACGGTCGAAACGTGATCGGGGCGGGCGTGCGCAGGACCACACCCTGAGGGGTACGTCGGCGGGATGCGCATCGCGACGATAAAACGGCGCCGCAGCCGAAAGGGGAAGCGCCCCCTCGGCTCGGCCCGAACGGGCTCGGAAGCCGAAAACGGCCGCCCGTCCTTATTCCGGGTCGCTTCTACTTCTTCATCGTGTCCTTGCTCGTGTCATCCTTGCCCATGGTTCCCTGTCCCATGGCATCCTTCTTCATCGAATCCTTATGCATGGCGTCGTTGCCCATCGAATCCTTGTGCATCGCGTCCTTGCTCATCGGATCCTTGTGCATCGCGTCCTTGCTCATCGACTCGGCGGCGTAGGCAGGAGCCACGACCATTGCCGAGGCAAGGACGGCGGCAATCACGCTGAACGGAATGCGCATTTCAGTATCCTCTCGTTCAGTGCCGTATTGGCACCTGACGAGACTTCAACAGTTCGATATCGTCGGTTACATCGACGCGATTGACTTCCATCGCCCGAAGATCCGGTCACCGCCTCACGCGGCGCGCAGCTGCCGGATCGCCCGCAGGGCCGTCGCGCGCTGCACCTCCAGGCGGCGGATCAGCGGCATCAGGTCGGCCCCCGCATGGGCGGCGGCCTCGACCTCCCGGCACAGGCTCGACAGGCCGACGAAGCCCAGGAGCCCCGCCGCCGCCACCAGGGCATGCGCGTCGTGGGCGATCTGGAGCCGGTCGGTCTCGCTCGGCCGGAACCGCTCGGACAGCTCGTTGGCCAGGAGATCCAGCAGCGCACCGACCCGGTCCGTCCCGAAGCTCGCCTCCATCTCCGACAGAACCGCGGCGTCGAGGACGGCGGAATCCACCGGCGCGCTGCGCCGCGGCTCCTCCGGCCGCGCCGCACGGCGCGCCCCCGGCGCCGTCCAGCGGCTGATCGTGGCGAAGAGGTCGGCCCGGCGGAACGGCTTGCCGACGTAATCGTCCATCCCGGCCCCGCGCAGGTCCTCGATCTGGGTCGGCAGGACGTTGGCGGTCATGGCCACGATCGGGATGTCGCAGGCGGGGGGCGCGAGGGCGCGGATCCGCCGGGTCGCCGTGAGCCCGTCGACCCGGGGCATCTGGACGTCCATGAGCACGAGGTCGTAGGCGCGCCCGGCCGCGACCGCCGCGGCGACCGCCGTGATCGCCTCGGCTCCGTCCCCCGCCACGTCCACCGCGTAGCCCTGCGATTCGAGGACCGCGCAGGCGAGTTCCTGATTGAGCGGCACATCCTCGACCAGCAGGAGTCGCAGGGGCGTCGCCGAGCCCGCCGGCGCCGAGTCCGCCGGCGCAGAGTCCGCTGGCCGGAGAGCCGCCGCGCCGGTCTCGGCCCGCGCGCTCGGGGCGTGGGCCGCCGCGGCCGCCCGCGGCAGGGTGAGCCGGAACCAGAAGGTCGACCCCGCGCCCTCGCGGCTCTCGACGCCGATCTCGCCGCCCATCAGCGTCACGAGGTGGCGGGAGATGGCCAGTCCGAGGCCGGTGCCGCCGAAGCGCCGGCTGATCGAGCCGTCGACCTGGCTGAAGCGCTTGAACAGGCGATCCTGCCGGTCCGGCGAGATGCCGATCCCGGTATCGGTCACGGCGAAGCGGATGACGTCGCCGGAGCTGCCGTCGGGGGCCGGGCCCGCGCCCTCCCGCTCCACGGTCACGGTGACGGAGCCCGCCGGCGTGAATTTCACGGCGTTGTTCAGCAGGTTGAGGAGCACCTGCCGCAGGCGGCCCGGATCGCCGATCACGCTGTCGGGCAGGCCCGGATCGATCCGGGCCTCGATCGCGAGGCCGCTCCGGATCGCGCTGCCGCGCACGATCGAGACCGCGGCGTCGACGGTGGAGATCAGCGGGAAGGCGACCGGATCGAGGGACAGCTCGCCGGCCTCGATCTTCGAGAAGTCGAGGATGTCGTTGACGACGGTGAGCAGGGCCGCGCCGGAACTCTGGATCAGCTCCAGGCGGCGCCGGTCCTCGTTCCGGATCGTCCCCTCGTCGAGGAGCAGGTCGGCATAGCCCAGGATGCCGTTGAGCGGCGTGCGGATCTCGTGGCTCATGGCGGCCAGGAACTCGCTCTTGGCCGCACTCGCCCGTTCCGCCTCCGCGCGGGCCGCCTCCGCGTCCCGGGTGGCCGCCCGCAGCGCGGCCTCGGCCGCCTTGCGCTCGGTGATGTCGAGGTGGAGGCCGACCATGCGCTGCGGCAGCCCCTCGGGCCCGAACAGCGTCCGCCCGCGCGCATAGAGCCAGCGCCGGCCCACCCGGAACTCGGCGGCGTAGGGCGTGGTGGTCTCCACCGCCCGCCGGACCTCGTTCCAGACGTCGCCGACATCCTCCGCATGCAGGAGCGCGGTCCATTCCGCGGCGGGCAGCACGTGCGGCGCGCCGATCTCCGGGAGCCCGTGCATGCGCGCGCTCTCGGGGCTCAGGGTGGCGAGCCCGGTGCGCATGTCCCACTCCCAGGTGCCGGCCTCCGCGGCGTCCAGGGCGATCCCCAGGAGGCCGCGCGCCTCCTCGACGGCGAGCCGCGCCGTGACGATGTCGTCCACGTCGAGGGCGGTGCCGAGCCACTCCGCCACGGCGCCATCGGTGGGATCGAGGCGGATCGGGATCAGCGAGAGCTTGTGCCAGCGGTAGACGCCGTCATGGCGCCGGATCCGCCACTGGCCGCCATAGCCCGCGCCGCTGGCGAGCGCCCGGTTCCAGGCCGCCTCCATGGCGGCGGCATCCTCGGGATGGTTGCGGGCGAGGCGTTCGGCCCGCTCCGGCCCGATCGGCCCGTAATAGGCCTGGAACTGCGCGTTGACGTAGGTCGCCTGCCCGTCGCCGACCCGCATGGTCCAGACCAGGAGCGGCAGCGTCTCGGCCAGGCCGCGGTAGCGCGATTCGCTGCGGCGGACCTCGTCCTCGGCGCGGCGCCGCTCGGTCACGTCGATGAGCACGCCGACCAGGCCGGCGGCGGCGCCGTCCCCCCGGTACTCCCCGCGCACGACCACGTCGCGGATCCCGCCATCGGGGCGCAGCAGCCGCGCCTCGAAGTCGAAGCGCGTCCGGCGCGCGATGGCGTCGGCCACGATCGCCGCGAGCCGATCCCGGTCCTCGGGATGGTAGACCTGCGCGAACACGTCGAGGCGCGGCGGCGGCGTCCCGGGATCGCGGCCGGCGATCTCGTAGAGGCTGGCCGACCAGACCGGCTGGCCCTCGGCCAGCTCGACCCGCCAGTTGCCGATGCTGGCGAGCTGCTCGGCCATGGTGAGCTGATGATTCGCCGCCTCCTGGGCGCGGGCCCGGGCGTTGATCTCGCGGTGCTGCTCGCGGATCACGGCCTCGCGGATCGCCGCCTGCGCGATCTCGTGGCCGCGGCGGGCATTGGCCTCGGTGAGCCGCAGATGGGCGAGGACGATCTCGGCGAGGTCGCGCAGGGCCGCCGCCTCGTCGTCGGAGAAGCCGTCGCGGGGCTCCGGATCGATCAGGCAGAAGGTGCCGATCCGCAGGCCGGGCCGCAGGCTCAGGGGCAGGCCCGCGTAGAAGCGGAAGCCGTCCGGGGCGGCGACCCCCGGGAGGTCGCGGAAGCGCGGATCGGCCCGGGTGTCGGGCACGACCAGGAGGCCGTCGCCGCGGATCGTGTGGTCGCAGAGGCTGCCGGCGCGCGGGATCGCCCCCGGCACGTCGATGCAGGGGGTCTTGGGCCACAGGTCGGTGTCGTCGATGAAGGCCACCAGGGCGCTGCGCACCTTGAACAGGTTGCGGGCGGTGCGGCAGACGGCGTCGAAATGCGGCTCGGGCGCCGTGCCCAGGATCCCGAGCGCCCTGAGGGCCGCGACCCGATCGTCCTCGCTGTCCCGCTCTGTGTTCAACTGACCGTCTCCGGGTGCGCGGCACGGTGATCCGTTCGGCGGCCGACGAGCGATGCCGCGCCCGGGGCCGCGTTTCAAGCGCGCCGGGGCGCGGCGGACCGCGCGTGATCTTTTTCCGAAGGCCGGCGGCCGTCTTTCGGGGCGATGCTACAATCCTCAGCCCGGCCGCGTCATGTCTCCGAGGGACGACGACCAGCTCCCGGGACGAGGCGCCCGCCCGCGCGCAGCCGCGCCGCCTCCAGGGCCCAGACCATGCCGAGCATCATGTAGACATGGCGCCACTTCTCGATGTCGATCTGGAAGGCCTGGAGGAAGAACATCAGCAGCGCCGGCCACACGATCTGCGCGTGCGCCCGGTAGGGCGACGGCCGCACCAGGAGCCGGAATCCGACGACGCTGGTGGTCAGCACGAGGCCGATGAAGACCGCGCCCCCGAGCCAGCCGCCATTGGCGAAGGAGCCGATGTAGGAATTGTGCGGCTCCAGCCCGAAGACCAGCCGCCAGTGCATCGGCCCCATCCCGAAGGGGCGTTCCAGGAGCATGGCGAGGCCGCGGATCTGATTGCCGAAGCGGCCGGTCTCGCCCTCATCGTAGTCCTGGGTCAGGGATGCCCGGGTCTCGAACATCTTGTGGACGTGATCGACCGAGAGCAGGCCGATCACCGCCACGGTGCCGAGCACGATCGTCGCCAGGGTCAGGAGCACGATGCGGCGGCGCAGGCGGACTGACGTGCTGCCCGCGTAGACCGAGCCGACCATGAGCAGCACCGCGACCGCGCTCCCGCCCCAGGAGCCGCGGGAGAACGACAGGAAGATGCCGGCCACGATGATCAGCAGGCCGAGGAGCGAGGCCAGCGGCCGCCGCGCCGCGCCGGTGAGCAGGCCGTGCATCAGGTAGAGGGCGCCCAGCGTCAGGAACGAGCCGAACACGTTCGGATCCTGGAAGGTGCCGGACGCCCGGTCGTACTTGTAGAACAGGTCCTCGATGCCGAGCCATTGCAGGTAGCCGACAATGCCGAGCGCCGCCGAGAACACGCAGCTCGCCGTGTAGGCCTTCAGCGCCAGCTCCATCCGGGCCTGGGTGTCGTCGGCGAAGAACATCGCGAAGAAGATGCAGGTGATCGACAGGTAGATCAGCTGCACCGTCCAGGTGACCGGGAAGTCCTCGTTCAGGTACGGGAGCAGGGCGGTGACGATCGCCGCCAGATAGAGGAGCAGGAGGCCGAGCAGCGGCAGCGCCCCCCGGTGCAACCGCACGCCGAGGCAGAGCCACAGCAGGATCGTGGGGATCGCCACCGCGTCGTAGGGTGAGGTCTCCGAGAAGGCGAAGCAGGCGAAGAAGATGAAGGCGGCAAACAGCGCCTTCGCCAGCCCCTCCACGACCACGATGAGCGGGATACCGGGCGCGGTTCCGGCGGCTGCGCTGTGGGCCATGATACGCGGGCTCCGCGGGCCGAGTACGCAGGCCCGCAGCCTCTAGAGTGACATTCAATCGTTGAGAATCGGCTTCGTGGGCGGAAAACGGCGTGTTGGCGTTTGCGCGCATGAGATTTCGGAGCCGCCGGGCACCCCCTCCCCCGCAGAGGGGGGAGGGAAACACACAGCGCCTCTCAGGCCCTCACACCCGGCAGTCCTCGAACCCCGCCTTGATCGCCGCCGGATCGAGGTTGCGGCCGATGAACACCACGCGGGACACCCGCGGCTCGTCCGGTCGCCAGTCGCCCTGCACGTCCCCGTCGAGGATCATGTGGACGCCCTGGAAGACGAAGCGCTTCGGCTCGTCCGGGAAGGCCACGATCCCCTTGCAGCGCAGGATGTCGGGGCCCTGGACCTGGGTCAGGTTCGAGATCCAGGGCATGAATTTTTCCGGGTCGACCGCGCCCTCGATTCGCGCCGAGATCGAGCGGATGTCGGAATCGTGGTGGTGATGGTGCCCCTCCTCCAGGAAGTCGGGCTCCACCTCGAGGATCCGGTCGAGGTCGAAGGCGTTGCGCTCCAGCACAGCCTCGAGCGGCACCGCGCAGTTCTGGGTGCGATGGAGCTTGGCCAGCGGGTTGATGGTGCGGATCTCGGCCTCGACCCGGTCGAGGTCCGCCGGGGCCACGAGATCGCTCTTGTTGAGCAGGATCACGTCCGCGAAGGCGATCTGGTTGCGGGCCTCCGGGGCGTCCTTCAGGCGGTCGGAGAGCCACTTGGCATCCGCCACCGTCACCACGGCGTCGAGCCGGGCGGCCTCGCCCACGTCCTGATCGACGAAGAAGGTCTGGGCCACCGGCGCCGGATCGGCGAGACCCGTGGTCTCGACGATGATCGCGTCGAACTTGCCCCGGCGCTTCACCAGCCCGTCCATGATCCGGATCAGGTCGCCGCGCACCGTGCAACAGACGCAGCCGTTGTTCATCTCGAACACTTCCTCGTCCGCGCCGACGACGAGGTCGTTGTCGATGCCGATCTCGCCGAACTCGTTGACGATCACGGCGTAGCGCTTGCCGTGATTCTCGGTGAGGATCCGGTTCAGCAGCGTGGTCTTGCCCGCGCCGAGATAACCGGTGAGCACGGTGACCGGGATCTTGCCGGCGGGGGATCCGGCGGGGGATCCGGATTTGGCGGAAGCGGGGCTCGTGTCGGACATGGCGGCTTCTTCGACGGGGTGACGGGAGCGGGCGGGGCGGTTCGCCGGGAACCGTTGTCATATTGTAACAAATCCCGGCAAAGGAAGACGGTGTCACACGGTTTCGCGACCGGTGCCGCCAATCGATTGCACGCCGGACAAGCTTTGCTCTAGGCAGGCTGGGCCGCTGGGGAACACCCGCGCGGTTCGCCACAGAAAAGCACCAGCGGTCGCATTGATGTGAGTGGCGTTCCGGCGCGAATCGTACCCGTCTCAGCCAGCCCGGTCACTTCGTCCGGACGCAGAAGAACAGCCATGGACGCCCGAAACCCGCTGGAACAGGACGAGACCACCCTGGCACCGCCGCGCAATCGCCGGTGGTCGAGGCCCCTCGTCGTCGTCGCGCTCCTGGTGGTCGCGGGCGCCCTCGCCTTCGCCTTCCCGGATCGGGCCCGCGAGGCCGGCTCCGGCCTCCTCGCCTCGGTGACCGGCCTGTTCGGCGCCTCGGGCAACGCCGATCCGGGCATCGACGCGGTGAAGGCCGGCCCGGTGGAGCGGGTGTTCCGGCCCTCCAAGGAGCAGCGCGCCGCCTTCGAGATCCTGCCGGTAGCGACCCAGATGTTCCGCCCGGAGGGCTCCGCCGAGGGCCGCATCGCCCTCAACGACGACGACAACGTGCCGGTGGTCTCGCCCTATGCGGGCCGGGTGACCAAGGTGCTGGTCCGGGCGGGCGACGACGTGAAGGCCGGCGACGTCCTCCTGACCCTGGAGGCCACCGACATGGTCCAGGCGCAGAACGACTATCAGGCGGCGCTCAACACGCTCCAGAAGCAGCAGGCGCTCCTGAAGCTCGACCAGACCATCGCGTCGCGCCAGCAGGAGCTGTTCCAGGCCCACGCCACGGCCCTGAAGGATTACCAGTCGGCCCAGAACGACGTGATCGCCGCCCAGAGCGACCTGAAGACCGCGGAGGCTTCCCTCGACGCGGTGCGGAACCGTCTGCGGCTCCTGGGCAAGACCGCCGCCGAGATCGCCGCCTACGAGAAGAACGGCACGATGAGCCCCGAGACGCAGATCCGGGCGCCGATCGCCGGCACGATCGTCCAGCGCAAGGTCGGCATCGGGCAGTACCTCTCGGCCTCCAGCGACCCGGTCTTCGTGATCGGCGACCTGTCGACGGTCTGGCTGGTCGCCAACGTCCGCGAGAGCGAGATTCCCAAGATCCGGAACGGCCAGGAGGTCGAGGCAAAGGTGGCGGGCTTCGGCACGCGGGTGTTCAAGGCGCGGGTGAACTACATGGCCTCCAGCCTCGACCCGGCGACCCGGCGGCTGGCGGTGCGCAGCGAGGTCGACAACCCGGACCGGGTGCTGCGCCCGGAGATGTTCGCCACCTTCACGATCATCACCGGCAAGGGCGAGCCGAGCCCGAGCGTGCCGGTCGCCGCGATCGTCTACGAGGGCGACCGGACCCATGTCTGGGTGGCCCGGCCGGACGGCGCCGTCGAGGCCCGCGACGTCAAGCTCGGGCTGATCAACGGTGACAGCGCCCAGGTGGTCGACGGGTTGCGGCCGGGCGAGCAGATCGTGACCCGCGGCGCCCTGTTCATCGACCGGGCGGCCACCGGCGACAAGGCGTCGTGAGCGAGGATCCGGCCCGATGAACGCCCTGATCGCCTTCTCGCTCCGGCAGCGCGTGCTGGTGGTGCTGCTGTTCGTCATGATGCTGGGCATCGGCTACGGCGCCTACACGCAGCTGAACATCGAGGCCTATCCCGACCCGGTGCCGCCGCTGGTCGACGTGATCACCCAGAATCCGGGCCAGTCCGCCGACGAGATCGAGCGCTACATCACCATCCCCCTTGAGGTGGCGCTGGCCGGCATCCCGAACGCCCAGGTGGTGCGCACCATCTCGCTGTTCGGCCTGTCGGACGTGAAGGTCCAGTTCAACTACGAGTACACGTACGAGGAGGCGCTGCAGCGGGTGCTCAACCGCCTGTCGCAGGCCCCGACCCTGCCCAACGGCGCCACACCGCAGATCTCGCCGACGAGCCCGGTGGGCGAGATCATGCGCTACAAGCTCGTGGGCCCGGCGGGCTACTCGCCGATGGACATGAAGACCCTGCAGGACTGGGTGCTCCAGCGCCGGTTCAAGGCGATCCCCGGCGTGGTCGACGTCACCGCCTTCGGCGGCAAGGCCAAGGAATACGAAGTCGCCGTCGACCTGAACCGCCTGCAGGCGCAGGGGCTGACCCTGGTCCAGCTGACCACCGCGCTCAACAACGCCTCGATCAACGTCGGCGGCCAGACGCTGAATGTCGGGCAGCAATCGGCGGTGGTGCGCGGCATCGGCCTGATCCGCGACATGGACGACATCAAGGACACGATGATCAGCCTCGTCAACGGCACGCCGGTGCTGGTGCGGGACGTGGCCGAGGTGCGGGTATCGAACGCGCCGCGGCTCGGCATCGTCGGCCATGATGACCAGCGCGACGTGGTCGAGGGCATCGTGCTCATGACCCGCGGCGGCAAGAGCCTGCCGACGCTGGAGCGGGTCGAGGCCGAGATCGACAAGATCAACAGCTCCACGGTCCTGCCGCCGGACGTGAAGATCGAGCGGATCTACGACCGCTCGGGCCTGATCCACACCACCACCCACACGGTGATGCACAACCTCGTGTTCGGCGTGGTGCTGGTCTTCGTGGTGCAGTGGCTGTTCCTGGGTTCGCTCACCAGCGCGATCATCGTGGCGGCCACGATCCCGTTCGCACTGGGCTTCGCGATCCTGATCCTGGTGGTGCGCGGCGATTCGGCGAACCTCCTGTCGCTCGGCGCCATCGATTTCGGCCTGATCGTCGACGCGACGGTCATCATGGTCGAGAACGTGTTCCGCCACCTCGCGGAGCCCGAGCACGTCAAGGGCGAGGCGCCGCCCGCAGGCCTGACCGGGCGGCTCGGCACCATCGCGATCGCGGGCCGCGAGGTGAACCGGGCGATCTTCTTCTCGGCCACGATCATCATCGTCGGCTTTCTGCCGCTCTTCACCATGACGGGCGTCGAGGGCCACATCTTCGGGCCGATGGCCAAGA
Source organism: Methylobacterium sp. J-026 (assembly GCF_022829585.1). Classification (GTDB taxonomy): domain Bacteria; phylum Pseudomonadota; class Alphaproteobacteria; order Rhizobiales; family Beijerinckiaceae; genus Methylobacterium. Next base: position 30,774 of record NZ_JAKSYC010000111.1, read on the forward strand.
CCTACGCCTACGCGCTGATCGGCGGCCTGCTGGCGACCTTCACGGTCTCGCCCGCCCTCGCCGCGCTGATCCTGCCCCGGAAGCTCGAGGAGCGCGACACCCTGATCGTGCGGCTCACGCGCTTCGGCCACGAGCGGATCCTGGCCTTCGGCCTGAAGAACCGGGTCCTGACGCTCGCGGTGATGCTGGCGATCCTGCTCGTCTCGGGGCTGGTGGCGCGCAATCTCGGCCTGGAATTCCTCCCCCGCCTCGAGGAGGGCAACCTCTACGTGCGCGGCACCATGCCGTCCTCGATCTCGCTGGAGGCCGGCAACGCCTACGTCCAGCGCATGCGCAAGATCTTCCAGGAGGTCCCGGAGGTCACCACCGTCCTGTCGCACCAGGGCCGCCCGAACGACGGCACCGACGCCACCGGCTTCTTCAACGTCGAGATCCTGGCGCCGCTCAAGCCGATCGACCAGTGGCGCAAGGGGCTCGAAAAGGAGACCCTCATCCAGGATCTGAGCAAGAAGCTGGAAGACGAATTCCCGGGTATCGAGTTCAACTTCTCACAATATATCGAGGACAACGTCCAGGAAGCGGCCTCGGGGGTGAAGGGCGAGAACTCGGTCAAGGTCTACGGCAACGACCTCGTCCAGCTCACCAAGACCGCCAACGCCGTGAAGGCCGCGCTGGCCTCGGTGCCGGGCATCACCGACCTCTCGGTGTTCGAATCCCTCGGCCAGCCGACGGTGCGGATCGACGTCGACCGGCACAAGGCCGCCCGCTACGGCCTGTCGATCGGCGACGTGAACACCACGATCCAGGCGGCGATCGGCGGCCAGACCGCGGGCGACCTCTACGAGTACGGCTCGGACCGCCACTTCCCAATGCGGGTGCGGCTCGCCAAGGAGTACCGCTCGTCGCTCGCCGGCATCCGCAACATCGCGGTGGGCGCGCAGAACCCCAATGGCGGCGTGATCCAGGTACCGCTCTCGGAGATCGCCGATGTCGATCTCGTCTCCGGCGCCTCGTTCATCTACCGCGAGGATCAGGAGCGCTACATCCCGGTGAAGTTCTCGGTGCGTGGCCGCGACCTCGGCAGCACGGTGATCGAGGCCCAGCGCAAGGTCGCCGAGGCGGTGGACCTGCCGCCGGGCTACCGGCTGGAATGGGTCGGGCAGTTCACGAACCTCAAGGAGGCGGCGGCCCGGCTCAGCCTCGTGGTGCCGGTGACCCTGCTGCTGATCGCGCTGCTCCTGTACATCAACTTCTCCTCGGTGGCCGACATGCTGCTGACGCTGTCGGTGATCCCGATGGCGATGATCGGCGGCATCTTCGCCCTGTCCCTGACCAGCACGCCGTTCTCGATCTCGGCGGCGATCGGCTTCATCGCCCTGTTCGGCATCTCGACCATGGAGGGCGTGATCCTGCTGGCCTATTACAACCAGCTCCTCGAGGAGGGCTGGAAGCCCCAGGAGGCGGTCTGGCACGCGGCGGTGGTGCGCATGCGCCCGGTGATGATGACCTGCGTGGCCGCCTGCGTCGGCCTGCTCCCGGCCGCGATCTCCACCGGCATCGGCTCGCAGGTGCAGAAGCCGCTGGCGCTGGTGGTGGTCGGCGGCATCATCCTGGCGCCGAACCTGATCCTGGTGGTCATGCCGGTGCTGATCTCCCTGTTCTCCCGGCGCAGGCCGAATCTCGCGGCGCGGGCCCCGACCGAGCATCGGGCCGCCGCGTGAGCCGCCTCACGACCCGGCGGACCGGCCGGCAGCACGTTGCAGGCGGGCCACAACCTGCGCCCGGCGCACGCCATCTGGGGACCGCCGCATTGACTTGGCTGCGCGCCGCGCCGCTCTACCAGGGTATGGTCTTCGGGGGCGGAATGGTGAGCTGTGCGCCGATTCGGTGCGGACGGGCGGTCGCCGTGCTGGCCGCGACCGTGTCGCTGTCCCTGTCGGCCTGCGCGGTCGGGCCGAATTACGTGCCGCCCGAGGATCCGCCGGTCGGCCGCTACACCAAGGAGCCGCTGAAGAACCCTTCGGCCGCCGACAAGGTCCGCACCCGGCAGGGCGGCTCGGCGGATCAGAGCTTCGTCTCGGGCGCGGACATTCCCGGCTCCTGGTGGACCCTGTTCCACTCCGCGGCGCTGAACCGCCTCGTCGAGCAGGCGCTCGCCAACAATCCGAACCTCGAAGCCGCGCAGGCCTCGCTCCGGATCGCGCAGCAGAACGTGCTGGCCCAGAAGGGCACGCTCTATCCGAGCCTGACCGCGAACCCGCAGATCCAGGGCATCCTCGCCCCCGGCCTCGATCTGCAATCGCCGCTCAACAACCAGACCCAGTACCTCTACAGCCTCTCCACCCCGCAGGCGGTGGTCTCGTACAATCCGGACGTGTTCGGCGGGAACCGCCGGCAGATCGAGTCCCTGGAGGCCACCACCGAGAACCAGCGCTTCCAGCTGGAGGCGGCCTATCTCAGCCTCACCGGCAACGTGGTGGCGGCCGCCATCCAGGAGGCGTCCCTGCGGGCGCAGATCGAGGCGACGCGCAAGGTCATCCAGGCGCAGACCGAGATCCTGCAGCTCTACAACAAGCAGCTGTCGCTCGGGCAGATCGCGGGCGCCGACGTGGTCCAGCAACAGGCCGCGCTGGCCCTGTCGCAGCAGCTGCTGCCGCCGCTGGAGAAGGCCCTGGCGCAGCAGCGCAACCTGCTCACCGCGCTCGCCGGCCGCCTGCCCTCCGACGAGGTCAGCGAGACCTTCGTGCTCTCGGCCCTGCGGCTGCCGACCCGCCTGCCGGTGAGCCTGCCCTCGCGCCTCGTGCAGCAGCGACCGGACGTGAAGGCCGCCGAGGCCCTGGTCCAGCAGGCCAGCGCCAGCGTCGGGGTCGCCGTGGCCAACCGCCTGCCGCAGTTCAACCTGACAGCGACCGGCGGGTCGAGCTCCACGCGAATCGCGCAGGTGACCAACCCGGGTGCCGCGTTCTTCACGATCATCGGGCAGGCCACGGCGCCGATCTTCGATGCGGGCACCCTGTTCCGGCGCCAGCGGGCGGCGGAGGAAGGGCTCACCCAGGCGCAGGCGCAGTACAAGGCGACCGTGCTCGGTGCCTTCCAGAACGTCGCCGACGCCCTGCGGGCGCTGCAGGCCGACGCCAGGGCGGTGGCGGCGGCCGACGCGGCGGTGAGCGCGACCAACCAGAGCCTCGGGCTGATCCGCAAGCAATACACCGCGGGCGCGGTCACCTCCTCACAGGTGCTGATCGCCCAGCAGGGCTACCTCTCGGCGCTGATCACCTCGGCGAGCGCGCGGGCCACGCAATACGCCGACACCGCGGCCCTGTTCGTGGCGCTCGGCGGCGGCTGGTGGAACCGTGTGGACGTGGCGCCGCCCCCGCCCGAGACGGACCCGCTCAAGATCCTGTGACGCCGCCTCAGGCGTACATCGCGATGGCGTCCTGCAGCATCTGGTCGGCGGTGCTCATGACCTTGGTGTTGGCCGTGTAGGCCTGCTGCGTCTCGATCATCTTCGAGAACTGGTCCGAGATGCTGGAATTCGACTGCTCGACCGAGCCGGCCGTCAGGGTCGCGCCGTTGAGGCCGTAGCTCGGCGTGCCGGACTGGCCGTTGGCCACGTAGGTTCCGCCGTCCAGGGAGGTTAGGTTGTCCTGCGTGCCGAACTGCGCGAGCGTCAGCGCGCCGAGGGGCACGGTGCTGCCGTCCGCGGCGGTGCCGGAGAGGGTGCCGGCGGGGGAGACGGCGAGGCTCGACAGGGTGTTGGCCCCGGTGGGCACGGTGACCGGCGCCGTCGCCGAGGCCCCGGCGAACAGGTAGTAGCCCGCGCCGTTGACGAGGTAGCCGTTGGCATCCGGCGTGAAGTCGCCGCGCCTTGTGTAGGCTGTCTGGCCGGTGAAGCTCGGGCTCTGATCCGTGCCGGAATTCGCCCGGACGATGAAGTAGCCGTTGCCCGAGATGCCGAGATTGGTCGAAACGCCGGTGGATTGCAGCGTGCCCTGGATGCCGAGGGTGTCGCGGGTGTTGCTCGACACGCCGCCGGCCGGCTGCATCCCGCCCTCGGTCTGCGCGAGCATGTCGGCGAAGCGCGTCTCGGTGGTCTTGAACCCCGCCGTCTGGGTGTTGGCGATGTTGCCCGAGATGTTGTTCAGCGCGAAGGACTGGGCCGACGCACCGGAAATCGAGTTCGAGAGCGCGTCGAAAAGGCTCATCGGGGTCTCCCTGCGCCAGACCGGCATACCCACCGGTCTCACGGACGCCCATCAGCACACGACATGGTTAACCGCCGGTGTGTGACCCGGTGTTGCCGATGCGCGTAGGCGCAATGCGACGCGCCGGCCGGCGTCACGCGCCGATCACGGTGAGCACGATCTCCCTCCGGTGCGGCCGGTCACGATGCTCGATCAGATAGATCCCCTGCCACGTGCCGAGCGCCAAACGCCCATCGACCAGGGGGATGCTCAGGGCGGAATCCGTGACGAGGGTTCGGATATGGGCCGGCATGTCGTCCGGCCCCTCGGCACCGTGGACGTAGCCGGCATGCCGCGGGGCCAACCCGTCCAGGGCGGTCATCAGATCGGTCTGGACGTCGGGGTCGGCGTTCTCCTGGATGGTCAGCGAGGCCGAGGTGTGCCGGCAGAACACAGTCACCAGCCCGTTCCGGATTCCGCTGCCGCGCACGAAGTCGGCGACCGCCGCGGTGAAGTCCGTGAACCCCGGCCCCGGGGTCGCGATGGTGAGGCGCCCGCTGGCGTGGCGCTCCACCGCGCCGGAGGCCAGCGGCTCCACCGGCCCGATCCTGCCCTGTCTCATGCGGTCGTCTCCCTCAGCGTCGCGCCCGGCGCGATCTCGCGCTCTCCCCGAGCGAGGATCCGCTCCAGCACGCCGATCCGGTCGGCCTCCGCGGGGGGCTTGTCCCAGCGGATTCGGCTGACCCGGGGGAAGCGCATCGCCACGCCCGACTTGTGCCGGGTCGAGCGTTGCACGCCCTCGAAGGCGATCTCCAGGACGAGGCCGGAATCCCGTCCGTGCGCGACCTCGCGGACCGGGCCGAAGCGCTTGGTCGTGTTGTTGCGGACATAACGGTCGAGCTTGGCGAGTTCCGCGTCCGTGAAGCCGTGATAGGCCTTGCCGACCGGCACCAGCTCGTCCCCGCCCTCCGGGGCCTCCCGCCAGACCCCGAACGTGTAGTCCGAGTAGAAGGACGAGCGCTTCCCGTGGCCGCGCTGGGCGTACATCATCACCGCGTCGACCACGTGCGGTTCGCGCTTCCACTTCCACCACGGCCCCTTGGGACGGCCCGGGAGATAGGGGCTGGTGCGGCGCTTGAGCATGATGCCCTCGATGGCGTCCGCATCGGCGCCGGCGCCCACTGAGGCCGGGTCGGCCCGGGCGGCGGCCAGCGCCTCCCAATCCGCGAAGGGCACCAGGGGCGAGATGTCGATCCGCGCATGGTCGAGGCGGGTGACCAGGGCTTCGAGCGCCGCCCGCCGGTCCGCGAAGGGTTCCGCCCGCAGGTCGTCGCCGTCGAGGGTCAGGAGGTCGTAGGCGCGGACATGGGCGGGGAACTCCTCCAGGAGCTTGCCTGTCACGGCCTTCCGGTTCAGGCGCTGCTGGAGCACGTTGAAGCTCTGCACCCGCCGCTCGCGCAGGATCAGCAGTTCCCCGTCCAGCGTCCCCGTGAAGGTGATCGCCTCGGCCAGATCCGGAAACGCCCCGGTGATGTCCTCGCCGGTGCGGGAATAGACCTTCCCGACCTGGGCGCCCGCCCGGTCGCGGCCGCCGACCAGCTGGACGCGGATGCCGTCCCATTTCCACTCGGCCGAGAACGCCTCCGGCTCCAGCTTCTCCAGATCCGCCTCCTCCTCGATCGGGTGGGACAGCATCGGCGGCCGGAACGGGGCCGGGTTCAGGGTCTCGGGCCGCGCGGCCCGGCCCTCCACCCAGGCGAACAGAGTCTCGAACGGCGGCGTCAGCCCGTGCCAGACCTCCTCCACGGCATCGGCGTCGTGGCCGCCCAGCGCGCCGACCGCATTCTTGGCGAGCCGCGCCGAGACGCCGACGCGGAGATTGCCGGTGACGAGCTTCAGGAGCGCCCAGCGCCCGGTCTCGTCGAGGGCGTCGAGCCAGTCGGCGAGGTGCCCGGGCAGATCCTTCTTCGGAATGGTCGCCAGGGTCTCCACGACCTCGGCCAGGGTCGGGACGTGCGGCGGCGGGTTGTTGTGGCCGATCCCGGCGCGCGCATCCCCTCCCACCTCTGCGGGGGAGGGTGGCCCCCGAAGGGGGTCGGGTGAGGGGAGCGACGGTGCAAGAGAGGGCTCGGCTTTGATGAGGGCATCCGCCCCATCCTGAAGCCGGGTTCCCCTCTCCCGACCCTCGCTGACGCGAGGGCCACCCTCCCCCGCAGAGGGGGGAGGGAGATCGCGCGGTGTCGGCCAGATCAGCGCCGTGGTCTCGGCGAGATCGCCCACGTAATTGTGCGACAGCCGGAACAGCACCGGGT
>NZ_JAKSYC010000115.1 GCF_022829585.1 Methylobacterium sp. J-026
CGAGGAGCGCCCTGTCACCGGCTTTCGCAACCTGCCGAGCATCGTCCGGATCGTCTCGGCTGAGTGGACCGCCTGGCTGCGCTTGGCCCGGAAGGGATCCATCCCTCAGGGGGGAGGGTGCAAATCCCCGCAGCGCACGCCTACTGAAGTTCTAGTCCTGTCAAAATCGGGGACGATCCGGAGCGCGTCGCGGTCGCGGCTCTCAGGGCCGGCGAGTTCGGCGTCGAACCAGTCGAGCGCCCAGTTGAACGGCACCGGATCCGGCCAGGCGAAGGCCGAGACTGCGGCGCGGACACCTATCAGGACCACGACAGCCCGGAGAAGATGTACGCCGAGGCCGGGCTCGATGCCGCCGCCATCGTCAGGATGGCGCTCGATACCCTGCCCGAGCGGAAGGAGGGCCGGTCGCACCTGCGGCTCGCCTGAGGGCAGCGCCCGGGCCGCGGCTTGCTGCCCGGGCAGTTCGATGACACAAGCGCGGCGCGACGGGACTCCCCGAACGCGCTCCTATTCCGCAACCTCCAGATCCGTGATGGCAGAGGCCATATTCCCCGGCTCTACCGAGGTCGGCCCCGTGCTGATCACCGGCGCGAGTGGCTTCCTCGGCTCGGCCCTGGTCGACGTGTTCCGCCGGGCCGGCTTCCCGGTGCGCATCCTCGTGCGCGCCACGAGCCCGCGCCGGAACCTCACCTGGACCGACGTGGAGATCGCCGAGGGCGACATGCGCGACCCGGCCGCCGTGGCGGCGGCCCTGCGCGGACAGCGCTACCTGATCCACGCCGCGGCCGATTACCGGCTCTGGGCGCCCGATAGGGACGAGATCGTCCGCACCAACCGCGACGGCACCCGCCTGATGATGCGCGCAGCCCTTGAGGCCGGGGTCGAGCGCGTCGTCTACACGTCGAGCGTCGCCACGATCCGGCCGCCCGCCGACGGGGCGACGCCCTCCGACGAAACCATGCCGCTGACGCCGGAGACCGCCATCGGCGCCTACAAGCGCAGCAAGGTCGTGGCCGAGCGGGTGGTCGAGGAGATGATCGCCCGGGACGGCCTGAAGGCCGTGATCGTCAACCCGTCGACGCCGATCGGACCCCGCGACGTAAAGCCGACGCCCACCGGCCGGATCATCCAGGAGGCGGCTCTCGGCCGGATGCCGGCCTTCGTCGATACCGGCCTCAACCTCGCCCATGTCGACGACGTGGCCGAGGGTCATCTCCTCGCCCTCCGCAAGGGCCGGATCGGCGAGCGCTACATCCTCGGCGGCGAGGACGTGTTCCTCTCGCAGATGCTCGCCGACATCGCCGGCATGGTCGGGCGCAAGCCGCCAACCGTGAGGCTGCCGCGGGCGGCGGTCTATCCGGTGGCGTTCTTCGCCCAGCTTGCCGCCCGGGTCACGGGCCGGCAGCCCTTCGCGACCATCGATGGGATCCGCATGTCGCGCTACCGCATGTTCTTTTCGGATCGGAAGGCCCGCGCGGAACTGGGCTACACGGCACGGCCCTACCGCGAGGGCCTGTCCGACGCGATTCACTGGTTCCGGGAGGCGGGGTATCTCGCATGAGCACCCTCGACAGCGCCACCGCGGCCCGCTCCGGCAAGGGGCACCGCGACGAGAACTTCCCGGTCGCCTCGCACCTGATCCACCCGCATCACCGCGGCGCGATCCTGGCGTTCTACGATTTTGTCCGCGCCGGCGACGACGTGGCCGACCATCCGGACCTGTCCCCGGAGCGCAAGATCGAACTCCTCGACCGCTTGGCGGATGCGCTCACCGGAGCCGGCCCGTCCGATCCGGAGGCGGCCCCGCTCAAGCGCGAACTGGCGAGCCGCGTCCTGCCGCCCCGCCACGCGTTGGAACTCCTCGACGCCTTCCGGATGGACGCCCGGAAGAACCGCTACGCGACCTGGGACGAGCTGCTCCACTATTGCCGCTATTCGGCGATGCCGGTGGGGCGCTTCGTGCTCGACGTCCACGGCGAGGATCCGATCCGGGTCTGGGGCCCGTCCGACGCGATCTGCGCGGCGCTGCAGGTGATCAACCACCTCCAGGATTGCGGCAAGGATTTCGCCGCCCTCGACCGGGTCTACCTCCCGCAGGACGCCCTCGACCGCCACGGCGCCACGGTGGCGATGCTGGGCGAGAATACGGCGCCGCCGCAGCTCCAGGCGGTGATCCGCGAACTGGCGCAGAAGTGCCTCGATCTCCTCGAGGAGGGCGCGGTCCTGCCGGACCTGATCGACGACCTGCGCCTCTCGATGGAGATCGCCGCGATCCACCGCCTCGCCGTCGTCCTCGCCCGCGGCCTGCTGGAGCGCGATCCGCTCTCGGAAAAGGTCCACCACAGCAAGCGCGCCTTCGCCCTCACGGCGCTCGGCGGGGTCGCCGCGACGCTGGCGCGCCGCCCCTTCCGGGGCCGGGTCGTGCGGGCCGCCGACCGGGGACTCCGCGCGCAGCGCAGCCGCGCGCAGGGAAGCCGCCCGTGAGCGCCACCGCGACCCCCGCCGCCGCCGGGGCGGAATCCGCCCCGGCGCTGCCGGCCGCCGGCTCCTCCTTCTACACGGCGATGCGCCTGCTCCCGAAGGAGCGGCGGGAGGCCATGTACGCGGTCTACGCCTTCTGCCGGGCCGTCGATGACGTCGCCGACGACGGCGGTACCCGGGCCGTACGGCAGGCCGAGCTCGACCGCTGGCGGGCCGATATCGACGCGCTCTATGCCGGCCGTCCGGTCCCGCGGGTCCGCGACCTCGTGGAGCCGGTGCGCCGGTTCGGCCTGAAGCGCGAGGATTTCCAGGCGGTCATCGACGGCATGGCCATGGATGCGGTCGCGGACATCGTCGCCCCTGATGCCGAGACCCTCGACCTCTATTGCGACCGGGTCGCGAGCGCGGTCGGCCGGCTGTCGGTGCGGATCTTCGGCATGCCGGAGGCGGACGGGATCCGGCTGGCCTGGCACCAGGGCCGGGCGCTCCAGCTCACCAACATCCTGCGCGACATCGACGAGGATGCCGAGCGCGGCCGCCTCTACCTGCCCCGGGAGAAGCTTTTCGCGATCGGGCTCCCGGAGCCGACCCCGGCCGCTGCGATCGCGCATCCGCGCATCGGTGAGGTCTGCGTCTCCCTGGCCCGCGAGGCGGAGGAGCATTACCAGGCGACCTGGGAGATCATCCGCCGCAGCCCCCGGAAGGCGACCAAGGCCGCCCGGCTGATGGCCGCCGCGTATCATCTCTACCTGAAGGCGGTGATCGCCCGCGGCTGGGCGATGCCCCGGGCCCGGGTGAAGCCCGGCAAGCTCGCCCTGCTCGGCGTCGTCCTCCGCCACGGCCTGATCTGATGGGCATTGTCCACGTCGTCGGGGCCGGCCTGGCCGGCCTGTCCGCCGCCGTCGCCCTGGCCGAGACCGGCACCCGGGTGGTTCTGCACGAGGCCGCCAAGCAGGCGGGCGGGCGCTGCCGGTCCTACTACGACCCGGCGCTGGGCCTGACCCTCGACAACGGCAACCACCTGCTGCTCTCCGGCAATGCCGACGCGCTGGGCTTCCTCAAGACCATCGGCGCGCCCGCCGATGCGCTCACCGGTCCGGACGAGGCCGCGTTCGACTTCGCCGACCTCGCGTCCGGCGAGCGCTGGTGCCTGCGCCCCAATGCCGGGCGGTTGCCCTGGTGGGTGATGAGCCCGTCGCGGCGCGTCCCCGGTACCCGGGCCCGGGACTATCTCGCCCCGCTCGGGATCCTGCGGGCGGCCTCCGGCAAGCCGGAGGGGGCCGGCGGCACGATCGGCGCCCATATGGATTGCGACGGCGACCTCTACCGGCGGCTCTGGCATCCGGTGCTGCTCGCCGCCCTCAACACCGAGCCGCGGGACAGCGATGTCGGGCTCGCCGCCCGGATCCTGCGCGAGACCCTGGGGGCCGGCGGGAAGGCCTGCCGGCCGCTGGTGGCGGTGGAGGGTCTGTCCTACGCCTTCGTCGACCCGGCCCTGCGCCACCTCGCGGCCCGCGGCTGCGAAGTCCGGTTCGGGCGTCGCCTGCGGGGGCTCGACCTGGCGGAGGGCCGCGTCGGCCAGCTCCTGTTCTCGGACGGCGCGGAGACGCTCGGGCCCGACGACGGCATCGTGCTGGCGCTGCCGCCCTGGGTGGCCCGCGAGGTGTTGCCCGGTCTCCTCGCCCCGGTGGAATTCCGCTCCATCGTGAACGCCCATTTCGCCCTGGCGCCGAAGCCCGGCAGCCCGCTCGTCCTCGGCGTGGTCAATGCGCTCACGGAGTGGCTGTTCGCCTATCCGGACCGCTATTCCGTGACGATCAGCGGTGCCGACCGGCTGCTCGACGTGCCCCGGGAGGACCTCGCGCGCCGGATCTGGTCCGAGATCGCACAGCTTTGCAATCTTGCACCGGAACTGCCCAGCTGGCAGATCGTAAAGGAGAAGCGTGCGACCTTCGCGGCGACGCCGGCGGAGGCCGCGCGACGCCCGGCGGCCGGAACCGCCTACGACAATCTCGTCCTGGCAGGCGACTGGACCGCCACCGGCCTGCCATCGACGATCGAGGGAGCGATCCGTTCGGGCATGACTGCCGCGCGCGCCCTGCGCGCCGGATCGGTCGCGCGCTCCGGAACCCGGGCGCGCGGCGCAGCTTGAGGCATAACGTCCGCCGCGAGGGGGTCGTTCGAGGTCGAGGACTATGAGAGAGGCCGTTAGCAAGGTCGAGGCGCTGCAGCGCTCGAAGACTCAGGGGATCTCGCTCGACGATGTCGAGCGCGGCGTCGCGCATGCGACGCGTGCCCTCGCAGCCCTGGCGCAGGACGACGGGCATATCTGCTTCGAGCTCGAAGCGGACGCGACGATCCCGTCCGAGTACATCCTGTTCCACCAGTTCCGCGGCACGCCGGTCCCCGACGGCCTCGAGGCGAAGATCGGCAATTACCTGCGCCGCACGCAAGGCCGGCACGGCGGCTGGGCCCTCGTCCACGAGGGGCCCTTCGACATGAGTTGCACGGTCAAGGCGTATTTCGCTCTCAAGATGATCGGCGAGGACATCGAGGCGCCGCACATGCGCCGGGCCCGCGAGGGCATCCTGTCCCGCGGCGGCGCGGCCAACGCCAACGTCTTCACCCGGTTCATGCTGGCGCTCTACGGCGAGGTGCCGTGGCGCGCCGTGCCGGTGATGCCCGTGGAGGTGATGTTCCTGCCGAAGTGGTTCCCGTTCCACCTCGACAAGATCAGCTACTGGGCCCGCACCACCGTGGTGCCGCTGTTCGTGCTCCAGGCGACCAAGCCCCGGGCCCGCAACCCGCGCGGCGTCAGCGTGCAGGAGCTGTTCGTCACGCCACCCGAGAGCGTGCGCTCCTGGCCCGGTTCCCCGCACGCGACATGGCCCTGGACGCCGATCTTCGGCTTCATCGACCGGATCCTCCAGCTCGTCGAGGACCGGATGCCGCGCAAGAGCCGGCAGCGCGCCATGGAGAAGGCCCGGGCCTGGGTCAGCGAGCGCCTGAACGGCGAGGACGGCCTGGGCGCGATCTTCCCCGCCATGGTCAATTCGGTGCTGATGTACGAGGTGATGGGCTACCGGCCCGATCACCCGCAGGTCCGCGTCGCCTGCGACGCCATCGAGAAGCTCGTCGTCGAGAAGGCCGACGAGGCCTATGTCCAGCCCTGCGTGTCACCGGTCTGGGACACCGCGCTGGCCAGCCACGCCCTCTTGGAGGCCGGTGGCCCCGAGGCCGAGGCCCAGGCCCGCGCCGGGCTCGACTGGCTGAAGCCCCGCCAGGTGCTCGACATCGTCGGCGACTGGGCGGCGCGCAAGCCGAAGGTCCGGCCGGGGGGCTGGGCGTTCCAGTACGCCAATCCCCATTACCCCGACCTCGACGACACCGCCGTGGTGGTGATGGCCATGGACCGGGCGATGCACCAGCACGGGCTGGTGGCCGGCATGCCGGACTACAAGGCCGCCATCGCCCGCGCCCGGGAATGGGTCGAGGGGCTGCAATCGGAGGACGGTGGCTGGGCGGCGTTCGACGCCGACAACAACCACATGTATCTCAATCACATCCCGTTCTCGGACCACGGCGCGCTGCTCGATCCGCCGACCGCGGACGTCACCGCCCGCGTCGTCGGCATGCTGGCCCAGCTCGGCGAGACCCGGGAGAGCTCCCGGGCGCTGGACCGCGGCGTGAACTATCTCCTGAACGATCAGGAGGAGGACGGCTCCTGGTACGGCCGCTGGGGCATGAACTTCATCTACGGCACGTGGTCGGTGCTCTGTGCCCTCAACGCGGCCGGGGTCGATCCGGCGGATCCGCGGATCCAACGGGCGGTCTCGTGGCTGATCCGCATCCAGAACCCGGATGGCGGCTGGGGCGAGGACGCCAACTCGTACAAGATCGATCCGGCTTTCGAGGCCGGCTCGTCCACCGCCTCGCAGACCGCCTGGGCTCTGCTGGCCCTGATGGCGGCCGGCGCGGTCGACGATCCGGCCGTGACCCGGGGCATCAACTTCCTCACCCGGACGCAGGGCGCCGACGGGTTCTGGAAGGAGGAGCGCTACACCGCCACGGGCTTCCCGCGGGTGTTCTACCTGCGGTATCATGGCTACCCGAAGTTCTTCCCGCTCTGGGCGATGGCGCGCTACCGCAACCTCAAGCGCGCCAACAGCCGACGCGTGCAGTTCGGCATGTGATGCGACGGGGCCGGTCCTGACGGGCCGGTCTCTCGCTCCACCGGATCGCAGCGCGTTCGACCGTCCCGGTGACCGACCCGCGAGCCCGGTATCCGACACGTGGCCTCCACAGACACCGACCCCGTGGGATCGGGCGAACCCCGCCCCGCGGCGGATCCGAGGCCCGCGTCACCGCCGCGGCGTGCGCGCCTGCTTGCGGACCTCGCCGGACTGGTCCACCAGCGCGCCATGATCGATCCCGCCGCCCCCGTCCTGGCCGTCACCGGCCTCGCCCGTGAGCGCCGCATGGCCGCTGGAGACGGGGTCGAGGCGGTGGGCGCCGGCGGCAACCCGCATCGCCTGCGCCAGCTTCTCGACGCACGTATTCCACCCGGCTGCCGGGCCGTGGTGAGCTTCGGCATCGCGGGGGGGCTCGATCCGTCGCTGAAGCCCGGCGATGTGGTGGTGGGCACCGGCGTGGTCGGCGAGGAGGGCCGCCGGGCCGCCGATCTCGACCTTTCCGCCGTGCTCCTCAACATCCTGTCGGGGGTCGGACCCCGGGTCATCCCGGCGGATCTCGCCGGGGTCGATACGGCGATCCTCGCGGTGGATGGCAAGACGGAACTGCGGGCCGCCACCGGCGCTGCGGCCGTGGACATGGAATCGCACGTGGCCGCGGCCTTTGCCGGCCGGCACGGTCTGCCCTTCGCGGCCCTGCGGGTGATCTGCGACCCCGCCGGTCAGGCGCTGCCGGCCTTCGCGGCGGAAGCGCTCACGGCGGATGGCGAGCCCGATATCGCCGCGGTGTTCTTCGCCTTCGCCCGCGGCCGGGCGCGGCTGGGCGACCTGATGCGCCTCGCCCGGGACTCGAACGCCGCCTTCGCGGCGCTCGGCCGCTGCCGCGCCCGGCTCGGCCCGGGGCTGGGAATACCGGCGGCAGGGGGCTGAGACGCCGCAGACGCGTCGTCACTGAGAGCGGAGCGAAGCCACCCGGCCTGTGGAAGGCGGGCGGGCATCGAGTCACGAAAAAGCGCCGGCCTGTTCAGCCGGCGCGAGTCGGAGGTCGCCACGAGACGGCGCGGGGCCGAAGCCCCGCGCCGGGAGGACCCGGCCTCAGCCGGCTTTCTTGCCGAGCGAGACCGCCACGAAGCGGGTCTGGCCCTTGCTGCTCTTCACCCGCATCAGGACGGCCTTGCGTCCGTTCGACTCGGCCGCCCGGATCTGCGCGGCCACGTCCGCGGGACGCGACACGTTCTGCCCGCCGACGTCGAGGATCAGGTCGCCCGCCTCGATGCCCTTGGCGGCCGCCGGCCCGTCGGGATCGACCTGGACCACCGCAACGCCCTGATCGGACAGGCCGACCTCGCTCGCCGGCGCGAGCTGCAGGCCGAGCCGCGGCTGGCCGTTGGCCGAGTCGTCATCGCCGCGGCTCGCCACCTTGGTACCGTCGGTGGGCATGGCGCCGAGCGTCACCGTGGCGGTGTCGGACTTGCCGCCGCGGAGGTAGCCGAGTTCGACCTTGGCGCCGGGCTTCATGCCGGCGATCTTGCGCGACAGCTCACGGGCGCTGTCCACCGTGTCGCCGTTGACCTTCTCGATCACGTCGCCGGCCTTGAGCCCGGCCTGCGCGGCCGGGGTGCCATTCTCGGCGTGGTCGACCAGGGCGCCCTTGGCCTTGTCGAGGCCCAGACCCTCCGCGATGTCCTGCGTCACCGGCTGGATCTGGACGCCCAGATAGCCGCGGGCGACCTTGCCGTCGGTGCGGAGCTGATCGACCACCGCCTGAACGGTCTCGGCCGGGATCGCGAAGGCCAAGCCGACGCTGCCGCCCGACGGGGACGCGATGGCGGTGTTCATGCCGACCACCTCACCGTTGACGTTGAAGGTCGGGCCGCCCGAATTGCCCTTGTTGATCGGGGCATCGATCTGCAGGAAGTCGTCGTAGGGGCCGGCGCCGATGTCGCGGCCCCGGGCCGAGACGATGCCGGCTGTCACAGTGCCGCCGAGGCCGAACGGGTTGCCGATCGCCACCACCCAGTCGCCGACCTGCGGGGCGGCCTTGCCGAACTGAACGTAGGGGTAGTTCGAGCCCTCGTTGATCTTCAGGAGCGCGACGTCGGTCTTGGAATCCTTGCCGATCACCTTCGCGTCGAGGGTCCGGCCGTCATCGAGGGTCACCTGCACGGTCTTGGCGTGATCGACCACGTGGTTGTTGGTCACGACATAGCCGTCGGCCGAGATGATGAAGCCGGAGCCGACCGCGCCGCGCGGACCCTGGTGCTGGGGTTGCATGCCGCCGGGGCCGTTCTGGCCGAAGCGCTTGAAGAACTCGCGCAGCTGCGGCGGCACGTTCTCCAGATTGCGCCCCTGCCCTTGGCCGGGCCCCTGGCCGTCCTCGTCGTCGCCGCTCGCCGAATCGTCGAGCTTGACCTTCACCGAGACGACGCCCGGCTTCACCTTGTTGACGATGCCGGCGAAGGAGCCCGGCGGATGCTCGGGGGCCTCGATCGGCGTCTTGGGCAGGGCCTGCGCGTAGGCCGGGGTGACGGACGGCAGGGCGACGCTGCCGAGGGCGCCACCGGCGATCAGGGCGGCGGCGGCCACGGAGGCGAGGGCGCGGCGCGTGGTGCGGCCTGCGGGACGGGTCTCGGTCATAGGGGGCTCAACCTCTGGGGACGGATCTGGACGACGCCGGGTCACGCGGCGGTCGATGCGATCGGTCTAGAGGGCGGCCCCTGACCCGGGCGTGGCGGTCAAATTACGGTTTGGACATGTGCGGGGCACGGGCGCGTCGCGGGATTCCGGCATTGGAAAATCCGAGGCGCGTGCCGCTTGTCACCTGCGCATCCGGGAAGATGAATTAGATTGTGACGAGCCCCGGCGGGGCGCCGTAAGCATCGACCCAGTCGATCACTGCGGTGCGAGACGCGTGAGGATCCGGAAATGAAGACGCTGTTGGCGGCAGCCATACTTTTGGGTTCGACGGTCGGATCGATGGCCGCCGACGGCTATTCGGATTATCGGCGTTACTTCGACGCCGGCCCGGCTCCGAATGCTCGAATGAATTCGAAAACTTCCAAGACGAAAAATCGTTCGATCGAAGACGTCGATGATCGGCGTTACGACGATGGCGTCGGCGCCACGAATCCCGATACCCTCAAAGCCGGTTACAGGAACCGGGCCGGGATCTATGTGCCGCCCGATTATTCCACCCATCCGCGCGGCTCGTCGGGCGACGGCTTCGGAAGCTCGATCGATGACTCGTATGGCAGCGTCAGCGCGCCCAATCCCTTCGCGGGTACCCTCGGCACCCGCCCGTGAGGCGGCTGCCCGGTCCCGACGCCTCAGTGGAGGGCTTGGTACGACAGCCCGCGCCGATCGCTAACGGCGGACAGGCGTCGGTCGCGCGTCCAGATCCAGGAGCCGGGCATCAGTTTCGCCGAGGCCACGAGATGGGCATCGACTGGATGATGATCACCGTTGGGGGCGTCGGTGCGTTTCGGCTCTGGCGTTCGGATCGCGTCCGTCCAGCAGGATCATGCGCCGGGGCGCGTCACCCTGGATCAGGGCGCGCAGAGCCTCGCGGACGATCTCTGACGTTCCGATATCCCAGTCGAATGCTGAGCCTTCGGCATCAAATCATTATCGAGGTTGATCGTCGTACGCATAGCGTTGTCCCCCGCGTGGCCTCAAAAATAACCGCGTGTGATGCGGTTATCCATGCCTCGTTGCACCCGTCGACACCCCGGCGGTGAGCCGCCAAAAGGTCGCCAGCCGAGGGACATCGACGCGGGGAACGTTCCTGAGCCGATCGTGGCGATCAATCTCCGCTCAACCGCGCCAGCGCCTCCTCGATCTTGGCGAGCCGCACGGCCTCGGCCTCCCGGCGCTCGCGGTTCTCCTCGATGATCTCCTCGGGGGCGCGGGCGACGAAATCGGCGTTGCCGAGCTTGGCGTCGATCTTCCTGATCTCGCCTTCCGCCTTGCCCTTCTCCTTCGTGAGCCGGGCGACCTCCGCGGCGAGGTCCACCACGCCCTCCAAGGGCAGCGCGGCGACGCTGCCGCGCACCAGAAGCTGAACCGAGTTCTTCGGCGGCGTTTCCGTAAACGTGATCTCCGACAGCCGCGCGAGGCGCAGCAGCGTGTCCCGCCACGCCGCGACCCGGGCCCGGACCTCGGGAGCCGCGCCGACCATCACCAGGGGAATCTGCGCCGCGGCCGGCACGTTCGTCTCGGAACGGGCCGAGCGGACCTGGGTGACCAGATCGACCACGAAGCCGACCTCGGCCTCGGCGGCCGCGTCGGCGAGGCCGCCGAGGTCCGGCCAGGCGGCGAGGGTCAGGAGGCCACGGTCGGGCAGGCCGGCGCCCTTGATCGCCCACAGCTCCTCCGTGAGGAACGGCATGAACGGGTGCAGGAGCTTGGCGACCTGATCGATCAGGAACGCCACGCTCGCCTGCGTCTCGGCCCGGACGGCCGGATCGACGCCCTCGCCCTGCAGCACCGGCTTGGCCAGCTCCAGGTACCAATCACAGAAGATGTTCCAGACGAAGCGATAGGCGGCACCCGCCGCATCGTTGAAGCGGTAGGCGTCGAGCGCCGCCGTCACCTCGTCCACCGCCCGGGCGGCCTCGGTGAGCGCCCAGCGGTTGATCGCCCCGGTTGCCTTCCGCGGGTCGAAGGCGGGATCGAGATGGCAACCGTTCAGCTCCGCGAAGCGCGCGGCGTTCCAGAGCTTGGTCGCGAAGTTGCGGTAGTCCCTGACCCTGTCCTCCGACAGCTTGATGTCGCGGCCCTGGACGGCCAGCGCGCACAGGGTGAAGCGCAGGGCATCCGCCCCCATCTTCTCGATCAGCTCGAGGGGATCGACGACGTTGCCCTTCGACTTCGACATCTTCGCACCCGACGCGTCCCGCACCAGGGTGTGCAGGTAGACGGTGTCGAACGGGGCCCGGTCGGTGAGGTGCAGGCCCATCATCATCATCCGGGCGACCCAGAAGAACAGGATGTCCTTGCCGGTCACCAGGGTGTTGGTTGGGTAGTAGCGCGCGAGTTCCGGGGTCGAATCCGGCCAGCCGAGCGTTGAGAACGGCCAGAGCGCCGAGGAGAACCACGTGTCGAGGACGTCCTCGTCGCGGTTCAGCGTCACCGGCCGGCCGTGCTTCGCCTCGGCCTGGGCCAGGGCCTCGGCCTCGCTCTCGGCCACGAAGACCGCGCCCGCGTCGTCGTACCAGACCGGGATCTGATGGCCCCACCAGAGCTGGCGCGAGATGCACCAGGGCTCGATGTTGGTGAGCCACTGGAAGAAGATCTTTTCGTAGTTCTCGGGCACGAACTTCGTCTGCCCGTCGCGCACCGCCTGGAGGGCGCGCTCGGCCAGCGGCTTGACGTTCACGTACCATTGGTCGGTGAGATAGGGCTCGATGACCACGCCGGACCGGTCGCCGTGGGGCACGGCGTGCGTGTTCGGCTCGATCAGGCGCAGGCGCTCACGCGCCTCCATCAGGGCGACGACCGCCTTTCGGGCCTGCGCCCGGTCGAGGCCGTGAAGCGCCAGGGCCTCCGGCTCGGGCGAGGTCCCGTCGAGGAAGGCGGCGTTGCCGTCGAGCAGCATCCGCCCCTCGGGGTCGAGCACGTTGATCAGGCCGAGCCCGTGCCGCCGGCCGACCTCGAAATCGTTGAAATCGTGCGCCGGGGTGATCTTGACCGCGCCGGTACCCTTCTCCGGGTCGGAATACTCATCGGCCACGATCGGGATCATGCGGCCGACCAGGGGCAGGCGCACGCGCTGGCCGACCAGCGCCGTGTAGCGCGCGTCCCCGGGATGGACCGCGACGCCGGTATCGCCCAGCATCGTCTCCGGACGCGTGGTCGCCACCGTGATGATGGCGCCGGTCTCAGCGCCGGCCTCGTCGACGACGGGATAGTCGAAATGCCAGAGATGGCCCTTCACCTCGACCTGCTGGACCTCCAGGTCAGAGATCGCGGTCTGGAACTTCGGATCCCAATTCACCAGCCGCTTGTCACGGTAGATCAGGCCCTGCCGGTGCAGGTCCACGAAGGTCTTGAGCACGGCGCGGCTCAGGCCCTCGTCCATGGTGAAGCGCTCCCGCGACCAGTCGCAGGAGGCGCCCAGCCGCTTCAGCTGATTGACGATGGCGCCGCCGGATTCCGCCTTCCAGGCCCAGACCTTTTCGAGGAAGGCCGCGCGGCCGATCTCCCTGCGGCCCGGCACATTGGCCTGCGCCATGCGGCGCTCGACCACCATCTGGGTGGCGATACCGGCGTGATCCGTGCCCGGCTGCCAGAGCACGTCCTTGCCGCGCATGCGCTCGAACCGGCAGAGCACGTCCTGGATGGTGTTGTTGAGGGCGTGGCCCATATGCAGCGATCCCGTCACGTTCGGCGGCGGGATCACGATGCAGTAGGGGGGGGCGCCGGCGCGCTCGGGCCGGCCGGCGCGGAAGGCCCCCGCCTCGTCCCAGGCGGCGGAGATCCGCGCCTCGGCGGAGGCGGGCTCGAAGGTCTTGTCCATCATCGCGGATACGGGTGGCGCTTGTCCAACAGGGTTGGACCCGCTTTCGACCGTCGGGCCGCTCCCGTCAACACGCCGGCGGCGGCGCGACGCCCGCACCGCCGGGGACAGGGCTCAGCGGCCGCGCGAGACCCGCTCGATCTCGGCGCGCACCAGCCGCTCGACCACGGCCGGCAGGTTGTCGTCGAGCCAGGATTTCAGCATCGGCCGGAGCATCTCCTTGACGAGATCCTCCAGGGTCCGGGCGTTCTGGGTCAGGACGGTGTGGGCGAGCAGGTTGAAGGCACTGCCGACGCTGGCATCGGTCGCCGGCGAAACCAGGGCCTCGGGTGCCGGCTCGGCCGGCCGCGGCGCCTGGACCGCCGCCGGCGGGGGCGGGGGCGCGGGCGGCGGTGCGGGTGGCTCTGGAACCGGCTCGGGCTCGGGCTCGGCGAAGGCCGGCGCGTCGAAGTCGATCGTGTCGAAATCGAGCGGCTCGGGCTCCGGCACGACGGCGCGGGGTCGCGCCACCGGCTGGGCGACCTCGGCGAGGTCGAGCACGTCATCCGGCTCCGGCTCCGGCTCGGGGGCGACCTCGACCGGCTTGGTGGCCTGGTCGTCGGCGATGATCCTCCGGATCGAGGCCAGGATCTCTTCCATCGAAGGCTCCTGCGCCTTATCGGCAGCCTTGTCCTGGAATTTCGAGTCCGGGATTTTGGGGCTAGCTGCACTCATCGGCAGGTGCACTCGGGCATGGGAGACTGGAATGTGACCCGAACGGGTCGGTGTTCAATCAGTATTCCAGGCCGTTTCACCGCGGCAAGCGCGCCCGCAACACACTCCCCGTGGAAAAGGCGTCAGCGCCCGTCGGGTGTGCGCAGGCCGAACCACAGATCCTTGACCTGATCGTAGTGAACCTTGGCGCTGTAGTACTCGACCGGCAGGGCCGTGAATCGGGCGGTGAGCTGTCCGATCGCCTGGACCACGCCGTAGGAGTAGATCACGCGGTCGCGCTGGGCGACGATCAGGTTCACCCGCGAGGTCAGGAGTTCCTGCTGTGCGTTCAGCACGTCGAGGGTCGTGCGCTGGCCGACGCGGGCTTCCTCGCGCACGCCGTTCAACGCCACCTCGTTGGCCTGGACCTGCGCCTGGGCGGCGATGACCTGCGCCTTGGCGGCTTCGAGCCGGCCCCAGAAATCGACGATCTGCGCGCGCACCTGGTCGCGGACCTGATCCACCTGGATGCGGGCCTGATCGACCTGCTCCTTCGCCTGCCGGATCTGCGCGT
>NZ_JAKSYC010000132.1 GCF_022829585.1 Methylobacterium sp. J-026
GGATTCGCACGTCTCAATCTGACACCACCACTCTGAAAAAGGGGCGCTTTTCCCCTCCCCCTTGCGGGGAGGGGTTAGGGGTGGGGGTGGTTCAGACGGCACCGCACCGCTCCATCCTGCGCCACCCCCACCTCCAACGCCTCCCCGCAAAGGGGGAGGAGAGAACGTGTCGGCCAGCGAGGTGTGAACATCGCAGGCGGGGGAGGGAGGGCGCGTGGCTGTTCCGGACTGACCCATCCGCCGACCGGGCGATCGATCGAAGGGCTCACGGCCTCTCAGGATGAGATCGGGATAGGGAAAGACCGGTCAAACAGCCTCCAAAGTCCGCCC
>NZ_JAKSYC010000140.1 GCF_022829585.1 Methylobacterium sp. J-026
TTGGCCGAGCAGACTGCCAAGGCGACAGATCAGATCCGTGTGCAGATCACCGCGACCCAAGCGGCCACGCGCGAGGCGGTGGGCGCAATCGGTTCGATCCAGGGCACGATCGGCAAACTGGATGAGGTCTCAGCAGCGATCGCGGCGGCGGTGGAGGAGCAGTCGGCCGTGACGCGGGAGATGTCGGGCAGCATGCACACGGCCGCCCACGGGGTGACGACGATCGCCGGCGGTATGGAGGCGATCGCCCGGGCGAGCGAGCAGGTCGATGCCGCCACCCAGCAGGTCCGTGTCGCCGCCCGGGCGGTGGGCTGAGGTCATGGACGACCAACGCAGCCCGTTCGGTCCCGAAGTATGTGATGCGTCCCGCCGCGAGGACGGCTGTGGCGATGAAGCTGTCGTCCGAGCCAGCCTCGACGGTGCACTCGAGGATCTGATCCGCGTCGCCGTCGAAGTGGGGCCGGAACCCTACGGGGTGAGTTGCACCCGGATCGACCGAGCGATCGATCGTCGGATCGCAGCTCATGTCGGGTTACCGTGGGCCCGGGCGAGAGCCGAAGCTCTGAGGCATCAGCTCAAGGCTGGCCTGTGCGGACGGCGCGAGGCCAACCCATGACCGGAATGGTCGTCCCGCTGCAGTCCAGGAGTGAGCAAACGTCCGCGCTCACGCGCATCGACGTCGCGGCGATCGAACGGCTGGCGGAGGGGCGTGCGGCGACCCTGTCGGCGGCGCGGCTCGACGCGATCCTGGCGCACCTCAACGGACATCGCGCGGATCTCGTCGCGGTGATCGCCGAGTTGCGGACCCGACCGTCCAGCGGCGACGCTCGGATCGATGCCTTTAACGCCGACCTGAGCGTCGAGGCGAGCAAGGGCTTGGCTCAGATCGACCTGTTCATCGGTCAGGCCGAGATCTGCGCCGGCGCGGCGAGATCCGGCGATCTGCCGACCTGATCCTCAACCAAATCGACGAAGGCTCAGACCGACCCGTCATCGCGACGTCCGGTGAGATCGAGCGCCGGCGTCGCGTGTCGCGGCCCCTCGGGACGCAGGCCGAGCACCGCCAGCACGCGATCGCACGCCGCGGCGTCGGCGATCGCCTCGCCATTCTCCAGGGCGACCACCACGCTCGGATCGACGCGGGCGAGCGCGGCGACGGTCGCGATCGTGTAGGCGCCTCGTGCCCGCGCCGCTCGGACGCGCACGGCCGTCGCCGGATCTGTAGTTCGGGGCTCGTCGTTGGGTGTCCGCATCGATGCGCACTACGCGACGGCGAGAGCCAAAGTTGCAGACGCACGGACTTTTGAGGTGGCGCTACTGCATCCCGGCGGGGCGGGGACGCGGTAGGCCGCACGCGGTGAGGCCGAGAAACAGCGTGAGCTGCTCCACCGCGGCGAGCGACAGCGGGCAAACCGCACCGCGTTCGACGGTTATGAGCCCCTCCGGGGTAAGACCGGCCAGGCGCGCCGCATCCGTCAGCGACAGACTCATCCGTCTGCGGGCTAGACTGGCGTGCAGGGCGAGGTTGCGCAGCAGATCCCGTCGTCGCTCCTCAAGTTCGTTCATCGTCTAATACCGAAACCCGTAAAACTGCCGACGTCAGGCAGCCCTGCGGTCTTTCCGGTCCCGCTCAGCCATGGCGCCGGGCTGGCCGAGGCCGATCGCCTTCGCCAGCGTGGAGCGACGCTCGGCATATTCCTGTGCGACCATCGGGTAGTCGGCCGGCAGGCCGTAGCGCTCACGGTAGCCGTGCGGGTCGAGCCCGTGGCTCGTAAGGTGGCGCTTGAGCGTCTTGTAGGTCTTCCCGTCGATGAAGCTGACGATCCCATCGGGCCGGACCGACTTGCGGATCTGGGCCGGGCTCGGCCGGTCGATCTCGGTGGGCCGGTGCGCTCCCTCGGGGGACATCGAACCACCGGAAGCGAGGCCGGCGACTGCGCCGTGCAACCGGGCGATCAAAGCCGGCAGTTCGGCGGCCGGGACGGGGTTGTTCGCGACGTAGGCGGCGGCGATGGCGGCGGCCAGCTCGACGGTCGAGGCGCGGCCGGAGGGGGGTATTGTAGACACGCAGATGGCTCCTGGGAGGGACGAAATACACTTCTAGGTTGATGCGCCGCGTTGCGCTTGTCCGAGAGCGTGCTACGGTTTGTCCGAGAGCGTGCCGCCGCGTTTTCGTGCATGCGCATCCAAACAATCATCCGGCAGATCCGATGAGGACTTTGTTCTCGACCGCGGACGAAGAGCCCAAGAACAGTTTCCGGCGCTGGCGCGAGACGGTGTTCGAGCGGATCGTGCCAGTTGAACTGACGGCTGCCAATCCCGAAGCGTTTCAGGGAACGATGGAGGCCGCAGAAATTGGCCCGCTTTCGATCACCCGCTTGACGCAGAGCGCGATCCAGACGGAAGCGACCGCCGAGACGATCCGTCGGCACGGTAAGCACGATACGCTGAACGTCGCACTGGTGCTGAGCGGTGAGGTCGCCAGTTCGCAGGACGATCGCACCGCGATCCAACACGCTGGCGAGATCGTCGTGCTGGATCGACGCCCGGCCATCATGACGACCCGCTCCGACAGCCAAACGCTGTTCATCGAGGCTCCCCGCGAACGGTTGGAGCGCGCGCTCGGATCGACGCGGCGGTACACGGCCCTGACCCTGGGGGCGGATCAGGCCAGCACGTCGCTGGTCACCACCTTCTTTACTCAACTGGTGCGCACCTACGCCGGTCTGCCATCGGACACCGCCGACCAGATGGCCGCGATCGGGATCGATCTGCTCATCGCCGGCATCGCCGAGCGCCTCGCTCGGGAGACGCCAAAGCCCCTGCAGGGCACGCTCATCGTGCGACGGGCCATGGCCTACATCGAGGCCCACTTCGGCGATCCGAGCCTGGACCCAGCCACGCTCGCGGCCGCCGTCGGGGTGTCGCTGCGCTACCTGCAGCAGCTGTTCCGCGGGCACGAGCGCAACATCGCCGGTCAGATCTGGCGGCGTCGCTTGGAGATCGCGGCGCAGCGGCTGGCGGATCCCGGGTATGCCCACCTCACGGTTGGGACGCTGGCCTACGGCTGCGGGTTCAGCGACCAGGCGCATTTCAACCGCAGGTTCAAGCATCGCCACGGCCTGCCCCCCGGCGAGTACCGGTGGCGGTCTCTAAACGCTACGCACCCCGGCGGGTGAAAGCGACAGTGCTCCAACGCACCGTAAGTCTATCGGCCTAAAAGCAACCTCTGAGCGAGATTGTGCCTCCAGAGGTTGTAGGTTATGGTCACGATCACCGTTGTCAATGTGATCGTGAGCGCGATGATCGATGACACCCATCGGCGAGCCGCGACAGCGCGAGCGTGTGCGCTCGCCTGCATAGCCGAGCTGCTCGGCGTGCCGATTACCGAGTTCTACGATCCCCACCTGATCCGTGGCTCGCTCGAAGGCCGTGGGGAAGAAGCCGCCGCGGTGTTCGCACTGGTGCAAGCCTATCTCGCGATCGACGATGCCGAGACGCGCCATCGCAGCATCCAGGTCGTGCGGGCGATGGCGCAGGCCGGTCGCGTTTGAAAACACGATGCGAAGCGTTCAGCCCGCGCACGGTATCGGCCGGGGGTGATCTTGGGATGGGCAGACCCGCGACTCGGAGGATCCACCAATCTAGTCGCCGGGGGACGACCTTCGGGCTCAGGCGTGCGCCTTGATCGGGGGCGGGGCGAACAGCGCCCGTAGCCGCGCCAACTCCAGTTCGGACGCCGGCAAGGTCGGCGCCGGGCGCGCGAACAGGTAGCCCTGCATCTGCTCGCAGTGCAGCTCGCGCAGGATCGCCAGCTGCTCGGCGGTCTCGACCCCCTCGACCGTGACCTGCAGGCCGAGGTTGTGCCCGAGGTTCACGATCGCCCGCACGATCGCCAGCGTGTCGGCGTGCTGGCCGAGCCGTCGCACGAACGACTGATCGACCTTGATCTTGTCGAACCGAAACTGCTGCAGGTAGCTCAGCGACGAGTACCCGGTACCGAAATCGTCCAGCGCCAGGCGAACGCCCAGCCCGCGCAGGTCGGTCAGTACCCGCACGGCCTTCGCGGCATCCTGGATGAACACGCTCTCGGTGATCTCGATCACCAGCCGCGCCGGGGCGAGCCCGTGACGCGCCAGCGCCGCCGCGACGACCGTCGGGACGTCGGACTGGCGGAACTGGGTCGGGGAGACGTTGACCGACACCCGCCACGGCTGCGGCCAGGCCGCGGCCGCCGCGCAGGCAGTATCGATCACCCATTCGCCGATCCGTCCCATCAGGTCGGCCTGCTCGGCCACCGGGATGAACTCGGCCGGCGAGACGAAGCCGCGCTCCGGGTGCTGCCACCGGATCAGCGCCTCGAAGGTCTCGATCTCGCCGGTGCGGGCGTTGACGATCGGCTGGTAGAACAGCCGCAGCTCGTCGCGGGTGATCGCGCCGCCGAGCTCGTGTTCGAGCTGCCGCCGCGCCTGCAGCTCGGCGTCCATCGCCGCCTCGAAGAAGCGCACCGCACCCCGTCCCTCGTCCTTGACGCGGTACAGCGCGGTGTCGGCGGCGCGCAGCAGCGCCTCAGCCGTGCGGCCGTCTGCCGGGTAGAGGGCGATGCCGGCCGAGGCGCCGATCTCGACGCGATGGTCGTTGATCTGGAACGGGCGACGCAGGCCCCCGACCAGGCGACCGGCGATCTCGGCGACCCTCTGGGGCGCGCACGCGCCGGTGAGCACCGCCACGAACTCGTCGCCGCCGACCCGGGCCAGGGTGTCGCTCGGGCGCAGCTCGGTCAGCATCCGCCTGGCCACCTGAACCAGCAGCGCGTCGCCGGTGGCGTGGCCGTGCAGATCGTTGACCGCCTTGAACCGGTCGAGGTCGAGGTAGATCACCGCGACGCCGGTCCCGTCCAGGGCCGCGGCCTCGAGCGCCGGGCCGAGGCGCTGCTCCAGCAGGTAGCGGTTGGGCAGGTCGGTCAGGGCGTCGTGCAGGGCGAGGTAGCGGATACGGGCCTCGTCGCGCTTGCGGTCGGTGAGGTCGCGCAGGGCGACGGCGGTGGCGGGCTTGCCGCCGAACTCGATGGTGCGGCAGGACAGCTCGACCGGCACGTGCGTGCCGGCGGCGGTGCGAGCCTCGAACTCCTCCGGCCGCAGCTCCTCGGAGCGGCAGCGCGTCCGCCGCAGCAGCCCCGGCGTACTGGCCTGCGAGAACAGGTCGAGCACCGGTCGGCCGACGATCTGGTCGGGGGCCATCCCGAATAGGCGGGTACCGGCCTGGTTGACCTCCAACACCACCCCGTCCCGGTGGATGAACAGCACCTCGTACGCGAGGTTGCTCAGCAGGCGCATGCGGTCGAGCTCACGCTGATCGCGCTGCGAGAGGTGCTGCTGCAGGGCTAAAGCCACGAGGCCGGCGATCAGCACCGCGAGGCTGACGGCGGCGACCGTCAGGGCGAGCGGGGTCGAGCCGAGCAGGTAGCTCTCATCCGCTCGCGGCGCGATCGGCGCGACCGTGACCGCGGTCATGCCGGTGAAGTGCAGGCCGCAGATCGCCAGCGCGAGCCAACCGGTGACCTCGATGCGGCGGCCGAGGCTCGCCAGTACGCCGGATCGTGCCAGGGCGAGGACGGAGAACGCGACGCTGACCAGGACCGAGGCGGCGACGTAGATGGGCTCGAACAGCACGAGGCTGGAGGCGGCCATCGCGCCGACGCCGAGGTAGTGCATGCCGGTGATCGCCAGCCCGAGCACGGTACCGGCCAGCACGATCCCGAGCGGGGTGGAGGATAGCCGCCATAGGCGCAGAGCGGCGAAGGCGCCGGCGACGGCCACGACGATCGAGCCGGCGGTGAGGTCGAGGTCGTAGGCGACCTGTGCCCCGGGCCGGAACGCCAGCATGGCGACGAAGTGCAGCGACCAGACGCTGCCCCCGAAGATAAGCGCGGCGAGCAGCAGGGAGCGCGGCAGCGGGCGGCCCCCGGCATCGGTGCGCGCCATCAGAGTGACGGTGGCGAAGCATCCGAGCGCGCAGATCACCGCCGACAGGGCGACGAGGCGCAGGTCGTGCTGCTGCGCGACGCAGGTGAGGACGCGGATCATCGTCGGCTCAATCGTGACGACAGCGAATGGTCGTCAGCTTGATAGTAGTACCAAGGTACCTACTGATCAGTCATCAACCTGAGCGAGCTCGATCTTTGGTTGAGAGACGATAAAATAAAGCTTCGTGTTGTGTGGCGTAGTGGCACCGGCACAGGAAAGCGCCTGCCAAGCGAATAACCCGTCACGATGGCGTCGATTTAGCACCTGTGCTGGTGTGGGGCGGCATCCTAGTGACGTTCATCCCCACCCAGCGCGATCTGTAGACACTCTGTTAACCAAGATACCCGACACCCGGATCAGGTCAACGTTGAGAGTGAACCCGTGACCCAGGTTCGATTGATCACCGCCGCCGACTTTGCCAGCGACTGCCCGGTGCCACTCGAGCTCGCAGCTTGCATCGCTCGGGCAAAGCCTGATGAGCTCACTATTCTGCTCGTTGGCATCCCAGAGTTAACCCGAGCACAGGTCGCCGTCTGGCTCTATGGCCGCAGCCACACCCACGAAATCGGCGTGCGGGTCGCCGCAACCTGTGAGGGTGCGAGCCTGCGCCGGGCAGCGGGGCTCGTGGGCAACCAGCTCTACGATCTCTCGCGCCGGCCGTATACGACCCCAAGCCACGGCTCACACGCCGCCGGTGGGCGACGGCAGGTCAGCCTCGGCGGATCACGTGGCGCGGCCCACACCTCCGCCTGACGCTCGACCCTCCGTACCGGCGGCTAACCATGAACCTCGCTCAACTCTTCACGCTTTTCCGTCAGACGGTGACCGCCTATGCCGGCGATGAGGCACTGATGCAGGCTGGCGTCTCGGCAGCGGCCAACGTCATCGTCGCCGACGGCGAGGTCGCGGGCGAGGAGTTCGAGAGCGCGCTGACCGGCGTGATGGCCAGCTCTATCCTGGAGAAGGGCTACGACGTGCTGATGCTGGAGGAGGCATTGTACGATGCGATCGGTCGAGCACGGACCCGGGCTGGTCGAGTAGAGAACCTGCGCCGAGCCGCGGCGATCGCCGGCCGGCCGGCAGAGCAGCGCGAGGGTATGTTCCTGGTCGCGGTAGACGTAGCCGACCACGACGGCATCGC
>NZ_JAKSYC010000143.1 GCF_022829585.1 Methylobacterium sp. J-026
CCAGCCAGGCGGGCGTGGCGCGGTGTCGCGGCGCCCGCGAGAGGTCGCGGCGACGGACGCGGTCCGGAGCCCGCGGGCGCGGCGTGTCCGGCGGCGCAACGGCATGCGGGACGCGCGTAAGCCCGGGCTGGTCACGGTCGAGGAGCGCCGTGTCACCGGCGTTGGCGACCAGCCGAACATCGTCCGGCTCGTCTCGGCTGAGTGGCCCGCCTGGCTGCGCGTGGCCCGGAAGGGAGCCATCCCTCAGGGGGGAGTATGCAAAGCCCCGCAGGGCACGCCTACTGAAGTTCTAGTCCTGTCAAAATCGGGGAAAACGGAGCCGAAGAAGGGCTGCCGACAAGCGGCGGGCGACCTCGACCGATCAGACCGCGCGAGAATCCGCGCGGGTGGTGGAGGCGGCTGAGCCATGCGGTGAGGGCCTAGAGGCGTTCGGCAGGGCGGACGCGGAATCGTTGATGCTGTGTGCGACGAGAAGACCGTGGGAAGCTTCGGTGATGTCGCCTGCATCGACACCACCCTGACTACCTCAAGTAGGGCTTTCCT
>NZ_JAKSYC010000321.1 GCF_022829585.1 Methylobacterium sp. J-026
GGCCTGGGCGATGCTCATCGCCTCCAGCACCCGGAACCCCGCATCCTCAAGGATGCTGGTCGCACCCATCAGGATCAGGGCGTCGTCGACGACGAGGGCGTGGGGCGCATCGCCCTGGGCCTCACGGGTCACGGGGGTGACCTTCGGTTCTGCCGCCCACGGCATGGTCCTGAAGGCGCTGCAGGACAAGGGCTACCCGGCCACCTACTTCCGCCTCGTGAGCCAGAGCCCGGAGGTCGGTTCGATCAACCTTCAGGAGAAGAAGATCGACGCGCACGCCGATTTCGTCCCCTTCGCCGAGCTGCTGCCGTTCCGCGGCTTCGCCCGTAAGGTGTTCGACGGTGTCGAGGCCATGGTCATCTGCGGCTTGGCGGCCAGCAGCGGATCGGTCCACTGCGGGTAGGCCCACTTCTCGACCGATGCCCACATCAGCGTGATCGCGGCAGCCCACCGTACGATGTCGAGGGGGCGAACGCCGAAGGGCTTCAAGCCGAGGCTCTGTGCGATCAGGTAGGCGGCCACGCCCAGGAACACCGGATAATCGGCGAGGTGGAAGACGCCGTACTGCGCCGTGGCGTAGCTGAACAGGAAGACGATACCGAGCCCGGTGAGCGGCATGGTCCGGCGCCAGATCAGGCACGCGTCCTCGGCGTGCCCCTCGGCACCGCACTCGGGCAGGTCGCGGGATGGCGTTCGACCTTCTGGGCGGTGGTGGGGATCAGCCTCGCGGCAGGCTTGGCGATCCAGCTCTGCGTGCCCACGGGGCTGCCCGGCACGCGCGGGCGCCTGATCAGCGAGTTCCGGGCGCTGAGCCGCTGGCCGGTGCTGCGGCCGATGCTGATCTCGACCCTGTCGTCGGTGAGCTTCTTCACGGTGTTCACCTACACGGCCGCTCCTGTCAGCACACCGATGGCCGCCCCCATGGCTGCCCCCATGGCCGACGCGGCCCCGCGGTAGGATCAGCCATGCGCCTCAACATCTCCGCCTGGGCGATCCGGAAGCCGCTCCCTTCGGTGGTGCTGTTCCT
>NZ_JAKSYC010000148.1 GCF_022829585.1 Methylobacterium sp. J-026
CGCGAGTCGATCTTGCTGGTCACCTGGAAGCTGATCCGGGTCGGGAAGTTGGCCTTGATCGTGCCGGTGATCACGTCCACCGACGGGCGCTGGGTCGCCATGATCAGGTGGATGCCGGCCGCGCGGGCCATCTGGGCGAGATGGGCGCCGAGCAGCTGCTCGGTCAGGGCGACATGCTGTTCATGGCCGGCGGCGGGCGCACGACCCGGGTGCACGGGCCGTTCTGCTCGGACAGCGAGGTCGAGACCGTGGTCGCCCATCTCAAGCGCCAGGGCCGCCCGAGCTACCTCGACGCCGTCACGGCCGACGACGCTGCCGAGGAGCCCGCCAAGGAGGGCGGCCGGTCCGGCCGGGGTTCGAAGGCCGCGGCCGACAAGGCCGAGCGGTCCGACGAGCCCGAGGAGGAGGCCCCCGTCTTCGATATCGGCGCCTTCGCGGCGGCGACCGGCGGCGAATCCGACGACCTCTACAAGCAGGCGATCGAGGTCGTGCTGCGCGACCAGAAGGCGTCGACCAGCTGCACCCAGCGCCGCCTTCAGATCCGCTACAACTGCGCCGCCTCGCTCATGGAGCGGAGAGACCTCGATGCGATCGTCGACCAGTCCAACCACGCCGGCTAGCGCGAGACCCTGGTGCGGGAGCCGGTTGGCCGACGTGGGCCTGCCGGTGTACCCGCCCCCGCAGAGGCACGCGTATTCCCACGAACCGTCCGAGAGATCCCCGATGTC
>NZ_JAKSYC010000169.1 GCF_022829585.1 Methylobacterium sp. J-026
CCGTCTCCAGAGCCTCGGTTCGGGTGTCTCCTCGCCTTGTCGGCGTGGGCCGGCAAGGAGACAGACGATGGGACACTCTGCACACGATCCAGCCACGAAAGGGCGACCGGCCTGGAACGCCGGCCGCAAGCTTGGCGCCAAACGCGCCCTCAAACCTCAGCAGGTCTGGGCCATCCGCTTCTGGCTCGACCGCGAACGGCGCGTGCGCGACCGCGCGATGTTTGACCTCGCCATCGACAGCAAGCTGCGTGGCTGCGACATCGTCAAGCTCAAGATCAGCGACCTCGTCAGCGGGGGTCGCGTCCGTAGCCGGGCCATCGTCATCCAGCGCAAGACCGGTCGGCCCGTGCAGTTCGAATTGCTCGAACCCGCCCGTACCAGCATCTTGTCATGGCTGGAGGCCCGGGGCGGAACGCTCGACGACTATGCCTTTCCAAGCAGGCTCGACGGCGTCACGCACATTAGCACCAGGCAGTATGCGCGGTTGGTAGACGAGTGGGTGACTCGCATCGGGTTGCGCAGCGAGGACTATGGCACCCACTCCCTCCGCCGCACGAAGGCGTCGCTGATCTACAAGCGGACCGGCAACCTGCGTGCCGTTCAGATCCTACTGGGCCATACCAAGATCGAGAGTACGGTAAGATACCTCGGAGTCGACGTCGAGGATGCCCTGACCTTGGCAGAGGGAACTGAGATTTGAGCGTTCGGCCCCTCGGCTTCATTGTCGGGGGGCTTTCAGAGCAGCCCGGCAGAAAAGCGCCCTTCCCGGTCATTCAAGGAGAATCTGCTGCTTCCGCATAGCGGACATTTGGCGCGACAGCTGCCATGCCATTCGCGTAAGGGCACGCTACGGAACAAGGCGCACCGCAGCCTCACACGCTGGTCGCGTAGAGATCGTCCACGCCATAACCGTAGCTAATCAGGGCCATGCCAAGTGCGAAGCTCGCGCGGAAACTGCAGGCTGGCATACGCCTGCTGGTGCCCCATCCAGGTGATGCTTCCATGGCAGACCAGAATGCCAAACACTTGGGTAGCTCAACAAGAGACAGTTACGGCTACCGTGGGAGTGCTAGAATCTCTGCCTCGTACTCAGAACATCCGTGCCAGCCATCCGGCAAGGGACCACGCTTGAAGACCCGAGATCGACAGATCGCGATCGCCTCCTCGTGTGTCAGTAAGCTCGCACATGTATCGAATGTGTACTTCTGAGGAACGGTATCGGCTCTTGAAGTGCCGATCTGTGCCTGACAGGCCGTCTCGTGCTCAACCCTGTAGGCCTCGGATGCATCTCGGTCCCTCTGAACGCGATTGGCAGCGAGCAGGCCTATTGTGACGATCGAAACGAGGGCGACGACAATGCGCGCCCGCGGCTTCTCTCCTGTGTAGTTCCATGGACGCGCATAACTGTACCAAACCGCAGCGACCGGAAGGACGATGACTGCGAGAACGTCGAGGTTTTGAAGCGATCCCTCATATGCAGCCACCGTCGATGCAATAACCGCGATGAACAAAGCAAGCGTTAAAAGCGACGTTATCGCTGGGCGCTCGTACAGCGCGAACCGAATTTCCTCATCCCATCTCCGCATAGCCATCCCCCTGAACATAGAGGCAAGGAGAATAATTTCTGCCGTGCCGTGCCGCGCCGAATCAATTGCGTTTGAGGTGAAAGGGACGAGGGCGAACAACACTGTGGTGCAACTGAATGCCGCCCCGATCGATTTGCGACTGTTTGCGTCGGTGGTGGTATGGCTCAAGCTCCAGCCATCGGTTGGTGAACCCATGAGAGCCGCCGTGTCTATAAAAGCCTCGTTACAAGCCGAATTCGTAGAATACTTCCTGATAGCCAACGCGCACCGGTTGTCGAACTAGTGGGAGATGTAGAAGTGAGTGTCGGCTCCTATTCGACAAGACAGGCTATAGCCAATGGGGTCAATATGTTGTGAGTTATCGCCTTACTAACTAAACTCTCGATCATCTTTCGAGCTGGCCCTTCCAGCTGGTCAGCCAATAGCATCTTGGGAAACAAGGCAGCGCTGGCAATCAACAGGGCACGCATTGAGCTGCTCGCAGGCGTCATCGCAAAGCCAAGCTTAAGCTCGCTTCTTTTAATATGTTCCTGATTATGTAAGTTCATACGTGGTATCTATAGAGGTGAAAATTGTACGGGGGTGGCGTCGCCACTCTTTAGACTGCTTCCGGTAGCATTGCGCTGGCTACACATACGTCTAGTCGCGGTACTGCCTCCGACAACGATTGGCCCGCCTCGGCGTGCCGTTCGCAATAACATCGTGGGCTGAACCTTAGCAGAGCAGTGTCAATCATATGTCCCGCATTACTTCTGACAGTATGAGACTAATATTAGAAATTCTGAAATCGATCTACACTCGATGCAGTGCGTCGAGCTGTTTCCAGAAGAACGACGAAGCGCTTTTCGCAATGGGCAATCTATATGAGAAATCTGACTTTTACGCGTTGGCCGATGTAATTGCCGGTGTTCGCGCAGCTGTATTGTCTAGCAGTTTGTGACTAAGTTCATGACCTGGCATTGGACGCCCGAGATAGTAGCCTTGAAATAGATCGACACCAAACGAGGAGACAAGTTCGATTTGTCGAGCCTCTTCGACACCTTCAACAATAGTTTTCTGCGCGCAGGTGCTGACGAGATCGATGATATTTTTCAGGAGCTTTTCGCCACGGGGTGTATCGCAACTTTGCACAAAAAAACGATCGATTTTCACCATATCGAATCGGAGTTCACTGAGGCATGTCAAGCCGGCAAACCCCGTGCCGAAGTCGTCCAGCCATACCCGGATGCCCGACGCGGAAAGCTGCTCCATCAGCTTAGCAACTTCAGGGTTGCCGCTGATCTGCCCGCTCTCGGTAATCTCCAGGGCCAAACGTGATGGTTCGATGCCCGTTGTTTGAACGATCGCTCTAACAGTGCTCACGAAATTGGGATCGTCGATTTGCCGCGCGGAGATATTTACGCTGACGACAGGCAGGTTCGGTTCGGCGGCGAGGAAGCGACAGGCTTCCCGTAGAATCCACTCCCCCATCTCGAGGATGACCCCCGTACGTTCAGCGACAGGAATGAACGCTTCCGGTGAGATCGAGTGCCCTTCAGCATCTTTGAGCCGCATCAGCGCTTCGGCCGCCCATACGTGGCCCACCGATATGTCAACGATGGGCTGAAAGACTGCAGAGATGCGCCCATCCGCCAAAGCCGATCGGAGGTTCTCGGCGCTGAGTTCGTTGTCAGCGCCGTCGTCGAGCATTCGTTTGTCGAAAATCCGCACGCGGTCGCGGCCCTCGTCCTTTGCGGCGTAGAGCGCTAAGTCCGCCGCAGTCACCGTGCGCTCGGGTTTTTCGCCCGCGATGTCCGTGGAATACGCTGCGCCGATGCTGACCGTGACTGATGATCTATGGTCGCGACGTGCCGTATGGGGGATGCAGAGTGTCTCTACCGCGTGACGAATTTCCTCCGCGACGGCGTGAACTTGTTTGGCTGAGCTAACCGATAGCAGCGCAACAAATTCTTCTCCGCCAAAGCGGCCGAGCGAACATTTCTGACGCTCGGCGACCTCGCCCATCGCCTTGCCGAGCGTGGCAAGACAGCGGTCTCCCTGTTGATGCCCGTAACGATCATTGTAGAGCTTAAAGAAGTCAACGTCGATCAAAATCACGCCGAACGGTTCGCCAAGTTCGACACTTTTATTCCAAAGATTTTGCAGGATGCCGTCGATCGCGCGTCGATTGGCTAAGCCCGTCAGCGCGTCCGTCGTCGATAGGCGGTAAAGTTCTTCTCCACGGTGAAGCGCCTCCCGATGACCGATTTCGGCTCGACAAGAGTTTAAATAGACACGAAATCTCTCGCGATTGTATTTGAAATTCAGGAATAGCGTCAACAATAAGCTGAACGCGTACAGTGATCCGAAGCAAAATATGTAAGCCCAATTATCAGCAAATTCAAATGCCCATGCCAGAAATGTAAATGCGATCAACCCGGACGAGATTAGGGCGAGCTTAAAGCTCAGATCAAAGAATAAGTTAGAGACCAACATGAATATCAAGCCATACCCAGCATAGTACAGCGTCGCGGTTGTGTCAGAACTTTGTGTAGCTAAATACAGCCAAGCGGCGAAGCCAACGTAGATGCCCAGCGCGGACTGGTATTCCAGAATTCGCGTATCGACCTTGTTTCGGACCTGCATTACGATCGCGGCGACATATAGCCCACCGATAGCGAAGCGAAGCGTCAGCGTATAGGGGAGCATGTCACGGATGAGGACGGCGTCGATCGCGCCGAACGCGATGTAAAGCAGCCCGACCCATTGACAGGATTGGCTCATGGCTATGCGCACTGCTTGCTCATGCGCAATTCGAAATGACCGATGCAGCTGAGGCGAGCGGCGTTGAAACCAGCACTTCCTCAGTTCGTCGTCGAGTTGATCGAGCGTTGCGATGCTCATAGCGGCCCCGGCCTTCCGCAAATGCTCTACCAGGGTTGCGTCCCAAAATTCTTAATGCCTCGGCGGCTCGGGAGCGTTCATCGTTTGGCGAGTGCAGCCAGCCCCTATGGTTCAAATTTGACGAACGTGGTTAACCATCGCATTGCCTAGGCGCGCGGTGGCGTACGTCGCTCTACGGTCCCGCCCCGCAGGCCACTTCCTCGTGTGAGGCGAGTCATCGAAACGCATTGGTCTGCAGCGATCAGGAGGTCGATTATCTCGAGTCCTGTGCGTCATGCCCATGGACAAAGCTTAACCATTGGTTAAGCTTAATCCGGCGCCGAGCGGTCTCGGCGTCGGATCGGGGTGGTTCCAGATGGCCAGTAAGGGACTTCTGCTTTCGCGTGAACGCGAGGGCCTGCAAGGCTTTGTCTCGCTTCAAGGTTGGGAGCTCACACAGGAGGGAGCCACCCGGATCCCGGTTGAACTGCCGGAAACTCTTTATGCGGTCGTTGGCGATGACGTCCGTGCGGCGCTGACGGGACTTCTCGCTCTCGCGACTCCAGATAACTACAGCCGGCTGACGCAGGCCGTTATTGATCTACTCGGTCTGCTCAAGGAAACGTTTAGCGATAAGACGTGGCAAAACGCAGTACTTCCGGCGGCTCGCACCCATACCCTCGCCGGTCTCATCCACGAATGTCCGTTCACCCACCATTCTTTTACTAGGCCACGCGGATATCCCGGTGACGCCGGGCTTCTGGACTTTGTCTATCGCCATCCCGCTGCGCGGCCTGCACAAGAGGCGGCGTCGGACGCCGGGCGCACGGTCATGACCTCGACGGTCGACGTGACGGCCTGCGAAGCTGTGCGACTCCGGCGGTCAATCCTGGCTGGGAAAATCGATGATGCCGCGCTACGGCGAGATCGACCGCGGATCCTTGCCGTAGCCAGTGGCCATCTGCGTGAGGCAGAACTCAGCGTGGCCTTGAAAGAGGGCCGGATCGGGCGTCTGCTGGCGGTCGACCAAGATGCTACAAGCCTCGCCGCCGTCGATGGCTATCGCACCTCGATCTCTGAAGTGATCGAGACCAACCCGAGCACAGTTCGGGCCATTCTTGCCGGAAAGACCGATTTGGGCCGGTTCGATCTGATCTATGCGGCGGGCCTGTACGACTATCTCGACGCACGGGTCGCTGCACGCCTGACACGCGCCCTTTTCGAACACCTCGACCCCGGCGGGCGGCTCTTGATACCCAATTTCCTGTGGGGCGTCCCCGAGGAAGCCTATATGGAGGTGTTTATGGATTGGTACCTCCTGTACCGGACTCGCGACGAGATCGAAAAATTCGCCGAGGAGATTCCACCTACCACTGTTCGCCGGATGACCTACTCGGAGGACGGCACGGGCGTCATCGGCTACCTCGAAGTTGAACGAGTCTAAGGCCTCTTGCGTCCGGCACTGTGAATGCTCCGATCTCGATCCCCGTCGGCTCCGCGGGGGTACATGTTGCCCCCGAAAAGCGAAGCACGGAATTAAACGCATCGAAAGATTGAGTGTGGCAGGTTTCTCACCTACGGTGAGAGGGTGTGATGCAAAACGGGGCGCTCGCAGCTAGCCTGGTGTTCACAGCAGTCGCTACGGCTGCGGCGGCGGCGGATCTCGCCTCGCCGCCGCCACTAGTCGTACCAATGAGCTGGCTACCGTCCTTCTATGTCCATGTCGGGGTCGGCGGAATCTTCAACGATCCCAAAGCACGCATTAATCTGGCCGGCACACCTGTCGCGGGAGGCACGGTAAGGATCGACGATCGCGCGACCTTTGCGATCGAAGCGGGATATTTCGTAGCCCCCGCAATTGCCGTATCGGTTAGCGGCGGTGTTCCACCAATCTCGAAAGTCGAAGCCGCCGGCACCTTGGCCGGCCTTGGCCCTGTCGGAAAAACCGAGGGTGGTCCGGTCGCGGCAACGGTGCACTACCACTTCTTCGGCCTCGGCGCATTCCAGCCCTACGTGGGAGCAGGTCTCGCCGCCCTGATCGTGTTCGGCGACGAGGATCGTCTTCTGCGTCGCTATCGAACCGACGATGCAGTCGGACCCGTGATCCAGGCGGGCTTCGATCTCATGCTGGACTCGCACTGGGGTGTCTTCTTCGACGTCAAGAAGGGGTTCCTCGCGACCAACACCAAGGGCTACCTCTTTGGTGTACCTGTCCGTTCTAACGTGAGCCTGGATCCGGTCGTGCTACACTCGGGCTTGACTTACCGTTTTTAGGTGTATGTTCCCATGTTGCGGTGTGACGGGTTGATTGCGAAGCGATTGGGCTTTTTCGCCCAGATGTTCAGGATGAACTCGTTGTGTGTCAAGCCGCGCGGGGTCTTGAGACTACGAGCATGGTACCAAGCATCCAGGAGCAGATGCAGATGCGTTCGATGCTAAGGATGTCTATCGTAATGGTAGCGCTTGACCGAGGCGTCCTTGATCGTTTGTTTCATTCGCTCGACTTGCCCATTGGTTAAAGGATGGTTAACGTTGATAAGACGGTGTTCGATGCCATGCTCGACGCAGACACGGTCGAAGATGTTGTGGCTATCGTAAATGTCCTGCGGGCGTGACGTGATCTGAACACCCTTATCTGTGAGCACAGTATGGATGTGGTAGGCGGCAGCTTCGATGAAGTCGCGCAGGAACTTGACGGCTTCCATCTTGCCTGCGCTTTGAAAGGTTCGCGGGAAGGCAAACTTGCTGGTTCGGTCATTGGTCACCATTAGCCTGAGCGGACCCTAGGTGTGCACACCTCGGCGACGTCGATCTGCACATAACCGAAAGAATTATCTCCGAGGCGCTGTTCCTTGGTTTAAGGCCGTCAATCTCGGGCGGTCGGCTGACGCCGTGCCGCTCCAGAAAGCGAAGCCTCGACGATCGGGTCAGGAGCGGGATCGTCGGCTGCAGACCGTAGAGGCAGTCGTCGAGCGGGAGAAGTGTGACGTCGAGAGACGACGATGATCGCCGCCTCAACTGTGAGCACGGTGGGGCGCGGTTCCTTGGGGCTCATCCGCCCATCCGCTGTGCTCGCCCGCTTGCGCCATTTCTGAACCGGCGTTGGGCTCACTACGTAGCGCTTCACCAGCGCTCTTTCGCTCTCCTAACGTAGTTCGATGGCACGACGGACTGCCTCCGCCGTGGTGGCGCTTCCATGAAGAATCCATCCAATGCACAGCCCTCGCTGCATGGTAGTCAACCGTACCACCGCATTACGGGATCAAACACCGGGCGTTAGAGGTCTGGTCAGCTCAGGCCATGGCCCGCATCGACGGCTCGGCGAACAAAGCCCTTAATCGAGCCCGATCCAGTTCCGATACGCCCAGCGTCGCCATCGGTCGCGCGAACAGGTAGCCCTGCATCTGCTCGCAGTGCAACTCGCGTAGGATCGCAAGCTGCTCGACGGTCTCGACCCCCTCGACCGTGACTTGCAGGCCGAGGTTGTGCCCAAGGTTTACGATCGCCCGGACGATTGCCAACGTGTCTGCGTGTTGGCCAAGCCGGCGCACGAACGACTGATCGACCTTGATCTTGTCGAACCGGAACTGCTGCAGGTAACTCAGCGACGAGTACCCGGTGCCGAAATCGTCGAGTGCTAGGCGGACGCCCAGGCCGCGCAGTCGCCCTAGGACCGCGACCGCCGCGGATGCATCCTGGATGAACACGCTCTCAGTGATCTCGATCACCAACCGTGCGGGTTGGAGGCCATGCTGTGCCAGGGCCGCCGCGACCAGCGCCGGGACGTCGGTTTGCCGGAACTGGGTCGGCGAGACGTTGACCGACACTCGCCATGGCTGCGGCCAAGCCGCCGCCGCCGCGCAGGCGGTGTCGATCACCCACGCGCCGATCCGCCCGATCAGCTCCGTCTGCTCCGCCACCGGGATAAACTCGGCCGGTGAGACGAAGCCGCGCTCCGGATGCTGCCAGCGGATCAGGGCCTCGAAGGTCTCGATCTCGCCTGTACGAGCGTTGACGATCGGCTGGTAGAACAGCCGCAGCTCGTCGCGATCGATCGCCCCGCCGAGCTCGTGTTCGAGCAGCTGACGTGCCTGCAGCTGGGCATCCATCGCCGCCTCAAAGAAGCGCACCGCACCCCGGGCCTCGTCCTTGACGCGGTACAGGGCGGTATCGGCCGCGCGCATCAGCGTCTCGGCCGTGCTGCCGTCCCCGGGGTAGAGGGCGACGCCGGCGGAGGCGCCGATCTCGACGCGACGGTCATCGATCAGGAAGGGGCGACGCAGACCCTCGACGAGGCGACTGGCGATATCCGCCACCCGCTCGGGCGCGCGCGTGCCGGTCAGCACCACCACGAACTCGTCGCCGCCGACCCGGGCCAACGTGTCGGTCGGGCGCAGCTCGGTCAGTATGCGCTTGGCCACATGGACGAGGAGCGCGTCGCCGGCGGCGTGGCCGTGCAGGTCGTTGACCGCCTTGAACCGATCGAGGTCGAGGTAGATGACAGCGACGCCGGTCCCGTCCAGGGCGGCGGCCTCGATCGCCGGGCCGAGGCGCTGCCCCAGCAGATAGCGGTTGGGCAGATCGGTCAGAGCGTCGTGTAAGGCGAGGTGACGGATACGCGCTTCGTCGCGCTTGCGGTCGCTGAGGTCGCGCAGGGCGACGGCGGTGGCCGGCTTGCCGCCGAACTCGATGGTGCGGCAGGATAACTCGACCGGGACATGGGTGCCGGCAGCAGTGCGAGCCTCGAACTCCTCCGGTCGCAACTCTTCGGGCCGGCAGCGCGAGCGCCGGAGCAGCCCTGGAGCATCGCTCTCCGCGAACAGGTTTAGAAGTGGTTTGCCGATGATCTGCTCGGCCGGTGCCGCGAACAAGCGTGTGCCGGCTTGATTGATCTCCAGCACGACCCCGTCGCGATGGATGAACAGCACCTCGTGCGCGAGGTTGCTGAGCAGGCGCATGCGGTCGAGTTCGCGCAGAGCACGCTGCGACAGGTGCTGCTGTAGGGCCAGGGCGACCACGCCGGCGATCAGCACGGCGAGGCTGACGGCAGCGACCGTCAGGGCGAGCGGGGTCGAGCCGAGCACGTAGCTCTCACCCGCTCGCGGCGCCATCGGCGCGACCGTGACGGCGGTCATGCCGGTGAAGTGCAGGCCGCAGATCGCAAGCGCGAGCCAACCGGTGACCTCGGTGCGGCGGCCGAAATTCGTCAGTGCGCCAGCCCGTGACAGAGCCAGGATGGAGAGCGGGATGCTGACCAGGATCGAAGCGGCGACGTAGGCGGGGTCGAACAGCACGAGGCTGGAGGCGGTCATCGCGCCGACGCCGAGATAGTGCATACCGGTGATCGCCAGACCAAGTACGGTGCCAGCCAGGGCGACACCGAGCGGGGCGGCGGACAATCGCCGCCACAGACAAAGAGCGGCGAGCGAGCCTGCGATAGCCACGACGATCGATGCGGCGGTGAGGTTGACGTCGTAGGCGACCTGCGCCCCGGGCCGGAACGCTAGCATGGCGACGAAGTGCAGCGACCAGACGCTGCCGCCGAACAGGGTCGCAGCCGCCAGCAGGGCGCGCAATGGCGGGCGCCCCCGGGCATCGACACGTGTCATCAGATTAACGGTTGCGAAGCATCCGAGCGCGCAAATGATTGCGGAGAGTGCGACGAGGCGCAGGTCGTGCTGAT
Organism: Methylobacterium sp. J-026; assembly: GCF_022829585.1. Taxonomy (GTDB): domain Bacteria; phylum Pseudomonadota; class Alphaproteobacteria; order Rhizobiales; family Beijerinckiaceae; genus Methylobacterium. Next base: position 10,132 of record NZ_JAKSYC010000169.1, read on the forward strand.
GAGCGACGCAGGAGAGGACGCGGGTCATGGCCAGCTCGGTCGCAACGACGACGCGTGTTCGTCTAATCGCGTCGTAGCGCGGGAATGCCTACCGTTTGGTCAGCAATCTAATTGAAATCAAGCTGTAGTTGAGCGCCGGTTAAAGGCGCCTCGGAGTTTCAGAGGGTCTTGAGCCACCTGAAGGCGGTGGCCGACGAATCCGCCAGCAGCTGCGGAGAGAGACCGGCTGGCGGCGACGAACGGGTAGGTAGGATTTTTCCGGGCACGCAGAACTGAACCGACCACCCCTCTGACGATGACGGTCATGCTACCGACGGCCACCGGGATTGTGGAGAGCCCCCAAACCTGAACAGATGATCAGGATGGACCCACTGCCACGCGCTCAACCGGGAGCGGACGCGATTGAGCAGCGGGGCACGCACCATCAACGACAGATGACTGCATCAGTGCCTGGCCGCTTCGATGTCTGCCTTAGAACATCGGACTACTAAAACCAGACAGGCCGCTTTCGGCCAGACTACGCAGCACCAGATCGTTAAGTCCTGCAAAACCGGCTGTTCGGCTCTACGTTCATCCGAGCCATTTCTCTTGCGCCCTGCTCGGTCCCGCCGCTCGATCTGATCACGGGCTGGCGGGTGTGCGTGTAACCGAGCTACGCGGATTTCCGCTCAAGATAGGCATGAACGATGCTGGGCAAATTGCTCCCGAGCCAATCGCCCATCTCCTGCTCCTCCTTCATTGACTGTTCGAGCGTCGACTTGTCATCGCCGGCGCCAGCCGCCTCGGCAAGTGTGAGTAACACCTTGTAAGAACTGATCTCGTAGGCCTTGAAGCCGATAGCCGCGAGGACGTTCTTCAATACCTCGTCGCCTGCGCCGGCATGAGTGAACCCCGCCACCGTGGCGATCGCGCCCGTAACCGCCTCCTTGAGCAACGACTTCTTCGATCCGTGCTTTTCAAGCAGATCGTCGAGCCGCGCAGCCTGCGTGACCGACCGTTCATGGTCAGCCTTCATCTTCAGGTGCAGATCTGGGTACGCCTCCATTCGAGGCAGCTCGTTCTGGATTGTACCGATCGCTTGGGTCTCAACCGCGTGCTGGTTGCGCAGCCCATTCAGGTAGGTGTCCATCGCCCGCTTTACGTTGCTCATACCTTCATCCTTGTCTGAACGAAAAAGGGTTGGTGCAGGCTCAACAATTGTCGGCGCCGGGCTTTACGGGCTGACCCTCAGGGGCCTTTTTCGAACCGTCATCTTTCGTCGCCGCGCCGACGTTGTTCATCGCGCCAATCGTGCCGGGAGACTCGCTCTTGGCGCCGGGGGTCACCTTGGCAGTCGTGCCGCCATCGACATTCGAGCTGGTGTCTTTGCCAGTAGCCGCATTTGTCGTCGTGCCAACATTGCAAGGCGCTGCAACAGCAAGGCTTGCTGATAGCGTGAGCAACGTGGCGGCGGCTGCGATTTTTAGGGATTTGGACATTCGTACTCCAGGCTCTCAAGCCTGAGGGAAGGGGATTCACTGATCGTTGTTCCGGGTACCCCCGTGTGACAACTGTTCGCGTAGAGAACTCATATCTCTTCCGCTTCAATCTCTGTAACCTCCACGACCAGGGGGAAAGCGCGACGCAACGTCTAGCGAGAGTTCTGAACCATCGCGTTGGGTCAGGCCGGAGGCGAGCGGCAGCGCCAGAGCGCATAGCGCCGCCATGGCCCAGAACGCGCCGGCTCCGAACGCGCCGTAGAGGAAGCCGGCCGTCGCAGTCAGAACGGCCGAGGCCAAGCCGAGGCCCAGCGTGCCGTAGAGCGTCTGCGCGGTTGCCGCGAGGCGCTCTGGGACGACCGAGGCGATCAGGCGCATGTTGGCGAGGTGCAGCAGCGCGAAGGTCAGCCCGTGCAGCGGCTGAACGAACGCCAGCACAGGGACCGCAGCCGTGGTCGCCATGGCCGACCACCGTAGCACGCCAAGCCCAGCAGCCATCAGCGTGGCTCGCGCAACGCCTAGGCGCGCCAGCAGCCAGGGACCGGCGAATACGAACACGAGCACCTCGGATGCGACCGCCTCCGACCAGAGCAGGCTGATCGTGCCGGGTCCGATGCCCGCCTCGCGCCAGCGGATCACCGCGAAGCCGTCGTTCAGGGCATGGCTGCCGATGACCAGGGCCGCCACGAGGAGCATCCGGCGGAACGACGCTGAGGCGAGAAGCTCACGGATGCCACCGAGGCCGAGGCTCGGCCGCTCCTCTTGTGGATGGGCAGCTGGAACGCGGCTCGTTGCGACCGCCATAGCGAGGAACAGGATGCCGCTCGACACGATGATGCTCGCCAAGCCGGCTTTGGCGACGAGCAGGCCGGACACTAGGGTTCCGAACACGAAGGCCGCCGAGCCGGCACCCCGGACCCAGCCGTAGGAGAACGTGCCCTCCCGCTCGGCGGCGGTGAGCGCGAGCGCGTCAGCGAGCGGCGCTAGAGCCGCGATAGCGCTCGCGTGCAGCACGCTGACCGCCAGCAACGGCCAGAAGCCATATCCTGTGAGGTAAACGAAGGAGATTAGCCCAGCCGCGGCCGCGGCAACACCGAGTACGGCCCGGGTCGCGTCGTAACGGTCGGCGAGGTGACCCGCGACGGGTGCCGCGGCGAGGCGCATCAACGTGCCCGCCGCGAGCACGGCACCGATCTCCCCCGGTATCAGGCCGCGCTCGCCGAGGAAGCTCGGAAGGAACGGCGATTCCGTCCCATAGGCGGCGTAGAGCGAGCCCTGAAGCAGCACGAAGGCAGGGAAGGAGCTCGTCAGGACGCTAGCCCAAGCCTTCGCTCCCGTTCGAACAACCATGCTGCATGCTCCGAGCCGTCACACCGGCTCGGCAGACGCCTCGCCAGTGTGCCCCGGGGGAGCGCTCGTGCCCAGGAGGCGGCGGCCTACCGTCCACACGGCCAAGCCGATGCCCGCGACGGCTGCCAGGGAAAAGAATGAGGCCGCGAAGCCGAAGTACTGCGCGACGAGGCCGGCGAGCAACGGGCTCACGGTCGCGCCCGCACCGTAGGCGGTCATGACGCCGCCAAGGCCGGCTGTGGCGTGACCGGAGCCCTCCATCATCTCGGCCACGAGAGCCGGAATAGCAACGCCGCCCAGGCCCATCGCCAAGCCTTCCAGCACCTGCACCGGGATGACCAGCAGCCAGGAAGTGGCGAACGCCGCGAAGATGCCGCGAACCACGACAAGCCCCAGGGCGATGGTGAGTACGCCGGCGTGCCCACGCCCCTTCGCGACGCGCGCGGCGAGCAGCGCAGCCCCAACCATCGTGACCTGCGAGACGACGGTCATCACGCCGGTGGTCAGGCTCGGATCGGCGCCCGCCGCGGTGCGTGCCTGCGCCAGGAACGGCAACATGGCGCCGTTGGCGGTTTGATATGCGAACACGGTGGCCGCCAGGATCAGGAGCGGCTTCGTCTCGAAAAGCACGCGCAGCGTCGATCGCTCGTCCTGCTCACCGCCGCGCGCCGTGCCATGGTCGATGCTGCTCTGGTCTACCGTCAGCAGCACCCCACACGAGGCGACCGCCATCACCACAATGGCGATGGAGACGTAGCCGAGCCCAAGGGTGTAGCCGAGCACGCCCGACAATGCGGCGTTCGCGGCGTTGCCGGCGTGGTTGTACGCTTCGTTGCGCGAGACCCGGTGGCCGTAAGCTTTCTGTCCGACAATGCCTAGCGTGATCGCCGCGACGAGGGGCGCGATGCTGGTGTCGGCGACACCGATGACCAACTGCGACAGGCCGATCAGCCATAGGCTGTCGGTGGCGATCAGGGCGACGGCGCCCAGGGCGATGGCGAGGACGGCGGCTGCAAGGGCCGCCCGCTTGTACGTGATTCGGTCGATCAGCGCCCCGACCGGCGTCGTTGCGAGCAGACCCGCGAAGCCGGCGAGACCCATGGCGAAGCCAGTGGCGGCGGGGTCGAAGCCCTGCTTCTGCAGGTACACGCCGAGGAAGGGCCCAAAACCTTCGCGTGCGCCGGCTAGGGCGAAATTTAGAGCACCGAGGTTAAAAGCTGGCTGCATGTGATCCGTGTCAGGTGCGGCAACGTCGCCGGATAAAAACTGGCTCGGCCCCAGAACAGGAGTGCCGCGCGGCAGGTTTGCGTGGTGCCGGCGCATAACCCGGCTCGCCGGAGATATTCGTGCTGACCGAGCAAGAAGTTGTGGTTTCACTTGTCGATCAAGGAATGCCGAACCAGGCCCTCAGAGCGGTGGTCGCCGTTCCAGTCTTCAATGAAGCCGAACGCATCGGACATTGCCTGCGCGCTCTCGACGGGCAGAAAGATCTTGGGGGAAGCGGGCTTGGCGTCCTGCTGTTCCTGAACAACTGCACGGATGGCACCGCCCATGTGGTCGCAGCCCTGCGCACGTCGGTGAGTCGCCCGGTTCGAATAATCGAGCGAGCGTATGCCGAGGCGAATGCGGGATGGGCACGGCGGGAGGCCATGGAGGCCGCTGCCGCGTGGTTGGAGGAGAGCGGTACGCCGGACGGCGTCATCCTCACGACCGACGCGGATAGTCGGGTCCCGGACGATTGGGTCGCCCGCAACCTCGCCGCCATCACGGAGGGTGTCGATGCCGTGGCCGGCCGGATTGCCCTCGACGAGGCGGATGCCGCGCGCCTACCCGCATCCTTGCACGCGCGCGGTGCGCTGGAGGGCGCCTACGAGGCGCTGCTCACGGAGCTCGAAGCACGGATCAATCTGGTCGCGCACGATCCCTGGCCGCGGCACTGGACGACCTCGGGCGCGACCCTCGCCGTCCGCTTAGCCACCTATCGGCATGTCGGCGGCATGCCGCCGCTCGCGGTCGGCGAGGACAAGGCCTTCGTCTCCTCCCTGCTGTCGAGCGATGCGCGGGTCCGTCACGACCCAGAAATCCTCGTGGTGACTTCCGGACGGCTCGATGGGCGCGCGCCCGGCGGGGCTGCCGACACGATGAAGCTGCGCTGCGAGGTGCCCGAGAGCCCGTGCGATCCGCGCCTGGAGCCGCTGCCGCGGGCTTTGTTCCGGTTCGCCTGGCGTCGCCGGATGGGTCAGTTACGGGCCTCGGGACGCCTCGGTCGCACGGCGCTCTGGGCCCCATGGCTCGGCATCCGGGGAGATGTGGCGGCGACGATTGCTGACCTCGCCACGCTGGGCGCCGTTCTCGCTGCGACGGAAGCGGCAAGCCCCATGCTCATATATCGCCCGCTGCGGCCTGCCGAACTCCCCCGACAGATTCGGCGCGCCCGCGCCGTCCTGAACCTGCTCCGCTCCGGGCGCCAAGTCTTCAGCCGCTTGCACATGTCGAAGTCTGTAGCGGTGGAGGGCGCCGCCCAATCTTCGGCGGAGCGGGCGGGCCATGCTTAAGCCCCTGGTCTACTGCGTCCAGAACCACGCTGCACGCCGGTTGCATCATGATTTCCGGCTGGAGATCGGCGTTGCTCTGAAGGGTTGGGCGATTACCCGCGGCCCGAGCCTCGTCGCGGGCGAACACCGCCTCACCGTCGCGGTCGAGGATCTTGCCCTGGACGATGGTGATTTTGAGGGTGTGATCGCAATGGGTCACCACGGGGCCGTCCTCATGCTGCTCTGGGACCGTGCGACCGGGGAGCCGGACGGCGACTGCGCCGCAGCCCTCGCAACGGGGTCGGCTGCCTTAATTCTGCAGGGGGAAAAGCTAATCGGCCGCTGGTGTCTTGAGCGCATGAAATCTCGGCTCTGCGAGGGGCATGTTTCCTGGCTGCTGGTGAAATCGCACGGCGCCGCCGCACGCGAGCGGAGCGATCCGGATATCTTGGAGGAGCAGCCGCGCTCGGTCCTGACCGGCCGCACGGTCAAGGACATCGCCGCGACTGCGGCCTAATGGGAGGAAGGCGCATGGACCAGATCACCCCAGCAAACCTGGCCTACGACCCCGTCGCGGCCGCCAGGCAGGTGGCTGTCACCGCGACCGGGCGCGCAGGTGAACAGGACCAAGACGAAGGCTTCCCGGTCGAGGACATCGCTGACCTCGCCCGCCTGGGCCTGCTCGCCGCGCCGATACCTTCCGACGACGGTGGCGTCGGCCTGGGCGAGGAACTGGGCACGTGCCAGCTCGCGGCGGTGCTGCGCCTCGTCGGTTACGGCAGCCTTGCGCTGGGGCGGCTCTACGAGGGACACGTCAATGCGCTCCAGCTCGTCGCCCGGTACGGCGATGAATGCCAGCGCGCGCGGCTCTTCGCCGACGCCCTTGACGGCCACCTGTTTGGGGTCTGGAACACGGACTTGCCCGGCAATTGCCTACGACTGGGGGAAGATTGCCGGCTTCGCGGCGTGAAGACCTTCGCGTCAGGCGCCGGCTTCGTCACCCGCGCCCTAGTAACAGTCAAGCGCGAGCCCGGCGCCTCGCCGTTGATGCTGGTTGTGCCGCTGAAGGCCGGCAGTCGCGCCGATCTCTCGGGATGGCATGCCCACGGCATGCGTGCGTCCGCGACCGGCACCGTCGATTTCGAGGACATCGCCGTGAGCGATGACAAGATCCTGGGCGGGTGGGACGACTACCACCGCCAGCCGACCTTCTCGGGCGGCGCGTGGCGGTTCGCTGCGGTGCAGCTCGGCGGCATCGAGGCGGTGTTCGACGCTTGGCGAGGGCACCTCTCCGCGACGGGCCGCGGCGGCGACCCACACCAGCTCGCGCGCCTCGGCGAGGGCGCCATCGCGGTCGAGGGCGCCCGGCAATGGGTCGAGCGTGCCGCTTTGACCGTCGCCGAGGACGAACTTGCGCCCGAGCGCATCGTCGCCTTCGTCAACCTGGCCCGGCTCGCGGTGGAGAAAGCCGGTCTCGACGTTCTGCAGCTCGCTCAACGCTCGGTCGGCCTGCAGGGCTTCCTGCGCGAACATCCCCTTGAGCGGCTCTCACGCGACCTCGCCACCTACCTGCGGCAACCCGCGCCGGACCGGGCCCTCACCACGGCGGCGGCCGAGATCCTGACGGCCGACGGAACGGCCAGTGACCTGTTCACGCTGGGAGGCATCCTTTGACCCGATACGCCGGCACGTTGCCACCCAGCTATTTCGACGAACGCTACGCCGCCGACCCAGACCCCTGGCAGTTTCAAACGAGCGACTATGAGCGTGGGAAGTACGCCGCGACGCTCGCCGCCCTTCCGCGGGACAGCTACGTTAGCGTCCTAGAGATCGGCTGCTCCATCGGCGTACTTACGCGGCAGCTCGCTAGTCGGTGCGACGCGCTCATCAGTCTCGATCTCACCGAGCTGGCGCTCGCACAAGCGCGGGAACGCTGCCGCGACCTCGACCACGTCCACTTCGAACTCGGGCAGGTCCCCGGCCAATGGCCGGCAGGCTCGTTCGACCTGATCCTGCTCTCGGAGGTCGTATACTACCTCGACCTGGATGACGTGGCGCGCTTGGTCGAGCGTGTGCGCGGCAGCCTCGTCAATGGCGGGGACGTCGTGTTGGTGCATTGGACCGGTGATACGCACTACCCACTGACCGGCGACGAAGCGGCGGATAGCTTCATCGAAGGAGTGGCCAATTTCCTGCCGGTCACCCACCGCGAGCGGGCAGAAAAGTACAGGCTCGACGTCCTTCATCGCTGTATGAGAACATATGATCCTGCCCCACCTCCTGGAAGGAAGGTGAAGTAGGTAGCTGGTGCTCGATCCTGTTCAGTGCAATCTGACATGTTTCAACCACGTGACTGCAACACCTCTTCGGGAAATGCATGTCAGCTTCTCCAACATGCATTTCCCGAAGCGGACTGGCAGTTTTCGGCCAAACCCTGCCATTCCAGACCGCAGCTTCGCGCCATGAGCGGACATCAGCTGACCGCCCGTTAGCGGACATTCCCAGGGTCAGCGAATGGGTCGACTCCGGACGGACGGTCACCTGAAACTGAATGTCCGCTACCGCCGAGCGACTATGAGCGTGGGAAGTACGCCGCGACGCTCGCCGCCCTTCCGCGGGACAGCTACGTTAGCGTCCTAGAGATCGAGACTGATGAGCGCGTCGCACCGACTAGCGAGCTGCCGCGTAAGTACGCCGATGGAGCAGCCGATCTCTAGGACGCTAACGTAGCTGTCCCGCGGAAGGGCGGCGAGCGTCGCGGCGTACTTCCCACGCTCAT
>NZ_JAKSYC010000175.1 GCF_022829585.1 Methylobacterium sp. J-026
GACGTTGAACGGCGAGAAGATCGGGGTGCGGCGGAAGACCGGGTCTTCGATCGAGATCGTCGCCGACAGGCCGTTGCCCACCGTCGCCGTGTAGGCGAGCAGGTTGGTGGAGAAGTTGTCCGAACCGGCGGTGGCACCGGCGAACTCGAAGTCGTGGGCGTAGAAGTCGAAGAACGACGACGCGCGACCGGCGGTGAGCCCGGCGAACTGGATGAACGCCTTGTCGACGTTCATGAACTGCTGGTCGCGGCCGAAGCTGTCGGTGCCGATGCCCGGG
>NZ_JAKSYC010000182.1 GCF_022829585.1 Methylobacterium sp. J-026
CCGCGGTCTTGTCGCCTCGGAGCGCCCGATCCCGGGCTGCCAGGCAGGCGATCCAACCCCCCATCGAGGAGCCGACCAGGATCGGCGCTGCCTCGACATGGGCGCCGAGCACCGCCTGCGCGTCCTCCAGCCACGACGTGATCGTGCAATCGGTGAACGTGCCTCCGGACTCGCCGTGGGCTGCGTAATCGAATCGGACGAATCTGCGCCCGGCCTGAGCCGCCCAATCATCCAGGGCCGTCGCCTTGGTGGCCTTCATGTCCGACCGGAAGCCGCCGAGCCAGACCACGGGCGGGCTCGAGCCGGGGCGCACGCGCACCGCGATGCGGCGCGCGGCGGCGCCCGCACCGACCGTGAGATAGCTGAGCTCCGGATCGGCCATGCTGAACTCCAATATCCCTGTGCATGCACGGGAGAACGCGGTCCGTGAGCCGGTCCGGTTCAAACTCCGTTTACCGGACCGTAAAGCGCGGCGGCGATGCTCAAGCAATGGCAACGAGCATTTGGCAGATACCGGCCGGGGGCCTGCGGGTCCTTGCCGACGGTCCGCGGGCGGGTCACGGTCCGCACGGCCTGTCGGGTTTCCCCGGCGAGATCGGGGTGCTGGCGGGGGCGCGGATCCTCCAGATCATCCCCGAGCTCGAGGCCGGGGGCGCCGAGCGCACGACGGTCGACGTCGCCGGCGCCCTGGCGGCGGTCGGCGCGCGCGCCCTCGTGGCGACGGAGGGCGGACGCCTGGTCGGCGAGCTGCAGGCCAAGGGCGGGCATTGGCACCGCTTCCCGGCGGCGTCGAAGAATCCGGCCGCCATGGCGGTCAACATGCTGCGGCTCATGGCGCTCTGCCGCCGCGAGGGCGTGCAGGTCATCCATGCCCGCTCCCGCGCCCCCGCCTGGGTGGCGCTCGGGGCCGCGCGCCGCCTCGGCCTGCCATTCGTGACGACCTATCACGGCAGCTATTCCGGCCGGACCGGCGTCAAGGTGCTGTACAATTCGGTGATGGCCCGGGGCGACGTGGTGATCGCGAATTCGCGCTACACCGCCGACCTGATCCACAGGATGCATGCCGAGCAGGCCGGGGAGAGGGTGCGGGTGATCCATCGCGGCACCGACCTCGCGGTGTTCAATCCGGTCGCGGTCGGAGCAGGCCGGGTCGAGGCCCTGCGCCGGGCCTGGTCGGTGGCGCCCCACGAGCGCGTGATCCTCCTCGCCGCCCGCCTCACCGCCTGGAAGGGGCAGCGTGTGCTGATCGAGGCGGCCGCGCAGATGCGCGACCGGGGCGTCCCGGACCTCGCGGTGGTCCTGGCCGGCGATCCCCAGGGGCGGACCGCCTACGAGCGGGAACTCGACGCGCTGATCGCCGCCCGGGGCCTCGGCGCCGTCGTGCGCCGGGTCGGCCATTGCACCGACATGCCCGCCGCCTTCCGAGCCGCGTCTGTCGTGGCGGTGCCCTCTGTCGAGCCCGAGGCCTTCGGGCGCTCCGCCGTCGAGGCGCAGGCCCTCGGCACGCCGGTGGTGGTCTCGGATCTCGGCGCCGTACCGGAGACCGTCCTGGCGCCGCCGGATGTTCCTGCCGGCCAGCGTACCGGCTGGCGCGTCCCGCCGGGGGACGCCTCCGCGCTCGCCGGGGCGCTCACCGAGGCGCTGTCGCTCGGCGCCAGCGCCCGGGATGCCCTGGCGCGCCGGGGCCGCGCCCATGTCGAGGCGCATTTCTCGCTGGAGCGCATGGTCGGCGACACCCTGGCGGTCTACGCCGCGCTGCTCGGCCGCAAGGGTTGAGCGATGGGTCTCATCCCGGCGCGTTGGTGGTCTCCGGATCGGCCGCAAAAACCTCCCGGGCGGCGAACAATCCGTTCAGGGCCGCCGGGAAGCCGGCATAGACCGCCATCTGCATCAGGATCTCGACGATCTCGGCGCGGGTCAGCCCGACGTTGAGGCCGGCCGCAATATGCACCTTGAGCTGCGGCGCCGCGTTGCCGAGGGCTGCCAGCGCCGCGATGGTGGCGATCTCGCGGCTGCGCAGATCGAGGCCGGGGCGGGAGTAGATGTCGCCGAACGGGAACTCGATCAGGTAGCGAGCGAAATCCGGGGCGATGTCGGCCAGCGACGCGACGACCTGTGCGCCGGCCTGTCCGTCAATCTGGGCGAGGGCCCGCTGCCCGCGGTCGTAGCGGCTCTCGTCGGGGGCGGGTTGGGTGTGCGTCATCCTGCGTCTCCGTGTCGGTGTCGGCATATCCGGCGATCTTGGAGTCGAGGACGAGAAGGCAGGCCTGGAACGCGTCGATCCGGTGCCGGACCTGTTCGCGATGCCGTTCGAGCAGCGTCCGGCGTGCCGGGCCGGTGAGATCGCCCTGCGCCCGCAACGTCGCGTAGCGCAGCATCTCGCTGATCGGCATGCCGGTTGCCTTCAGGCGGCCGAGGAAGGCGATCCAGGTCAGGATCGATGCGTCGTAGTCTCGCCGTCCGGACCGGTCCCGGTCGGCGTAGGGCAGCAGGCCGATTCGCGCGTAGTAGCGGAGCGTATGGGCCGACAGACCGGACCGCATGGCGAGATCCCCAATCTTCATGGACGCCTGGTCTCGTCACGACGCAGGAACAGGTACCGCTTCGAGCGCACTCCAAGTCAAGGGCGCCCCCCTGCGGATCGGGCCGGCGCCCGGGTGATTATTTCGCGTGCCGTGCCGGTCGGCCGTTGACTCTGGCCGTGCTTCCGCCAACGTAGTATGTCCGGGCGGAACCGGAGCGGCTGGCGGTCGGGAGATCCTCGGATTGGGTCGTCCGGTCCGCCGTTTCGTCGTTGCAGCAGGAGACCGAAGCCATTCGTAGACCGATGAGAGCCATGCCGGCCCCGCAGAAGGACGGGCCGCGCGCCAACCGCGATATTCGCGGGGTGCGGGAAGTGCAGCTGATCGACGATACCGGGCAGAACCGTGGCGTCGTCGCCTTCTTCGATGCCCTGACGCTCGCCGAGGAGGCAGGCCTCGATCTCGTGGAGATCGCGCCGAACTCCGTGCCGCCCGTCTGTAAGCTGCTCGATTACGGGCGCTTCCGCTTCAACGAGCAGAAGAAGCAGAACGAGGCCCGCAAGCGGCAGAAGACGGTCGAGGTCAAGGAGATCAAGCTCCGCCCCGGCATCGACAAGCACGACTACGACACCAAGATGAAGTCGGTGCACCGCTTCTTCGAGGAGGGCGACAAGGTCAAGGTGACCCTGCGCTTCCGTGGCCGTGAGATGGCTCACCAGGATATCGGCCTGCGCCTCCTGGAGCGCGTCAAGAACGAGACTGCCGAGATCGCCAAGGTCGAGAGCGAGCCGATGCTCGAAGGCCGCCAGATGATCATGATCCTGGCACCGCGCTGATTCGTCCGCAAATACCGATGCCCAGCGCCGCCTCCTGACCGGGGCGGCGTTTTCATGTGGCGCTTCCGTGGGACTGCGCGACCGCCTATCTCCTGCCCATGGCCCTGGCTCCCGACGAAATCGAACGCTACGCCCGTCACCTCGTCCTGGCCGAGGTCGGCGGGCCCGGCCAGGGGCGCCTGAAGGCAGCCCGGGTGCTGGTCATCGGGGCCGGAGGGCTCGGCGCACCGCTGATCCAGTACCTCGCCGCCGCCGGCATCGGCACGATCGGCATCGTCGACGACGACACGGTCTCGCTGTCGAACCTCCAGCGTCAGGTGATCCACGGCACGCCGGATCTTGGCCGGCAAAAGGTCCAGAGCGCCGCCGACGCGGTGGCGCGGCTCAACCCGCGCGTGACGGTCGTGCCGCACCCGCTTCGCATCGGGCCGGACAACGCCGTCGAGCTGATCGCCGGCTACGACCTCGTCGCCGACGGGTCCGACAATTTCGCCACCCGCTACGCCGTCTCGGATGCCTGCTTCCAGGCAGGGCGCCCGCTTGTCACAGCGGCGCTCGGCCGGTTCGACGGCACGCTCACCACCATCCGGGCACACGAGACCGGCCCCGACGGGACACCGAACCCGACTTATCGCTGCCTGTTTCCGAACCCGCCACCGCCCGGCAGCGTGCCCGCTTGCGCCGAGGCCGGGGTTCTGGGGGCGCTCGCCGGGGTCATGGGTTCGCTGATGGCCATGGAGGTGATCCGGGCCGTGGCGGGGTTCGGCGAGCCGCTGGTCGGGCGTCTGCTGATGGTCGATGCCCGCTCCATGCGGTTCGAGACCCTGCGCTACGGCTGGGATCCGGACAATCCGCTCAGCGGTACGCGGCGTTCAGCCGAATAACGGCCCCGGCGGCATCCAGGGCCCTTCGGCCTGCTCCTTGCCGAGGCAGCATTTCTTGAACTTCTTGCCCGAGCCGCAGGGGCACGGATCGTTGCGCCCGACATCCTTGAACGGGTTGCGCTGCGGTTCTCCCGCCCCCTCGACGGTCCAGTCGAGCGCTTCAATCGCATCGTCCAGATAACCGTACTGGTAAGGGCCCAGCCGGTCCCGGTCCTGGGGGTTTGCCTCGGCCTTGCGCAGGGCCTCCTTGAACCAGTCGGCGTCACTGACTTCGTCTGTGATACGTCCGTCCGCGCGGGCCGCCGCGACCCGGGGTGCGAGGTCCCGGAAGCCGAGATGCGCGATCGTCTCCTCCCAGCCGACCCAGACCGGCGCCGCCTCGACGGCCGCCTGGGCGTCGTCGAAGCGGACCAAGAGGTTGTGCATCGCGGCGCGGTCGATCCGACCTTCCAGTGTCAGGAAGGTGCAGGCCGAGAGGAGCGCCATCCGGGCGTAATCGTCGACGGTGCTGTCGAGGATCAGGCGGAACAGCGGCGCGGGATCGCCATCGAACAGGCTTGTCAGGACCTTCGCCAGGGTCGCCGTGAGGGCGTCGCCCAGCACCGCGTCGAGGCTTTCCTCGTCCTGGCGCAGCAGGTGCAGGAGGGGTCCGAGGGCGCGCACGTCACGGGTCTGGGCCATGACGTGCAGGCCCCAGAAGACGAGGTTGGTCTCCTCCAGGGTGAGTTCGCGTTCATCGGCCGCCGCCTCGAGCAACGGCAGGGTCGCCTCGGCGACCGCCTCCGGATGAGTCAGGGCTTCCCGCAGCGCCGCGGTCGGCCGGTGTTCGGCCGCCGCGAGATCCGCGATGAGCAGGGCGATCCGATCCATCCGGCGCTCCTCAGCTCCGGAGCGTGGCGCCGGTCCGGCGCACAACCTCGGCCACGATCTTCGCGCTCACCGCCTCGATCTCGGCATCGGTCAAGGTCCGTTCCACGGGCTGCAGACGCACCGCGAGGGCCACGGATTTCGATCCCGCCGGGACGCCCGGGCCCTCGTAGAGGTCGAACACGTCGACCCCGGTGACCAGCTTGCGCTCTGCGCCCTGGGCGGCCTTGACGATGTCGCCGGCGGGCACGTCGCGGCCGACCACGAAGGCGAAGTCCCGCGACAGGGGCTGGAACTCGGACAGCACCAGAGCGGGCTTGGTCTTGGTCGGCCTGTGCTTTGGCGGGGGCAGCGCGTCCAGGACGATCTCGAAGGCCACGAGGCTGCCCTTGAGGTCGAGTTCCTGCAGCGTCCGCGGATGCACCTCGCCGAACCAGCCGATCTCGGTCTTGGGGCCGAAGCGAAGCGTCCCGGAGCGGCCGGGATGCAGCCAGGACGGTCCCCCGGCGGTGACCTGGAGTCCGCCCGTGGGCACGCCGAGGCTGCCGAGCAGCGCCAGGGCGTCGGCCTTGGCGTCGAAGGCGTCCACCGTCTCGGCCGATCCGTCCCAGTGGCGCCCGGCGCCCTGCACGGTGGCACTGCCCCGGCGGACCGCCGCGGCGCGGATCGTCTGACCCTCCGGCTCATCGGAGGTGAAGCACTGACCGGTCTCGAACAAAGCGGCATCCGGGTGGCCGCGGTCGGCGTTGCGCTGCGCCGCGCGGAGCAGGCCGGGCAGCAGGCTGGGGCGCATGTCCGACAGTTCCGAGGCAATGGGATTGGCCAGCGCCAGATCGGCACCGCCGCCGCCGAACAGCACGGCATCGGTGTGCGGGACGAAGGACCAGGTCACGGCCTCCATCAAGCCGCGGCTCGCCAGAGCACGCTTGGCGGTCCGCGTGCGCTTCTGCATCACGGTGAGAAGCGATCCGCCGACTCCGGCGAGACGTGGCAGGGGCTTCGGCACGATCCGGTCGAGCCCGGCGATCCGCACGATCTCCTCGACGAGATCCGCCTTGCCCTCCACGTCCGGACGCCAGGACGGGGTGAGAACCTTCACCCGGTCGCCGGTGCCGGAGACGTGGAAGCCCAGCGTCTCCAAAATCAGCTTCGCCTCGGTGCGCGGCACATCGAGGCCGGCGAGGCGGCGGACCTCGGTCCAGGGGAAATCGATGATCCTCTCGGATTCGGGCGCCTCGCCGGCGACCCGCGCCTCACTCGGCGTACCGCCGCACAGATCCACCACGAGGCGGGTCGCCAGATCGAGCCCGGGCAGGGTGGAGGCCGGATCGACGCCGCGCTCGAACCGGTAGCGGGCGTCGGTGATGATTCCCAGGCGCCGGCCCGACTGCGCGATGTTGGCCGGATCCCAAAGCGCCGATTCGATCAGCACGTCCGTGGTGGTCTCGTCGCAGCCCGAGTCCTGGCCGCCCATGATGCCCGCGATCGATTCCACGCCGCGCCGGTCGGCGATCACCACGGTCTCGCCGGTGAGGGCGTGGGTGCGGCCGTCGAGGGCGCGCAGGCTTTCCCCCTCGCGGGCCCGGCGCACCGTCAGAGCCCCCGACACCTTGGCGGCGTCGAAGACGTGCAGCGGCCGCCCGCGGTCGAAGGTGATGTAGTTGGTGATGTCAACGAGCGCGTTGATCGGGCGCAGCCCGATCGCCCGCAGCCGCGCCTGCATCCAGGCGGGCGAGGGGCCGTTCTTCACGCCGCGCACCAGCCGCAGGGCGAAGAGGGAGCACAGATGCCGGTCGGCCGGCTCGAAGGCCAGTTCGACCTCCACCGGGCAGGGGCCTTCACCGCGCAGCGCGGGCAGGGTCTCGCGCTTGAGCGTGCCGATCCCCGCGGCGGCGAGGTCGCGGGCGATGCCGTGGACCGAGGTGCAGTCCGGCCGGTTCGGCGTCAGGTTGATCTCGATCACCGGATCGTCGAGGCCGGCATAGAAGGCGTAACCCTGGCCCACCGGCGCGTCGGCGGGGAGTTCCAGGATGCCGTCATGATCCTCACCCAGCCCGAGTTCGGCCCCCGAACAGAGCATGCCGTGACTCTCGACGCCGCGGATCGTGCCCACCGACAGGGTGATGTTCTTGCCCGGCACGTAGGTGCCCGGCGGCGCGAAGACCGAGACGAGGCCGGCGCGGGCGTTCGGCGCGCCGCAGACCACCTGCACGGGAGCGCCGGCGCCCGCATCCACGGCGCAGACCCGCAGCCGGTCGGCATTGGGGTGCTGCTCGGCCGTGAGGATCTTCGCCACGACGTAGGGCTTCAGCGCGGCCGCCTTGTCGTCGAGCCCCTCCACCTCGAGCCCGATGCGCGTCAGCGTCTCGGCGATGGTGTCGAGGGACGCCTCGGTGTCGAGGTGATCCTTGAGCCAGGAGAAGGTGAATTTCATTTTCTTCTGGGAGGAAAGAGGAGGTGCAAGGCGAGCGTCCGGCGATCCTGAGGGGTCAAGGTCTGAAGGCGCGTGACGAGGTCGCCCGCTCGATCGACATGCTCTCGGGCCTTCGCCGACGTGAATACGTTAGGTCGTGGTGGCGCGTAATCGGCGAGCTTCCGGGCGTTCTGCAACGGGACTATATCGTCGCCAATCTGCCTCAGCGCTTGGTTGATCTTCAAGGGGCCGTCACTCACGAACGCCTGCTTGAGAGGTCCGTGGTCGATCTGGCGGTACACGCGCTCGAACTCTGCCGAGTTGCTGTCTGAACCCGGGAGTATCTCGTCGGCGCAGAGTTGCATAATGGCGTGAAACGCGGCGTAATAGGCCGTGCTGACCGTACGTCTTTTCGCGGCAGAACTGCCAGGAAACCGTTCGATCAAGTCGGCCGCTTGGCCAAGCATCTGTGCGACCATCGCGGTCATCGGCTAATCGACGTCTTCCTCAACTCGCTGCTCGTCGGCAACGTCGTTGCTCAAGAACACGAATCGATCCTCTCCGCGTGCCAGCAAAGCCGAGCGAAGATCATGCACAGCCGCGATAAGTGGATCAGGCTTGGCGGTCGGCCGATGTCCGTAACGGGCGGTCACACGGATGATCGGATCTCCATCGAAGTCCGTATCGGACCAGACATCCGCGCCTAGAAATTGCGCCGCCGGAACCCGGTTGCGCAGGACGTCGTGAACGATCTCGCTGATCTGTTGATCGGTCATGGCAGCCCTCGTCATCTCACCTCGTCAGCCCGCCGACCAGACTCGGCACGTCGAGCGGCCTGAATCCGTAATGGTCGAGCCAGCGGACATCCGCGTCAAAGAACGGGCGCAGGTCCGGCATGCCGTATTTGAGCATGGCGATGCGGTCGAGGCCGACGCCGAAGGCGAAACCCTGCACGGCATCCGGATCGAGGCCGCAATTGCGCAGCACGTTCGGATGGACCATCCCGCAGCCCAGGATCTCGAGCCAATCCTCGCCCTCGCCGAAGCGGATCTCGCCGCCCTTGCGGGAGCACTGGATGTCGACCTCGGCCGACGGCTCGGTGAAGGGAAAGAACGACGGCCGGAAGCGCATCTTCACGCTGTCGACTTCGAAGAACGCCTTGCAGAACTCCTCCAACACCCATTTCAGGTTGGCGATGTTGGCGCTGGTGTCGATCACCAGCCCCTCGACCTGATGGAACATCGGGGTGTGGGTCTGGTCGGAATCGTGCCGGTAGGTCCGGCCCGGGATGATCACCCGGATCGGCGGCGTCTGCGACCGCATCGTCCGGATCTGCACCGGGGAGGTGTGGGTCCGCAGGACCTTGCGCTTGCCCGCGGCGTCCGGGGCCAGGAAGAAGGTGTCGTGCATCTCCCGGGCCGGATGGCCGGGCGGGAAGTTGAGCGCCGTGAAGTTCAGCTCATCCGTCTCGATATCGGGCCCCTCGGCCACCGCGAATCCCATATCAGCGAAGATCGCGGTGATCTCGTCGATGACCTGAGAGATTGGGTGGATCCGGCCGCGCACTTCCGGCGCCTCGCGGACCGGCAGGGTCACGTCGATCCGCTCGGAGGCGAGCCGCGCCTCCAGGGCCGCCTCCGCCAGCGCCGCCTTGCGCGCCGTGACGGCGGCCTGCACCTGGTCGCGCAGGCCGTTGATCAGGGGGCCGCGCGCCTTCCGTTCCTCGGGCGTCATGGCACCGAGGGTCTTCAGCAGTTCCGAGACGCTGCCCTTCTTGCCGAGTGCCGCGACGCGAACCGCGTCGAGGGCGGCCTCGTCGGACGCCGCGCTCACCTGGGCCAGGAGGTCGCGTTCGAGGGTGTCGAGATCGGTCATCGCTGTCTTCGAGCAGGGTTGGCAGAGTCTGCCGTCGCGGCGTGCTCTCGCGCGTTGCGCGCCCGGGCGCAAGCGCGGGGCGGGACCGGGCAAACGACGAAGGCGCGGCCCCCGGGGGAACCGCGCCTTCCGTCCGTCTCGCGCTGGGCCTGGATCAGGCGGCCTTGGCGGTGGTCTGCGGCAGCGCGGCCTTCGCCTTCTCGACGACGGCGGCGAAGCTCGCCGGCTCGTGGATCGCGAGTTCCGACAGTGCCTTACGGTCGACGATGATTCCGGACTTCGCCAGGCCGTCGATGAAGCGCGAGTAGGTCAGGCCATGCTCACGGACGGCAGCGTTCAGGCGCTGGATCCAGAGGGCGCGGAAGGTGCGCTTCTTGTTCTTGCGGTCGCGGTAGGCATATTGCATGCCCTTCTCGACCGCCTGCTTGGCGATGCGGATGGTATTCTTGCGCCGGCCATAATAGCCCTTCGCGGCCTTCAGAACTTTCTTGTGCTTCGCGTGACTGGTCACGCCGCGCTTGACGCGGGCCATCGGTTATCTCCTGGTTTCGACGAAAGACAGTGGCAACTTGTATCGAAGACTTACCGCGCGTTCGGCAGGAAGTACTTCTTCACGTTGGCGGCATCGCCCTCGAACAGGGTCGTGGTGCCGCGCAGGTTGCGGATCTGCTTGGTCGTCCGCTTGATCATCCCGTGGCGCTTACCGGCCTGGGCGTACATCACCTTGCCGGTGCCGGTGATCTTGAAGCGCTTCTTCGCGCCCGACTTGGTCTTCAGCTTGGGCATTTGGCTCTCCGTTGCGCAAAAATTCCCCGGGGCCGACCCGTGAGGGTCGGATGAGGATCGCGCGTTGATGCTTCTGGTGGAGCAGCACGAGCCGCCACGGCAGCCCTAATCGGCCGGGCGGTTCGACGCGGAGCGGCTTATGACAGAAAGCTGACGCGGCGGCAACGCCTCAGCAGCGGAGCGGAGCGGGCGCCCACGCGCACCGCACGTGGCGGGCGCCCGCCACGTGCCGAGATCGGTTTTCGTCCTCGTGATTCGGGGAATGCGGGGACAGCGCCCGCACCGCACAAAAGAGGAGGCGACAGACGGTCGGCCAGGAACCATAATCTTGGCCGTCTGTTTCATTCATGTCCCGCTCAGGCCGGCAGGGTTAGCCTCCCCGTCAAATTCGGCCATTCAGGAGACACTTCGTGCGCATTGCCCAGATCGCTCCGTTGTCGGAGGCCGTTCCTCCGAAGTTCTACGGCGGCACCGAGCGCGTCGTCAGCTGGATTACGGAAGAACTGGTCCGCCAGGGCCATGAGGTCACGCTGTTCGCCAGCGGCGATTCCCAGACCGGCGCAAAGCTCGCCGCATGCACACCCGAGGGCCTGCGTCTGCTCGGCTATCGAGACCACACCGCCAGCCACCTGGCGATGCTGCATCAGGTGCACCGGCGTGCCCACGAATTCGATATCCTCCATTTCCATATCGATCTACTGCAATATCCGATGTTCGAGGACTTGAACCACAAGTGCCTCACGACGATGCACGGTCGCCTCGACGTGCCGGACTTCATGCCGGTCTACCGGACCTTCACCGGGATGCCCCTGGTGTCGATCTCCGACAACCAGCGCCTGCCGATGCCGCCGACCTCGAACTGGCTGGCGACGATCCATCACGGCCTCCCGGCCCAGAACTGCCCGTTCTATCCCGAGGCCAAGGGCGGCTATCTCGCCTTCCTGGGCCGGATCTCCCCCGAGAAGCGGCCCGATCGCGCCATCGAGATGGCGATCCGCTCCGGGACGCCCCTCAAGATCGCCGCCAAGGTCGACAAGGCCGACCAGGATTACTGGGACGAGGTCATCGAGCCGATGATCCATCACCCGCTGATCGAGTTCATCGGCGAGATCAACGAGGAGCAGAAGAAGGACTTCCTCGGCAACGCCCTGGCCCTCGCCTTCCCGATCGACTGGCCGGAGCCCTTCGGCCTCGTGATGATCGAGGCGATGTCGGCCGGCACGCCGGTGATCGCCTTCCGCAACGGGTCTGTTCCGGAGGTGATCAAGGACGGCGTGAGCGGTGTGCTCTGCACCTCGATGGACGAGGCGGTGGCGGCGGTCGACAAGGCCAAGGCCATGAGCCGCGCCGGCGTGCGTCGCCACTTCGAGGGTCACTTCACCGCCGAGTGCATGGTCAACAAGTACGTGGCCGCGTACCAGGAGCTCGCCGCCCGCGGTGCGGACGTGATCAAGCTGCCGACCTCGGGGTTCAGGCCGCAATACGGTGACGTGAACGGGTCCGCGCGGCCGGCCATCGCGGTCGCCGCGATGCCGGCCTGATTGGCGGCATCGGGCTTGCGGGTTCCCCCCGGGCCGGCCTAGCATCTTTCAGGCGACTCATCCGTTAGGCGAACGAGGGCCGCCGCATCAGGAGTGATGCGGCGGCCTTCTCGATTCACACCCTCACGACACCGGAGATGCCCTGCATGGCGGCGGACAACAGCGCGGCAGCCCACGATGCGACGGTTCGGACGGCGGCGAGCGCCGGACGCGTGGCGCAGGGCTTCCAGGACGCGGACGACGTGCTCCCGCCCTATCACATCGAGGCCCAGACCTCCCTGGTGGAACGGCCCCTGCGGTCGTTGAAGTTCGGCGAAGCGTTCGGCGTCCTGGATTCCTACGGCGATATCGGCGTCCAGCCCGGCCCGGAGGGCCTGTATTTCCAGGATACGCGCTACCTGTCCCGTCTCGAACTGACGGTGGAGGGGCAGCGTCCGCTGATGCTCTCCTCGGTGATGCAGGACGACAACGGCGCACTCAGCGTCGACATGACGACGCCCGACATCCGCCTCGACGCCCATGACGAGACCGCGATCCCCCGCGAGACGATCGCCATCGAGCGTACCAAGTTCCTGTTCCGCGGGGCCTGCTACGACCGGATCGGCCTGCGCTCCTTCGATTCCAAGCATCGCCGCCTGCGCATCGCCGTCAGTTTCGACGCGGATTACCGGGACCTGTTCGAGGTCCGCGGCACCGACCGCAAGGAGCGCGGCAAGCGCGGCGTCCTGGTGGCGAGCGACCGGGAGGTCCAGTTCCGCTATGTCGGGCTCGACGAGATCGTCCGGACCACAGGCCTGCATTTCGGCCCGAAGCCGGACCTGATCGAGCCCGGCCGCGTCGCCTTCGAGGTGGCGCTGCCCCCGGGCGGCAAGACCTCGCTGTTCATCCGCGTCACGTTCGAGGCCCATCGTGCCTTCACCAAGCCGCCCAGCGACACCATGGTCGGTGAGGATGCGGCCGCCAAGCTGACGCTGGCGGCCAATGCCGGCGGCGCCCGGCGGGAGCCGAAGGACCTTGGCGAAGGCATGATCTTCGCCCGCGCCTACCGGGATTCCCGCCGCGACCTGCGCACCCTCACCGCAGGGATCACCACGATCATCACCTCGAACGACCAGTTCAACGAGGGCCTGTGCCGGGCCACGGCCGATCTCTACATGCTGGCGAGCCGCACCCCGGAGGGGATCTACCCGTTCGCCGGCATCCCCTGGTACTCCACGGTGTTCGGCCGCGACGGCATCATCACGGCGATGATGGCCCTGTGGATCGACCCGAAATTCGCCCGCGGCGTCCTGCGCTATCTCGCCTCCACCCAGGCCAAGGCGGTGGATCCCGCCGCCGACGCCCAACCCGGCAAGGTGCTGCACGAGACACGCCGCGGTGAGATGGCGATGCTCGGGGAGGTTCCGTTCCGGCACTATTACGGCACGATCGACGGCACGCCGCTCTTCGTGATGCTGGCCTGGGAGTATTACGCCGTCACCGGGGACCTGGAGACCGTCCGGTCGATCTGGCCGGCGCTCGAACTCGCGCTCGAATGGATGGACCGCTACGGCGACCGCGACGGCGATGGCTTCGTGGAATACGCCCGCGACACCGACAAGGGCCTCGAGAACCAGGGCTGGAAGGACAGCCACGATTCGATCTTCCACGCCGATGGGCAACTCGCCAAGGGCCCGATCGCGCTGTGCGAGGTGCAGGGCTACGTCTACGCGGCCAAGCACGGCATGGCGAAGCTCGCGGCCCTGCTCGGGCACGATCCGATGGCCGAGCGCCTGACCCGGGAGGCGGCGGCGTTGCGCGAGGCATTCGACGCGGCGTTCTGGAACGAGGAGATCGGTACCTACGCCCTCGCCCTCGACGGGGCGAAGACGCAATGCGCGGTGCGCTCGTCCAATGCCGGCCACGCCCTGTTCACCGGCATCGCCAAGCCCGAGCGGGCGGCGCGGGTCGCCGAGACGCTCCTGTGCAAGGACGGGTTCAATGGCTGGGGCGTGCGGACCATCGCCAGGGGCGAGGCGCGCTACAACCCGATGTCGTACCACAACGGCTCGATCTGGCCGCACGACAACGCCCTGATCGCGATGGGTTTGGCGCGCTACGACCGCAAGCACGAGGCCGCGCGCATCTTCCAGGGGATGTTCGACACCTCGCTCTACCAGGATCAGAAGCGCCTGCCGGAGCTGTTCTGCGGTTTCATGCGCCGCAAGCAGCGTGGGCCCGTGGCCTACCCCGTCGCCTGCAGCCCGCAGGCTTGGGCGGCCGCCGCGCCGTTCGCGTTCCTGGCCGCCTGCCTCGGCCTGGAACTCGACCACGCGCGCAACCGCGTCGGGCTGAAGAACCCGATCCTCCCGGCCTTCCTCGACGGCGTGACGCTCTTCAACGTCAGGCTCGGGGATTCTCGCCTGGACCTGCGGTTCCAGCGCTACGACGACGACGTCACCGTCTCGGTGCAGCGCCGCCACGGCGATGCCCATGTGGTGGTCACCAAGTAGGAGTTCCGACCGGGATTCCCGGCGCGGCCCGCTTCGGGGTAAGCGGTCCGCGCGGCATTCTCGGCCGCCGAGGACGGGTCCATGCCGGCTGATCACGACGCCCCGCACGCCGCGTTGCGCCTCGCGCAGGCCCTGATCCGCTGCCCCTCCGTGACCCCGGAGGATCGCGGTGCCCTCGACGTGGTCGCCGACGCGCTCCGGCCCGCGGGCTTCGCGATCGAGCGTCCGGTCTTCGGTGAGCCGGGTTATCCCGACACGCCGAACCTCTATGCGCGGATCGGCCGGGGCGGCCCGTGCCTGGTCTATGCCGGCCACACCGATGTGGTCCCGGCGGGCGATGTCCCCTGGCGCCACGGCCCGTTCGACGGGGCGGTGGCCGACGGCATGCTGTACGGACGGGGCGCCGCCGACATGAAGGGCGGCATCGCCTGCATGCTCGCGGCGGCGCTGGCCTTTCTGGAGCGCCGCGGACCTGAGTTTGCCGGCTCCATCGCCTTCCTGATCACCGGCGACGAGGAGGGGCCGGCGGTCAACGGCACCGTCAAGCTGCTCGATTGGGCGCGCGACCGGGGCGAGCGCTTCGACCATTGCCTGCTCGGCGAGCCGACCAATCCGGGCCGGCTCGGCGAGATGATCAAGATCGGCCGGCGCGGCTCGCTCACGGGCAAGCTCGTGGTGCTCGGCCGGCAGGGGCATGTCGCCTATCCGCACAAGGCCGAGAATCCGATTCCGAGCCTCCTCCGCCTTGCCTCGGCGCTGATCGCCGAACCCCTGGACGGGGGGACGGCGCATTTCGATGCCTCGAACCTCGAATTCACCACCCTCGACGTGGGCAATCCCGCCACCAACGTGATCCCTGCGACCGCGCGGGCGACGTTCAACGTGCGCTTCAACGACGACTGGACGGCGGAGAGCCTGGGCGCCGAGATCCGCAGGCGCCTGGAGCAGGCGGCCGGGAATGCGGTGCGCTTCAGCCTCGACCTTCAGCCCTCGAACGCGCCGGCCTTCCTCACCCGGCCGGATTACTTCGTGACCCTCGTCTCCGAGGCGATCCGGGCGCTGACCGGCCTGACGCCCGCGCTCTCGACCACGGGGGGCACGTCGGATGCCCGCTTCATCAAGGATGCCTGCCCGGTGATCGAGTTCGGCCTCGTCGGCGAGACGATGCACCAGGCCGACGAGTGCGTGGCGGTCGCCGATCTGGAGCGGCTGACGGCGATCTACGGGCGGGTGCTGGAGGCCTATTTCCCGATCTCGTAGTCGACACCCACGAAGGTCAGTCCGGCGGCCGGCGCCAGCGGCCCGCACCGGCGCTTCTCGCCGGAGGCGAGGATGTCGGCGACGTCGTCGGCCGAGAGCCGCCCGCAGCCCACGAGCATCAGCGTTCCGACCATCGCCCGCACCTGATGGTGCAGGAATGAGCGCGCCGAGGTCGCCACCACGATCTCGTCGTGCAGCGCCATCGGCGCGCGGACGACGTCGAGCTGCTCCAGTGTGCGGATCGGGCTGTTGGCCTGGCACTCGGCGGCGCGGAAGGCCGAGAAGTCGTGATGGCCGACCAGGCGCTGGGCTGCCGCGTGCATGAGATCGGCGTCGAGGGGCCAGGGCACGTGCCAGACCTGGGACCGGGTGAGGGCCGCGGGACTGCGCCGGTTCAGGATCCGGTAGCGATAGTGCCGACGGATCGCCGAATGACGGGCGTCGAAGCCGTCCGGAACCCGCTCTGCCGCGAGGATCGCCACCGGCTGCGGCCGCAGATGGGCGTTGAGGGCGTCGCGGACCGTATCGGTCCGCCAGTCCTTGGCGAGGTCGAGATGGGCCACCTGATGGATGGCATGCACGCCGGCATCGGTCCGGCCGGCGCAGGTGAGCCGGCCCTGCTCCCCGGAGAAGCGCAGGATCGCAGCCTCGATCGCCCCCTGGACCGTGGGATCCTCGGCCTGCCGCTGCCAGCC
Source organism: Methylobacterium sp. J-026 (assembly GCF_022829585.1). GTDB lineage: Bacteria > Pseudomonadota > Alphaproteobacteria > Rhizobiales > Beijerinckiaceae > Methylobacterium. The sequence goes on from NZ_JAKSYC010000182.1 coordinate 16,172, forward strand.
GCAGAACGGGCCGCCGTCATACTCGATGACGAGCTTGTAGCGGGGCATCAGCCGAGGCGGGCGCCGGGCGCCAGGCGGGCGCCGCGGACGAACTCGGGCCCGCTGGCGCTGCCGCCCTTCCCGGCCCGGCGCAGCTCCGCGAGCCGCACCGCGCCGACGCCGCACGCGACGGTGCCATCGGGATCGCGCAGGGTCCCGGGCTCGCCCGCGCCCTCGGTCGGGGTGGCGCGGAGCACCTTCACCCGCTCCGATCCCTTGCAGAGATCGGCCTCGAAGAACGCGCCCGGGGCCGGCGAGAGACCATTGATGCGGTTGGCGACCTCATCGGCCGGACGCGTCCAGTCGATCCGCGCCTCGTCGTTGGTGATCTTGTGCGCGTAGATCACCCCATCGCCCGGCTGCGGCGTGAAGGTCAGCTGGCCCCGTTCCAGGAGGACGAGGGCGCGGGCCATCAGGTCGGCGCCGACCGGCATCAGCGCGTCGTGCAGCGCGCCGGCGGTCATGCCGGCGGCGATCGGGACCCGCGCCTCCAGGGCGACCGGCCCGGTATCGAGCCCGGCCTCCATCCGCATAACGCCGACGCCGCTCTCGGCATCCCCCGCCATCACGGCCCGCTGGATCGGCGCCGCCCCGCGCCAGCGCGGCAGCAGCGATCCGTGCAGGTTCAGGCAGCCGTGTGTCGGCGCGTCGAGGATGACCTGCGGGAGCAGCATCCCGTAGGCCACCACCACCGCGACCTCGGCCCGGTGCGCGGCGAACGCCGCCGCGGCCTCCGGGGTGCGCAGGGTGACGGGCGTGAGCACCGGCACGCCGAGCGTCTCGGCCAGGGTATGGACCGGGGAGGGGCGCAGGCTCATGCCGCGGCCCGCCTTGGCGGGCGCGCGGGTATAGACGGCGACGACGGTGTGCCCGTCCTGCGCGAGCCGCGCGAGCGTCGGCACGGCGAAGTCCGGGGTGCCCATGAAGACGACGCGCATGGCCGGCTCAGGCCGCGTCGCGCTTGGCCGCTTTGGTGAACTTCTTGATCACCCGGTCCCGCTTCAGCTTCGAGAGATGGTCGATGAACAGAACGCCGTTGAGGTGGTCGATCTCGTGCTGGATGCAGGTGGCGAGCAGCCCCTCGGCCTCGATCTCCTGCTCGGCCCCGTCGAGGCCGCGGAACCGCACGCGGACCCGGTCGGGCCGCTCGACCTCGCCGTAATATTCGGGGATCGACAGGCAGCCCTCGTCGTAGACGCGCATCTCCGCCGAGGACCAGACGATCGCGGGATCGATGAACACCTGCGGTTTGCGGACACCCTCTTCCTTCGACGTGTCGATGGTCACGACGCGCCTCGCCACCCCGACCTGGATCGCCGCGAGCCCGACGCCCGGCGCGTCGTACATGGTCTCGAACATGTCGGCCACGAGGGTCCGGATCTCGCCGGTGATCGGACCCACCGGATCGGAGATGCGGCGCAGGACGGGATCGGGGAGGATGACGAGCGGGCGGATGGTCATTTCGGAAACCGGCAGGGACAGCGCCGGGTCGGATCCGGGCCGAGCGTCGAATAGGATGCGGGTGAAGACCGGTCAAATACCGCCGCGGGGACATGCGGTTCGGCCGGCGCCGCCGCTAGAAAGCCGTCCGGCTCCGGATCGCGGCCGTCAGCGTCCCCTCGTCGAGATAATCCAGCTCGCCGCCGACCGGGACGCCGTGGGCGAGGCGCGTGACCTTCGCGTCGCAATGCCGGATCGATTCCGTGACGTAATGGGCGGTGGTCTGCCCGTCGACGGTGGCGTTGAGCGCCAGGATGACCTCCGTGACCTCGGGCCGGGCCACGCGCTCCACCAGGCTCGCGAGGTTCAGGTGTTCCGGCCGCACCCCGTCGAGCGCCGAGAGGACGCCACCGAGCACGTGGTAGCGGGCCTTGACGGCTCCGGAGCGTTCGAGCGCCCAGAGGTCGGAGACGTCCTCCACCACCACCAGGGTCGTGGGATCGCGCTCGGCATCCCGGCAGATCGTGCAGGGCTCCGACGTATCGACGTTGCCGCAACTGGTGCAGACGACGATGCGCTCGGCCGCGACCCGCATCGCGTCGGCGAGCGGCCCGAGCAGCGTGTCGCGCCGCTTAATGAGCTGCAGCGCGGCGCGCCGGGCCGAGCGCGGTCCGAGGCCGGGCATGCGGGCGAGGAGCTGGATCAGACGTTCGATTTCGGGGCCGGCGACGGCTTGGGGCATCGTGCCTCTTGGCGGGTATCGGCAGGCGCGGATCGGGCGCGCCGCGTGGAAGTTGTCCGGCACGGGCTTAGCCCGCGCCGGCCCTCATGCAAGGGTGCATGAGCGCCCACCCCGAGCGGCGACCTGGCATGTGGGTATTCCAGAGCGCATCCGCGCGTTCGGGCCGGCAAGTCGATGCGGGTGACTGCTTACAGACGGGGGTTCCTGCGCCCGCAACTGTGATCGAGCCAGGTCCGACACGTTGCGGGCCGCAGATGGAGCCCATAATGACAGCGACGCTTCGCCGCCTACTCAGTGGAGAGACGGGAAGCGACCGGGGAACGGAGATCCTGCGCGCGGCGGACCTGTACGACCGCGCGGACGTCTCCCGGGCAATTCCGGACGGTGAAGCCGTCCGGCTCAGTCGCGTCGACGGTCGAACAGGGGCCCGGGAGATACGCTCTTGACCAACATCGGTGATCACAACGCGGCCCATGGCGCGGAGGCCGCCGGCTTCCGCGACCTCAAGGCCGTCCACTGGAACTTCGAGGCGCCACGCCTCTACGAGGAGGCGCTCGCCCGCAAGGAGGGCCAGCTCGCCCGCGGCGGCGCCTTCGCGGCGACCACCGGTAGCCATACCGGCCGCTCGCCCAAGGACAAGTTCGTCGTGCGCGACGCCAGCACCGAGAGCGAGGTCTGGTGGGACAACAACGGCGCGATCACGCCGGGGCAGTTCGAGACCCTGCGCCAGGATTTCCTGACGCATGCCGCGGGCCGGGAGCTGTTCGCCCAGGACCTCTATGGCGGCGCCGATCCCGCCTACCGGGTCAAGGCCCGGGTGTTCACCGAGTTCGCGTGGCACTCGCTGTTCATCCGCAACCTGCTGATCCGGCCGGACCGCACCGAGATCCCGGACTACGTGCCGGACATGACCATCATCGACCTGCCGAGCTTCCAGGCGGATCCCGCCCGGCACGGCTGCCGGTCCAAGACCGTGATCGCCATCGATTTCGCCAAGAAGCTCGTGCTGATCGGCGGCTCGGCCTACGCGGGCGAGATGAAGAAGTCGGTCTTCACCTACCTCAACTACATCCTGCCCGGTCAGGGCGTGATGCCGATGCACTGCTCGGCCAACGCGGCCCTCGACGCCGAGGGCGGCTCGGCGATCTTCTTCGGCCTCTCCGGCACCGGCAAGACCACCCTGTCGAACGATTCCTCCCGCCAGCTGCTCGGCGACGACGAGCACGGCTGGTCGAACGACGGCATCTTCAACTTCGAGGGTGGCTGCTACGCCAAGACCATCCGCCTGTCGCGCAACGCCGAGCCGGAGATCTACGCCACCACCGAGCGCTTCGGCACGGTGATGGAGAACGTGGTGATCGATCCGGTGACCCGGGCGCCGGATTTCGACGACGCCTCGCTCACCGAGAACACCCGCTGCGCCTACCCGCTCGACTTCATCGCCAATGCCAGCGCCACCGGCCGGGCCGGGCATCCGAAGAACATCGTGATGCTGACCTGCGACGCCTTCGGGGTGATGCCGCCGATCGCCAAGCTGACCGGCGCCGAGGCGATGTACCACTTCCTGTCCGGCTACACCGCCAAGGTCGCCGGCACCGAGCGCGGCCTCACAGGTCCCGAGGCGACCTTCTCCACCTGCTTCGGCGCCCCGTTCATGCCCCGGCACCCGAGCACCTACGGCAACCTGCTGCGCGAATTGATCGCCAAGCACAGCGTCGATTGCTGGCTAGTCAACACCGGCTGGACCGGCGGCGGCGTCGGCACCGGACGGCGGATGCCGATCCGCGTCACCCGGCGCCTGCTGAGCGCGGCCCTCGACGGCTCGCTGTCGCAGGCGGAGTTCCGGCGCGACCCGTATTTCGGCTTCGCGGTGCCGGTCTCGGTTCCGGGCGTCGAGCCGCACATCCTGACCCCGGTGAAGACCTGGGGCAACAAGGGCGCCTTCGTGGAGACGGCGGCACGCCTCGTGAAGATGTTCGACGACAACTTCAAGCGGTTCGAGACGCATGTCGATTCCGACGTGCGCGCGGCCGGACCGACCGCGCAGGCGATCGCGGCCTGATCCCCGGGGGCGGGCGGCCTGAGCGGCCGCCCGTCACCGCGGCGACTGCGCGATCAGGATGCCTGCCAGGGTGAGGGCGACAATCCCGAGGATCAGCGACAGCAACCGCCAGAACAGGAGCGGATCGCGCTCCAGCAAGGCGGGCGGCCGGGCATCCGTGAAGGCCGGGTTCGGATACCGGAGATCGTGGACGAATTCCGACAGGGCCTGATAGCGCCGCAGCGGGTTTGGGTGGACGGACTTTCGCAGCGCACCGTCGACCCAGGCCGGAAGCAGCGGCCGCACGCCGAGCGCCGAGGCATAGCGCAGCCGGCGCTGGGCCGCCGGGGTCCGCGCCCGCGGTACCGCATCGCCGTAGGGGAGCCGCCCGGTCAGCATCTGATAGGCGATGACGCCGACCGAGAACACGTCGGACGCGGCGGTGGAGGGCGCACCGAGGAAGCATTCCGGCGCGGTGTACTGCACCGTCCCGAGGATCTCGCCCGGGTCGATCCGGGGATCGCCCTCGACGACCCCGGCGACCTTGGCGGCGCCGAAATCGATCACCTGCACGATCCCCGCCGCGTCGATCAGGACGTTGTCGGGCCGTAGGTCCTGATGGACCATCTCCAGGCGGTGGAAGGCCTGGACGCCCCTGACGAGCTGCTCGACCAGACGGCGCACCGCCTCCAAGTCGGGTGATGCGTGATCGCGCATCCACTGGGTGAGCGTCTGACCCTCGACATAGCGCATGACCGTGTAGAGGTGGCTGCGGCGGCGTGCCGGCGGCTGGGCCTTGAGGACGTGCGGGTGGTCGATGCGCCGCGCGATCCACTCTTCCATCACGAAGCGGCGGCGCTGGGCGGGATCGTCGCGCAGATCGAGCGACAGGACCTTCAGCGCCACCCGCACCCCGGTCTCCGCCTCGACGGCGAGGTAGACGCGGCTCCGGGGCCCCGAGTGGAGGATCCGCAGGAGCCGGTAGCCGTCGAACTCGGCCGGCGGATCGAGCAGCGGCGCGGGATCGAGCCCCTCGGCATCCCCGAGCAGGTCGGCCGGCGCGCCCTCCGGCACGGAATCGACCCGCACGATCTGGATCGTCAGGTTGTCCAGGCTGCCGGACGCGAGCGCGGCCGCGACGATGGCGGCCGCCGCCGCGTCGAGGTCGCCGGCGGCCGCGATCGCGGCGGCGATCTCCCGGGGCCGGACATAGTCGTGGACGCCGTCCGTGGTGAGCACGAAGATGTCGCCGCCCGCGATGGCGAGCGTCTGATAGTCGATCTCCGCGCGGCCGGTCACGCCGAGGGCCCGACCGAGATAGGATTCCGCCGCCGAGACCACCACGCGGTGATCCTCGGTGAGCTGTTCGAGGGAGTGGCCGGACACGCGCCAGATCCGGGCATCGCCGACATGGAAGAGATGGGCGGTGCGGGCTTTCAGGATCAGGGTATCGAAGGTGGTGACGTAGCCCCGGTCGGCATCGTGGGGATCGCGGCCGCGCCGCGTCTGGGCGTAGAGCCAGGAATCGGCTGCCGCGATGACCCGCTGCGCGGCGTTCTTCACGGACCACGTGTCGGGGGTGGCGTAGTAGTCGCTGAGGAAGCTCTTGACCGCGGTCTCGCTCGCCGCCGCGCCGGCCGCGCTGCTGCTGATCCCGTCGGCGAGCGCCACCACGATGCCCTTGAGGCCGAGCGCCGGCGGCGTCGGAACCAGCAGGCCGTGGAAATCCTGGTTCACGTCCTTGCGGCCGGCGGCGCTGTGCTGGCCGACCGACACCGCCAGGTCGCGGTGAGGACCGCTCGAAACCCCGCTCAAGCGGCCGCTGCCGCATTGTCGCTCCGGCCCCGGTAGGACAGCGCCTCGGCGAGATGCAGCCGCCGCACCTGCGCCTCGCCGTCGAGGTCGGCGAGCGTCCGGGCCACGCGGAGGATCCGGTGGAAGCCCCGGGCGGAGAGCCGCATGGTCTCGGCCGCCTGCCGGATCAGGGCGGCCCCGTCCGCGTCGGGGCTCGCCACCTCGGTGATCAGGTTCGCCGGACAGGTGGCGTTGGTGGTGGCCGCCGGCAGGCCGCGCCCGGCGTAGCGCGCCGTCTGGAGCGTGCGCGCCGACACCACCCGGGAGGCCGCCTCGCGCGAGCCCTCGGCGGGCGACGGCAGGATCAGGTCGGCCGCCGTGACCGCCGGCACCTCGATGCGCAGGTCGATCCGGTCGATCAGCGGGCCGGAGATCCGTCCCTGGTACTGGGCCATGCAGCGCTCGTTCGGGCCCCGCCGGCAGGTGTAGCCCGGCTCCAGCCCCTGTCCGCAGCGGCACGGGTTCATGGCCGCGACCAGCTGGAACCGGGCCGGATAGGTCACCCGGTGGTTCGCCCGGGCGATCATCACCTCGCCGGTCTCCATGGGCTGGCGCAGGCTGTCGAGCACCTGGGGGGTGAATTCCGGCAGCTCGTCCAGGAACAGCACCCCGCCATGGGCGAGGGAGACCTCCCCCGGGCGCGCGCCGAGGCCACCGCCGACCAGGGCCGCCATCGAGGCGGAATGGTGCGGCTGACGGAACGGCCGTCGGTCGGAGAGTGCCCCCTCCTTCAGCTCGCCGGCCACGGACTGGATCATCGAGATGTCGAGCAGCTCGCGGGGGCCGAGCGGCGGCAGGATCGAGGGTAGCCGGGCGGCCAGCATCGACTTGCCGGACCCGGGCGGCCCGTTCATCAGCAGATTGTGGCCGCCGGCCGCCGCGACCTCGAGGGCGCGCTTGGCCCCCTCCTGGCCCTTGATGTCGGCCAGGTCCGGCAGCGGCCCGGCTGGGCTCGCCACCGAGGGCTCCGGCCGGGCCATGACCTGGCTGCCCTTGAAGTGGTTGACGAGCTGGATGAGCGAGCGCGGGGCGAGCACGTCGAGATCGCCCCCGGCCCAGGCCGCCTCCGGCCCGGTGGCGGCCGGACAGACCAGCCCGAGGCCGCGGGCCCCCGCCGCGATGGCGGCCGGCAGCACGCCGTTGACCGCGGTGATGCCGCCGTCGAGGGCCAATTCCCCGAGGACGCAATAGCCGGCCAGCGCATCGGCCGGGATCGCCCCGATCGCCGCCATGACGCCCAGCGCGATCGGCAGGTCGTAGTGCGACCCTTCCTTGGGCAGGTCGGCCGGGGCGAGATTGACGGTGATCCGCTTGGCCGGCAGCGCCAGCCCCGAGGCGATCAGCGCGCCGCGCACCCGCTCCCGGGATTCCCCCACCGCCTTGTCGGGCAGGCCGACCACGTTGAACACCACCGAACCCGGGATGATCTGGACCTGAACGTCCACCGCCCGCGCCTCGATGCCCTCGAAGGCGACGGTGGCGACGCGGATGACCATCGGTGAACATTCCTCGCGGCATCGGGCCGGCCCCCCTCAGATGTGCGGGAGAATCGCATGGCCCTCAAGAGGACCGCCCCGGCGACGCAACCCGGGGTCGCGCATTCCTGTTCACAGCCGGAAGCCGCCGACCGATCGGAGACAGCCATGCGTCGCGCCACGCCCCTCCTCGCCCTCACGCTCCTCCTCGGCCTCGCCGCCGCCGCCCGAGCAGACGCCAAGCTGCCACCCGATCAACTCGCGAAGGTCGAGGCCGTCCTCCGCCAGCAGGGCATCACCGAGTGGAAAGAGATCGAGCTCGATGACGGGATGATCGCGGTCGACGACGCGATGGACGCCAACGGCCGGCATGTCGACCTGAAGCTCGATCCGAACACGCTCGCCGTAGTGAAGCGGGAGGCCGAGTAGGCGGCGCTTGCGTTCGGGCCGGGCCCCGGCCATATAGCCGGCGGGGGGTTGGCGAGGGACGTTTCACTCGCCAACCGGGTCAGGTCCGGAAGGAAGCAGCCCTAACGAGACCGAGCGGGTCTTCGTCCAGCCTCCCACCTCTTTCCCGCGCGCGACAGCCCAATCCCGACCCGGCATGGACGCTTCGACCGGCACGCCTGACGACGAGCCGGGCCTGCCCGGGTTTCCAGCGCCCCCGGCCGCGGCGACGCCCTATCGGGTGCTCGCGCGCAAATACCGCCCCACCAATTTCGGCGACCTGATCGGCCAGGACGCGATGGTGCGCACCCTCGCCAACGGGTTCGCGGCCAACCGCATCCCGCAGGCGTGGATGCTCACGGGCGTGCGCGGGGTCGGCAAGACCACCACCGCCCGCATCCTGGCCCGGGGCCTGAACTACGCCCGCCCCGGCCAGCCCGATACCGGCCCGACCGTGTCGATGCCGGAACTCGGCCTCCACTGCGCGGCGATCATGGAATCCCGGCACATGGACGTGCTGGAGATGGATGCCGCCTCGCATACCGGCATCGACGACGTGCGGGCGATCATCGACGGGATCCGCTACGGACCGGTCTCGGCGCGCTACAAGGTCTACATCGTCGACGAGGTCCACATGCTCTCCGAGAAGGCGTTCAACGCTTTCCTGAAGACGCTCGAGGAGCCGCCCCCCCATGCCAAGTTCGTCTTCGCCACCACGGAGATCCGCAAGGTCCCGGTGACGATCCTGTCCCGGTGCCAGCGGTTCGACCTGCGCCGGGTCGAGGCGCCGGTCCTGCACGCGCACCTCGCCAAGGTCTGCGCGGCGGAAAGGGTCGAGGCCGAGGACGAGGCCCTGGGCGCGATCGTCCGCGCCGCCGAGGGCTCGGTCCGCGACGCGCTCTCCCTCCTCGATCAGGCCATCGCCCACGGCGCCGGGACGGTCTCGGCGCAGAGCGTGCGCGACATGCTCGGGCTCGCCGACCGCGCCCGGATCCTCGACCTGTTCGAGGCGGTGATGCGCGGCTCGGTGCCGGCGGCCTTCGCGGAGCTGCGGGCGCAGTACGATTCGGGCGCCGATCCGTCGGTGGTTCTCTCGGATCTCGCGGCCTTCACGCATCTCGTGACCCGGCTGAAGGCGGTGCCGGAGACCGCCGCCGACCCGACGCTCAGCGAGGCCGAACGCGTCCGCGGCGGCCAGTTCGCGGACAAGCTCTCGATCCGCGCCCTGTCGCGGGCCTGGCAGATCCTGCTGAAGGCGATCCCCGAGGTCCAGGCCGCGCCGCGCCCGTTGGCGGCGGCCGAGATGGCGATCGTGCGCCTGGCCTACGCGGCCGACCTGCCGACCCCCGACGAGGCGTTGCGCCACTTAAGGGCCGAGGCGGCCGGCGCACCTGCCGACGAACCGCCCCCGCCGGGGCGTCCGGCCCTGCCGCCGATCCCCGACCTGCGCGGCGGCGGCTCTGCGGCGCTGGCTGTGGCACCCCGCACGGTTTCGGCCGAGCCGCTCCCGGCCGCCGCCCCGGTGGCGCTGGCCGCCCCGGCCGCGCGGCCGGCCCCCGTCGCGCCGCCCACGCCGCGCCTGGGCCGGTTCGAGGATTTGATCGCCCTGGCGGATGCCAACCGGGACATCCTGCTGCGGACGGCCCTGGAGCGGGATATCCATCTGGTGCGCTTCGAGGAGGGGCGGATCGAGTTCCGCCTCGCGGAGGGCGGACGGCCGAGCCTCGCCACCGACCTCGCCGCCGCCATCGAGCGCTGGATCGGCCGGCGCTGGGCCGTAGCCCTCTCGAAGGAAGAGGGCGCTCCGACCCGCGACGCCGCCGCCCGGGCGGTGACCGAGACGCGCCGCGAGAACGCCGCCGCCGACCCATTCGTCCGCGAGGTGCTGACGCGCTTCCCCGGCGCCGAGATCGTGGATGTCCGCGAGACCGCCGCCGAGGCGCTTCCGACCGCCGAGCAGCATATCCTGGGGGAGGGTGACGCCGCGCGGGTGGACGAGGTCGAGGACGACGATCCTTGAGGGTCGGTTCGGCGCCCCGGAGCGCGCCGGCCGATATGGACCCAGATCCCACCACCAGACGACGGGGAGAGACTCGCATGCGCGACCTGATGGGCATCATGAAGCAGGCCCAGGCCATGCAGGAGAAGATGGCCAACCTGCAGGTCGAGATGGACCAGATCGAGGTCACCGGTGCCTCCGGCGGCGGCTCGGTGCGGGTCACGATGACCGCCAAGGGTCAGATGAAGGGGGTCAGCATCGACCCGTCGTTGATGGTGTCGGATGAGCGCGAGATCCTCGAGGATCTGATCGTCGCCGCCTGCAACGACGCCCGCGGCAAGGCGGAGGCGACCATGCAGGAGCACATGGCCGAGCTGACCAAGGGTCTGCCGCTGCCGCCCGGCATGAAGCTGCCATTCTGAAGAGCGCGATCGCCCGTACTGCGGGAACAGGATCATGCTCCGCCGGTGCGAGGACCGGCCAAGGGATCGGACCTGCGCGTTAGCCTCCCCGGTGGGGACGGCGATGTTCACCCATCGCTGGCCGACACGTTCTCTCCTCCCCCGTGCGGGAGGCATTGGCGGTGGCGGTGGTGCAGGATTGAGTTCGGCGGTGCCTTCTGAG
>NZ_JAKSYC010000196.1 GCF_022829585.1 Methylobacterium sp. J-026
CTCGTGGTCAACAAGCTGCGCGGCGGCCTCAAGGTCGCGGCCGTCAAGGCGCCGGGCTTCGGTGACCGCCGCAAGGCGATGCTCGAGGACATCGCGATCCTGACCAAGGGCCAGATGATCGCCGAGGATCTCGGGATCAAGCTCGAGAACGTGACGCTCCCGATGCTCGGCCGCGCCAAGCGGGTGCGGATCGAGAAGGAGAACACCACGATCATCGACGGCGTCGGCGAGAAGTCCGACATCGAGGGCCGCATCAGCCAGATCAAGGCGCAGATCGAGGAGACCACCTCGGACTACGACCGGGAGAAGCTGCAGGAGCGTTTGGCCAAGCTCGCGGGCGGCGTCGCGGTGATCCGCGTCGGCGGTTCGACCGAGATCGAGGTCAAGGAGAAGAAGGACCGCGTCGACGACGCGCTGCATGCCACCCGCGCGGCGGTCGAGGAGGGCATCGTCCCCGGCGGCGGCACGGCGCTGCTGCGCGCCAAGGCGGCCATTCAGGGGCTCTCGAACGAAAACCCCGACGTCCAGGCCGGCATCAAGATCGTGCTGAAGGCCCTGGAGGCCCCGATCCGTCAGATCGCCCAGAATTCGGGCGTCGAGGGCTCGATCGTGGTCGGCCGGATCCTGGCCAATGCCTCGGAGACCTACGGCTTCAACGCCCAGACCGAGGAGTATGTCGACATGCTCCAGGCCGGCATCGTCGACCCGGCCAAGGTCGTGCGGGCCGCCCTTCAGGGTGCGGCCTCCGTGGCCGGCCTGCTGGTGACCACCGAGGCGATGATCGCCGAAGCGCCGCGCAAGGAGGCGCCCGCCATGCCCGCCGGCGGCGGCATGGGGGGAATGGGCGGCATGGATTTCTGACCTGCCGAAAACCGACCGGCGCTCTCCGGCCGCCCGCCCTGCGGGCGTGTCGGGGGGCGCCTCGCAGTGGATCGGGCCGGAGACGCCCCTGCGCCGTGCTGCGGGGTCGTGACCGCGCGCGGTTGTCCAACCGCCGGCGGTTTGCCCCGGATTTGCATGGGTCATCGCCGTGATGCGCGCCCAAGCTCGCCGTGCCGGCGGGACCGGTGCCGATCTCACGGTCGCCCGGGAGGACAGAGCTCATGCGCATAAAAGTCGGCTGCGAGATGGCGTATGCGTTTTCGCAGCCCACCCCCGTCATCGCGACGCTCAACGTTCACGCCTCGCGCTTCTCCGATCTCGAACAGCCCGATCACCTGATCACCAGCCCGGCGGTTCCCCTGGAGGGCTATCGCGACAGCTTCGGGAACTGGTGCAACCGGATGGTCGCCCCGGCGGGGCGCTTCACGCTCAAGACCGACACGATCGTGCGGGACCACGGCAGCGGCGATCAGCTGGAGCCCGACGCGCCGGAGATCGCGATCGAGAAATTGCCCTCCGACAGCATCCTGTTCCTCCTCGGCAGCCGCTACTGCGAGACCGATCGCCTCTCGTCCATCGCCTGGGACCTGTTCGGGCATCTCCCGCCCGGCTGGAGCCGCGTGCAGGCGATCTGCGACTATGTCCACGATCGGATCACCTTCGGGTACGCGCATGCGCGGGCGACCCGGACGGCCTTCGAGGTCTTCGAGGAGCAGCGGGGCGTCTGCCGGGATTACGCCCATCTGGCGATCGCCTTCTGCCGCTGCCTCAACATCCCGACCCGCTACTGCAACGGCTATGTCAGCGATATCGGCCTGCCGCTGCCGCACGCGCCCGGCGATTTCGCGGCCTGGATGGAGGTCTATCTCGGGGGCCGTTGGCACACCTTCGATCCGCGGAACAACAGCTCGCGGATCGGCCGGATCCTCATCGCCTATGGGCGCGACGCCGCCGATGTCCCGCTCACGCTGACCTTCGGGCCCAACGAACTCGTCGGGTTTCACGTGACGACGGAGGAGGCCCCGATCCCGGCCTGACCGGGCGTCGGGTCGAAGCCGGTCGCGCCGGGCCCCGCCCGCGGGACCACGCCGTGCCGTCGCCGGGGTGCGCACCGGGCGTTTCGTGAGGCACTCCGAACGGGGCCGCCGGCCCGCTTCCACGGGGGGCGGTCCGGGATCCCGTGCGTCATCGCGCGGGACTCGGACTCGACACGGATAGGGTACCCCCCTATATCGGGGTTCGAAGGACGGCCGATGGGACACACGCTCAAGGACAAGACGAAGCTGCTCGCCCGCGTGCGCCGGATCAAAGGCCAAGCGGAGGCGGTCGAGCGCGCCCTGGAGGCCGAACTCGGCTGCACGGACGTGCTGATGCTCGTCGCCTCGATGCGTGGGGCCATCAACGGCCTGACCGCCGAGCTGATGGAGGACCATATCCGCCATCACGTCGTGAACCCCGCCACCGAGACCGATGCGGAGCGCGCCCGCGGTGCGGCCGAGTTGATCGAGGTGGTCCGCACCTACCTCAAATAACGGGGGCCTGCCCCATGACGCCGTTGACCGACCTGCTCCGGCAGGGGACCGCGCACGCCTGGCTGTTCGTGCCGACCGCGATCCTGCTGGGCGCCCTGCACGGGCTCGAACCCGGCCACGCCAAGACGATGATGGCGGCGTTCATCATCGCGGTGCGGGGCACGGTCCTGCAGGCGGTGCTGCTGGGGCTGGCCGCGACCCTCTCGCACACGGCGGTGGTGTGGGTGATCGCGCTGGGCGGCCAATATCTCGGCCAGGAATGGGGCGGCGACACCGGCGAGCCGTACTTCCAGCTCGCCTCGGCCGTCCTGATCATCGGCATCGCGCTCTGGATGCTCTGGCGGACGTGGCGGGCGCAGTCCGACGCGCATCACCACCCCCACGCCGACGACGCGACGCGCGTCACCGCCCGTGACGGCGTGTTCAGGTTGGAGGTGTTCGAGGACGGCGTGCCGCCCCGGTGGCGCCTAAGCCGGATCAAGGGCGTGCTGCCCCCGCCGCAGCACGTCACCCTCGAGACCGTCCGACCGGACGGCGACCGCACGGCCTTCGCCTTCGCGCGTGCGGGCGCGTTTCTGGAGAGCACGGAGGCGATCCCGGAGCCGCATGCCTTCACGGCGCGGCTGAAGCTGGTCGGATCGGCCGGCCCGGAGATCCACGCGGTCGCGTTCGCGGAGCACGACCATGATCATGACCACGACCCTGATCCGATGGACCTGGGCGCGGCGGACGATGCCCATGCCCGCGCCCATGCCGAGGATATCCGGCGGCGGTTCTCCGGACGCCCAGTGACCACGGGTCAGATCGTGCTGTTCGGCCTGACCGGCGGCCTGATCCCGTGCCCGGCCGCGATCACGGTCCTCCTGCTCTGCATCCAGCTGAAGCAGCTCAGCCTGGGCTTCGCGCTGGTCGTGTGCTTCAGCATCGGGCTGGCGATCACCATGGTGTCGGCCGGCGTGATCGCGGCGCTGAGCGTCCGGCACATCGGCGGCCGCTGGCCCGGGCTCGGCCGCTTCGCCCGGCAGGCCCCCTACGCCTCGGCGGCGCTGATCGTCCTGGTCGGGCTATACACCGGCTGGCTCGGCTGGCGGGGTCTCCAGCACGGTCCGGTCGACCATGCCGGCACGGTCGGTCGGCTGCAGGGGTGATCCCGTCGGCCCCGCTCGGATTTGACCGTCGGTGAATCCCGAGGGCGCCGCCGGGCCGTTTTATTGCGATGCAACATAACGCGTCCCGGGCCGTTGGATGGCTGCTACCCTCGCATCGCCGCGTGAGGGACGGCATCGGGTCATCCCCTCGTCGAGGGACGCCGCGATGCGGCCGCTCTCCGAGAGTACCCCGATGCGCCTCGTGCTCAGCCTCACCGCCCTGACCCTCGCGACCCTGCCGCTTCCGGCCGTAGCGTCCTCCTGCGCCGAGCAGATCGGGACCATCGCGCGCCGCCTCGACAGCGCCGGCGCCGTCCAGGTCGCCGGCTTGCAGGCGGGGCACACCCTGCGGACGGGCTCGCCGCGCGGGGTGACCGCGGCGCGCCTCGACGCGCCCAGCGACCCCGACACCGTCTCGACGGCCGACCACGTCGTCATCGCGCGGACCCTGATCCTGCGGGCGGGCGAGGAGGACCGGCGGGGCGACAAGCGCGCCTGCGAGAACACGATGACCGAGGCCAAGGGCATGATCGGCGCCCTGCCGTAGGCGCGCGTTCAGGGGCATCGACCCGCCGCCACCAGCAGAAGGACTCCTGGAGATGATCGGACCCGCCGAGATCGAGGACATGCGCCTGGATCTCCTCGCCATGGACGCCCGGGCGCGGCTCTACGACGCCGCCCTGATCCCCCTGAACCGGCACTGGGCCGAGCGCGGCGCCGCCTCGGTCGGCAGCGTCGGCCGGATCTGCGAGCGCGTCTTCGCCCGGGCGGAGGACCGTCCGCTCACGGACTGGAAGGCGGTCGTCACGGAGGCCGTGGCGGAGGCCGGGTTCGGCATCGTCTGGAACGGCGATTCGGTGGCCTCGCTCGAAGCCCGCTCGTAGCCCCAGGTCCCGCGCGGACACCCGCCCCGTCGACGGCATCGGACGCCGCTTTTGTCGCGGGCGCGCCGTTCCGGGAAACCGTGCGCGCCCGGAGGTCTTTGCCCCTTCATGGAACCCTACGTCCTCGTCGTCGCCGGGTTCGGTGTGCTGGTGCTGCTGACCGCGTGGCTGCCGATGGTGCTCCGGGCGCTGCCCCTGTCGCTGCCGATCTGCTGCGTCGGCCTCGGCGCGGCCCTGTCCACCGTCCCGACGGTATACGACCTCACGCCCCATCCCGGCCTGCACCTGGCGCTCATCGAGCACGCCACCGAGGCGGTCGTCGTCATCTCGCTGATGGGGGCTGGCCTGAAGATCGACCGCATGATCGGCTGGCGGCGCTGGGCGGTCACGTGGCGCATGCTCGGCATCGGCATGCCGCTGACCATCCTGGCCCTGACGGCCCTGGGCACGGCCCTCCTGGGGCTGGGCACCGCCGCCGCGCTGCTGCTGGCCGCCTCGCTCGCCCCCACCGACCCGGTGCTCGCCTCGGACGTCCAGGTCGGCCATCCCGACGAGGATCACGAGGACGAGCCGCGCTTCGCCCTGACCTCCGAGGCCGGCCTCAACGACGGGCTCGCCTTCCCGTTCGTGAACCTCGCCCTCGCGCTGGCCGGGGGCGGCGGCCTCGCCGGCCTGTCCTGGTCGCACTGGTTGGCCGTCGACGTCCTCTGGAAGATCGCCGTCGGCGCGATGCTCGGGGCGGTGATCGGCCGGGCGCTGGGCTGGCTGACCTTCCATCTGCCGAACCTGTCGAAGCTGTCCCGGACCGGGGACGGGTTCGTCGCCCTGGGCGTGACCTGCATCGCCTATGGCTGCGTCCAGGCCGTCGACGGCTACGGCTTCGTGGGTGTGTTCGCGGCCGCACTCGCCCTGCGCGCCTCGAGCCGGGGTCACGACTACCATCGCAAGATGCACGACTATGCCGAGGAGCTCGAACGCCTGCTGATGATGGTGCTGCTCGTCGGGTTCGGCGCGGTGCTCGTCGGCGGCGGGTTGCTGCACGCCCTGACCTGGCCGGCGGCCGCGTTCGCCCTGGTGGCACTCCTGCTGGTCCGGCCCCTGAGCGGCTGGATCGGCCTCCTCGGCAGCGGGCGCTCCCTCGGGGACCGCGCGGTCGTGAGCTTCTTCGGCATCCGGGGGCTCGGGACGGTCTATTACCTGTCCTACGCGTTCGGGCATGCCGCGTTCGAGCAGACGGATCTGCTCTGGGCCACGGCCGGCCTCACGGTGCTGATCTCCATCCTGATGCACGGCGTCACCGTCACGCCGGTGCTGCGCGCCCTCGACCGGAGGATGGGACGCGACACCGCCAGCGCCCAGCTCGACCTGACCCTCGCGCCGCCGCCGGCGTGAACGCCGGCCGGACCGCGGGGCATCCCGCGGGTCGGCACGGTCCGGGACTGCGACGCCCTCAGCGCCCGGCGCCAGGCTCGTGGATCGGGCAGCCGTTGAAGCGCTGGCGGAACGCGGCCGAGTGCTGGTAGGGGGCGTTGCGGGCGCGGTTGATGTTGCCGAGCGGCCGGTGCGCGGCGAGCCCGGTCCAGACGCTGAAGCGCATCTCCTCGTCGACCGCCTGGACGCGGCTGGGGTCCCAGCTGTCCTGCGGCTCGACCCGGATGAGCCCGACCCGCTGGAACGGCGCCTCGTCCTGCTTCCATTCGACGGTCGGATCCTCCACCGGCTGGCGTTCGAGGTCGCGGCAGAGCTGGACGCGGAACTCCCAGGTGCCCGCGATGCCAGCCATCTCGGACCGCACCGTTTCGCGGATCGCATTCGGGCGGCCGGAGGCGTCGATCTCGGTGCCGGTCAGCGCGGTCAGGGCCGGCGCGACGGGGGCGACCGAGAACTTGGCGATGTGGTCGCCGTACCGGAACGGCGTGACGCTGTAATAGGTCTCGCCCAGCGGGTCGACGTTCGGGGCCCCGCCGAGCGCGCCGACGGTCGGGCTGTCGATGCCGACGGCATGGAGCGCCTTGTTCACCCCGCGCAGCACCGTGGAGGCGGCGACCTTCAGGCCCTCGACCCGGTCGGTGGTGCCGGCGAGCAGCTTCAGGCTGCCGAGGAACTTCGCGGCGTTCGGCGCCTGGAACACCGTGCCGTTGACCATGATGAAGTTCTGGGTCGTGCCCTCGGCGCCCGGCAGGCGCTCGCCCGCCACGTCGAGCACCTTCAGGGCGAGGCCGCGGGGAAGCGAGACGGCGTCGGGCAGGATATCCCCAGCATTGGTCGACATGCGCATGTAGACCTTGTGGGTGCCGGGCGTGGCGAACAGCCCCTGGGCAAGTTCGGGGGGCAGGTCCGCGTCGATCGTCAGCACGCCTTCGAGGATGCCGTGCGCCTTGGCATGCACGGATCTGACGGCATGGCCGGAATGATCGGCGACGGTCTGCAGGATCCCGTCGAACGTCGCGTTCAACGCGTCGATCGTCGCGTCTTCGTCGGGTCCGACCTGTTCGACCTGGGGGGTGTAGCGGACGGGCGCTTGCAAGATCGGGGGCTCCGGATCGGTGTGGTTCCGGGATGAACGACGCGCGCCGCGCCCCGTTCCCGGCCATCGGTCAGCAACAGGTAAGATGTCCGATGCCGGCGATCTTCAAAACAGCAGTCGATGCGCCGTGTATTTTTTATTTGGACCTGATGAACATGCCTCGCGCCGCCGTGATTGCGGAGATTCGACGGGCCCCGGCGACCCCATGCGGGTGGCCTGCCTCCGGGACGCCCGGCCGGGTCTCGCAAGCGTTGGCGGTTGCGACATTGCGACCAGCCTGGAACCGGAGGGTGTTGGCCAGGCTTCTCCCGCCGAAATCGCAGTGCAAGCCCCGCGTGCACAAGCACAGGGTGGCTAGACATCCGAGGGCAAGCCCAAAATGGTCTATCGGTTCGCTTCAGCGTTGCCGCTCGCCTTCGTCCTTGCAGGGCCGGCCGGCGCACAGACCGCGGGGGAGCACCCGCGGGCGGCCCTGATACACGGCAATTATTGTGGCCCGGGCAACAACGCGCCCGCCGCCCCGGTGGATGCCCTCGACGCGGCCTGCGCCCGCCACGACGCGTGCACCCCTGATGGCGGCCTCGCATCGAAAGGCTGCAACCTTCGCCTCCAGCGCGAGGCCGCGGCGCTCGCGCGTGACCCGCGGCAGCCGGAGGATCTCCGGGCCATGGCCGGCCTGGTATCCACCGCCGCCGCGATGATGCCGTCGGCGCGGGAGCCGGCGGCCGCGTCGCTGGCCGCACGGAGCCGGGGCGGGAAAACCTGGGCCGCCTTCACCCGCTAGAGCATCACCCCGACAGGCGGGTTCCGGCTTTCGGAAAAAAGATGACGCGAAACCAGGGGCCTCGCCGCTTCGGCGTGAGCGAGCGCCCTCCCGACCAGTCCGAATCGACCGATCAACACGGGACATACGCCATGACATTGCAGGGCCGGAAGATCGCCATCCTCATCGCGCCGCGCGGGACCGAAGAGCCTGAATTCACGAAGCCGCGCGACGCGCTGGTGCAGGCCGGGGCGACCGTGACGGTCGTCGGCCTGGAGGCCGGCGAGGCGGAGACGGTCAACAACGACCTCGACCCCGCCGGGCGCTACCCGGTCGACCGGACGGTCGAGGCCGTTTCGGCGTCGGACTTCCAGGGGCTCGTCATCCCCGGCGGCAGCGTCGGCGCCGACAAGCTCCGGGGCAGCGCGGCCGCCATCGCCTTCATTCGAGACTTCTTCGCCCAGGGCAAACCGGTGGGCGTCATCTGTCACGGGCCTTGGACGCTGATCGAGGCCGAGGTGGTGAAGGGGCGCACGCTGACCTCCTTCCCGACCGTGAAGACCGACATCCGCAACGCGGGCGGCACCTGGGTCGACGCGGAGGTCGTCGTCGACCAGGGCCTCGTCACGAGCCGCAACCCGAAGGACCTGCCGGCCTTCTGCGCGAAGATCGTCGAGGAATTCGCCGAGGGCCGCCATCCCGCCCAGGCCCGCAGCGCCTGACGCGGCCCGGAACGGCCTCCGGGTGAACCGGCCATCGATCCAAGGGGGCGGGACACGTCCCCGCCCTCTCACCCAGCGAGGCTGAGAATGACCTACCTGCGATACGCCCCCGACATCGAGACGCCCGCCCCGGACGAGCAGGCGACCATCGACGGCATCATCCAGGGCATGACGCGGCAATCCGAGACGGTCGAGGCCCGGGAGCACCATGCGGTGCGCGCCAGCCACGCCAAGAGTTCGGCCTGCGTCACCGGCGAGCTCACGATCGCCCCCGGCCTGCCGCCCGAACTGGCCCAGGGCCTGTTCGCCAGGCCGGGCGTGCACCCGGTCGCGGTCCGCTTCGCGCAGGGTCCGGGCGAGACGCTCGGCGACCGCGTCTCGACCCACCGCGGCATGGCGATCAAAGTGTTCGACGTGCCCGGCGAGAAGCTGCCCGGCCACGCCGCCGACACCCAGGACTTCGTCCTCGCCACCGGGACCACCTTTCCCTCGGGCACGGCCGCCGGCTTCCTGCGCGACGGCACTGTGATCGGCAAGGCGACCGGTCTGCCGGAGGGGGTCAAGAGCGCGGTGGCCTCGACCCTGCGCACCCTCAACCGGACGCTGCACGCCTTCGGGACGGACAGCGCCTTCGCCGACTTCTTCGGCCACCCCTACAGCCACCCCCTGGCCGACAGCTACTTCAGCCAGGCGCCGATCCGCTACGGCGACTACGTGGCCAAGCTCGGTGCCCTGCCGGCGACCGACAGCCAGCGCGCCCTGTCCGAATGGCGGCTCGATCCCGATCAGGACGCGGACGGCTTCCGTCACGCCACGGTGGCGTTCTTCCGGGAGCAGGCGGTGGTGTTCGAGCTGAAGGCCCAGCTCTGGGCCGATGCCGAGCGCCAACCCATCGAGGACGCCTCGGTCGACTGGCCCGTCGCGGTCAGCCCGTATCGCACGGTCGCGACCCTGCGCCTGCCGCGGCAGGATGCCTACGCGCCGGACCGGGTGCGCTACTTCGACGAGGTCATGACCTTCCGCCCGGCCCATAGCCTCGCGGCGCACCGGCCCCTCGGGTCCGTGATGCGCGCGCGGCTTCAGGTCTACCAGGCCCTCAGCGCGTTCCGTCACCGCGAGAACGGTGTCGCGGAGGAGGATACGGCCAGCATCGACCGCATCCCCGCCTAGAGCCGTCCCCGATCGCGTTGCGACGGGGAACGGATCTCAGGGCCTGTTCGATTTAAGACCGTCCGGTCCTCGCCTGCATCCTGAGGCGACCGCGGAGCGGGCGGCGAGGGAGGGCTCCTTCGCGGCCTCCCCTGCGCTCCGGCCCCTCAGGATGAGGGCGAAGATCGGGAAACCCGTCCGTCGAAACCGTGACGCGACTGCACCCGCGCGGGCAAACGGGTTCTGCGACCCGGTAGGACCCCTCACCTGAGAGTATGCCCGCGGACGAGAACGAGACCGCCATGGCCTGACCGAGGCCATGCTCTCCGTTCAGGTCAAGAGCCGCGCCGCTCCGGGCCGTGCCGTCCATGCCCCCGTCGGCTTCGACCGGAGGGGGCACACCGCTATCGGGTCGGGACGACCATCTCGAAGTGCAGGCCATCCGCGTCGATGGTCCGGCGGAAGCGGCCTCCGAGGCTGCGCTCGATGGTCTGCTTGAGCAGGCGCGAGCCGAATCCGGTGCCTTCGGTCTCGACATTCGTGGGCGCGGCCGCGCCCTCGTCCCAGGTGAAGGTCAACGTCCGATCCGCGACGCGTCCCGCCACCGTGAGCAGGCCGCCCCCGGACAGCGCCCCGTACTTGGCCGAGTTGGTGGCAAGTTCGTGGAGGATCATGGCGTAGTCGTTGACCTGGTCGGGGCCAACAGCGGCGGCCTCCTCGATGTCGATGGTGACGTTGGCACCCTGGCGGTACGGCGACAGGATGCGCTGCGCGAGCTGCTGCAATTTGACGTTGCCGTGGTCCGACCCGTGCCGGCGCGTCGCCAGGGTCGTCGCCTCGTGCAGGACCCCGAACCGCCGGGAGAGGTCCTCGGCGAAGCTCGGGGCCGATTTGGCTTCCCGGGCGACCATGGCGGTCAGCGCCCTGGCGACCGTGAACATGTTCGAGACGCGGTGGGCCAGTTCCGCGGTCAGCAGCCGCTCGGCCTCCTCGGCGCGCCTGCGATCGGTGATGTCGAGGAAGATGGCCTGCACCCACTCCCCGACCCGGCCCTCGTCACCGCCCACACCGCGGGCGGAGATCCAGCGGGCGTCCGCCCCCGCGCCGATGCGGAAGTCGAACGCGTAGGCACGCGGCTCGGTGGCGCTCGCCGCCCAGTCCAGCATCATCGCGTCCCGGTCCTCCGGGTTCACCTGCGCGAACAAGGTGTCGATGCCCACGATAGATTCGGCGGTCCCCCAGAACGTCCGGCACAGGCCGTCGAGTTGCGCCAGGCGACGCTCCGGGGACCAGGCCCAGAGGCCGACCCCACCCCGGTGGATCGCGCCGGTGAAGCTGGCGAGGGTCCACGCGTCACCAGTCAAGGCAGGATCGTCAACCATGTGCGTTCTGTTCGGTCTGGGAGGCAGGAGGGCCGGTTTCAACCGACGGGACTGGAAACCCGGCGCCGGTCCGTTTGCTCCATGCCGCGGCATGCGCGCCGTCACGGACGGATGCCGACGCGACACATGCGCAATCGCCGTCGTGGCCGTGCAACCGATGGCGGCCTTGCCTGTTGACCGGCCATGTCGCTGAAGCGCGCCCCTGAAGCATCCATCATCCTCGTCGTGGAAGACGATGATCTCGTGCGGATGAATGCCGTCGCGTTGCTCGAGGATGCCGGCTTCGCGGTGATCGAGGCGCGCCATGCGGACGAGGCGTGGTTCATCCTGCACGAGCGGTCGGACATCGGCGTGCTGTTCACCGATGTCGACATGCCGGGCTCGATGTGCGGGATGACCCTGTCCGAGCGCGTCCACCAGGCCTGGCCCGACATCCGCCTGGTGCTGACCTCCGGGCGGCATCGCTTCGCCGACCGGGACGTGCCCGACCACGGCCAATTCGTGCCGAAGCCCTACAATCAGGCCCAGGTCGTCAGGGCCATCCACAGGGCGGATTGACGGACGGCACTCGTCGCCGGACGACCGGATCACCCCTGGCTGGTGGCCTCCTCGGCCGGCATGGGCGGTGATTCCGCATGGGCCGGCGGGCGGAAGCGCTCCATCACCTCGTGGAGTTCATCCCAGTCCAGCGGCTTCTGGAGGTAATCGGTGGCGCCGAGGGAGAAGGCGAGGTTCCGCTCGTTCAGAACCGTCACGATGACCACGGGCGTGCTGCCGAGCTCGGCATCGCCCCGGAGCGCCCGCAGCACCGACCACCCGTCCATCTGCGGCATGGTCACGTCGAGCAGGACCACCCGCGGCTTCAGGGCCCGGGTCTTCTCCATGCCCTCCCGGCCGTCGGCCGCCACCGCCACCCGGAACCCGTCGCGCTCCAGGAAGCGGGCGACCAGCTCCCGCGTCGCCGGGTCGTCGTCCACGACGAGGACGAGGCCCTGTCCGGGGCCATCGGCCTCGGAAGGCCGGCCCTCCGTATCGGGCAGGGTCGGGGCCGCATCGCCGGCCGCGGTGCCGGCGATGCGCGCGGGCATCGACACCGTGAAGGTGGTCCCGCGTCCCTCGTCGCTCGCCACGGAGATCGCGCCGCCCAGCATGCCGACGAAGGCGCGGGTGATGGAAAGGCCGAGCCCGGTGCCGCCGAACTTGCGCGTTGTCGAGGCATCGGCCTGGGTGAACCGCTCGAACAGCCGCTCCTGCTGCTCGGAACTCATGCCGATGCCGGTATCGGCCACGCGGAACGTCAGCCAGTCGCCCCCCTCCCCCGCGTCACGCCCGACCGACAGCGTGATCTGCCCCGCCTCGGTGAATTTGGCGGCGTTGCCGAGGAGGTTGATCAGGCATTGCCGGAGCTTGGTCACGTCGGTGCGCGCCTCGCCCAGGTCCGCGCCGAGGTCGAGGCTGAGGACGTTGCCCTTCTTGGCGACCAGCGCCTCGACGGTCGAGGCGACGTCGCGCACGACGGATTCGACCGAGAAATCCTCGACATAGGTCTCCATCCGCTCGGCCTCGATCTTCGAGAGGTCGAGGACGGCGTTGATCAGCCCGAGGAGATGGCGGGCGTTCGCCTCGATCTTGCGCATGTCGGGCAGGAGGTTCTCGTGGCCGAGATCCTCCATCTCCTCCTGCAGCATCTCGGAATACCCGATCACCGCCGAGAGCGGGGTGCGCAGCTCGTGGCTCATGTTGGCGAGGAACTCGCTCTTGGCCCGGTTGGCTTCCTCCGCGGCGTGCTTGGCGGCCGCGAGCTGCAGCTCGGCGCGCTTGCGTTCGTCGATATCCGTGACCACCACGACGGCTCCGACGACGCGGCCCTCGTCGTCGCGCATCGGGACGCCGGAGAACCCCACCCAGGCGCGGGTGCCGTCCCCCCGGCGATAATTCGACCTCGAGCTCGGCGGCCGCCGCGCCGTCCCGCGCCACGCGCACGAGCGGCCACTCCGCGGGCGCGACCGGGCGCCCGTCCGCGTGCAGCCCGACCCAGTCGGTGGAGGCGCCGTCGAACGCCCCGGGGGGCATCGCCTGCCCAAGGATGGCCTCGACCCGGGCGTTGTGCCCGACGATGCGGCCGCTGGGGGCCTCGGCGATGAGGACGCCGACGGGCAGCGTCTCCATCACGGTGCGCAGGGTCGCCTCGCTGGCGCGGATCCCGCGGCGCGCCTCCGCCTCGCCGGCCTCGGCCAGGCCCGCCGGGATCGCCCCGGCGAACAGGGTCGCGATGCGGAGGTCGCGGCCCGAGAACGCGTCCGTATGGCTCGACTGCAGCTTCAGGACGCCGATGGTCGCGTGGCCCCGCAGGATCGGGACGCAGATGGCGGAACGCAGGCCGAGCTGCGCCAGGAGTTCGCGCTTGACCCGGGGGTCGAGGACCACGTCGGGGCAGAGCACCGGCTTGCCGGTCGTCAGGCAATGGCCCGCGAGGCTGCCGTCGATGGGGACCCGCAGGCCGGCATGGGCCGCCAGCGTGCCGCGCGCGGCGCGGTAGGCGAGCGCGTCGCCGTCGCGCAATTCGATGACGCCGCCCTCGGCCTGGGGGATGGCATCCATGACGCCGCCGACGAGGGCGTCGAGGATGGCGTCCCGGTTCCCATCCGCCCGCGTGACCGCAGCCTGTGCGGCGATCAGGGCGTTCTGCTGCGCGATCAGCGCGGTCTGGCCCGCCAGGATGCGCTCCCGGTCGGCGGTCCCGCGGCGCAGGTCCATCTGGGACATGACCTGCTTGGCCAGCGCCCGCAGGGCTCCGGCCTGCCGGTCGTCGAGGCCCCCCGGACGGGGGACGAGGTCGATCACGCAGAGGCTGCCAAGACGCTGGCCGCCCCGCTCCTGCAACGGCGCGCCGGCATAGAAGCGCAGGTGCGGCGCGCCGGTCACGAGGGGATTCTCCCGCGTGCGGGGGTCCTGGGTGAGGTCGGGGATCACCAGCAGATCGGGGGCGCCCAGGACATGCGCGCAGACGGACTTGTCGAGGGATGTCTCGCACGGCGCGAAGCCGGCCCGCGCCTTGAACCATTGCCGGTCGCCCGCGACCAGGCTGACGAGGGCGACCGGGGCCGCACAGGTCATCCGCGCCAGCTCGACGATGTCGTCGAACCCCTCCTCCGGGGGCGTGTCGAGGATGTCGTAGTCCCGCAGCGCATCGAGGCGGCGGGCATCCGCGACCGCGGGTGGCAGTGTGATCGGGTCGGTCATGGGCGGCTCGCTGACGGGGCTGATGCACTCGCCTTCGCGAGGCCGCGTTCCGACGCGATGCAGATAGCCGGGACCCTCGACAACCCGGTGGCCCCGTCCTGGTTGCCGCGACATCGATCCCCATCGGCTCCGAGGGCCGCGGCCCTCTCGGGCCGAGGGCGGCGGTCCCTACGGGCCGAGGGCGGGCTTGGCGGCCAGCGCTTCGCCCGGGCCAAGGCCGGCCGCGCCGCCCGGCCGGTATCGGAGCGCCGGCCGCTCGACCAGGTACCAGCTCAGGAGACCGAGGGGGATGGCGGCCGCGAGGGCCAGGGCCGCCTCCGTCCAGGGGGAGATTCCGGGAACCCGGGCGACCAGCAGGTTCTGGATCGGCCAGGCGTAGAGGTAGAGCCCGTAGGAGGGGTCGACCTGCGCGGTGGCGCGGCTGAGGGCGTTGGGGCGCACCGCGAAGGCGAACCAGAAGATCAGGTAGCCGCCGAGGATCGCGAAGGCCGGCTCGGCCAGCGGCGGGCTGAACATCAGCGGCAGGAGCAGCAGGGCGGCGAGCGCCGCGCCCCGGCCGGTATAGGCGATCCGGTCGGCGAAGAGCTGGAAGCCGCCGCCGCAGGCGAACACGAAGGTGAGGCGGATCATCTCCGACAGGGCGCCGAGCCCGTCGCCCGGCTGGCCGATGGGCAGAAAGACGCGCCGCAGGACCAGGAGGCCGCCGAGTCCCGCCAGCAGGGCGAGGTAGCGGCCCCGCCGCCGCAGGGCGCGGGCGGTGCCGACGAGGCCGAGCAGCAGGTAGCAGCCGAACTCGCAGGGGATGGTCCACATGGAGCCGTCGAGCAGCGGGTAGGGCAGCGTCGCGAAGGCGCCCGGGACCATCGGCATGAGCAGCAGCGCCAGCCGGACGAGGGTCTCCGGCGGCGAGGCGGCCGCGAGGTCGCCGCCGGCCAGGGGGGCGACGACGGCGATGCAGAGGAGCGACGCGACCACGAAGGCCGGGTAGATCCGCAGCACCCGCCGCATCAGGTAGTCCGGGAACGAGCGCTTGGCGCGGTAGCTCGCGGTGATCAGATAGCCGCTCACCAGGAAGAAGCCGTCGACCGCCACCTCCCCGAGGGACAGGGTGCCGAAGACCCGCGTGAGCAGCTCGCGCGACCGGTCCCCGTCCACCAGTTCGGGGGCGTGGGCGAGGATCACCAGGACCGCGAACAGCAGGCGCAGCGACCCGAAATTGTTCGCCCGGTCGCCCCGGCCGCCCGCCGCCTCCGCCACCCCTGCCCGCTCCGCGATCCCTCTGACGGGGTCAGGGGCCGGCAAACACGGCGCGAATGCAAGGGCGCGGCGGCCACACCGGTGCCGGATCTGCGGCCACGCTTCAGGGCCCTGACAGCCTTACGCCCGGGCCGCCGCCGCGCTCAGATCGGCCCGGAACGCGTGGATCATCGCCGCGCGCCGGCCCGGGCTGACGAGGAGCCGGACGGCCGGCGGCGCGTCCCAGAACACCGTCACCTCGCCGTCGGTGAGCACCGCCCAGAGGGTCACCGCGGCCGCCCGCACCTGGAGGACCCGGTCCGACAGCCACACGGCCTCGGGACGGCCGGGGACGAACCAGCGCGACAGGCGCTCGTTCCAGTGGGCCAGGTGCGTGTCGAGCCGCGCGTCGATGAGCGCGCGCCGGTCGCAGTCCGGCGGCCAGGCGACCGGCATCCGGAACAGCAGCTCCCGGCTCACGCCGCCGCCTCCAGAGCGCTCCGCGCCGACGCGGCGGCCAGCTCGGCGCCCGCGTCACCGCCCGGACCCGGAGACGGCTCCGGACGCCGCCCGGCGGTCCGGCCGAGGCGCCCTTCGAGGCCGATCCAGAGGCCGGCGGTCACGGCGGTGCCGGCCACCACGACGCCGAGCGCCGACAGGCCGGCATAGACGCAGGCGCCGATCAGCACCGTGTTGACGGCGATCGTGATCTTCTTCACCGCGGCCTCCTCGCCCTGGGTCGAGCGCACCAGCGCGACGATCGCGCACAGGCGCCCGAGATCCGGCGCCGACAGGCCGATCGGCACCGCCCCGTCGCCGGTGAGGAAGGCCGGCCCCACGGCCACCGGCACGTCGGAGCGGGCATGCGGATCCGCCCCGTGCACCGCGTGGACGTGGATGATCCGGTGCCCGAGGAAGCGCTGCTGGGCGAGATAGCTGGCGGGACTGTGCACCGCGCTGCGGACGAAGTGGCGCGTCGCCCCGAGCCGGGCCGCGAGGTCGTGGGCCTCGTCCGCGTGCCCCGGCCGGAACAGCACGGTCTCGCGCAGGCCGAGTTCGGCCATCCGGCCGCCGAACGCGCCCGGCGGCAGGCCCGCCGGGTCCCAGGCGACGCTGTCGTCGAGCAGGATCTCGTCGGCCTCGCGGATCGCCAGCAGCGCCCGGAAATCGCGCACGACGATCCCCTGCTCGGCGAGGCGCAGGGCGATCTCGGCGGCGGCGATGCGCCGTTGCACGAGCACCGTGCTGAAGAAGTCCGGCCGCAGCACGGCCTGCGCGAGCGCCGTGCCGCCCGAGAACAGGGCCGAGGCGCCGACGCAGAGCATCAGCGGCGTGCTCGCATCGGCGAAGGCCGTGGCCGCCCGGGAGCGCGGCTCCGTCGCGAAGATCGCGATTGCGGCCCCGGCCGCGCCGCGCAGGGCAGGCCGGTCGTCGCCGGCCGCGGCGGCGAGGCGCTCGAACAGCCGTATCTCGGCCCGGCGCAGGGCCGCGCGGGTCACCAGATCCCAGGTCCGGAACAGCCACAGCATGAGCGCGGCGGGCAGGTGGTCGCCGTTGACCAGCGCCAGGGCCGACAGGAGCGTCAGCACCGTCGTCACGTCCGCCCGGCGCTGCCGCAGCTGCCGCCATGCCTGCCGCGCCGTCGGCCACGAGGCGACCGCCAGGGCCGCCGCGCTCGCCGGCAGGAGCGGCGGGAAGGCCGCCGCGCCGAGCGCGAGGGCGAGGTTGGCGTTGAGCAGGACGGCCCCGCCCTCCGGATTGGTGAAGGGCGCCACCGCGCGCCGGCGCAGGATCGCCTCGATCGACTCGGCCTCCGAGACCAGCCGCAGGAGACCGTGCGGGTCGCTCGGGTCGCAGCGGAGGTCGAGGAACCCGCCCCGGGCCGAGCGGCCCTCGACCGCGACCACCCCCTCGCACCGGGCCAGGACGGCCGCGACGATCGCCAGCGCCGCCCGGTCGCGCAGGGCGTGATGCGACAGCCGGACCCGGTCGCCGCCGCGGGGCTGCAGGCGCCAGGTCGAGAGCAGGCGGCCCGAGCGCCATACGGTGACGGGTTCCTGCCAGACGCGCTCGGCGACCTGCCGGGTGAAGGCGGAGCTGCGCAGATTCTCCCGGGGGCCCGTGTCCCGCATCACCCGGGCGATGGCGCGCAGCCCCGCCCCGGCCGCGACCGGCGCCCCGAACCGCAGCTCGATCCGCGCCGCCGCGAGATCGAAATGAAGCCGCTCCAGCCGGTCGAGCCGCAGGCAGCGGTGCAGGAACGCGGACAGGTCCGGCTCGCGGCCGAGCTGCCCGGCGACCGGCCCTGTCAGGATGACCCGGGTCCCGACGACCTTGACCGCGAGCGGCGGGACCGCCGAGAGGGCGCGCCGGGTCGGCGAGGGACTTTCTGGTGAGCGATTGGCCGGCGCGGGACCGGTCTGCAGGATCGCGGTCGCCATCTCAGACGAAGGCCACGACGAGGGCGGCGACGCCGAGGAACTTCATGCTCTGGTTCTCGTCGATGGTGATGAGGCCCATGGTCGAGTCGAGCAGGAAGGAGATCTCCGCCGAGAGCTGCCCGTTGTAGTCGCGCAGCGACGCGACGTCCTTGCCGATCAGCTTGAGCTGGGCCACCGTTTCCGGGCCCGCAAAGTGCCGCTCGTTGGTGACGATGAACGGGATGATCGTCGCCACCGTGACGGCGGATTCGCGCAGGTTGGCCACCAGGGCGTTGCGCCGTCCGAGCCGCTGCACGATCGCCTTCAGGTCGCGGAAGCTCGTTCTGCGGCGCAGGCCGCCCGCCCGGCGAATGCCGCCGCGGGGGGCTTCGCCGTCGGCGAAGATCTCCGTCGTCAGGGCGTTGAGGTCCTGCTCGACCATGCGCAGCGTGCTGGCGAGCTGCCCGACGAGGGTGTCGAGGAGGTCCACCAGCATGTCGGCCGCCGTGTCGACCCGCGGCAGGCCGCTGCGCCGGCGCGGCTCGGCATAGGTGCGGAAGGCCTGGAACTCGCCCTGCCGCATGCTGATCAGGCGCTGGCGGTCGGCGATCAGGCCGACCGGGAGATTGACCGGCACGTCGGCCTCGAAGGACGGCAGCCAGCAGATCAGGTTGAGCGCGTCCCCCTCCACGAAGATGCGGCTCGATTCCTCGATCTCGTGGAGCTCGTCCGGGCTGAACAGCTCGACGCCGAGGGTCGCGGAGACCAGCGCGCATTCCTCGGGCGTGGCGGCCAGGAGGTCGACCCAGAGGGACTGGGCGAGCCGCGCGCGCCGCTCCTCCGCGGGGAAGCGGTCGAGGGGATGCAGGCAGGTCTCGCCGCGGACGAAGGTCAGGATCACGGCGCGTCGGTCCTCTGTGGGGGCGTTCGGGATGCGCGCGGACGGCGCCGGGCGGTCATCGGAGGAGGTTGATGACGCCCGCCGTCCCCGCCCGGCGCTGGAGCGGGCGCAGGGCGTTGCCGAGGGCGCCGAGGGCGGAGACGTTGTTGAAGAACACCGAGTGCCAGATGTTGAAGCCGGCCAGGAATACGCCGGCCACGCAGATGCCGTTGGCGCTGCGGATCAGGGTCCAGCTCTGGCCGACATTGGTGTGCAACTCCCGGGCGATATCGAACAGTTCGCCCATCCGCCGCAGGTTGCCCTCCAGGAACACCACCTGCGCCGTGTCGGTGGCGATGCCGGCGGCGCCGCTCAGCGAGACCGAGACATCCGCCTGGCGGAGCGCCAGGGCGTCGTTGATGCCGTCGCCGACGAAGCAGACGCGGCGCCCCTCCCGCTGCAGCCCCGCGATCACCGCCGCCTTGTCCTCCGGCAGGACCTCTGCGAAGTAGCGGTCCATCCCGAGCTGGCCGGCGAGCTGGCGGGTCGGCCGGTCGTGGTCGCCCGACAGGATGATCAGCTCCCGGATGCCCCCGGCGCGCAGGCTCTGCACGGCGTCGGCCGCCTCGGGCCGCTGCGACGGGCGCAGGTCGACCAGGCCGGCCGGCGCGTCGTCCACGCCCATGTAGATCAGCGTGTGGCCGGCCTCGCGCCGCGGGGCCATGGCGCCGTCGAAGGAATCCGGGAAGGCGAGGCCCTCCCGATCCATGAACCGGCGGCTGCCGAGCCGCACCCGCCTGCCCTCGATGGTCACGGTGAGCCCGAAGCCGAGGGCGTATTGCGAGGCGTCGAGCACCGGCAGGGGGCCCCCGCCCTGCGCGTGGTAGTGATCGACGATCGCCCGGGCGATCGGGTGGGAGAAGTTCTGCTCGGCCGCCGCGGCCAGCCGCAGCATCGCGTCGGGCGCGTGCGCGCCGCAGGCCACCACCTCCCCGACCTCGGGCACCGAGCGGGTCAGCGTGCCGGTCTTGTCGAACACCACGGTGTCGATCTTGGGCAGCGTCTCCAGGGCGCGGCCCTGCTTCACCAGGATGCCGGAGCGGATGCAGGCCGACAGGGAGGTCACGACGGCGAGCGGCGCCGCCATGCGGATGCCGGTGCCGAGATCCGAGTTGATGACCGCCAGCGCGGCGCTCGACCCGATCAGGCCGCCGGCCAGCGCCGAGACGCCGAGCGCCGGCACCACGATCGAATCGGCCAGCGCCTCGCCCCGGGACTGGAGTTCCAGCTTGTGCGCGACGGTCTCGCGCAGGATGTCGGCGATCTTGCCCGCGGTGGTGTCCCGGCCGGCCCGCTCGACCCGCACGCGGATCTGGCCGGCGACCAGCAGGGTCGCGGCCAGCACCGGGTCGTCGGCGCCGCGCTCGACCGGGGCCGCCTCGCCGGTGAGGGCCTGCTGGTCCAGCATGCCCTCCCCCGATTGAACCGTCCCGTCCACCGGGACCGCCTCGCCGGTGTTGACGACGATCACGTCCCCGGCCCGGATCTCCTCGACCGGCACCTCGGCGGTGGAGCCGTCCGCACGTTCCAGGCGCACGATGCTCGGCTGGCGGCCGAAGGCGTCGACGAGGAGCCGCGCCGATTGCGCCTGGGTCCTGCGCAGCAGCGTGCGCCCGACGCTGAGGAAGAAGGCGGTCATCGCGCCGGCGAAGATCTCGCCGGTGAACAGGCAGGTGGTGAAGATGATGCTGTCGAGCACGTCGACGGCCAGCCGCCGCTCTCGGACGAGGACCCGCGCGGCCTGGCGATAGCTGGGCAGGGCCGTGGCGAGCATCAGCGCGGTGCCGGCCGGCAGAAGGGCCGGCGCCGCGAAGGTCGCCACGCCCGAGAGCACCAGGGACGCGGTGGCGACCGGCAGGTCGAGCCGCTGCAGGACCGGGCCGACGGCGTCGCCGGCCCGGTCCCGGACCGCCCGATGCAGCCCGTGGACGATCTGCTGGGGATGGATCAGGGCCGGGTCGAATCGGACCGTGAGGCTTCCGCCGATCCCGTCCACCCGGAAGGCGAGGATGCCGAGCAGACCTTCGAGGCCCTCGGCCACGGCGTCCCAGACGGGGGGGCGGCCGCGCAGGCCGGGATGCCGGAGCCGGAGCAGCCCCGGCCGCTCCTCCTGGCGGATCCAGTCGCTGATCAGACGGCCGTAGCGGAAGAACGACCGGCGGCGATGGCTGCCGGCCTCCGGATCGTCGAGGTCGACATCGAGATCGAGGGGGTCCGTCGGCCGGGTGCGATAGGTCGCCACCACCGCGTCCCGGGCGCCGGCCACGTGGCTGATCTCGGCCTCGCGGAGCTTGCGGTCGATCGTGACCGACCGGACGGCGGGCGAGGCCAGCGTCACCCGCAGGAAATCGGCCGTGCGGTCGGGCGAGGCGAACCATTCGGGGCCGCCCACCACGAAGCGGTCCGGCCCCGGGATCCGGACCGAGAATCGCGCCGATCGGGGGGTGGCGAAGGCGTCGGAGCCGATGGAGGACATGGTGCCGGACCGTGGCGGCGGATTCTAGCGCTCGCCGTCGAACTGGCCCGCCAGGGCGTCGATCCGGGTGCGGGTGTCGCCGTCGACATGGCCGTTGCGGAGGGGGGCGCCGTGGGACTCGGCCGCGTGCGGGTCGGGCGACCCGTGCAGGTCCGTCGGCGGAACCGACGCGGCCGCCTCCTCCTTCAGCAGGATGCGGCGGGAGCGGGCCGAGAGGGCATCGTGGCTGCCGTCCGAGAGGCCGCGCCGGACCGCGCTGCCGTCCGGCAGCAGGTCGTGCACGTAGGTCGCCGCGAAGACGCTGCCGTAAGCCAGCGCGTAGCTGAGGGAGTACACCCCCGAGCCGACGACCCGCTTGGTCGTGGCCGCGGCCCGATGGGCCGATTCCCGCGCATGGGCGGTCGGCACGTCGAGGGCGCCGGCGGCGGTCTCGAGCGTCTCGCCGAGGATTGCGAACGGATCCTGGGCGGTGGCTGTGGAAGAACTCATGACGCGGTTGTCCTTGCGGGGATGACGAGGAAGCGAACGGGGTTGGCTCAGGCCAGCAGGGCTCCGAAGAGCCATTCGGTGAGCGCGAGCGCGGCACCGGCCATCAGGGCCGCGGAGGCGGCCGTGAGCAGGAGGCCGGCCGCGATCAGCAGGCCGTCCCGGCGGATCAGGCCGATCGCCAGGATGAAGATGGTGAGGGCGAGGGGCGCGTTCGTCCCCGGGATCGGCAGCGCGATCAGCAGCGCCAGGATGATGACGGCGACGCCCACGACCCGCTGGCCGCCCTTGCCGTGGAAGACCGCGCCGCGGGGCCGCGTGACGCCGTCGATCCGGCGCAGCAGCGGCAGCATCGCCCGCACCGCCCGCTTGAGCGGCTTGGCCGGGATCCGCTTGTCCAGCAACGCGGGCGGCAGCCAGACGCGGTCCCGGGCCGTGACCATCTGCGCGCCGATCATCGCGGTCGGGATGGCGATGACGAGGGACACGCCCGGAACCGGGACCGGTATGATCTCGGGCACCGCCAGGGCGGCGAGGGGGATGCCGAAGGCGCTGGTCTCCGATCCGCCGAGCAACTCCCGGACGGTGATCGTCTCCGCATCGCCCCGGCGCAGGACGGCCGCGAACAAGCGTGTGAGATCGCTGGCGTCAACCGCGTCGCGCGGCGCATGAGCGCGCGCGATACCTGAGCCGAGACCTGGAAGAGCGAGTGCGGCGGTCATGACGAGATCTGCGGGGCCGAGGGATAGACTTTCAGCCACTCGAACGTCATGGGCTGCTTCCTCCGGACGGGCGCAGGATTCTGATCTGCGGGATGGGATCAGCTTCAAGGGAGAACCATGACATCCGTATTACAGGCCGCGGCGCCGACGATCCTCTATCCGGACCGGTGCGGAACCTTCGCGGCGTGCACCCCGGGCCTGTCCAGATCTGGACAGGCCGAGGCCGGTGAGTGGTGATGGCCGGGCCGGTTGTCCCTGCGGCGGCGCGTGCCCTGGAGCATCATCCCGAGAACGGCCGCCGGGGCGGTCAGGCGTCCCGGGTCCGGGGGGCCGCCCCGGCCGAAAGCCGGGCCTGACGCACCACCTCCTCGGGCGTCGGCGGGTTGGCCGGGTGGTAGGACAGGCAGAGCGGCGTGCGCAGCCGGGCCGGACGCCCCGACCCCTCGGTGGCGAAGTAGAACTCCCCGGCCCCGAGCTTGCCGATATCGGCGGCGGTGCCGCCATTGGCCGCGAGGATCTCCTGGGCGGCCGCGATGGTGGCCGGCGCGCTCTGCCGGCCGAAGAACTGGGTGGTGCAGTTGGAGACGACCTGGTTGTGGATGCCGCGGGGCACCTGCGTCGCCACGATCATCCCGAGCCCGTACTTGCGGCCCTGCGCGACGAGCTTGATGCCGCTGCCGAGGCTCGGCGACGCCCGCTGGGCGGGCAGGAAGGTCTGCGCCTCGTCGACCACGTAGAGCATGCCGCGGGGCGACGGGTTCTTCTTGATCCAGCCGAACAGCGTCATCTGGAGCCGGTTCACGAAATCCTCCCGGGCCGCCTCCGAGGCCAGCCCCGACAGGTTGATCACCGAGATGCGGGTGCGCGCCGGGTCGGGGCCGAAGAACAGGTGGCGCGGATCGAGCACCGTGCCCTCGACCTTGAGCAGCGGGTTCGTGGCGATCGCCGCGCGGAGCTGGTCCGCCATGCCGGCCGCGTGCTTGGCGGCGTTGCCGATGTCGCTGATCCCGTCCGGCAAATCGGCCAGCAGGGCGATGAGATCGCCGAGTTTGCCGCCGCGCTCCGAAAAGTGCTTGAGCGCCCCCGCGAGCACGCCGCGCAGGAGATTGGTCTTGGCGCCGGCCAGCGGCCCGAGGGTCTCGGCCGCCATCTCGATGGCCTGCTGGCGCTCGTCCCGGTCCGCGCCCAACTCGGCGAAGTCGGGCAGGACGGAGAGGAACAGCGGGTTGCCGGCATGCACCCCCGGCGTCCAGACCACGACCTCGACCCGCCCGGCATAGAGGGCCGCCTTGCGCTCGTCCTCCGGGGAAAACCCCTTCGGCCGCTCCGGCCAGGGGTCGCCGAGCCGCGAGAGGTCGTTGTTGGGATCGATCACGATGGCGGGGATCCCCGCCAGGGCGGCCTCCTCCACGAGGCGGCGCAGGAGCACGGTCTTGCCGGAGCCCGAACCCGCGATGATCGCCGTGTGGCGGGGCAGCAGGCGCAGCGGCAGGCTGACGGCGGGCGCCTCGGGGGTGAGCCGATGGCCGACCGGGATCGCGTCCGGGGCGGTCGCGGGCGCCGGCTCCTCCACCTCCACCTCCACCTGCGCCGGCGGCGAGCCGGGCTTGTCCGCGGCGGTCGGCCCGGACCCGGCTTTCGGCGCGGTTCTGGGGGTGGTCTCCGGAGCGGCCTTGGCGGCGGCGGGGCGGTCCCCCGGTCCTTCGGCATCCGATCGTGCGTCCGGCGCGGCCGCGCCCGTCCCGCCGCCGCCCGCGTGGTCGAGGCCCGCCGCCTGGAAGAAGGCGGTCTTCACCAGCGGCTGCTCGGCGCGGATCCAGCGCTCGAACCGGTCGGAGACGCCCTCCGCCTGGGCCCAGGCGTGCAGGTCGCGCAGGCCGACGAAGACCCGCAGATCCGCGTCCGAGGGGTCGATCGCCCGGCCCCCGGCCGCCGTGAACGCCTCGATGAGCTGCTTCGTCTTGGCCCCGCCCGGCATCGGCCCGCGGCGGACCAGCAGCAGGTCCCGGTCGGGGATCCGGGCCGAGATGCCGGAGGCCGTTAGCGCCGCCCGCAGGCGCGCCTGGAACGCGATGGCGTTCTGGTGCTGGAGCGCCCGGTAGCAGACGTGCCGCTCGCGGTCGTTCTCATCGTGGTGGATGAAGATCAGCCGTCCGTGGAGCGGCGGGATCCTCTGGTCGGGCTCGCCCTTGCTGGCGACGTCGAGGGTGTCGTCGGGCTCGTCCTCCAGGGCGTAGAGATCGAAGACGTCGCGCAGCAGCTGGCCGAGCCAAGCGTCCTCGTCGCCGCGGATGCCGGCGATGTCGGCCGCGTCGCGGGCGGCGGCGAGGTCGAATTCGGTGGGGGGCTTGTCGTCCACCTTGGTGCCCGCTGTCACGACGAGGTCGTCGCACTCGGTGACCGCCCCCTCCGCGAGGCAGCGGCGGCGGAAGGCGTCGCAGCGCATCAGCAGGGTCCGGGGCATCATGTTGGCCGCCGCCGCCGCCGCGATGGCGGGCTCGCCGAACGGCCAAGTCGGGGACTTGGCCTTGAACCCGGCCTCCGCGTAGGCCGGGGCCAGCCGGCCGGCTACCAGCGCGGCGGCGGCGGCCCGCTCGTTCATGCCCAGCAGACCCATCGGCTCCGCGAAACGGTCCGGCATCGGCGTGAGGCTGCGTGCGCTGAGGCGCTCCCAGGATTCCTCCAGGCAGGTCACCACCGTCATGCTGCGGTCGCAGACGACATTGACCTCGAGCAGGCCCGCGGCCAGCACCTCGGCGAGGCCGGCCTCCGCGTCGAGCCCATCCTGGGCGGCGAGCCGGCTGCTCTCGATGATCCCGTCGATCTGGTCGACCGCGACGATCGTCGGCCCGCTGAGCGCCATGATCCAGCACATGCCGCGCACGAGCTCGACCGGGGCCGGCGGCGGCGTCTTGAAACCCAGGGCGGCCCGCTCCGTAGGATCCGCGTCGTAGCCCTGCAGCCAGGCATGGGCGAGGCCGACCACGCCGAAATCCTGCGAGCGCAGCAGGCACAGCGCCCGGAACACGTCGAGGTGCTTGAGCGCTCGGCCGGCATCGACCCGCATCAGCGCCGTGACCAGGACGTCGACGATCCGGCGGGCATCGATGTTCGGGGTGTTGAACGCGGCCTCGACCTGCGTCTCGACGCCGAAGCGGCGCGCCACCCCCGCCAGCACCGCATCCGATTGGCGCCGCCCGTCCGGCATCGTCTGCAGCAGGGCGGTGACGAAGCTCAGGGCGGCGCTGCGCCAGAAATCCGTCAGGCCGAGGACGTCGAGGGGTACGAACCACGCCCCCGTGCGCCACGCCTCCTGCCGGATCTGCCCGATCAGGTGCGTCTTGCCGATCCCGGCCGGGCCCACGAAGACGCGGCCCAGCGCCCGGTCGGCGGGCTTGCGAGCCTTGGCCTGGAGGCCGGCGATGAGGTCCGGGACGAGCCGCTCGTTCGGGCTGCCGGTGGGTGGGGTATCGACCCAGATGCTGTCGAGGGTGCGGACCCAGTCGAAATCGACCCGGCGCAGGGCGTCGAGGGCATCGGTCATGATTGGATCCGGAGGATGTGGAAGGGCTCGCCCGCGGGGCTGAACGCCGCGTCGCGCTCGGCGTCATCGAGCGACCGGGGATCGCTGAACTGGCTCAGCCGTGCGGTCCTGTCGCCGCTTGAGATCGCCAGGAGACCTGCATCGACCGTCGCGCGGTCGAGGTCGGCGAGCTCGGCGCGCAGCGCGCTCAGGCGCACGGGCCGGGCCCGCTCGCCGCCGGTCAGCGCGAGATAGGCCGCCTCGATCCGGGCGCGGAGCTGCTTCGGGCCAGGCGGTTTCTTGGGACTTTGCGCTTTCGTGGGACTGGGTGTTTTCTTGGGACTGGGTGTTTTCTTGGGACTAGGTGTTTTCTTGGGACTGGGTGTTTTCTTGGGACTGGGTGTTTTC
>NZ_JAKSYC010000212.1 GCF_022829585.1 Methylobacterium sp. J-026
CAGGATTTTGCGCATGGTTCACGCGATAGAGTGATTTCTTTCTTATAAGTCCCCGGGACATAGCTTGCTCTGCATCTTGAAGACAGCTCTTCAGGCGTAGGGGCCCCCGAACAGGTCTCCGAGCGCCTTCCGCCGGAACAGCGTGCGCCAGCGTCTCCGCTGATGCTCCGGCCGATCGTGGATCATGTGGCAGCGCTGGCAGAAGGCCGCGAGGTTGGCGTCGGCGTTGTTCGCGGTGTCGTGGTCGCGATGGGCTGCAGCCAACACTACCCAAGTCCGGCGAGCGCGTCCAAGGATGTCAGCCTCCGCAGCTATCCGGATCCGCCTGCCCCAACCGTCGCGCCAGCGGCTAGCGTCCGCGTCCCACCAGCGCCCATCGCCGAGGTGGTAGACCATCCGACCGTGCGGCCGCCCGCAGCTCTCGCAGCGGCCCTGCGCCCGGCCGAAGCGGATCGCCATCGATAGCTCGCGCCAGTCGATCGGATAGAAAGAGCGGTGCTCGGGCCGGATCGGCATGGTGGCGTGACTGTGCCACTGGGTCTGAAGGAAGCGTAGCCGTATGGCGCCGAAGCGGACTGGTACGCTCAGCGCATCAGTCGAAGCGCATGCTTTAGCGGCGTGATGGCCGGATCATGCGGCTTCGCACAGTGGGTCTGGTTCCGCCCCCCAGCTTTGGCTTCATACAGAGCCTCGTCTGCTAAGCGGTAGAGGTCCGCGAGCGCGGTGACCTCCGTGGCTGCCGGTACAGAGGCTGCGAGCCCGATGCTCACTGTTACTGCACCGGCACCGATGCCCGCTGAGCCGACCGCCAGCGCGGACACTTCGGCATGGACTTTCTCCGCAATACGGAAGGCGCCCACCAGATCTGTGTCTGGCAAGAGGACGGCGAACTCCTCACCGCCGACGCGGCAGACGAGATCATGAGGACGATGCACGCTGTCGGAGAGGCATCGTGCCAAGCCCTGGAGCACCTGATCTCCGACCTGATGGCCATAGCGGTCGTTGAAGCGCTTGAAGTGGTCAGCATCGACGATGAGCAGGGACAGAGGTTTACCCGAGTGCCTCGCGCCACCTGATGCCCGGGCGAACGCGTCATCGAAGGCGCGACGGTTCGGCAGTCCCGTCAGGGCATCCGTAAGCGATAACTTGGCGAGTTCGGCTTGTATCACCTCGCGGCGACGCAGCTCCCGCCCGAACAGGAGCGACAGCGCGATGGTGAGGCCACATAGCATCAGCACGATGACGCCGATCGTGAGCGCCTTCACGCGCCAGTCAGCCTCGATCTCGTCCGTCGACAGGGCGACGTTCAGGATCAGCGGCAGGTCGCCGATACGTGTGAAGGTGTAGTGCCGTTCTATACCGTCCCGGGTGGAGGTCTCGACGAAGCTGCCGTTGTGCTCACGCAGGAAGCCCTCGAAGGTCGGGGCACCTGCGATGTTCACGCCGATATCGGCTTCCGAGTAGGGGTGACGCATGACGCGCGTGCCGTCGCGCAGGTACAGGTTGATGGCACCATCCCGGCCGAGATCAAGCTGACTGAACAGCCGCGTGAAATAGGACAGGTTGAGGGTCCCTAACACGATACCGCCGAATGAGCCGTCCGGCTTGTCGATGCGGCGACTGAGCACGAGCATCCGGGCGCCTGTCAGGTGGGAAACCAGCGGCTCGCTGATGACGAGGCCGAGATTGGCCTGAGCCTTATGCGCCTGGAAGTAGGCACGGTCAGCGTTGTTGACATTGCGAGATGGCACTGCACCCGCATCGATGATGCTGCTGCCATTCTCATCTAAAACGAGCATGACGCCCATGTCCTGAGCGGTGGCAGCGCGATCGAACAAGACGAGCTGGCGCAGTTCCGGGCTGATCCGATCGACGCCAGGAGCTTTGAGGTTGTCGACGACAGCGCGCAGCGAGAGGTCGTACAACTCGATGTTTCGGGCGATGTCGTGCTCCAGGACCTGCAGGAGGTTCTTGGAAGTCTGCTCGGCCTTATCTCGCGCGTCCTGGCGTAAATCGAACAGCATCAATCCAGATGCAGCGAGCATTCCGATAGGTGCTAAGACGCCCAAGGCCATCCACGCCCGGGCGGAGCGGAGCAGATGAACTAGCCGGGGAAGCGGGGGCATCACGTATCTCGCCGGTATTCGCCTTTCGTCGATCGTTGGCATGCCAAGATTTAAGGGACCGTTGTCCTGTGTTGCACTAAACGCCCACAGGCGGGATCAGAACGGGTCTTCCACAGCATCGGCAAGGGCTGAGGTAACGCCGTTCTCGATCAGCGGCTGACCCCTGACCCCGGTACTCCCCCGTTACTCCCTATCAGCGGCTGACACGGTCACGCAGAGCACCTGTGGCCGTACTCTGAAAGATCGGGGCTTGTGCTTTGCCCTGTGCGCCCAATTCGGGCTGACGTCGTGCGTAGAGAAGCCCGGGTTAAACAATTTTGAATACACATACCATCGCTGCGCAAACAGATAGGTCCAGCATCACGGGAGGGTGGATGCCACGCTACTTTTTCGACGTTCTGCAGGAAGGGGAGGACGTGACACGTGATCATAATGGGATCGACCTACCCGACCTTGAGGCGGCAAAGATCGAGGCCCTGGAAGTCTGGAAGCGTGTCCTCAGAGAGCGCGCCTCAGGTACCCCTGACCCGTTCCGCTGGCACGTGGCGATCCTAGATGAGAACGGGGCAGCCCTGGCCAAGGTCCCTTACCCCTCCGATCTCGGAACCGAAGCACCACACTGAAGCGGTGGGTTCAGTATCGCTCGCACCTTCAGTGCGTGAGGTGTGATACCCCTGAGCTTGTGGCACATCGGTGGTACTTTGACTGGCCCTCGGTGGTCCCTGGGGGAGGTGCGGCCCTCATGTGAAGGTACGCATCAGCCGAGTACCCCTAAGAGAAACTTAGCCGGCGCCGGCCCAGCCTACCGCTGCCGGAGTTTCCGGCTCTCGGCCAGCCTTGCAGGCGGCGGCCATGATCGCGGTGCGGTCGTACTGGCCGGCAGTGGCGAGGGGGCGGGTGCGGGCGCCGAACTGGATCAGGGCGCGGGCCGAGAGCAGGCCGGCGGGGATTACCGGCTTGCTGTCGTGCAGCGAGCGGGAAAGGCGGGTCCAGGAGACGGTGCGGTGGGGCATGGCGGGCACAAAGTGGTGTAAATCTCACCACTAGTGGTAACGCCGTCACCGGTTTGATGTCAACCACATTCGGTGATAAAATCACCATATGAAGCCGTTTCAATGCCGAATGGCCCGCGCCGCACTTGGGTGGACCACGCAGGATCTCGCGCGCGAGGCCAGCGTGGGAGCCAACACCATCAACCGGTTTGAGGCCGGTCAGGACGCGCGTGTCAGCAGCGTCGATAAGATGCGGGCCGCCCTTGAAGCGGCAGGCGTCGAGTTCATCCCGCAGAACGGCGGCGGGGCCGGCGTGCGGATGCGCCAGCCGTGAGCCGGCGCTGGGCCCGGATCGGCGGCACCGTCTCGCTGGCGGGTTTTACCGTGATCGTCACGGCCCTGGCCGTCTGCGGGCTGGCGGGACTGGTGTGATGGGTGCCAGGATCCGTTTTCAGGGACGCGAAGAGTGATCGCCCGCCGTCTGTCCGCAATGCGTATTGCTATCGTCTTCGTCGGCTCTCGGCGCGCACTTGAGGCTGCAGGCGTCGAGTATGCCGTAGGGGATTGCCTGGTCGCAGCCGCGGTGGCGACCCTGCTCACGGCCTCATGGCAGTCTCCATGAACCCGTTCGCTGGCCTCTGGGACGCTCTGCGTGACGGGATCAAGGCTCTCGCGCCGGCCGGTGACGGGCCGATTGTCATCGCCCTGATATCGGTCGTCAGCCTCGCGGCATTGGCGTTCGGCGCGCCGCGCACCGAAACGCTGCTCGTTGACATCTTGGGACTCGGTGCCTTCTTTGCATGGTCGGAGCGAAAGCACATCTGGAAGCGTCGAGCCGATGAGGCCGAATACGACGCTCTGGAAAAGCGAGAGACCGCCGCCGGGCGTCGCCGGCTGCGCAAGCGAGTGAAGGGGGCCACGAAGGAAGGCGAGCGCATGATCGCGCCCGCCGGGGACGACGCCGATGCCTGAGAATGTCAGCACCACCCTGCTCTTCGTCCTGATGATCATCGTGGCTGCCATCGCGGCAGCCATGGCTGCGATCCGTCAGCAGGAGACCCATGCGCGTCGCGAGGCGGAGATGCGCGAGGCCGTCGATCTGCTGGCCGTGCATGCGCAATCGCTAGCCGCGCTCGACGACGACGCAGTGCCGCCTACTATCGCCGCCTTCGCGCTGTCCGTCAGCGACCTGCTGCACGATGCCGACGACCGGCTGGCTACGCTAATCGCGGCCCGCATTCGCCGCACCCAGCACGAGCGTGGGACCGCTCGTCGGCCGGAGCCGGACGCGGAATCCATGGCGCTGATGGCCGAATTTAACACCCTCCTCGACGAGCGGCCGGATCTCGCGACCGCCTACGTGAAGAGCATCGTCGCCGGCATCCTCTCGTTCGAGCGGCGATACCCCGAATGCGCTGGGGCCTTCGGGTTCGATCTGGCGAAGCTCATCGCCTCCCCCGTGGACGAGGCGGAATTCGTAGTCCGACAGGCGAAAACCCTACGGGATGCCTGGCCCCCGGCGCCCGCGCTCGCCGCCTGAGGATCACCCTTCACATCGGCCGGGCGGCCATATCATCACGGCTCGCCCGGCCAGCCTGTTATCGGATCGGGCGGCGGGGGCGAGCCTGCCTCGCCGATTGTCATCCCGTTGGGGTACCTCCATTCACGGCACCCGATCTGAAACTCGATTGTCTCGCCCCTCGTAAAGGGCAGATGACGCGTCATCCTCGGCTCCCGGTTTCGTACCTTACATCTCTGTCCACTCGTTTGAGCGTAGTGCCCGGCACCGCCCATGCGGGCGGGGTCC
>NZ_JAKSYC010000215.1 GCF_022829585.1 Methylobacterium sp. J-026
GGACCGATCCGCTGCTGGCCGCCAAGCCGCAGATGACCATGGGCGCGACCCCCGAGCTGTTCATGCAGGCCGCCGGCGTCATCGAGTTCACCCTGGCCTTCGCGCTGATCTGGACGCCCCTGGTGCGTCGGATGTCGGCGATCATCCTGGCGGCAATCTTCGTCTCGGCGGTGTTCGAGTTCGGCAAGGTCGACGCGATCGGCCACTCGGGCATCATCGTGGTGCTGCTCGGGATCGCGGCTGATGATATGCGAACCGCAGTGCGGGTGCGCGACGCCGCTTGGGCGCCGGCATACTTTGGCGGCGCGCTCGCGACCTTCCTGGCACTGTACTACGTCGGCCACGAGGCCCTGTACGGAGGCTTCGGTCGACTGCCGGTTATCTGAGACGCGACCGGTCGGCGGCGATCAGAGGACGCTCCTACCGAACGTGGACGGCGAGCTTCATCTTCGGGTGAACGCCGCACAAGACGGTGAAATCACCCTCCGTCGGGAAGGTGATCACGGCTTTGGCGCCGGGCTCGATATCACCGCTGTCGAAGGCGAACGTCTCGGCTTCGACGTAGGCCTGGTGGACGAAGTTATCGTCGTCGTTGACCACCGTGCTGGTCGCACCGACGGGAAGGTCGACCTCCACCAGGGCGACACGGTGGCTCTTGGGCGAGACGATGTCATCGGCATGCGGCGGGCGGGCGATGGTGCCGCGAGCCGAGGCCAGGGAGTCCTCGGAGCCGGCCATCATCAACGGAAGCAGCTTCCGGTTCTTATTGGACATGTTGGCGACCGAAGGTAGGTCACGATCGTAGCTGAGCTTGAATTCACTCGGTTAATCGTCCGCCAATATACACGGATCGTGCCTATCATGAGGAGGTTGTG
>NZ_JAKSYC010000225.1 GCF_022829585.1 Methylobacterium sp. J-026
CGGGCCGGGACGAAGTCCCGCAAGAGGGGAACTCAGGCTCCGAAAACGGCGCGACCGGCATGACGGGCACAGTCCTATCCTGCACTGTCGCTCCCCTCTCCCGCTCCCCTTCGGCGGCCACCCTCCCCCGCAAAGGGCAGAGGGAGGGCGCGTGCCCGTTCTGGACCGAGCTTCCTGTCGAGGGGGCGCACCGTCAAGAACGCGATCCGTGAACACCGTTACCCTGGCCGGGAGGGGCCAGGGGCGGGGGTGGCGCGGGGACGCGCGCCGCGGTCCCTTCCGCGCCACGCCGGCAGCGCGGTCTGAGCGCCGCAGCAAAGGCCCGTCCGGCTTCCGGAGCACGCTCCAGAGCCGAGACCAGACGCAGGGTCGCGGCAAGCCCACCCGGGACGACCGCGACCCGGTCGCGGGGGGCGCGAAACCCTGAGCGGTGCCGCCCCTGGGGCGATCTGTCCCGGGTCGTCCCGCCATCGCGATGCGGTCATCCGGAGCGGCGGCGGGTTGGACCATCGGCTGCCCAGGCCGCGCCCAGCGGCGCAGGGGCGGGTCCACGCCGGGACAGCACAGACCGCCCATGTGGTATCTCTACGGCCTGGCCCTGCTGGCCGGCATCGCGAACGCCATCGAGCCCGGCCAGAACGCCACGCTGGCGAAGTCGACCGGGCAGCCGATGCTGGCGGGCCTGTTCTGCTTCGCGCTGGCGGTGGCCTGCTTCCTCGGCGCCATGGCGATCCTGCGCTGGTACGGCCAGCCGACCGCCGAGCGCGCCACCGACGTCCCCTGGTGGGCCTGGCCGGGCGGCATCCTCGGGGCCGCGGTCGTCCTGGCGCAGCTCTACGTCTCGGAGCAGGTCGGGGCCGCGCCGTTCCTGGGCTGCGTCATCACGGCGGGCGTGATCGGCTCGATCGCCCTCGATCATTACGGTCTCGTCGGCTTCGAGCGCCGTCCCGCCGGCCGCTGGCGCCTCCTCGGCGGCGTCCTGATGGTTGCGGGCGTCGCCCTGGTGGCAGTGTCCTGACCGGCCCCGCCGACGATCCCACGCCCCGCCCAGTCAGGATCCGAGCATGTTCCTCCTCTACGGTTTCGCCCTGCTGGCGGGCATCGCCACCGCGATCGAGCCCGGCCAGAACGCGGGCCTCGCCAAATCCCTCGCCCGGCCCCTCCTCGCGGGCGTGGTCAGCCTCCTCGTCAGCATCGCCACGATCGTGGCGATCATGCTCGTGACGGGGCAGGTCGGCTTGCCGGGGGCGGACCGCTTGGCGCAGGTCCCCTGGTGGGCATGGCTCGGCGGCTTGATGAGCGCGGGGCTGACGGCGGCGCAGCTCTACCTGTCCAAGACGATCGGGGCCGCCGCCTTCCTCGGCCTGATCGTCACGGGGGGCGTGATCACCTCGATCCTGCTCGACCATTTCGGCCTCGTGGGCTTCAAGGTCCACCCGGCCAGCCTGTGGCGCATCCTCGGCGGCGTCCTGATGATCGGCGGCGTCGGCCTGGTCGCCCGGTTCTGAGGGCCGACGACCGCCCCGGGCGGGATCCCATCCGCGGCCGCGGCGTTGATCCCCGTCATCACCCCGCCGGGAGGCACGCCGTGGGAATCGCCGCGTTCGTTTTCTTCGTCGTCCCCTGGATGGCCGTCGCCGTATGGCTGTTCCTGAAGCCGGGCGGGTTCCGCCAGGGCGTGCCGGCGGCGCCGTGGCGCCCGCTCGCGGATTACGCGCCGCCGCAGCGGGACCAGCAGCATGCGGCGGAGACGACGAGCCTGGAGTCGGGCGCGGCCCATGACGGCAAGCACGCGCCGATCCAGATCAGCTGAGGGCCGGACGGGGCGGCGATCCGCGCCGACCCGGCGCCGGTGTCCGGGGCCGGGCAGCGGCCGGGCATGAGCGCAGGCATGCGCTCCGCGCTGGTCTGCGCGCCATCCCTCCCCGCCCCGAGCCCGGCACGCTCTGGATTTCCGGCCCCACTGCGCCTAGACCGTTGAGCCTCACCGGCACGC
Source organism: Methylobacterium sp. J-026 (assembly GCF_022829585.1). Classification (GTDB taxonomy): domain Bacteria; phylum Pseudomonadota; class Alphaproteobacteria; order Rhizobiales; family Beijerinckiaceae; genus Methylobacterium. Next base: position 1,997 of record NZ_JAKSYC010000225.1, read on the forward strand.
CCCGCGTCCGAGCGGGCCGCGATCCTTAACGCCAGCGAGGCTTACGGCTTTGGCCCTCCCCGTCAACGAACGCCGGCGCATCATGCTGCTCACCGGGGCGAGCCGGGGCATCGGCCACGCCACCGTCAAGCGATTCTCGGCCGCGGGCTGGCGGGTGATCACCTGCTCGCGCCACCCCTTCCCGGAGAACTGCCCGTGGGAGATGGGTCCCGAGGACCATCTCCAGGTCGACCTCGCGGACGCGCAGGACACGGTCCGCGCCGTCGAGGAGGTCCGCGGGCGGCTCGACGCCGAGGGCGGCGTGCTGCACGCGCTCGTCAACAATGCCGGCATCTCGCCCAAGGGCCCCAACGGCGAGCGCCTGGGCGCGCTGGCCACCGAGTTCGATGGGTGGCAGCGGGTGTTCCAGGTCAACGTCTTCGCCACGATCCTGCTGGCCCGTGGCCTGCGCGACGAACTCGCCCGGGCGCGGGGGTCGATCGTGAACGTGACCTCGATCGCGGGATCCCGGGTCCATCCCTTCGCGGGGGCGGCCTACGGCACCTCCAAGGCCGCGCTCGCCGGCCTGACCCGGGAAATGGCAGCCGATTTCGGGCCGCTCGGGGTGCGGGTGAACGCGATCTCCCCGGGCGAGATCGACACCTCGATCCTGTCGCCGGGCACCGAGAAGCTCGTGGAGCAGATCCCGCAGCGCCGGCTCGGCACCCCGGACGAGGTCGCCAAGGCGATCTACTTCCTGTGCACCGAGGCCTCGTCCTACGTGAACGGGGCGGAACTCCACATCAACGGCGGCCAGCACGTTTGACCGGATCGCGTGCCCCCTCGGGCGTGGCCGCCGCGGGCGACGGTTCCCCGCCGGGACGGCGGGGCCGGGCGCTGGTCCTGGGCCTGCTCCTGTGCGCGGCGCCCGTCGCCGCGCGGGCGGAATCCGGGATCCGGATCCTCGACCTGCCCTTCGCGGTGCGCGCCCTGCGCGGCTCCCGGAGCGAGGCCGCCGTATCGGTGGCGACCTCCGGGCTGCTGCCGATCGCCGGCGCCAAGGTCGGCCGGCCGGCCGGCGACGAGGAGAGCGCGCCGATCGCCGTGGTCTGGGGCGACGCGGGCGGCGCCGTGCTCGCCCTGGCGGACGGCACCGTCACGGTGAGGCCGATCGGCCGCGAGGCGGTCGAGGGGCTGAGCGCCGCCGAGACGCCGCGGGGCGCCCTCCCGGGCACGCGCCGGGCGCTCTCGGGGCCCTTGAGCGCCTATCTCACCGGGCGGACCCGCGCCCCGGATGGCGGCGAGGCCGCCGCCGTCCTGACGATCCGCGAGCGCCAGCCGATGGCGGTCAGCACGGATCCGAAGCCCGTCCCGGTGGCCACCGTCACGGTGCCGGCGGGGGGCGCGGCCCTGTTCGCGCCCCTGCGGCCGCGCCTGCTGCGCCTCGCCGACCGGCCGGCCCTGCTGGCCACGACTCTGTCGGGGACGGAGTCGGGCGGCCTCGCGCTGATCGGCCGACCGGACGCGGGCGGAACCTGGACCGTCACGGCGCGCACGCCGCCGCAGCCCGGGCCGCCCCTGAAGATCGCCGGCATCGCCGATTTCGCCGGGTCCGGCGATCTCCAGGCCGCCACGGTCAGCGCCCGGGGCACGCTCCAGCTCTGGACGCTGCACCCCGACCGGATCGAGCCCGCCGGAGAGGAAACGGGCTACGCGGCCGGCGCGGGCGATGCGGATCTCGCCGTCACGGTTCCAGCCGGCGGCGTCCCCGAACTCGTCCTGCCGGTGGCGGGCCGCTCCGAGATCGCCCTCGTGACCGCCAGGGGCGGCCTGCATGCGCGGCTGCGCGTGCCCCTGCCCGCCCCGGCCGCGACCGGCATCGTGGTCCTCGGCGAGGGGGCGGCGGCGCGGCTGGTGGTCGGGCTCGCCGACGGCCGGGTGGCCGTGGTCGCCCCGGACGGGGGGATGCCGTGAGCGCCGAGGCCGAGAGCCGGCTGTTCCCGGCGCGGCCCTTCGTGGGCGCGTCGATCGCGGTGATCCGGGAGGATCGCGTCCTGCTGGCGGCGCGGGCCAACGAGCCGATGCGGGGCGTCTGGACCCTGCCGGGCGGCCTCGTGGAGGCCGGCGAATCCCTGGCGGCGGCGGCCCTGCGCGAATTGGCCGAGGAGGTCGGGCTGACGGCCGAAATGGTCGGCGTGCTCGCGCCCACCGAGATCATCGTCCGGGACGAGGCCGGCCGCGCCCGGCACCACTACGTCGTTCACCCGCACGCCGCCCTGTGGTGCGGCGGCGAGCCCGTGGCCGGACCCGAGGCCCTGGGCACCCGCTGGGCGAGCCTCGCCGAGGTCGCCGCCCTCTCGACCACGCCGGGACTGATCGACACCCTGCGCGAGGCCTTCGCGCGGGTCGCGGCGCGGCGCCGGGACGGGGGGGCGACGGCGTGAGGCGACCGGCGGCCACGATCCTGTGCCTGCTCGCGCTCCTCGCCGGGCCGGCACAGGCGCAGCAGCGCTCAGGGCGCGCCCCCGTCAAGGAGGCTCCGAAGGAGGCCTCCAAGGAGGCGAACGCCCCCGCCGACGTCCCTGCCCCGTATGACCGCGACCTGATGCGTATGTCCGAGGTCATCGGCGCCCTGGCCTTCCTGCGCGGCCTCTGCGCGGCGCCCGACGCCGCCGACTGGCCGGCCCGGATGAAGGCGCTGATCGAATCCGAGGGCGTGACGCCCGCCCGCCGCGACCGGCTGGCCGGCGCCTACAACCGCGGCTATCGCGGCTACGCGCTGACCTACCGGGTCTGCACCCCGGCCGCGCACGAGGCGGCCGCCCGCTACGTGGCCGAGGGCGACCGGCTGTCGCATGCCCTGGCCGGGCGTTTCGGGGGGTGATGCAGGGGCGACACACCCGGCGCCGATGCCGGCGAAGCATCAGATTTGAGCCCTCGCGTTAACCGATCCGAAATTCCCGGCTGGCCGAGCCGCCGGGACCTGCTTATCATCCGTTGTGTCCGCCGGGTCCTGGGCCCGGCGCAATGGAAGTATCGGGTCATGCAGCACATCTCTCACACCGCCCCCGTCGAGGTCGATGTCGAGGAGAAGCGCGTCGCGCTGAGTTACGTCTCGGAAGCGTTCGCGGAAGGCTGTCTCGACGGGCTCGACGGGGATTGCATGGCGCAGGCCGCCCTGTTCGCCGCTTTCCAGGAACTGGTGATGACCTACGGCGAGGAGGCCACGGCTCGCTACGCGGAGGGCTTCCCCGAGCGCATCCGCGGGGGTGCCTTCACCACGACCCTCCAGCATTGAAGACCCGGAGCGCGGGCGGTTGAGGCGCGGGCGGGCAGCGCTTACCTCCCGGCTCCGCGGGCCGGCACGCCGGACCGCCCCCGTCGCGTAAGGAACCGCCTGCCATGCCCGTCGCCCTGCTGCCGGACCGCGCCCTCGTCACCGTCACCGGCCCGGACGCCGCCGCGCTGCTCCAGGGCGTGCTGACCTGCAACGTCGAGACGCTCCAGCCCGCAGAAGCGCGGCTCGGGGCCCTGCTGGCGCCGCAGGGCAAGATCCTGTTCGATTTCCTCGTCTCGCGGATCCCGGACGGATTCCGGTTCGACCTGCCGGTGGACCGGGCCGCGGATCTGGCCAAGCGCCTGACGCTCTACCGCCTGCGGGCCCAGGCGGTGATCGCCGCCGACCCCACCGTGGCGGTCGCGGTCGCCTGGGACGGCGCCGCTCCGGCGGCGGCCGAGCCCGTCGCGGATTCCCGCCACCCCGATCTCGGCGCGCGGCTCTACGCCGCCGCGGGCGCCTTCTCGGCCGATGCCGCGGAGGCCGATTACCACGCGCACCGGATCGCGCTGGGCATCCCCGAGGGCGGGCGCGACTACGCCTTCGGCGACGCGTTCCCGCACGAGGCGCTGATGGACCAGCTCGGCGGCGTCGACTTCCGGAAGGGCTGCTATGTCGGCCAGGAGGTCGTCTCGCGGATGCAGCACCGGGGCACCGCCCGGACTCGCATCCTGGCGGCCGCCTACCCGGACGGCGTTCCCGCACCGGGCACCGAGATCACGGCGGGCGGCAAGGTCCTGGGCACCACCGGCAGCGTCGCCGGCCCGCGCGGCCTCGCCCTGGTCCGGATCGACCGGCTGGGCGATGCGCGTGACGCCGGCGAGACGCCGCGGGCGGGCGAGCATCCCGTGAGGCTGGAACGGCCCGCCTACGCGACCTTCCCGATGCCGGAGGCGGCGACCAGGGCGGGGTGAGGATTTAACGGACAGGCTTCCACCGCCCGCCCGGCCCATCCGGATCCGGGCGTCCAGAAGCAGCCGGGTGTTCGTGCCTGGACCCCGCCGCACTGCGGCCGCTACGGGGCGACGCGGCACACCGCAGATCGAAAAAGCCGGGCCGATCCCGCTCTGCCGAGACGTGCGCTCGCGCACGGACCGACCCGCGATGCTGCAGTGCACCTTGGCATCACCGCGCCGCGACGCCACCTCGGCGCCGGAACGAACCGGATGCGGCCCGCGCCGCACCAGAACGAGGTATCCCATGCCGTCCCTGCTCGACCCGATCCGCGTCGGCGCCATCGAGGCGAAGAACCGGATCTTCATGGCCCCGCTCACCCGCGGCCGCGGCACGCGTGAGCACGTGCCGACCCCGATCATGGCCGAGTATTACGCCCAGCGCGCCGGCGCCGGCCTGATCCTCACCGAGGCCACCGGCATCTCCCAAGAGGGCCTCGGCTGGCCCTACGCGCCGGGGATCTGGTCCGACGCCCAGGTCGATGCCTGGCGGCCGATCGTGAAGGCGGTGCATGACCGGGGCGGCAAGATCGTCTGCCAGATCTGGCATATGGGCCAGCTGGTCCATCCGGACTTCCTCGGCGGCGAGAAGCCGGTCTCGGCCTCGGCCACCACGGCCCCGGACCAGGCCCACACCTATTCTGGCAAGAAGCCCTATGCCGAGGCGCGTCCGCTGGAGGTCGCCGAGATCCCGCGGCTGCTGGCCGATTACGAGCGCGCCACCGCCAACGCCCTGGCGGCCGGCTTCGACGGGGTGCAGATCCACGCCGCGAACGGCTACCTGATCGACGAGTTCCTGCGCGACGGCACCAACCACCGCACCGACCAGTACGGCGGGTCCATCGCGAACCGCGTGCGGCTGCTGCGCGAGGTGACCGAGGCGGTCGCCAAGGTTGCGGGCCCCGAGCGCACCGGCGTGCGTCTGTCGCCCAACGGCGCGATCCAGGGCTGCAACGATTCGAATCCCGAGCCCCTGTTCGTGGCCGCCGCCCAGGCGCTGGCCGATATCGACATCGCCTTCCTGGAGATGCGCGAGCCGGGTCCCGACGGCACCTTTGGCAAGGCCGACCATCCGCCGATCGCCCCGGCGATGCGGCGCGTGTTCCGCAATCCGATGATCCTGAACGCCGATTACGACGGGATCAGCGGTCAGAAGGCGCTCGATGCCGGGGACGCCGACGCCATCGCGTTCGGGCGGACCTTCATCGCCAACCCGGACCTGGTCGAGCGCATCGCCACAGGCGCCCCCCTCGCCAAGGACGAGGCCGCCACCTGGTACAGCCAGGGCCCGGAGGGCTACGTCGATTATCCGACCCTCGGCGAGGCCCGCGCCGCGTAGGGCGCGCGCCAAAGCAAAGGCTCGGAGCCGTTCCCAATCGCGATCGGAGCGGGGACGGCTCCGGGCGCCCCGGGCCCGGGACGATCACCGCGCCGGTTGAAGGCGCGGCGGTCCTATGCGGTCACATCTAGGCAGCTGCGCCCGAGGCCCCTATTTGGAGCCGGACATGGATCTGCCGGCACCTCACGCGATCGCGGCCCTCGAACCGACAGTCGGCGCCTGGAGCACCGCGGATCGGCTTGCGGAGCTGCATGACCTCGCGATCCTCGATACCGAGCCGGAGCCGCTCTACGACGATCTCGTGCGGGTCGCCGCCTATGTCTGCCGCGCGCCGGTCGCCCTCGTCAGCCTGGTGGATGCCGAGCGGCAATGGTTCAAGTCGGAGGTCGGACTCGGCAAGCGCGAGCTGCCGATCAACTGCTCGGTCTGCGCCCATACGATCGAGGCCGGGGCGCTGCTCGTCATCCCCGACCTGACCGCCGATCCCCGGACCATCCAGAACCCCCTGGTGACCGGACCCGAGGGTTTCCGCTTCTACGCGGGCGCGGTGATCCGGGGCGAGCGCGGCGTCCCGCTCGGCGCCCTGTGCGTGCTCGATCGGGTGCCGCGGTCGGAGGGGCTCGATTCGGATCAGACCGCCACGCTCGCCGCCCTGGCGCGCCAGATCTCGAACCTCCTGGAGCATCGCCGGACCCTGACCCAGGTGGCGAGCCGCGAGGCGGAGGTCGCCGCGAGCGAGCGCCGCTTCCGGGTGATGACCTCGGCGATGCCCCAGATGGTCTGGACCACCCGGCCCGACGGGTTCCACGATTACTACAACGACCGCTGGTACGAGTTCACCGGCGTGCCCTACGGCTCCACCGACGGCGAGGGCTGGAACGACATGTTCCATCCCGACGATCAGGCGCTGGCCTGGGAACGCTGGCGCCACTCGCTGGCCACCGGCGAGCCCTACGAGATCGAGTACCGCCTGCGCCATCGCGACGGCGCGTATCGCTGGACGCTCGGCCGCGCCATGCCGATCCGCGACGGGGCCGGGCAGATCGAGCGCTGGTTCGGGACCTGCACCGACATCGACGACCTGAAGCGGGCCGAGGCCGAGGCGCGCAAGCTCGCCGCCATCGTCGAGACCTCGAAGGACTTCATCGGCCTCTCGACGCTCGACGGCGAGATCACCCATCTCAACGAGGCGGCCCTGTCCCTCGTCGGGCTGCCCGATCTCGCGGTCGCCCGCCGGCACCGGATCCCCGATTTCTTCACCGAGGACAGCCGCCGCATCCTGGATGAGACCGTGATGCCGGCGATGCGCCGGGACGGGTTCTGGGAGGGCGAACTGGCCTTCCGGCATTTCGGCACGGGGGAGCCGGTGGCGGTCCTCTACAACATCTTCCCGGTGCGCGACCCGACCGGGACCGAGGTCGGCTACGCCACCGTCACCCGCGACCTCCGGGAGGCCAAGCGCGCCGAGGAGGCCCGCGACCTGCTGATCCGAGAGCTGTCGCACCGGATCAAGAACATCTTCGCCGTGGTCGGCGGCCTCGCCGCGCTCACCGCCCGGAGCGATCCCGCGGCCCAGCCCTTCGCCAAGGCCTTCCGCGAGCGGCTCGGCGCCCTGGCGCGGGCCCACGAATACGTCCGGCCGCATTCCCCCGACAGCGCCCCCGCGGTGGCGGGTCAGACCGTGCTCGGCCTGATGCGTCTGATCATGGCCGCCTACGAGGAGGGCGGACAGGCGCGGGTGGCGATTTCCGGCGACGATGCCGAGATCGGCGAGCGCACCGCCACCGCCCTCGCGCTGATCATGCACGAGCAGGCCACCAACGCCATGAAGTATGGCGGCCTCTCCACCAAGGCGGGCGGCGTCTCCTTGAGCGGGTGCCGGGAGGCGGGGCGCTACACGCTGACTTGGCAGGAGGCGGGCGGGCCGCCGGTCACCGGCGCGCCCTCCCGGAAGGGATTCGGCACGGTCCTGGCCGAGCGCAGCGTCGCCGGCCAGCTCGACGGCGTGCTGGAGCACGACTGGGCCCCCGGCGGCCTCCTGATGCGGCTCAGCGTGCCGATCGAGAACCTCCGGGCCTGAGATGGCCGGTCGGATGGACGGCGCCGGGCCGCGCCTCGTCGTGCTCGACTTCGACGGGACGCTGGCCGACAGCTTCGACTGGTTCTGCTCGGTCATGAACGGTGTCGCCGCGCGCTATCGCTTCCGACAGGTCGAGGCGCACGAGGTCGAGGGCTTACGCCTCCAGGGGGCCCGCGCGATCGTGGCCCATCTCGGCATCCCGCGCTGGAAGCTGCCGTTCATCGCCCGCCACATGCACACATTGGCGGCCCGCGACGCGGCGCAGATCGCGCTGTTTCCGGGCGTGCCCGAGATGCTGGCCGGCCTCGCGCGGACCGGCGTGCCGATGGCGATCCTGTCGTCGAACCGCGCCGACACGGTCAGACGGGTGCTCGGGCCGGACAATACGGCCCTCATCGACACCTATGCCTGCGGGGCGGCACTGTTCGGCAAAGCGCGGCGGCTGCGGCGGCTCCTCGCGCGCCGGGGCGTGGCGCCGGCGCAGGCCCTGTGCATCGGCGACGAGATCCGCGATCTAGAGGCGGCCCGGGCCCTTGGCTGCCCGTTCGGCGCGGTGGCGTGGGGTTATACGGACCCGCAGGCGCTGGCGGCGCAGGGACCCGAATACCTGTTCTCGGAACCTGCGGAGATCGCCCGCCTGCTGGCGGGCACTCCGGTTCACATACCGCGGTTGGCGCCCGGCACGACGCTGGCGCCGTTGCCGCTGCCGAACGGCTCGTAGCGGGTCAGGCCGCGGAACAGCTGGCTGAGGAAGGCCCGATCGGCGCCGCTGGTGGGCGTGGTGCGCTCGATGAAGTCGAACACCCGACCGTCCTGGAGGCCGTAGAGCGCCACACGCTCGACCTTGAAGGCAGCGGTGAAGTAGACGGCCGTGACCTTCTGGTCCTCGACCTGCTCGCCCATGAACATGATCGTCCGGCGGGTGTTCTGGGAGATGTAGTACCAGGACTTGTTGCCCACCGTGGACACGGTCGAGGGCGTGCCCAGGATCTGCAGGACCTGCTCGGGGCTCATGCCCGGCTTGATCGTGGCGAGGGCCGCCTGATCGACCTGGTAGCCGTGGCGCAGCTCCTCGCCGATGCAGCCGGACAGCCCGGCTCCCGCAAGGCCGACCAGGGCGAGGCGCGCGAAGGACTGAACGAGACGGCGCCGCATCGGGCCCCCAGAGAACGTGTGAACGGACGGGGCGCGACCGACACCGCCGGCACAGGACTCCGACGACGCTTGCGCCCTGGGCGTGGGTTGCCGTACCGCGGGGTTATGGCTTTGACAAGGCAAGCTTGGCCACAGGCCGCCGGGGCGTGGCACCCCATCGGGGCGGGGCACCCCAACGGGGCGTGGCACCGATGATCGCGCGGCTGTTCAGGCGGGCGCATGCGCGGCGCCGCGCCGTGGAGGGGCTGCACCTGGCCCTGAGCATGGCGGCCCGCCGCCCGGGCCTCTATACGCGCCTGGGCGTGCCCGACACCGTGGAGGGCCGCTTCGAGGCCCTGTGCCTGCACGCGATCCTGGTCCTGCGGCGGCTGAACCGGCTGCCGGAGCCGGCCGCCGAGGTGGCGCAGGATCTCGTGAATTCCGTCTTCACCCAGCTCGACGCGTCCCTGCGCGAGCTGGGCGTCGGCGACATGGGCGTGGCGAAGCGGATGAAGAAGCTCGGGGCCGCCTTCTACGGCCGGGCCGCGGGCTACGATTCCGCCCTCGACGCGGGCGACGGCGAGGCCCTGCGCGCGGCGCTGGTCCGCAACGTCCTCGGCGGGGCGGGCGACGGGGCGGGCCTCGCCGCCTACGTGCAGGCGGCCGACGCGGAACTGTCGGGCGCCGACCTCGACGGCCTGCTCGGGGCCGGGCCACCGTTTCCAGAGCCGGACGGCATCACCGCGGCGGCCGTTCCGGCCGGAGGATCGACGGGAGGCATCGCATGAGCCGGGACAGCCGCCGGGAGATCGCCCAAGACGGCGTGCGGGACAGCGGACCGCTCGTGCGCTGGGTCAATGTCGAGCGCCTGCCCCAGGGGCGCGGCGCCGTCACCGTGGAGGCGAGCCCGGCCGAGTGCGCCGCGCTCGCGGCCGATTTCGGCATCCCCGGCCTGCGCGATCTGGTCGGGCGGTTCGCGATCACCGGCTCCACCAGCCGCCTCACGGTGACGGGGACCGTGGAGGCCCTGGTGACTCAGGTCTGCACCGTCAGCCTCGAACCGTTCGAGGGGCCGGTCAGCGAACCGGTCGAGGTCGTCTTCACCGATACCGACCAGCTCGCCGGCACCGATGCCGAGGATGCCGACATCCCCGACCCCCTCGTCGGCGGCCGGATCGATTTCGGCGCGCTCACCGCCGAGTTCCTGGCGCTGGGGCTGGATCCGTATCCGCGCAAGCCCGGCATCGCCTTCGAGCCAGTGGTGGCGGGCGACGACGCCGGCCCCCTCGCCGGGCTGCGCAGGCTCCGCGACGGCGGGGGCTGAGCGCCGGTCCGCCCCCTCGACCCCGCGGCTTCAGGGCACGAAGCCGCTCCGCCTGAGGAAATCCGCCGCCACCGACGCGGCCGGCTCGCCGCCGAGCTGCACGCGGCCGTTGAGGTCCCGCAGGGTGACGAGGTCGAGGGCGCGGAAGATCGGGTCGAGCGCCGGGGCGATCTCCGGATGGGCCCTGAGGACGGCCCCCCGGACCACCGGCGCGGGCTGGTAGACCGGCTGGACGCCCCGGTCGTCATCCATCACCACGAGCCGGGCGGCGGCGAGGCTGCCGTCGGTCCCGAACACCATGGCGGCGTTCGTCCCCGAGGTACCCCGCGCCGCCGCGGCGATCGTGCCGGCGGTGTCCCCGCCCGCCAGGATGACGAGCTGGTCCGGTCGGAGCGCGAAGCCGTAGGTCCGGCCGAAGGCCGGGAGCGCGGCCGGAGTGCTCACGAATTCCGTGGAGGCCGCGAGCTTGATCGCCCCGCCGCCGGCCACGTAGCGGCCGAAATCGCTCATGGTCCGCAGGCCGGCGGCCTCGGCGATCTCCGCCCGCACCGCGATCGCCCAGGTGTTGTTGGCCGAGGCCGGCGTCAGCCAGACGAGGTCGTTGGCCTTCAGGTCCAGGGTCCGGGCGGTCTCGTAGGCCGCCGCCGCGTCCTTCCAGACCGGGAGGTCCGGCCGGCCGAAGAAGAACGCCGCGTTGCCGGTATATTCCGGGTAGATGTCGATCTGGCCCTCCAGCAGGGCCTGGCGCAGGATCGCCGTGGCCCCGAGCTGGGTCTTGTCCACTGTCGGAATGCCCCGGGCGTTCAGCGCCTGCAGGATGATGCTCCCGAGAACCCCGCCCTCGGTGTCGAGCTTGGAGGCGACCACGACGGCGCCCGCCCGCGCGCCGGACAGGGCGAGGAGCAGCGCGACGAGCCCCGCGAGGATCCGCTTCGCCATCGGCCCGACCCCTCCTGTCCGCGCCGCCCGGACTGCCCGCGGCCTGAAGCGGATACCGGTTGGCGAAGGTTCAATCAAATCGTCGAAATCCGATGAATATCCCTTAACCTTTACACGAGGCTGCAATGAACGGCCGCGATCCTGGCGATATATGAAGGGAAAGGTTGTTTCAGATCGAGCCGAGTCAGCGACATGTCGTATTCGATCTTCGTCCGCGATCTTGCCCGAACCGACGGGGGCTCACCGCAGCTCCTGGCCTACGACATCCACGACCGTTCGATGGCGGCCTCGCTCGTGTCGGTGATCGCCACCTCGTATCGGGATCATGGCTTCAACCCGGCCACCCGGGTGCACTGGTTCCGGACCGACGGCAGCGTCCACGAGATCTACACCTGGCCGCAGGCCTGAGCGCGCCCCAGGCGCGTCAGGTGCCGCAGAAGGTCCGGTAGCCCACCCCGCCGCCCTCCGGCGCCTCGGCGAAGCGCGCTTGGTCCGGCTGGTCCGCGTAGGGTCGGGCCAGGACCGCCAGGAGCGCCGCGAAGGGCGCGAAATCGGCCCGCTCGACGGCGGCCGCGATCATTGCCTCGACCTGATGGTTGCGTGGGATGAAGGCCGGATTGACCGCCCGCATCGCGGCGGCGGTCTCGGCCGGATCGCGGGCCTCCTCGGCCAGCCGCGCCCGCCAGCGGGGGGCCCAATCGTCATAGGCGGTGGGGTCGACGAACAGGTCGCGCACGGCGCCGTCGCCCGCCGGCCGCTCCGCCGCTTCGCACAGGGCCCGGAAGGTGCGGGTGAAGTCGGCCTGGTTCTCGGCCATGCGCCGCAGGAGGTCGCCCGCCAGCGCCGCGTCGCCCTCCCGGAGGTCGCCGAGACCGATCTTGCGGGCGAGGCCGCCGTGATAGGCCGCCTCGAAGTGCGGCGCGTAGCCGGCGAGCGCGGCCTCGGCGGCGGCGACCGCCTCGGTCTCGTCGTCGGCGAGCAGCGGCAGCAGGGTCTCGGCGAGCCGCGTCAGGTTCCAGAGGGCGATGCGCGGCTGCTCGCCGTAGGCGTAGCGCCCGGCCCGGTCGATGGAGCTGTAGACCGTCCGGGGATCGTAGGCGTCCAGGAAGGCACAGGGCCCGTAATCGATCGTCTCGCCGGCCACCGACATGTTGTCGGTGTTCATCACCCCGTGGACGAAGCCCACGAGCAGCCAGCGCGCGACCAGTGCCGCCTGGGCGGCGATGACGCCGTCGAGCAGCGCCCGGTAGGGATTTTGGGCCTGCGCCGCCTCGGGATAGTGCCGGGCCACGACGTGATCGGCGAGCGCCCGCAGCGCCTCGACGTCGCCCCGGGCCGCGAAGAACTGGAAGGTGCCGACCCGGATGTGGCTCGCCGCCACCCGGGTGAGCACCGCGCCCGGCAGCGGGGTCTCGCGCATCACGGGCTCGCCCGTCGCCACCGCGGCGAGCGCCCGGGTGGTCGGGATGCCGAGCGCCGCCATGGCCTCGCTGACGAGGTACTCGCGCAGCACCGGCCCGAGGGCCGCACGCCCGTCGCCGCTCCGGGAGAACGGCGTCGGGCCCGCGCCCTTCAGCTGGATGTCCCGGCGGCGCCCGTCGCGGCCCACCACCTCGCCGAGCAGGACGGCGCGGCCGTCGCCGAGCTGCGGCACGAACTGGCCGAACTGGTGGCCGGCATAGGCCGTGGCGACCGGGTCGGCGCCCGGCGGGATGCCGTTCCCCGCGAGCGCGGCAATGCCTTCGGGGCCCGCCAGCCAATCCGGATCGAGGCCGAGTTCCCCGGCGAGCGTCCGATTGACCTGGATCAGGCGGGGGGCCGCCACCGGCGTCGGCGCCCGGCGCGCAAAGAAGCGCTCCGGCAGGCGGACGTAGCTGTTGTCGAAGGGGAATGACATCATGATCGGCATCTATGGAGCGGCCGCCCCGCGAACAAGCGCGGCCACCGTCCAGCACGCGCGGGGCGACCGATCCCGGCCCGCGCGGGGCGGCCTATCGACCCGGCGCCGACGGGGGTTGCGTGGCCGGCGGCTTGCCGGTGCCGACCGCGCCCTCGGTCGGCGGCACGGCGGAGGGGTTGGTCACGGCGTCCGTGGCCGTCTTGCCCGGCTCGTGGGTGTCGGCGTCCGGCTTGACCGCGGTTTCGGTCTTCGGCTCCGCCCCGGAACCGGTCCGGTCCTGCGCCCGGGCCGTTGCTTGAAGCCCGACCACGGTCGTGGCGGCGAGGAGGAGGGCGAGGATCGTTCGGTTCAAGCGGGGCTCCTTGGCATTCGGGGAGGCAACGGCCGGCCGCCCGCGTCGTTCCGGCCGCGGGCTGCCCCGGCCCCCTCCGGAACCGCCGGTCCGACGCGCTCAGACCTGCGCGTCGGCTTTCTTGGTCTTGCGGCCCTTGGCGGGTTTGCCGGCCGCCTCCGGCGACGCCGCCACGGTCTCGGACGCGTCGGCGTGCTTGGCGGCCGAACCCCTCCGCTTGTGGCCGAGGCCGGCATTCCGGGCGAATTCGGCGCGCATCGCCGAGTAGCTCGACGCCGTCGTCGGATAATCGGGCGGCAGGCCGTAGCGCTGGCGGTACTGCTCGATCGTCATGCCGTTGCCGGTGAGATGCCGCTTCAGCGTCTTGTAGGGCTTGCCGTCGATGAAGCTGGTCAGCGCGTCCGGCGTGATCGACTTCTTGATCTGCGCGGGCGTCGGCCGCTTGAAGTCCGGCTCGGCCGGGGCCGAGCCCTGGCCCAACCCGGTCAGCGCGGCATGGACGCCGGAGAGGAGCGTCGGCAGGTCGGGCATCGGGACGGAGTTGTTGGCCACGTAAGCCGAGACGATGTCGGCGGTCAGTTCGACGAAATCGATCTGGTCATGGTTCGGGATTGATGTGGTGTCTTCCATCGGCGCCTCTCTCGCGGGAGTACACCATGAACGTGGCGTCCCTTGCCATTAGTCAAGGGCACACCTGATCGATTATAACTGATCCTGGTCGTTATATACCGGCTCAACCAAAAATAATAACATAAGTCAATGGCGGCGTCGGCGTTGGATAAACTCGGTTACAATGGGAATGCGCGTTCCACCGGGTCCCGCCTCCGCACGTGGGCTCGGGCAGGTGCCTACCCGTTCGCCCGGCCCTGGGGGCGCAGGGCCGCGACGGCGAGACCCGCCACCACGCCGGCCAGCGCGGCGGCCGCCTTCACGAAAAAGTCCTCGACCCGGCCGTGGCGGGTGCTGGTCAGGGTCTGCGCCGCCTCGAGGGCGCCGGCGAGGAGCACGCTGCCGATCAGGATCTGGAACCGGTGCCGCGGATAGCCCACCATCATCAGCATCCCGGCCAGGGCGTAGGCCGCGATCCGTTCGAGGCTCGGATTGGCCGTCACCACCGGCCGGAGGCCGATCGGCACCAGGGTGACGGCGGCGATGAAGGCCACCAGGATCCAGGCGGCGATGCGCACCAGGACGAGCCGCTGCGTGTCCAATCGAAGCATCGACGTTCCGTAACCTCATACTGACGGCTTCGGCATACAATGTCCGCGAGCCGTTGCCTGTCGCTTAACGGCCGCCGAGGACCGGAAAGCCTGCTCATGCGCCGAATGCTGGTCCTCGCGACGCTGCTCGCCTTCACGTCGATGCCGGCCGCCGACGCGGCCAACCCGGTGCGCGACGTGCTGTGGGTCGCGCTGCAGGGCTGCGTCCTCGCCAAGAAGGCCGCGGGCCGGAGCTTCCCCTGCCTGTCCGTCGATCTCGGTGACGGGGTGCGGCCCGGGACGGCGGTGCTGCGCGCGCCGGGTCAGCCGACCCATACGGTGGTGATGCCCACCGACAACGTGTCGGGAATCGAGGCGCCAGTGCTCCAGGGGCCCCGCGGCGCCGCCTATTGGCGGGCGGCGCTCGACGCGCGGCACTTCGTGTCGGACGCCCTCCCGGGCCGCCTGCCGGTCGCGGCGGTCGGCCTGGAGGTGAACTCGGTGGGGGGCCGCAGCCAGGATCAGCTGCACATCCATCTCGATTGCCTGCACCGCAGCGTCACGGCGGCCCTGAAGGCGCATGGCCCGGCCGTCGGCGAGAGCTGGGCCCCGTTCCCCGTCCCCCTGGAGGAGGAGCGCTATCTCGCCCTGCGGGTGCCGGCCGATGCGGTCGAGGGCTTCAACCCGTTCGAGGCCCTGGCGCGCGTGCCGGGCTGGCGGGGGCGGCTGCACGATGCGAGCTTCGCGGCGGTCGCGGCAGACCCCGACGACGAGCGGGCCGGCATGATCGTCCTCGCCTACAGGATGCCGGAGGCGAGCGCCGAGGAACTGATGGATCACGGCTGCCGGGCGGCCCGCGCGCGCCGGGACAGCTGACCGCCGAGCGCGCGCCACTGTTGCCGATCCGTTCTGTCCGAACGGCCCGGCCCTGGGGCATAGGACGGGGATGCGCAGGACGGTGTTCACGCGCTCTCCGTCGACCTGGATCACGGTTCGGCGGGGACGGGCGCGTCACGACAAGGGTTTTCGGTGGCTCCCGGGCTGGACGCGTCCGGGCGTGGTCCCGGCCCTATGCGCGCTCCTCCTCGTGACCGCCGTCCCGGCGGGCGCGAACGCGGCGGCCGATCCGGCCGACCCGCGCGCGCTGGAACGGGCCTGGCACCGCTGCCTGCGCGACTCCGCGGCGCATCAGCCCGCCGGGCAGAGCCGCGCCGGGAACGAGCGCAACGCCCTGGACGAGTGCAAGCCCAGCGAGGACGCCCTGGTGGCGGCCCTGATGTCCGGCCGCCCGGCCGAGGACGGACGGCCCGGGACGGTCTGGTCGCGGACCTGGGCGGCCTTCGTGGAGCCGTTGACCGCCTGGATCGGCGCCCTGCGCCGCTGAGCGCCGGATCACGCGTCGACCCCCGTGCGCCCGGCGGGCCCGGCCAACCGGGCGCGGTGGCCTTCGCTGTCCGTGACCGATCACCCGTCTCTTGCGGCGTCGCACCGCGCCGGCCGTGCCGAACCGGACCGCCGACCGATCGTTGGGCCCGCATGACCGACCACACCCCCACGCCGCCCCTCGACCCAGTCGTCGAGGCCCGCCGCCGCGAGATGGCAACCGAGCACCTGCTGTTCGGGACGATCCGCTTCCTCGCCCAGCGTCATCCGGAACTGCTGGACGAACTCGACGCCAGCCTCGACCACCTCTGGGACAAGGCCGAGGGCGAGGCGCGGGACGACGCGGCCGTGCGCAAGATCGCGGGCCGGATCGTGAAGAGCCTGCGGGCCGAGAGCTGAGCGAGCCCGGGTTGCCGCGGGTCGCCGGCGCCTAACCCGCGCCGCCGGTCCGATTGCCCAAAGCCGTGGGACGCGGCGCCGGGACGCGCGCACCGTGCCGGACACTGAGGCCCGGTACGGTGCGCGCGCTTTCGGGACGACGCGCTAGCGCGAGCAGCCGATGCAGATGCCGCGGGTGATCGCGTCGTCCTGCCGTTCGTTCACGCTGCGCCGATCGATGCTGCCGGTCTCCTTCGGGTTGAGGGCACCCGGATTCGGCACCGTCTGGCCGGTCGCGGCGGTGTGCGGGGCCTTCGCGGTGGAGGTCGGGCCGCCGCCGGTGCCGGTCTCGCTGGCGGGATCCGCCCAGGCGGGCACGGAGCCGAGGGCGAGGGCCGCGGTCACCGCGAAGATCGTCGACATACGCATGGGAAGCTCCTGAAACGGCAAGCGTCTGTGTGTGGAACCGACGCCTCCGGACGCCGGAAGTTCCCGCCGGCCGGTTCGGCACGGGGCCACCTGACGGCGCGCCGGCCATGGCCTATGAGGACGAGCGACGGTCGGAAGGGGGCGACGGGATGGGCAACGGCGACGGCATCCGCACGCCGAACGCGAAGCTCGCGGAGGTCCAGCGCCTGGCGACGGCGCTCGCCGCCCGGGTGCGCTACGCGCAACTCGTCGGGCGGCCGGTCTACGAGGAGCAGATCGCCGCCCTGGTCGGCGCCGCGCGGCTGATGGATGATGAGAACGCGCCCTGGCCGCCCATGGTCGAGGAGGTGCTGACCGAACTCGCCAGGTCCATCGACGGCCCCGATCCGGCCCCGGAGGCCGGCGACGGCCCCTGAGGCCGCGGGACGCGAAGGTCCCGGGGCGGCGCCCTCGGTCCGACGGGGGGTGGTCCACCGGGGCAGAGGCGCGCGCCTTACGCCCGACCCGGCGCGGATCCTCCACCGGCGGGTCACCGCCGCGCCCCGCTTGTGGCGCCGGCCGCTTCGGTCTAACCGTCCTCACCCATGCGGGCGCCCGTCGCACCGCACGCCTGCCCCCCGATAGTCCGGCCGGACGAGAGCCATGGTCGCCCATACCCGCGCCGACACGGCGCCGAAGCCCCAGGATCCGGCCTTGGCCGGGGCCCGCATCCTCGTGGTCGAGGCGCGCTACTACGAGGCGATCGCCGACGAACTCCTGGCCGGCGCCCGCGCGGCGATCGCGGCCGCCTCGGCGCACGCCACCGTGGTCACCGTGGCGGGGGCCCTGGAGATCCCCGCCACCGTGGCGATCCTGCTCGACGCGGTGCCCTACGACGCCGTGGTGGCGCTGGGCTGCGTGATCCGCGGCGAGACCGGCCATTACGACATCGTCGCCGGCGAGAGCGCCCGCGCGCTGATGGACCTCTCGGTCGACCGCCGGATCCCGCTGGGCAACGGCATCCTCACCGTCGAGACCGAGGCGCAGGCGCTGGCCCGCGCCCGGGTGGCCGAGATGAACAAGGGCGGCGGCGCGGCCGAGGCGGCCCTCGGCGTGCTCGCCCTCAAACGCGCGGCCGAGGTGGTGCGCCCGCGATGACGGATACCGACATGACCGGGACGACCGACACCCCGCCGGAGGGCGCCGCCGCCGGCGCGGCCCCCGGGACGGCGACGATCAGCCCGCGCACCGGCGCCCGCCTCGCCGTCGTGCAGGCGCTCTACGAGATGGATATCTCCGGCAAGGGCGTCCTCGACGCGCTGGCCGAGTTCGAGGCGTTCTGGATCGGCCGGGAGATCGACGGCATCGTCCATCCCCAGGCCGAGACCGCGTTCTTCCGCGACCTGCTGCGCGGCACCGTCGCGGAGCAGCGGGCGATCGACCAGAAGCTCGACCAGGCGCTCGCCCAGGGCTGGCCGCTCCGGCGCATCGAGATCGTGCTCCGCGCGATCCTGCGGGCGGGGGCCTACGAGCTGATGTTCCGGCCCGACGTGCCGGTGGGCGCGGCGATCTCGGAATACGTCGACGTGGCGCACAGCTTCTACACCGCCGACGAGCCGGGCCTCGTCAACGCGGTGCTCGACCGGGTCGCCCGGGAGGTCCGGCCCGGCGAGGTCGCGGCCGCCAAAGGCTCGGGCAAGGGGTCCGGCAAGGAGTCCGGCAAGCCGGGCTCGTCCAGGCCCCTCCCCGCGCGGCCGCCCGCCGAGAAGGCCTGACCCGTGTCGGGCCCGGCCCGCTCCTCCGAGGAGGGGCTGATCGCCCGCTATTTCGCCCCCCTGGCGGGGCCGGGCGCGGACGGGCTCCGGGACGACGCCGCCACCCTGACGCCGTCCCCCGGCCACGACCTCGTCCTCACCGCCGACGCGGTGGTCGCCGGACTCCACTACTTCCCGGACGATCCGCCCGCCTCCATCGCCCGCAAGGCGCTCGGCGTGAACCTCTCCGACATCGCCGCCAAGGGCGCGGTCCCGCGCGGCTTCCTGCTGACCCTAGCGCTGCCCGACGACTGGACGGAGGACTGGCTCGCCGGTTTCTCGGCCGGGCTCGGCACGGCAGCCGCTGCGGCGGGCTGCCCGCTGCTCGGCGGTGACACGGTGCGCTCCGGCGGGCCGGCGCTGATCGGCATCAGCATGGTCGGCGAGGTGCCGGCCGGCGCGATCGTGCGGCGGACCCATGCCCGAATCGGCGACCGGATCTGCGTCACCGGCACGATCGGCGACGCCGCCCTCGGCCTGCGCCTGCGCCTGGACCCGGCGGCGCCCTGGGCGGCCGGCCTGGATCCGGCGCTGCGGGCGGCGCTGGCCGACCGCTACCTCCATCCGCGCCCCCGCCTCGCCGCGGCGCCCGCCCTGCGCCGCCACGCCTCCGCGGCCATGGACGTGTCCGACGGCCTCGCGGGCGACCTCGCCAAGATGCTGGGTGGCGGCCGCTCGGCCCGGATCGCGGTGGAATCGGTGCCGCTCTCGAAGGCGGCCCGGTCCGCCTGCGCGGCGGAGCCGGACCTGATCGACACGGTCCTGACCGGCGGCGACGATTACGAGATCCTCTGCACGGTGGCGCCGGAGGGACTCGACGCGTTCCGGGTCGATGCGGCCGCGGCCGGGGTGCCGCTCACCGCCATCGGCACGGTCACCGCGGGCGACGGCCCGCCCCGCTTCGAGTCGGGCGACGGGGCTGCGCGCGTGTTCGCCACCGGGGCCTTCAGCCACTTCTGAGGCCGGACCCGCGCGGCCCGATTGGCGCCGTCACGCCGCGGCGCGACACCGGCGAGCGGCCATCTCCCGCAGCCCTAGGACGGTCACATATCACTTCCGGATGCGGGCAACGGCCGGCCCCGCGCGCGCTCCCTCCCCCGCAGCGGCGACCGGATTCACACATCGGGTTTTGTATCGCTCCGGCTGAACTTCAGGCCTGCTCCAGAGATGACATGCGCCCCCCCCCCGCCGGGTCGGGCCCGGACGAAGTCCCGCAATAGGGGAGCGCGGCTTCAGGACAGGGGGGGTCCGTCATGATGCGCTCAGGCCCATTCTGCACCGTTGCTCCCCTCCCCCGACCCCCTTCGCGGGCCACCCCCCCCCCCAGAGGGGGGAGGGAGACGCCCTCGCACCCGCGCATTGCCCTCATCCGCCGCACGCGGGGCCCGCACCCGATAACCGCC
>NZ_JAKSYC010000227.1 GCF_022829585.1 Methylobacterium sp. J-026
CTAAGAAATTAGGCTCAAAGACAGGCAGGCGTCGTACGCAGGCACGTTCAAGTGCTCCCGACCGAGGGCTCTTGGACCTCCCGCTCCAAGTGAACGGGACTAGGTCGCAACCGATGCAGTACAGCTTCCTCAAGCGCCTGACAAGAGCACTAGCATCGGACGATTTCGATATCCTGGGACCGCACCACGAACTAGCGATGCTGTCGGTGGGCGTAGTGCGCATCAAAGCCGGCACCCCGATCACGCGGGTTGCCTTCGTCGAACGAGGCATCGTCTCGCTCGTCAGCGTCGCGGCAGATGGCCAGCAGGTCGAGGTCGGGCTCGTCGGATGCGAGGGCATGGTTGGCGTGCCGATCCTGCTCGACGCCGAGCGGA
>NZ_JAKSYC010000237.1 GCF_022829585.1 Methylobacterium sp. J-026
GGTCCGCCCTGCGCCGCAAAGGCATCGAGGCGGACCATGCCGGCGGTCTCGCGGCCTTAGACGATCTGATGGGGGCCGTAGTCGGCGCCGGCCCGAACCGCGCCGATGCCAGAACCGCGATCCTGCGCGCGGCTTGGGCTGATCTGCTCCCCGGCCTCGGCGGGAGGGCTCGGCCATGACGCCCCGCGAGCAGGCCGCCTTCACCGCCGGTATCGAGACCGCCCGTCAGATGGCGCTCACCGCGGCCGTGACGATGGAGACCCGGGAGGACGCCCGAGAGGTTCGCCAGCAGGCCGCCGTCGCAGCGCTCCACGGTCTCGCGGCGGGGCTGCACGCGGCGTTCATCGCCCCGTCAGCCGAGACCGGTCCCTTGCACCGC
>NZ_JAKSYC010000240.1 GCF_022829585.1 Methylobacterium sp. J-026
GTCGGTGTAGCGGTGAACACCCTGGATGCGGTGGCGGAACCGCTGCTCGGCCTTGGCCAGCCGCGCCTCAATGGAACCGCGCATCCGGGCCTCCGATGTCTTCCTCGATCAGGGTGGCGAGGGCGGCGTCTCCAGCATCCCCGGTCTCGCGCAGGTGCCAAGCCGCTTCGGCGAGGCTGCCGTGCTCGGCTCTCAAGCCGGCATAGCCGCTGCGGATGAACGCCATAAGCTGCCGATCGTTGGCGCTGGCGATCTCGCCCCTGAAGATGCGGCGGACCTCGATCCGACGAAGGCGGTTCTCCATGCTGCTGGTGGTCATCGTCAGAGGCTCCTCTGCAAGCTGTCGAAAGCGCCAGGCGGCAGCGGCCCCTCACACCCGGTCTGAAACCAGTCCGCAGAGGCGTGGTCGGCCGGGTCGTCGGACGCCTCGCGCAGGGCCTGCGCCAACTCATCGCCGGACATGGCCTTGAGGGCGGGATCGGCCGCGAAGCGCTGTGCCTCGATCTTCCGGATGCGGCGTTCCAGGTTGACGATCATAACAGCCCGCCCTCCTCGATCCGAGCGAGGCGTTCGGCGAGGTCCGCCGTCTTGATGGCGTTCACGTGCGCGTCGACCAGCTTCGACAGCTCGGCGGCCTCGCTCGGCGTGATCTCGCCGGCAGCCACACCCTGCATCAAGGCGTGCGTCGCCCGGGTGAGGTCTGCCGGCTTGTCGATCGGCGGCAGCGTGAAGGTGATGGGGCGATCGCGGCGGACGGGGATGAGCCGGTCTAGGCATAGGCGCATGGCGACCGGATCGCCGTCCTTCGCCATCTCTACGGCCTTGTTCAGGATCGCCTCGGCGTCACCGTCGAGGATCTTTTCTAGCGCCGCGGTCGCGCGGTTGCGCGCACCCTTGGGGCGGCCGGCAGGATTGCCGCTCCTGCCCTGCTCGAACTGGCCCTCTTCCTTAGGCATCACGCGGCAGTCCCGTCGCTGGCTGTCCTGTAAAGATCAGGATGAAAACAGGCGGATGATAGATAGCACCCGCTATGAGGTTTCACGACTGCGCCCGTCACTGCATCACCCGCAGGCAGCCGTCGGTCTCGCATTGCGCGTGCAGGTGGCCGTTGTAGCTGTCGCGGCGCCACGACAATTGGCCCTTGCACGTCGGGCACTCGACGGTGCCGCTGTCGGCCGGGTCCGTGGCGATCGTCGCCATGATGCGGTGCAAGGGACCGGTCTCGGCTGACGGGGCGATGAACGCCGCGTGCAGCCCCGCCGCGAGACCGTGGAGCGCTGCGACGGCGGCCTGCTGGCGAACCTCTCGGGCGTCCTCCCGGGTCTCCATCGTCACGGCCGCGGCGAGCGCCATCTGACGGGCGGTCTCGATACCGGCGGTGAAGGCGGCCTGCTCGCGGGGAGTCATGGCCGAGCCCTCCCGCCGAGGCCGGGGAGCAGATCAGCGGAAGCGGCGCGGAGGATCGCGGTTCTGGCATCGGCGCGGTTGTGGCGGGCGCCGACTACGGCCCCCATCAGGTCGTCGCACGCCGCCAGACCCCGCGCGTGGTCCGCCCGACGCCAGCAGTCGCGGCCTCCAACGGCATCGCGGCCGGGCTCCAGCCGGCGTTCCTCGCCCCGCCGGCCAAGAGCGATCCTCTGCGCCGCATCATGGCGACGATCGCCACGGACCCGGCCGACAGCGGCACCGTCGAGTGCCCGACGTGCAAGGGCCAATTGTCGTGGCGCCG
>NZ_JAKSYC010000246.1 GCF_022829585.1 Methylobacterium sp. J-026
GCGCGAACGCGCCGATCGAGAGGATCACGCCGATGGGATAGCCGAGCTGGACGATGCTCCCGAAGAACCCGCGCCGGTCCGCCGGCACGCTCTCCACCACCATCAGCACGGCTCCGCCCCACTCGCCGCCGATGCCGATCCCCTGGACGAGGCGCAGGGCCACGAGGAGGATCGGCATCGGCGGCGAGTGGGGCGGAGCCGTGCTGATGGTGGTGGAGAGCGTGCCGGCGGACCGGCGCGGGTTCTTCGGGAGCATCGTCCAGCTCGGCTATCCCATCGGCGTGATCCTCTCGATCGGCGCGTTCGCGC
>NZ_JAKSYC010000250.1 GCF_022829585.1 Methylobacterium sp. J-026
AGGCCGCCGGACGGGTTGATCGGCAGCCGGCCGCCTTTCTCGGCCAGCCCCTCGCGCACCACGCGGTACCCCTCGCCTGGGGCCGCGAGACCCATTGCCTCGTACTCGATCAGCTCGGCGATGGTGACGCAGTCGTGGGTCTCCACGAAGGACAGGTCGTCGTTGCCGATCCCGGCTTCGGCCCGCGCCTTCTCCCAGGCGAGCCGTGCGCCCTTGAATTCCGTCGGATCGCGGCGGGACAGGGGCAGGGTGTCGTTGACTTGGGCGCGGGCGGCCGTTGCCGCCGCCGCCGCGGAGCTGGGCCCGTCGGTGCAGGAGAGCAGACGGCAGGTCGCCGGCTCGGCTGAACTGGCGCGGCGTGCGGTGCACGAGGCGGATCAGACCGGCGCCATGGTGCAGGAGCTGAGCAGCGCCGTCGCGCGGATCGGCGACGTGGTCGGGCTGATCTCGACCATCGCTGGGCAGACCAACCTGCTGGCCTTGAACGCCACGATCGAGGCCGCCCGGGCCGGGGCCGCTGGCAAGGGCTTCGCCGTCGTTGCCGCCGAGGTAAAGGCGCTCGCCGAGCAGACGGCCAAGGCCACGAACGAGATCTCCGGGCAGATCACCCGAATCCAGGCGTCGACCGGTCAGGCGGTCATGGCGATCGCCGGTATCACCGGGCGGATCCGCGAGATCAGCGGTGTGGCGACCTCGATCGCCGCGGGCGTGGAGGAACAGGGGGCGGCGACACAGGAAATCGTGCGCAACGTCGGTCAGGCTGCCCAGGGCACCGGCGAGGTGACCAGCAACATCGTCGGTGTCGCCGGAGCGGCGGAGGAGACCGGACGGGCGGCGGGCCAGGTCCTCGGCGCTGCTTCGGAGCTGTCGCGCCAGTCCGAGCACCTCACGGCCGAGATCGACCGC
>NZ_JAKSYC010000284.1 GCF_022829585.1 Methylobacterium sp. J-026
CTCACCTCTCCCGCCTCACTCCGTTCGGCACCCTCCCCCGCAAAGGGGGGAGGGTCGAGTGTAGTCAGCCCCGCGCTTTCAGCCAGGCCTCGATCTCGCCGATCAGCGCCGCGCGGGCGCCCTCGTGCGTGACCGCCTCCACCGCCTCGCCCACGAAGGCCTGAACCAGCAGACTCTCGGCGATGGG
The DNA here is from genome assembly GCF_022829585.1 of Methylobacterium sp. J-026. Lineage (GTDB taxonomy): Bacteria > Pseudomonadota > Alphaproteobacteria > Rhizobiales > Beijerinckiaceae > Methylobacterium. The sequence continues at coordinate 188 of NZ_JAKSYC010000284.1, forward strand.
GCGCGGCAGGCCGCGGGCCATCAGGTAAAACAGCAGATCCTCGTCCGGCGTGCCGCAGGTGGCGCCATGGCCGCAGGCGACGTCGTCGGCGAAGATCTCCAGCTCCGGCTTATTCATCATCTGCCCCTCGTCGGTGAGGAGGAGGCAGTCGGACTTCATCTTGCCGTCGGTCTTCTGGGCGACCTGCCGGACGATGATCTTGCCCTGGAACACGCCGGTGGCGTCGCCGTCGATCACCGTCTTGAACTGCTCGCGCCCGATACCGCCGACGGCGGCGTGATCAGCCAGCAGCGTCGAATCGGCGAGCTGACCCTTGCGCAGCATGGCGGCGCCATTGACCACGACGTTCGTGTCCGCGCCCGAGACCAGAACGTAGATCTGGTGGCGCGACAGCACCGCCCCGGTCACGAGGTTGACCGTCTCGACCCGGCCCTCGGCCTCGACCTTGAGCGACAGGGTCGAGAGCGCCACGGTGGCATCCCCCTCGATGTTCAGGCGGGTGTGCCGGAATGCGGCCTTGGGGCCGACGACCACGTCGAGGGCGTCGTTCGGCTGGCAGGTGAGGCCGTCCGGACCCTCATGGCTCTCGAGCAGGCTGAACTCCGCGCCCTCGCCGAGATTCACGAGCACGCGGGTCGCGGTCGAGAACGGTCTGTCGCCGGTCCCGACGAAGCGGAGATGGATCGGCTGCGCCGGCTTCGCACCGGGGGCGACCGTGATCAGCGCCCCGTCCGCCAGGAAGGCGGTGTTGAGCTGATAGATCGGGTTGTCCCGGGCCTGGGTCACCGGCCCGAGCAGCTTCAGCGCGGCGTCACCCGAAGTCATGGCCTCGGTGAGCGGAACGACCGTGACGCCCTCGGGGACCCGGTCGAGATCGGACAGCTCGCGGACGAGGTGACCGTTCACGAAGGTGAGGCGCGCCGCCTCGATCCCGGCAAAGCCCTTGCCGCGCCCGACGGCCACCCTGGCGGCGTCGAGGCTCGGCGCCTCTGAGGGCGGCGCGGCCTCGGAGATCGCGGCACGCAGGTCGGTGTACTTGAACGCCTCGACCCGGCGGCTCGGCAGGCCGGTCGCCTCGAAGAAGCGGAACGCCTCCTCGCGGCTGATCGCCGCCTCGCTGGCGAAACTCTGCCGGGCGGTCTCGAACAGCTTCGACAGGCCGGCCTCGGCGGGGGAGCGGAGGTTGGTGACGTCGGCCATGGCTCAGGCGGCCTCGCTGGTGCTGTACTCGGCGTAGCCGGACGCTTCGAGCTCAAGGGCGAGGTCCTTGCCGCCGGTCTTCACGATCCGGCCCTTCGACATGACGTGAACCACGTCCGGCACGATGTGGTTCAGGAGCCGCTGATAGTGGGTGATGACCAAGAACGACCGGCCCTGCCCGCGCAGGGCGTTCACGCCCTCGGAGACGATGCGCAGCGCGTCGATGTCGAGGCCGGAATCGGTCTCATCGAGGACGCAGAACTTCGGCTGCAGCAGCGCCATCTGAAGAATCTCCATGCGCTTCTTCTCGCCGCCGGAGAAGCCAACGTTGAGGGCGCGCTTGAGCATGTCCTTGTTGATCTCAAGCCGGTCGGCGGCGGCGTTCACCGCGCGGATGAAGTCCGGGGTCGAGATCTCACCCTCGCCGCGGGCGCGGCGCTGGGCGTTCAGGCAGGCCTTGAGGAAGGTCATGGTGCCGACGCCGGGGATTTCCAGCGGGTACTGGAAGGCCAGGAACACGCCGGCCGCGGCGCGCTCGTCCGGCTCTATCTCCAGCAGGTTGTGGCCGTCGAGCAGGATCTCGCCGTCGAGGACCTCATAGTCTGCCTTGCCGGCGATGACGTAGGACAGCGTCGACTTGCCCGAGCCGTTCGGGCCCATGATCGCGGCGACCTCGCCGTCCTTCACGGTGAGGTTCAGGCCGTTGAGGATGCGGTTGTCCTCGATCTGCACGACGAGGTTCTTGATTTCCAGCATAGTTCGTTAGTCCTGTCTGAATTCGCTAATCGTCCCGTCCCCGAGGCCTCGACGCTCACGCATCCTGGCGTGGTCATGCGCGACGCGCTCTCCTGCCCCGTGCGGGGAGGAGCCGGAGGTGGAGGTGGAGCAGAAGGCGACGCCGCGCTTTACCCGGCACCACCGCCACCCCTGCCCCTCCCCGCAAGGGGGAGGGAGGATGCACGCACCCGTTCCGAGCCCTCAGCCCACCGAGCCTTCAAGGCTGATCGAGATCAGCTTCTGGGCCTCGACGGCGAACTCCATCGGCAGCTGCTGCAGCACGTCCCGGACGAAGCCGTTGACGATCAGCGCGGTCGCCTCCTCCCCGGAGAGGCCGCGTTGCTGGCAGTAGAACATCTGCTCCTCGGAGATCTTCGAGGTCGTTGCCTCGTGCTCGAACACGGCAGAGGCGTTCTTCGACTCGATGTAGGGCACGGTGTGCGCCCCGCACTGATCGCCGATCAACAGGGAGTCGCAGTTCGTGAAGTTGCGCGCGCCCTTGGCCTTCTTGTGCGCCGAGACGAGACCCCGGTAGGTGTTCTGCGAGCGCCCGGCGGAGATACCCTTCGAGATGATCCGGCTGGTCGTGTTCTTGCCGAGATGGATCATCTTGGTGCCGGAATCGACCTGCTGCATGCCGTTCGACACCGCGATCGAGTAGAACTCGCCGCGGGACTCGTCGCCGCGCAGGATGCAGGACGGGTACTTCCAGGTGATCGCCGAGCCGGTCTCGACCTGGGTCCACGAGATCTTCGAACGGTCGCCGCGGCAGTCGCCACGCTTGGTCACGAAGTTGTAGATCCCGCCCTTGCCGTCGTTGTCGCCCGGGTACCAGTTCTGAACCGTCGAGTACTTGATCTCGGCGTCATCCAGGGCGACCAGCTCGACCACCGCGGCGTGGAGCTGATTGTCGTCGCGCTTCGGGGCGGTGCACCCCTCCAGGTACGAGACGTAGGAGCCCTTGTCGGCGATGATCAGCGTGCGCTCGAACTGACCGGTGTCGCGCTCGTTGATGCGGAAGTAGGTCGACAGCTCCATCGGGCAGCGCACGCCCGGCGGGATGTAGACGAACGAGCCGTCGGAGAAGACCGCCGAGTTCAGCGTCGCGAAGAAGTTGTCGGTTGAGGGCACAACCGTGCCCAGGTACTTCTTCACCAGCTCCGGATATTCCTGGACCGCCTCGGAGATCGGCATGAAGATCACGCCGGCCTTCGAGAGTTCCTTCTTGAAGGTGGTAGCCACCGAGACCGAGTCGAACACGGCGTCGACCGCGACCCGGCGCTCCGGCGCGATGCCTTCCAGCACCTCGACCTCACGCAGCGGGATGCCGAGCTTCTCGTAGGTCTTCAGGATCTCGGGATCGATCTCGTCGAGCGACATCGCCGCCGGGCGCTTGGGCGCCGCGTAGTAGTAGATGTCGTTGTAGTCGACCTTGTCGTAGGAGACGCGGGCCCACTCCGGCTCCTTCATGGTCAGCCAGCGCCGATAGGCGTCGAGGCGCCACTCCAGCAGCCACGCCGGCTCGTTCTTCTTGGCCGAGATGAAGCGCACGACATCCTCGGAGATGCCCTTCTCGGACTTCTCCATCTCGATGGTGGTCTCGAACCCGTACTTGTACTGGTCGAGGTCGATCGAGCGGACCCGGTCGATGGTTTCCTGCACGGCAGGCATCAGCGTCTCCTGGGCATCTCCGGCGTCAAGGGCCGGGAAGCGTGTGTCGGAAAGCGGGGGGAGCGGCGCTTAGGCCGCCTGTCCTCGTCGTCTATATAGGGGCTGCAACACCCGTTCGAAGGCGTCGAGGAAGCATGTCACATCCTCGTCCACCGTGTTCCAGCCGAGGCTGACGCGCAGCGCCCCCCCGGCGAGGTCGGGACCGACGCCCATCGCGGCCAGCGTCGCCGAGCGTGCGACCTTGCCCGACGAGCAGGCCGAGCCCGACGACAACGCCACGCCGGCGAGGTCGAAGGCGATCAGGGCCGAGGGCGCATCGAGCCCCCGGACCGAGACGCTGAGGGTGTTGGGCAGGCGTGGGGCCCCGGCGGCGAACACCACGGCGTCGGGCGCCAGGGCCCGCACACCCGCCTCGATCCGGTCACGCAGGGCTGACAAGCGCCGGGCCTCCGGGTCGAGCGATTCGCGGGCGATCCGGGCCGCCTCGCCCATGCCGACGATGGCCGGCAGGCACTCGGTGCCACAGCGCTGCCGACGCTCCTGGCCGCCGCCGCGCAGGAAGGCGCTCTCCAGGGTGACGCCATCGGCCAGCACGAGGGCACCGACGCCCTTCGGCGCCGCGAACTTGTGGCCCGACAGGGTCAGCGCGTCGAGGCCGAGTCCCGCGATGTCGAGGGCGACCTTGCCAGCCGCCTGCACGGCATCGCTGTGGACCAGCGTCCGGCCATGCGCCTGCGCCAGGGCCGCCACATCGCTCAGCGGTTGCACGGCGCCGGTCTCGTTGTTGGCCGCGTGGACCGACAACAGTACTGTCTCGCCCGCCAGGGCGGCCAAACGCGCCTCCAGCAAGGCGAGATCGATCACGCCGTCGCCGGTGACCGGCAACTGCTCCACCGCCGCCTCCGGGAAGCGATGGCCCGCAGCCACGCAGGGATGCTCCGTCGCCGTGTGCAGGAGGCGGGTCGGGGCCGGCAGGCCGCGACCGCGCAGGGCGCCCGACAGGACCGCGTTGGCCGCTTCGGTCCCGCCGCTGGTGAAGATCACCTGCTCGGGCCGCGCGTTCACCAGGGCCGCGACCTGGGCGCGGGCGGCCTCCAGGGCGGCCCGGGCCGCACGGCCCTCCGCGTGGATCGACGAGGGATTACCCGGAAGCATCAAGGCGCGCGCCACCGCGTCCGCGACGGCCGGGCGGACCGGGGCGGTGGCGTTGTAGTCGAGATAGGCGCGTGCCCGGCTCATCCGCGTTCCGTTTTGCCCATCGCCGCCACGCGTCACAATTCCTTGCCCGCGCGCCGGTTCGGCGTGCTAAGGCGCGCCGACAGAAAGAGATCCCACCGACCAGCCCGGGTCAGTGCGGCAGCCGGTGCGAACCACCGAACCGCCTTTTTAGAACTGTTCCAATCGACTAGAACTGTTCTAAGAGTGCTTTTATGGTGCGCACGCGACGAGTCAAGGCTGCCGCGCCGACCGCCGGGCGTGCGATCTCGAGAGTGAGAGACGAGCGATGCCCGAAGTCATCTTCACCGGTCCGGCCGGCCGCCTGGAAGGCCGTTACCAAGCCCCCAAGAAGCGCGGCGCACCGATCGCCATCATCCTGCACCCGCACCCCCAGTTCGGGGGTACGATGAACAATCAGATTGTGTACAACCTTTTTTACACCTTCGCCAATCGCGGCTTTGCAGCCCTGCGTTTCAATTTCCGCGGGGTTGGGCGGAGCCAGGGCGCGTTCGACCACGGCTCGGGCGAGCTGTCCGACGCCGCGGCGGCCCTCGATTGGGTGCAGTCGGTCAATCCTGAGGCGAAGTCCTGCTGGATCGCCGGCGTGTCCTTCGGCTCTTGGATCGGCATGCAGTTGCTGATGCGCCGGCCCGAGATCGAGGGCTTCATCTCGATCGCCGCCATGGCGAACCGCTACGACTTCACCTTCCTGGCCCCGTGCCCGTCATCCGGCCTGTTCGTGCACGGTTCGGAGGACCGGGTCGCCCCCGCCCGGGAGGTCATGCCGGTGATCGAGAAGGTGAAGACCCAGAAGGGCGTCATCATCGAGCACCAGATGGTCGAGGGTGCCAACCACTTCTTCGACGGCAAGGTCGAGGAGCTCACCCAGACGGTGGACACCTACCTCGACAAGCGCCTGGGCAAGCGCGAGGAGGCGGCCTGACGCAGCGCGGCCCCCGCGCCTTGACGGGGTGAGCCCCGGAGGAATACGGCGCGGGCTTCGGAATTCACGGCACACCTCCGCAGGCCTGATGTCAGAAAGCCCGTCCGACCAACCCGTGGTGCTCCTCGTGGAGGATGACGGACTGCTGCTGATGGAAGCCGCGGACACCCTGGCGGATGCCGGCTTCACCGTGGTGGAGGCGAGCCATGCGGACAAGGCGCTCAAGGTCCTGGAGAACCGCGACGATGTCGGCGTCCTGATGACGGATGTCGACATGCCGCAGGGTTCGATGGACGGTTTCGCCCTCGCCCGCCTGGTGGCGCATCGCTGGCCGTCGATCCCCGTGCTGGTGGTCTCGGGGATGGGCACACCCGGCCCGAACGACATGCCGGAGGGGGCCCGCTTCATCCCGAAGCCCTACGAGCCGACGACCCTGGTCCGCACCCTGCGCGCCTTCATCCAGCGGGCGGCCTGACGCCCGATCCACGTGGGCGGACGAGGGATCCGGGCGGTGACCCCCCGGCCGAGAGCCGTGACCGACACCGGCCGACAGGACTGTTTCGCCTTATCGGACTAGGGGTCACGAAAATCTCCGGGACCGCCCTCGCCCGCAGGGGGATTCGGCTCGGACCGTCGCCGTGATCCGGCGGAGCTCTGCGAGCATCGTAGCCCCTCCCGCGGGGGAGGAAGGACGCTTGTCAGCGCCGGCGTTCCAGAATGGACACGTAATTGGCCACCGCCGCGCCGCCCATGTTGAAGATCCCGGCGAGTTCGGCGCCGGGCACCTGCATTTCGCCGGCCACGCCCATGAGCTGCAGGCAGGCCATTACATGCATCGACACGCCGGTGGCGCCCACCGGATGGCCCTTCGCCTTCAGGCCGCCGGACGGGTTGATCGGCAGCCGGCCGCCTTTCTCGGCCAGCCCCTCGCGCACCACGCGGTACCCCTCGCCTGGGGCCGCGAGACCCATTGCCTCGTACTCGATCAGCTCGGCGATGGTGAAGCAGTCGTGGGTCTCCACGAAGGACAGGTCGTCGTTGCCGATCCCGGCTTCGGCCCGCGCCTTCTCCCAGGCGAGCCGTGCGCCCTTGAATTCCGTCGGATCGCGGCGGGACAGGGGCAGGATGTCGTTGACGTGGGCGCGGGCGCGGAAGCCGATCGCCCGCTCCAGCCCCTCGGCGGTCTCGGCATCCGCCACCACGAGGGCCGCCGCCCCGTCAGAGATCAGCGAGCAGTCGGTACGCCGGAGCGGTGCCGCCACGTAGGGATTCTTCTCCGAGACCCGATTGCAGAACTCGAAGCCAAGATCTTTTCGCAATTGCGCGTAGGGGTTGCCGACGCCGTTGCGGTGGTTCTTGGCGGCGATCCGGGCCAGCTCCGCGCTGCGGTCGCCGTAGCGCTGGAAGTAGCCCGCCGCGATCCGCCCGAACACGCCCGCGAAGCCGCCCTCGATCTCGGCCTCCTCCTTCCGGTAGGAGGCGCCGAGCAGGATATCGCCGGTCTCGGCCACGGTCTTGGCCGTCATCTTCTCGGCGCCGATTACCAGGGCGACGCGGCCCCGGCCGCTGTCGACGAAGTCGAGGGCCGCGTAGAGTGCCGCCGACCCGGTGGCGCAGGCGTTCTCCAGATGGGTCGCGGGGGCGTGGGCGAGGCCCGGCCGGTTCACCGCCACCAGCGACCCCTCGAAACCCTGCTTCGAGAAGCCGGTGTTCATCGAGCCCACATAGATCCCGTCGACCTGCGCATCGTCGATCCCGGCATGGGCCAACGCCTCGCCCGAGACCCGGGCGATCAAGCCCTCGACATCCGGCTCCTCGAGCTTGCCGAAGGGGGTGTGGGCCCAGCCCACGATGCAGGCGCGCGTCATCCGGTTCCCTCCCGAACTCTCGTCCGGACGATGGCCCCGGCGCGCCCGGCGATCAAGCCAGGTGGTTCAGCCCTCGCGCCCCTCCCCCATCAGGAAGTCGAAGTCGCAGCCCTCGGGGGCCTGGGTGACGGTGCGCCGGTAGAGCGCCTTGTAGCCCCGGGTCGGGGCCGGCGGCGGCGTGTGGCCGGCGAGCCGCCGCGCGATCTCCTCGGGATCGACCAGCAGGTCGATCCGCTTCTCGCGGATCGACAGCCGGATCCGGTCGCCGTCGCGCACCGCGGCCAGCGGCCCACCAATGGCGGATTCGGGGGCGATGTGCAGCACGATCGACCCGAAGGCCGTGCCGGACATCCGGGCGTCGGAGATGCGGACCATGTCCTTCACCCCCGCCCGGGCGAGTTTCTTGGGGATCGGCAGGTAGCCCGCCTCCGGCATCCCGGCCGCGTGCGGGCCGGCATTCTGAAGCACCAGCACGTCGTTCGGGCCCACGTCGAGGTCGGAATCGTCGATCCGCCGGCTCAGGTCCTCCAGGCCGGTGAACACCACCGCCCGCCCTTCCGATTCGAACAGCTCCGGCGTTGCGGCGGCGCGTTTGAAGATCGCGCCCTCGGGGGCGAGGTTGCCGGTGAGCGCGACCAGCCCACCCAGCGGTGAGACCGGGTTGTCGAAGGGGCGGATCACCGCGCGGTCGACCCAGCCGGCGGGCTCGTCCAGGCGCTCGGCCAGCGTCCGGCCCTCCACGTCCACGGTGTCGAGGTGGAGGAGCGGGCGCAATTCGCGCAGCAGCGCACCCATCCCGCCGGCCGCGTGGAAATCCTCCATGTAGCCCTCGCCCACCGGCTTCAGGTCGACCAGCACCGGCGTCGCGTCGGAGATCTCGTTGAAGCGCGCATAGGGGATGCGGATGCCAAGCCGTCCGGCGATCGCCGTCAGGTGGACGATGGCATTGGTCGAACCTGAGACCGCCATCAGCACCCGGATGGCGTTCTCCACCGACTTGCGGGTGATGACCTGCGCGGGCGCGATCTTCGACTGGATCAGGCGGACCGCCGCGCGGCCGGTCTCCTCGGCGGCCACCAGCCGGTCGGAATGCACCGCAGGGATCGCGGCCGTGCCGGGCAGCGACATGCCGAGCGCCTCCGCGATGCACGCCATGGTGGAGGCCGTGCCCATCACCGCGCAGGTGCCGGCGGTGACCGAGAGCCGTCCCTCGACCTCGGCGATCTCCTCCGCATCGACGGTTCCAGCCCGGTACTTTGCCCAGAAGCCCCGGCAATCCGTGCAGGCGCCGAGCCGCTGGCCCCGGTGGCGGCCGGTCGACATCGGCCCGGTCACGAGCTGGATCGCCGGGAGCCCCGCCGAGGCCGCACCCATGAGCTGGGCCGGCACGGTCTTGTCGCAGCCGCCGATCAGCACGACTGCATCCATCGGCTGGGCCTGGATCATCTCCTCCGTGTCCATGGCCATCAGGTTGCGGTACATCATGCTGGTCGGGTTGAGGAAAACCTCGCCGAGCGACACGGTCGGGAACGGCCGCGGCAGGGCGCCGGCGGCCAGGACTCCGCGGGAGACCGCCTCCACCAGCTCGGGCATGCCGCGATGGCAATTGTTGAAGCCCGACGGCGTCATGGCGATGCCGACCACCGGCTTGTCCAGCAGCCCCGGCGAGATGCCCATGGAGCGGGCGAAGGAGCGGCGCAGATAGCGGGCGAAGTCGCGGTCGCCGTAATTGGTCAGCCCGCGGTCGAGCCCGTGCGGTTCGGCGTGTCCTGGGTCATCGCTCATGCCATCGATCCCTGACTCGTGAGCTTGCGCCGGCCTCAGCGCAGGTGGAAGGCGATCCACCCGACCCCGGCGAGCACCGCAGCGGTCAGCAACCCCTGGGCGATAACGCGATAGCGGATTCTCACGCGCGGAACAGCTCCGGATGGCGCGCGCGCAGAGCCAGTACCAGGGTGAGCGTCTTGAGGTCGGTGATCTCGGCCCGGTCGGCCAGGCCAGCGAGTTCGGCGAGCGGCATCTCGACGACCCTGATGTTCTCGTGCTCGCCCGCGGCGCCGCCCCCCGCCTCGGCCCGGTCCGACCGGCGGTAAGAGGCGAGGTAGAGGTGGATCTTCTCGGTGGTCAGACTTGCGCAGGAATAGGTCGCGCCGATGAATTCGAGCGCGGTCAGGCGCAGGCCGACCTCCTCCAGGGCCTCCCGGCGGACGTTCTCCTCCGGGGTGCCGTCGTCGATCAGGCCGGCCGGGGCCTCCAGCTGGACCTGCTCGCCGGCGGCGAACAGCGGCGGCACCCGCAGCTCGCGCACCAGGGTCGCGACCCGGCGCTCGGGATCGTAGGGGAGCACGCCCACCGAGTTGCCGTGATCCTCGAACTCCCGCTCGACCACGGCGCCGTCGGCGAGGCGCACCTGCGCGATGCCGAATCGGCTCCAGCCCTCGTGCACGAAGCGGATGGTGAGGATCTCGGCTGTCATCGCATGTTCCTGTGCCTGCCCGTGCCCTCGATCACGGATGTCCCACCCCCGCCTCTGGAGGTCCTGCGCCGCAGGGCTTCAGCAGGCGCAGCGACTTTTGGGATACCGTGTATCGGGCCCTCACAGGCCCTACACGGAACCGTGTCGTCGGGTTCCGGGAACGCTGGCGCCCGCGGCCACGTTTGGTCGGGCAGCGCATGGCCACGCTTCCGCGGGACGTGCCCCGGGCGGGATCGATGCGGGCAGGACCGATCAGCGGCATCAAGGAACGGTCGACGCGCGACGCGGTCGCGATCTGGATCGCCCTTGCCCTGGCCTACTTGGTCTTCGCCGGGTCCCTGAGCGTGAACGAGGGCCTCGCCACGGTGGTCTGCGCCACCCTCGGCACGGCCTGGTGGTGGGTCGCGGGACGACGCGGCGGCGTGCGGTTCCGCTTCGACCGGGCAGCGCTCCGGCCGGTCGGGCCGGCCCTTGTCGGCATGCCCCGGCAGACCGCGCGGGTCGGACTGCATCTGATAAAGGCCCTCCTCGGCCGCGCCGAGGGCGGCGCGACCCGTGACCGGAGCGCTGCCGAGATTGCGTGGGCGACGCCGCACGGCGATACGGCTCCGGCCGCGCGCGCCGTCGGCCTGTTCGCCGCTTCCCTCGCCCCGGACAGCTACGTCCTGACCCTCGACCGCGAGCACGGGACCGTGGCGACGCACGCCCTGGGGGACTCGGCGTCATGAGCATCTGGACGGCCGCCATCCTGGGGCTGCTGCCGCCGATGGTGCTCGCGGCGGCGCTGGCGTGGCGCGGCCGGCCCGGCCAGCGCTTCGCGGCCTATCAGCTTGCCGGCAGCGTCACGGTGCTGATCCTGACGCTGATGGCCTTCGCCACCGACCAGGCCTCGATCACCGACCTCGCCCTCACCCTTGTCCTGCTCAACCTGCCCGGCACCCTGCTGCTCGCGGTCTTCCTGGAGCGCTGGATATGAGCGTCGTCATCGGCGTGCTGCTCAGCCTTGCGGTGGCGGCGACATGGCTGTCCGCCCTGGCCCTATGGCGCCTGCCCCGGGCCCTCGACCGGTTCCACGCCCTCGCCTTCCTCAACGTCACGGCCTCCGGCCTAGTCACGGTGGCGGCCTTCCTGGCCGACGGCATCTCCGGGCGCTCCCTGAAGATCCTCCTGATGATGGTGGTGTACCTATCCTGGGCGGCGGTGCTGTCGCACGTGTCCGGCCGCGCCGTGCTGATGCGCGAGGGCCGCTCGGCATGACGGTGATCCTGCCGCTCCTGTTCCTGCTGACGGCGATTTCCGGGACGGCCGTGGTGCTGGTGCGCGACCCCGTCCGGCAGGTCTTCGCCATCGCGGTCAACGGCCTCGTCCTGGCGATCCTGTTCGACGCCCTCCAGGCCCCCGACGTCGCCCTGTCGGAACTGACGGTCGGCGCGGCGGCGGTCCCGCTCCTGTTCCTCGTGGCGCTCATGGCGGTGCGGACCCAGCCCCCCGAGGAGAAACCGTGAGCCCGCGGATCCGCGTCGCACTGCTGGCCCTGGCGGGCCTGATCCTGCTGCCGTGCGCCGCCACGGTGATCGCCGGGCTGCCGCCCTTCGGCGCGACGATCGCGCAGTACGGCGAGCGCATCAACGCGATCACGCCTGAGGCGCGGCACGTCGCCAACATGGTGAGCGCCATCAACTTCGACCTGCGCGGCCTCGACACCCTCGGCGAGGAGTTCATGCTACTCGCCGCCATCACCGGCACGGTGGTGCTGCTGCGCGGCCGCCGCGGCGAGGGCAACACCGAGCACGCCATGCGCCGGCCCGGCCGCGCCGTGATCCCGCGCTCCGAGGCCGTCGTGCTCGCATGCCGGATCGCCGGGCCGCTCACCGCCCTGTTCGGGCTGTACGTGGTGGTGCACGCCACCGTGACGCCGGGCGGCGGCTTCCAGGGCGGCGTGATCCTCGCCTCCGCCACGCTGCTGATCTACCTCGGCGAGGGCTATGCCGGCTGGCGCGACGCGATCCACAGCCACTGGCTCGACGCCATGGAGGGGGGCGGCGCATTGCTCTTCGCCCTGTGCGGGCTGGCGCCGATGCTCACCGGCGCCGCCTTCATGCAGAATGTCCTGCCGCTCGGCACCTTCCGCGACCTGTTCTCCGGCGGGCTGATGCTGGTCGAGAATCTCGGCGTCGCCCTGGCGGTGACGGGCGGGTTCACGCAGCTCTTCCTGGAATTCATGGAGGAGACCCGCGCGGCGGACGAGCCCGACGAGCCAGGAGAGGAATCGGCGTGACGATGTTGCCCTACGCGGTCGCCGCGTGGCTGTTCGGGATCGGCCTCTACGGCATCGCCACCAGCCGGAACTTCATTCATCTCGTCGGCTGCCTCGGTATCTGCCAATCGGCGACCTACGTGTTGCTGCTCGGCCTCGGCTACCGCTGGGGCAGCATCGCGCCGATCTTCTACGACCACCCGCCCGGCACCCCCGCGGTCGATCCGGTGATGCAGGCGCTGGTGCTGACCGACATCGTGGTCGGGGCGACGCTCACCGCCCTCCTCCTGGTCCTGACGATTCAGGCCTACAAGCGCGGCGGAAGCCTAGACCCGGAGAAGCTCCGGCCGATGCGCGCGGGTGGTGGATCCCGGCGCAACCAGGCTTCGAGCCGCGCGGACGACGGCGCGGGGAAAACATCGTGACCGCTTTCCCCGCCGCGCTTCTGCCCCTGCCGGTCGCCCTCCCGCTCGTGGTCTGCGCGGCGCTGCTCGCCACCGCGCATCTGCTGCCGGGCCGCCTCCCCGACATCCTGGCGACGCTGGCCGCCCTCGGCGTCGCGATCCTCTGCGGGACGATCGCCCTGCACGCCGCCGACGGGCCCCTGGTGTACTGGTTCGGCGGATGGGAGCCGCGGGATGGCGTCCATCTCGGGATCGGGTTCTCGGTGGACGAGGCGAGCGGCTGGGTCGCCGCCTTCATCGGCTTGCTCTACGCCCTGACCTTCGTGTTCGCCTGGGGCTTCTTCGACCGCACGCACGGTCATTTCCAGATCCTGATGCTGCTGTTCCTGGCCGCCATGATCGGGTTCTGCTTCACCCGCGACATGTTCAACCTGTTCGTGTGGTTCGAGGTGATGAGCGTCGCCGCCTTCGCGCTCACGGCCTACCACCTTGCGGAATCGGCGCTCGCCGGCGCCATCAACTTCACGGTGGTCAACAGCCTCGCGGGTTTCCTGATGCTCGGCGGCATCGGGCTGATCTACGCCCAGACCGGCACGCTGGACTTCGAGGGCATCGCGGCTGCGGTGGCCCGGGGCGGGCGCGATCCAGTGGTGGCCGGAGCCTTCTGCCTCGTGGCGGCGGCCCTGATGATCAAGGGCGCGATCGTGCCGTTCCAGTTCTGGCTCGCTGACGCCCACGCGGTGGCGCCGAGCCCGGTTTCGGTGATCTTCTCCGGCTCGATGGTCTCGCTCGGGCTGTTCGGCCTGGCCAAGGTGAGCGCGGTCGTGTTCGGGGCCTCCGGACAGGTCCAGCACGCCCTGCCGGTGCTGCTGATCGGACTCGGCGGCGTCACCGCGCTCCTCGGCGGCTGGATGGCGCTGCTGCAGCGTCACCTCAAGCGGATGCTCGCCTTCTCGACGATCTCCCATGCCGGGATCATGCTGACCGGCATCGGCGCACTCTCGGCGGGCGGGACCGGCGGCATGCTGGTCTACGTGGTCGGACACGGGCTGGTGAAGGGCGCCCTGTTCATGATCGCCGGCATCCTGCTCGCCACGCAGGCCAGCATCGACGAGATCGCCCTGCGCGGCCTCGGGCGGGGGATCTGGCCGGCGGGGATCGCCATGGGGCTGGCCGGGCTGCTGCTCTGCGGCCTGCCGCTCGGCGTGCTCGACCAGGGCACGCGCCTCGTCCAGGGGGCGCTGGCGCAGCAGGGTCACGGGATCGCCCTGGCGGCCGGAACCATCGGTGCGGCGCTGACCGGGGCGGCGGTTCTGCGGGCGGCCGGCCGCATCTTCCTGGGCCTCGGTCCGGATCCCGGCGACGAGGCCGGGGCGCCGAGCGAGGACGAGCGCGAGAAGGCCAACCGGCCGCTCTGGCTGATGCTGGGACCGTGCTGCGTGCTGCTGGCCCTCGATATCGGGCTGCCGGCGGATCTGATCGGGCATGCCCTCCCGCGGGCGGCCTCGGCGTTCCTGCACCGCCCGGCGGTGGAGGCTCTGGCGGAGGGGCCCGCCTGGCTGCCCTGGGCCTCCCTGATCGCCGCCCTGGCGGGCGCCGGCTACGGGCTGTTCCGCAAGACCCTGCCGGCGCTGGTGGTCCGGCCGGTCAGCGTGACGCAATCGGCGCCGACGCGCGCCCTGGAGGTGCTGCACAGCGGCCTGATCGGCGATTACGCGGCGTGGCTGGCGGTCGGGGTCGCGCTGATCGCGGCGGTGCTGGCGATGGTTTGACCGGGAGTGGTGCCGCAAGAGGGATTCGAACCCCCGACCCCCTCATTACGAATGAGGTGCTCTACCAGCTGAGCTATTGCGGCCCGGGCCCCGGTGGGGCCGTGAACGGCGCGAGATCGGCTGCGCCGGACGTGGCAGGCTCTTAGCTGTCCGACCCGGGATAGGCAAGGCCGGAAGCGCCCCGAGCGGCGTCAGGCGCCCCGATCCGCCGCCAACTCGTCGCGCAGGAATGCCGCCACCTCGGCCCGGTCGACGCCCGGGGCGATGAAGCTCCGCCCGATCCCGCGGGCGAGGATGAAGGTCAGCGCGCCGTCGCGGACCTTCTTGTCCTGCGCCATGGCGTCGAGGATCGCTTCGGCGCCGCCGCATCCGCCCGGGACCGCCTGCAGGCGGGTCGGCAGGCCGGCCAGGGCGAGGTGGTTGGCGACGCGGCCCGCCTCCTGGCCGGCGCACAGCCCGAGCCGGGCCGAGAAGCGGAAGGCCAGGGCGAGCCCGATCGCCACCCCCTCCCCGTGGACCAGCCGGGCCGGGTTGTAGCCGGTCAGGCGCTCCAGGGCGTGGCCGAAGGTGTGGCCGAGATTGAGCAGCGCCCGCTCGCCGTCCTCCCGCTCGTCGCGGGTCACCACCGCCGCCTTGGCCCGGCAGCAGGACGCCACCGCCGCCTCGCGCTCCGGGCCGCCGGCGAAGATCCCGCGCCAGTTCGCCTCGCACCAGTCGAAGAAGCCGGCATCGGCGATCAGCCCGTATTTGGCGACCTCGGCGTAGCCGGCGCGCATCTCGCGCTCGGACAGGGTGTCGAGGGCCGCGGTATCGGCCAGGACCAGGCGGGGCTGGTGGAAGGCGCCGATCAGATTCTTGCCCAGGGGTGCGTTGATCCCGGTCTTGCCGCCCACCGAGGAATCGACCTGCGCGAGCAGGCTCGTCGGCACCTGCACGAAGCGGACGCCGCGCCGCAGGGTCGCGGCCGCGAAGCCGGCGAGGTCGCCCACGACGCCGCCCCCCAAGGCCACCACGAGATCGCCGCGCTCGACCTTCAGCGCCAGGAGGCCGTCGCAGACGGCCGCGTAGCCCGCGTAGGATTTCGAGCCCTCGCCGGGCGCGACCGTCACGATGCCGGCCTGGAGGCCGCTCGACTCCAGGCTCGCCCGCAGGCGGCCGGCATAGAGGGCCCCGACAGTCTCGTCCGTGACAATCGCGGCCCGGCGTCCGCCGAGCGCTGCTACAGGCGGCCCGGCGGCGTCGATCAGGCCGCGCCCGATCCGGATGTCGTAGGCGCGGCCTCCGTCGAGGGGCACGAGGACCGTCAGGGGATCGGGATGGGTCGAAAGCTCGGTCACGGACGGTCTCGCTCAATCCTACTGTGCGGCGACGGAGACGGTGCGCGCCCCGTTGAGATGGGTATCCAGGGCTTCGAGCACGTCCTGAACGACCCGGTCGTGCGAGACCTCGCGGGAGATCACCACCACGTCGGCGGCGGCGTAGACCGGGTGGCGCACCGCCATCAGGTCGCGCATGGTCGCCTCGGGATCGTCGGTCTGGAGCAGCGGCCGGTTGCCCCGCTTGCGGACCCGCCGCATCAGGACGTCGAGATCGGCCTTGAGCCAGACCGAGACCGCGGATTCCGCCACGCGCCGCCGCGTGGCCTCGCGCAGATAGGCGCCACCGCCGGTGGCGAGCACCAGGGGGCCGGCCCGGAGCAGGCGGGAGATCACCCGCTCCTCGCCATCGCGAAAACTCGGCTCGCCGTAGATCGCGAAGATATCGGGGATCGTCAGGCCGGCCGCCGCCTCGATCTCGATGTCGGCATCCTTGAAGATCAGGCCGAGGCGGCTCGCGAGGCGACGGCCCACGGTGCTCTTGCCCGCGCCCATCAGGCCGACGAGCACGATCGAGCGCGGGCCGAGCGCCCGGCGCAGCCGCGCCTCGATCGGTTCGCCACCCTCCGCCTCGTTCAACGGCTCCTGCATCGACCCCTGCACCGCATCCGTCCGGCGCCCCCAACGCCGCGCCGCCGCCCCGGGCGCACGGCCCCGGGCGATCTCGCATCCTGCGGCAGGCTCTTAGCGCGATTCAAGCGGCCAGCGAAACGCATCGCTGTGTCGTCGTGGGCCTTGTCAGCGCCTTGATCGCGTGGTGGAAACCGGGCACCCGCGTCGGCGCGAAGAGAACCGCCGCGCATCCCCATGCCCGCCGCCGATTCCCGCCGCCCGCAGCGCCCGCCCGAGGTTCGACCGACGTGCCGACCCTGTTCCGTTTCTTTGCCATCCTCGCGATCCTGGCGGGTCTCGTCTTCGCCGCGATGTTCGCACTCGCGAATTTCGTTCAGCCGACCCCCCGGGAAATGAGCGTGACCATCCCCGCCGCGAAGCTGCAGCCGGGCAGCCGTTGAGCGTGGCCGCGGGCGGCGACCCCGGTCCGACGCCCTCCCCGGAAGTCGCCGATTACCTTGACATGATGGCCGCCGAGCGGGGTGCCGGCGCCAACACGCTGGCCGCCTACCGGCGCGACCTCGACGATTACCTCGCTTACCTCGCCCGGGTCGGGATCGCGTTGGAGGAGGTGGATGCCGGCGCGCTCCGGACCTTCCTGGCCGATCTGGACACCCGCGGTCTCAAGGCCTCGTCGGCGGCGCGGCGGCTGTCCTGCGTGCGCGGTTTCCACAGGTTCCTGTATGCCGAGGGCGTCGTCGAGGCCGATCCGAGCGTCGCGGTGTCGGGGCCGCGCCGGGGCCGGGTCCTGCCGAAGATCCTGTCCGTCGCCGAGGTCGACCGGCTCCTCGCCGTCGCCCAGGCCTCCGTGGGCACCGGGGAGGCGCCGGGCCCGGCCCGGCGGGCGCGGCGGATGGTCTGCCTGCTCGAACTCCTCTACGCCACCGGCCTGCGGGTTTCCGAACTCGTCGCCCTGCCCCGGGCCGCGGGGGCGAGCCTCGAGCCATACCTGTTCATCAAGGGAAAAGGCGGCCGCGAGCGCCTCGTGCCGCTGACCGAGGCGGCCCGCGCCGCCATGTCGGCCCATCTCGCGGCCGTGCCCGAGGACTGCGCGTGGCTGTTTCCGGCGGACAGCGACAGCGGCCATCTGACCCGGCAGGCCTTCGCCCGCGACCTCAAGGCCGTGGCCCTTGAGGCCGGCTTGCGGCCCGACCGCGTCAGCCCCCACGTCCTCCGCCACGCCTTCGCCAGTCATCTCCTGCAGAACGGGGCCGATCTGCGCATCGTGCAGGAGCTGCTCGGCCACGCCGATATCTCGACGACGCAGATCTACACGCACGTCCTCGATGAGCGGCTGAAGGCAATGGTACGGGATCTGCACCCGCTGATGGACGGCTGAACGCCGGGCTACAACCATCGTGGTCGCGTTCCGCGCCGATTACGCCGATTGTACTGGTGTGGCGAACTGCATAAGAGAGGCTTTCCGCCATACCGGTACGCGAGCCCGTTATACTAGAGAGAGAGCATTCCTATGCCAGGCCCGACTGCTTTGCAGAGCGGCGCTGCGCCGAATCGAGCGGGTCACGCGACCGCCGACCAGCCTTCGACGCAGGAGCGGCAGCGTCTCGACAACCAACTGTGCTTCGCGGTCTACGCCGCCGCGCACGCCTTCGGGCGCGCCTACCGCAACCTGCTCGGCCGCCACGAACTGACGTATCCGCAATATCTGGTTCTGCTGGTGCTCTGGGAGCAGGACGGTCTCTCGGTCAAGGAGATCGGCAATCGCCTGTTCCTCGATTCCGGCACCCTGACGCCGCTGCTGAAGCGCCTCGAAGCATCGGGGCGCGT
This sequence comes from Methylobacterium sp. J-026, assembly GCF_022829585.1. GTDB lineage: Bacteria > Pseudomonadota > Alphaproteobacteria > Rhizobiales > Beijerinckiaceae > Methylobacterium. The sequence goes on from NZ_JAKSYC010000284.1 coordinate 18,550, forward strand.
GCGCCGCGCGCGGGACCGGGCCGACGAACGTCAGGTCAGCATCTTCCTCACGCCGGCCGGCGCGAAGCTGCGCGGCCTCCTCGCCTGTATCCCCGATGATGCCGGCGGCCTGACCGGCCTCGACGCGGCGGGCCGGGAGACCCTGCTGCACGACCTCGTAACCTTGCGGATGGGCCTGCAGGCGGGCCTCATCACCGAATAGGTTGTCCTGAATGAATCCGGGGGCGGCCCTTCGGCCACCCCCGGATCGCGTCAGCCGTGAACAGGGATCAGGACTGCGTCTTGAGGTAGGCGATCACGTCGTTGATCTTCTTGTCGTCCGGGTAGCCCTGGAAGATCATCTTGGTGCCGGGCACCTTCGCCTTGGGGTTCTTCAGCCACTCGTGCAGGTTGGCCTCATCCCAGGTGATGCCGGACCCCTTCATCGCGGCGGAGTAGTTGTAGCCCTCGTAGGTGCCCGCCTTGCGGCCCACGACACCCTTCAGGTCCGGACCGACGCCGTTCTTCTGGAAGTTGTGGCACGCCTTGCAGGGCGCGAACGCCTTCTCGCCTGCGGCCGCGTCTCCGGCCTCCTGAGCCTGAGCGGAGAGCGGGATCAGCGCGGCGAGGACGGCGCCGAAAACCAGTGAACGCATGGATTTCCTCCTGTTGGCCGCCGTCGCGGCAGCACTGTGAGGCAGAGCTCGCCTGCCTGGAATAGCTCTAATTGAATCCACAGGCCCGGCGCAACGGCCAAGCCTCACGAAGCCGACCACCGAGGCCCGGGATTGGCGATCTTATCCGGCCGCCATAGGCCTTAACCCGCAGCCCGGCTCTCGGCTCCCTGCGGCACTTGGAAGCCGCATCGGGCCGCCGCGCGGGGCCTCCGTCACCCGTTCAGAGATCGGCGGGTGGGCGCCGTCTGTCTCGGCGGATGCCGGTGACGACGAAGGCCTTGTCGGCCCGGGCCTGAGCCCTGTACTCCACATAGTGCCGTGCATCCCGATGACCGATCCCTTCCGGAAAGCCTGACGCGCCTGCTCGTCGCGCCCCCGCCCGCGGCCCGGCACAGGTCGGCGCCAGCGAAGCCGGGTGCTGCGCGAGCGGATCGGCATTCCGCGCATGCGGCGCTCGAATCCGCCTTCCTGCGTGGCTTCGTGTACGGGGTATCCGGCCTCGTCTGGCTCGCCGTGCTGGTGCTGTTCGCCCGCCATTTCGCCGCTTGAGCCGCGGCCGAGGATCCGGGCGGAACGGCTCGGACCGTGTGGGTGGTCCCATTATTCGACCCGATCTTTCGGGACTTCATCAGCCAAGTTTGGTATTGAATCGATACAGGGCGCGGCCGGTATCGCCGTCCGTCGCAGGCGCCCTTTTGCGAGGAGACCGGATCATGTCGCTGACCGGGCGGTTCTGGTTTCGGAAATCCTGGACGGGGCGGCTCGTGCTGCTCGTCGAGGAGGAGCGTCCGCGGTGGTTCGGCCGCGGCGCCGGCAAGCCGCGCTGGCGCAATGCCAGGCTCCTCGACTTCGCCGAGCCCGAGTTGCGGCCGCTGATGTTGATGGAGAAGCATCATCGCGCCGGAACCGGGTCCGCTCAGGTGCGCACGCTCCGGCCCGTCCCCACGGCGCCGGATGCGCGGTCGGCCAACAGCTGAGCCGTCCGAAGGTCCACCGGTCGACGCCGTTCCCCGCGGCAGGGTGATGCGCCGGACTGACTCGAAGCCCACCTGTACGCGGTGCCCGAGCCGGACACTCCGCCATCGGTGAAGACAATGCCGCACTATTTTTTCCACACGCAGATCGGCGATGAGCGGATCAGCGACACGACCGGGATCGCGTTGCGCGATCCGGACGAGGCCTGGGAGGCGGCGCGCCGCACGATCCGCGCCGCCCTGCGGGACGGCCAGGATCAGACCCGCCTGATGGCCGCGTGCCTGGTGGTCACCGATGCGGCCGGCGACGTGGTGCTGGAATTTCCGTTCAGCGAGGCCGTCACCCTGCCGATCTCGGACGATCCCGTCCTGCACTGACGGCGGCGCAACCTGCGCCCTACATCGCGGTGGAGGCGACAGCGCGGCGGCCCAGGTTCCCGGAACCGGCACGCCGCGCTCGCTTTTGATGCGCGTCGCCTTCCCCGGGAGGCCGTCAGCCCGTTTTCGAGACGACGCGCCAGCCAAGGACCCGCGCCGAATGGATTCACCCCCCAACGACCTCGACACACACGCGCTCGGCCGCGCCGCCCCCGGGAAGGGTCTGGCCCGCGAGGCTTGCCCCTACGCGGAGGGCACGCAGGCCCGCACGCTCTGGCTCGCGGGCTACGACGAGGCCCTGGCGGACGGCGCCGCGCCGGTCATCGGCGGCATCGCTCAGCACCCCGTCGACGGGGGGCGATGATGGACGCCCGGACCGCCCCGCATCCCGGCGCGACGGCGCACCCGGCTCTCGACCGCAAGTCAGTCGGCGCCGTGGTGCTGGGCAACGCCCTCGAATTCTACGATTTTACGGTGTACGCCTTCTTCGCCAAGCCCATCGGGGCGGCGTTCTTCCCGGCCACCGATCCGACCCACAGCCTGCTCGCGTCCCTCGCCCTGTTCGGCGTCGGCTACGTCATGCGGCCGATCGGGGGCGCCCTGATCGGAGCCTTCGCGGATCGCGCCGGGCGCAAGCCGGCGATGCTGATCACCATCGCGCTGATGGCGCTCGGCATGCTGATCCTGGCCGCCTGCCCGTCCTACGCGGCGATCGGCGGCTGGGCGCAGGTGATCGTCATCGTCGGGCGGCTCATCCAGGGGCTCGCCCTGGGCGGCGAAGTCGGCCCGTCCACCGCCTATCTGCTGGAGGCGGCCCCACCGGATCGGCGCGGCTTCGTGACGAGTTGGCAGATCGCCAGCCAGGGCTGCGCCGCCCTGTTCGCCGGGATCGTGGCCACCATCCTGGCGCTGTCCGTCGGCGAGCACGCGATGGCGGATTGGGGCTGGCGGCTGATGTTCCTGCTCGGTCTCGGCGTGGTGCCGGTGGGCTTGATCATCCGCAGCCACCTGCCGGAGACCGCTGGCGCCGAGGAGGATCCGAACGCCGCCGCCTCGACCCTCGCGGTGGTCGGCCGGCTCCTGCGCGAGCATGGTCGCCTGCTGGGGCTGACCTTTTTGGTCATCTCCGCCTCGACGGTATCCAACGCAGTCGGCACCAACATGCCGGTCTATGCCGGCGCAACCCTCGGCCTGAGCGAGACCGCCGCCACCGCGGTTCCGATCGCGCTCGGGCTCGCTTCGGTGGCGTTCCCGCTGCTCGGCGGCTGGCTGGCCGACCGGGTCGGCCGGCGGCCCGTGATGATCTGGCCGCGGGCGGCGATCCTGATCCTGTCCGTGCCGGCCTTCGCCTGGGTGGTCCAGGCGCCGAGCGCTGCCAGCGTCTACGCGGTGACGTTCCTGCTCTCCGCGCTGTCGTCGATCAACGCCGCTGCGGTGATCGTCGGCATCCCGGAGGCCCTGCCCCGGGCGGTGCGCAGTGCCGGCCTGTCGATCGTCTATGCGGTCGCGGTCTCGGTCTTCGGCGGCAGCACCAACTACATGGTCAACTGGCTGATCGCCACGACGGGAGACCGGCTGGCGCCCGCCTACTACCTCGCGGCCTTCAGCCTGATCGGAACAGTCGCCGCCTTCCTGCTGCCGGAGACCCGCGGCCGGGACCTAGATTCGAACAGAGAGGCCGGGACAACCTGATCGGATCGCCCGGTCGGCGGAGCGGCGATATGGTCCTGAAAGCCGCTCCGGAACGCGCCCATGCGCCCCGGGCGGCTCTTCTGCCATGCTGATGTGCGCTGCCGCACAAACGTCGCGGCGGAGGCCGCGCCGCGCTGCCGGGAAACTGGGTGACGTGCCCGCCGGGGCCTAAATCGGCGCCATGTCGATTCCCCCTCAGACGCGCCGCCCGCTGGTTCTTGCCGCGGTCATGGCGGCGATGTTCATGATCGCCATCGAGGCGACGATCGTCTCCACCGCGATGCCGCAGATCGCCGGGCAGCTCGGCGACCTGCATCTCTACGCCTGGGTGTTCGCGTCCTTCCTGCTCACCCAGACGGCCACCACGGTGGTATTCGGCAAGCTGTCCGACCTCTACGGGCGCCGGCCGGTGCTGATGTTCGGCATCGCGGTCTTCCTCCTCGGCTCCCTGCTGTGCGGACTTGCGTGGTCGATGCCCTCGCTCATCCTGTTCCGCCTCGTGCAGGGCATCGGCGCGGGGGCGATCCAGCCGGTGAGCCTGACAGTGGTCGGCGACCTCTATTCGGCGCGGGAGCGCGGCCGGATCCAGGGCTACCTCGCGAGCGTCTGGGGCATCTCCTCGGTGGCCGGCCCGCTGGTCGGCGGCCTGATCATCGGCCATCTGAGCTGGTCCTGGATCTTCTGGATCAACCTGCCCATCGGTCTGATCGCGGCCGGGCTGTTCCTGCGCTTCCTGCATGAGGGCGTGGAGCGAAGCCGCCGCCGGACCGACGCCCTCGGCGCGGCCCTGCTGACCGCCGCCATCGCGGCGCTGATGATGGCATTGACCGCCGCGGGGGACTCGCCCGCCGCCGCCCTGTGGCCGGGCGTGGCCTTCGTGATCGCCGCAATCCTGTTCGTGCTCCAAGAGCGGCGCGCCCCGGACCCGATGCTCGATATCCGCCTGTGGTTGCAGCGCCCGATCGCCACCGCCAACACCGCGACGCTGCTCTCCGGCATGACGGTGATCGGTCTCACGGCCTTCCTGCCGATGTACGTGCAGGGTGTGCTGCGGCAATCGCCCCTGATCGCCGGCTTGACCCTGACCCTGATGGTGCTCGGCTGGCCGATCGGCGCCACCACGGCGGCGCGCAGCTTCGTGCGCTTCGGCCTGCGCCCGATCCTGCTGATCGGAGCGGGCTTGCTGCCGCTTGGCGCAAGCGTCTTCATAGCGCTGACACCGGACACGTCGCCGGTCGTGGCGGCCTGCGGTTCGGTCGTGATGGGCCTCGGCATGGGCTTCCTGTCGACCGCCGCCATCGTGATCATCCAGGACAGCGTCGCCTGGGCGCAGCGCGGGGCGGCCACCGCCTCGAACATCTTCGCGCGCAACCTCGGTTCGACCCTCGGGGCCACCGTGCTGGGAGCGGTGCTGAACTATCGGCTCGCGCACCCGTCGAGCGGGCCGGCGGTGGATTCCGACCAGCTCCGGCGCCTCCTCGATGATCCGGGAAGCCTGGGCGCCGGCGGCGACGCGATCCGGGCCGGACTCCAGCACGCGCTCCACGGCACCTTCTGGACGGTCTTCGCGGTGGCGGCGCTGACACTCGTGCTGTCGCTGCTGGTGCCGCGGGTCGCGATCTCGGACGCGCCGCGCGAACTCGCGGTCGAGTAGGCCGGCCCCGGACTTTGACCTTGCGACGCAGGCCGCCTAGCGTCCCGCCATGCCCCTCGTGCCGCCCCCGCGCCCCGCGTCCCAGCCCGCTTCGGATATCCCGCCGACCAGCGTGCTCACCGCCAACCAGCCGGAATGGACGGTCGGCGATCTAGCGGGCGCCCTCAAGCGCACCCTCGAGGACGCGTTCGGGCATGTGCGCCTGCGCGGGGAGATCTCGGGCTACCGCGGGCAGCACGGCTCCGGCCATGCCTATTTCTCCCTGAAGGACGGGCAGGCCCGGATCGACGCGGTGGTCTGGAAGGGCGTGTTCGGGCGTCTGCGCCAGAAGCCCCAGGAGGGGCTGGAGGTGATCGCCACTGGCCGCATCACCACCTTCGCGGGCAAGTCCTCGTACCAGATCGTGGTCGAGAGCCTGGAGCCGGCGGGCCTCGGCGCCTGGATGGCCCTGCTGGAAGAGCGCAAGAAACAGCTCACCGCGGAAGGGTTGTTCGCCCCGGAGCACAAGCGGGCGATCCCCTATCTGCCGCGGGTGGTCGGCGTCGTCACCTCACCCACCGGGGCCGTGATCCGCGACATCCTGCACCGGCTGGAGGATCGGTTCCCGCGGCCCGTGCTGGTCTGGCCGGTGCGTGTCCAGGGCGACGGCGCGGCCGAGGAGGTCGCGGCCGCGATCCGCGGCTTCAACGCGCTGACGCAGGGCGGTCCGATCCCGCGCCCGGACGTGCTGATCGTCGCCCGCGGTGGCGGCTCGATCGAGGATCTCTGGGCCTTCAACGAGGAATGCGTGGTCCGCGCCGCCTTCGAGAGCGCGATCCCGCTGATCTCGGCGGTGGGGCATGAGACCGACACCACGCTGATCGACTACGTCTCCGATCGCCGCGCCCCGACCCCCACGGGGGCCGCCGAGATGGCCGTGCCGGTCCGGGCCGACCTGATCGCCACGGTCGCGGATTTGTCCGCCCGGGGCATCGGCGCGGTCGGGCGCCGGATCGAGCGCGACCGGGCAGACCTGCGGGCGCTCGGGCGGGCGCTGCCCGGCGCCGACGCCCTCCTGGCGGCCAAACGCCAGCGGCTCGACCTCGCGGAAGCCCGCCTCGCCCCGGCGCTGGCCGCGGGCGCCAGCCGCCACCGCGCCCGGCTCCAGCTCCTCCTCGACCGGATGGCCCGGCGCTCCCCCGACGTGGCGCTGGCCAACGCCCGCGCGCGGTTGGGGCGGATCGATCACCGGCCGTTGACCGCCCTGCGCAACGACGTGCAGCGCAAGGGCGAGGCCCTGGTCCAGCTCGGGCGCCGGCTCGTCGTGGCCCGTGACGCGAGCCTGGAGCGGGCCCGCGCCCTCCAGGCCCGCCGCGCCGACCGGTTGCTCGCCCTGTCCGACCGGCACGCCCAGGCCGGTGCGCGCGGCGTCGAGCGGCGGCGCGACCGTCTGGAGGGCCTGGCGCAGCTCCTGGGCTCGCTCAGCTACCGCGCCGTGCTCGACCGCGGCTACGTGCTGGTGCGCGACGCCGCCGGCCTGCCGGTCCGCCGGGCTGCGGAGGCCGCCGCCGCCGCCCGCCTCAGCCTCCAATTCTCCGACGGGACCGTCGCCGCCGTGCCCGAGGGGACATCCGATCCGTCCCTGCCGCCAAAGCCCGGGCGTCGCGGAAGCACGCCCGCGTCCCCCACGCCCGGACGGCGAGCCAGCGCGCGTGCCGCAGCGACCCGACAGGGATCCCTGTTCGAGGCCTGAGCGGGCATTCTCGCCACGGCACGCGCAGGCTGCCGCCGTCGGCACGGGATGTCCGGCAGCCCCTCCTCGGCCGCGGCGCGTGTGCCACGGCTGACGTTCGGTCCGGTCGGCCGCGGCGCTTGCGGCCGGGCGACGCAGAAGCCGCCGATCGATCGGCTCTCAGAACCCGCCTGACCTCCCCGGAGCGGACGGGGTCCGCCGCAGCCTGCGCCAGCCCGCAACGATCCCGGTCACCGCGACGGACGCCGCCAGGAGATTCAGGATCCATTGGCCCGCATCGTGGCGCAGGCGGTTTCCGGTGAGCCCCGGCAGGTCGAGGCGGTGCGGGGCATCGAACAGCCAGCGGCTGATCCGGCCCGAGTGATCCAGCCGCTGCAGGATCCTCCCGTCCCGGGGGTCGATGTGGAGCCACGTCGAGGCCGGATCGTCGAAGCGCAGGCGCAGCACCGGGAGCGGCCGCGGATCGGCGCCGTGGGGATACCAGTAGGCATCGTAGGCGGAGAGCTGCTTGGCCGTCCGCAGGGAGCCGCCCGGCACAGCCCGAGCGGCCGCACGGGCGATGGTGCCGGCTTCGAGGTGGCCGCCCTCCGCCCCGGCGGCGCGGACGCACTCCGGCGCCTGGGCGACGATCCACCAGTCTCCCCCGATGGCGGCAAATCGCAGGCTTCGGGTCTCCGGCGCGGCGAAAACCTGCAGCTGCCGCGGGTTGAGCCCGAGCGGCGGCGGCGTTCCGGCATAGGCGGAAAGCAACTCCGCGGGCGGCCGGACCGACGAGAACCAGCGGTTCGGATTCATCGAGATCCAGCCGCTCACGATGAACGCGCCCAGGCCGATCCCGCCCGCGAGGCCGAGCAGGTGGTGCCAGCGCGCAAGCCCCCGATAGGGCGTCACGGCGCCGCCCGCGTAGCGTCGCCGGAGGCGCAGCCGCCAGATCCCGATCAGGAGGCCGCTCAGCGCCCCGAGGGACGCGAACCCCGACAGCCAGAGCAGGAGCGTCCGCCACAGCTCCGCGCGGGCGCGCAGGGGCGTGAGGTAGATCCAGTGCGCCACCGAGCCAACCCAGTTCCAGGCTCGCTCGGACCGGGTCGTGTCGAGGGCGATCTCGCCGGTGACCTGAGACACGTAGAGTTCGGTTCCCGCCGGATCGCCGAGGGCGACCTTTAGGAACGGCCGGAGCGGATCGTACTGGGCCGTGACGGTCCACTGGTCGCGCTCCACCGGCTCGACGCCCGCATCCGAAAAACCCGCGGCCGCGAGACGCAGCGCCTCGCCGGGCGTCACCGGCCCGAGCAATTCCCCGGTCCGCGCCGAGACCGTCGCCCGGGTCCCGTCGTGCTGGCTGATCCGGTAGACGGGCTCCGCCCCGCGCATCTCCAGTACGAAGGCCGCGGGTACGCCGACGAGGCCGCCGGCGCGGAGCGCGTCGTCCGGCGCAACCGAGACCCGATCCCAGGCGATCGGATCCAGCCGTGCCAGGTGCTCGGTCTCGGTGAGCGTCGGGAACGGCACGTAGAGCATGACCAGCCCGGAGCCGATCCACAGGGCGAAGAACAGCCCCGCGGCGATTCCGGCCCAACGGTGGAACAGGAGCAGCCAGCGCCGCCCCGCCTTGGCGACCCGCCGCGGCCGCCTCACCACGTCACCGTATAGGCGACCTCGGCCGATCTTGGCCGCCCGAGCAGCCAGTTGGTTCCCACCCCGTTCGCGGCGTTGCCGCTGATCGCGTAGACTTTGTCAAACAGGTTGTAGACGCGCAGGCTCAGGCGCGATTCGGCCGTCACTTGATGGTCGAGGACGAGGTTGACGAGGCTGTAGGCCGGGCGCCGCGCCGTGTTGCCGAAGTCGCTGTAGACCTGTCCCACGTTCTGCAGACCGATCCGCGCGGTCCAGTCGCGGACGGGATCCCAGGTCAGCCAGAGGTTGGCCACGCGCTCGGGCACGTCGATCGGCTGGTTGCCGGCATACGAGACGGTGGCGCCGCTCACGGTCTGGTCGAACCGGTCGTACTGCGCGTGCAGGAGCGCGAGGTTGCCGTCGAGCCGCCAGCCCGGCGCGAACCGCCAGCCCAGCGCCAGTTCGAACCCCTGCGAGGATTGGCTTCCGACCTGCGTGGAGAGCGTCGGTTGCCCCGGCACGGCCGAGATCAGATTGTCCTTGACGATCCGGTAGCCGGCGACCGTCCATTCGAGGGCGCCGTCGAAGGCGAGACCCTTGGTGCCGATCTCGACCTGGTCACCCGTGGCGAGCTTGAAGCCCGCCAGGGACTGCGACAGGGTGATCAGGCTGTTCACCGGGTCGGTGGCGACGCTGTACTGGGCGTAGAGCGCGCTGTCCGGCGTCGGGTTGTAGACGAGACCGAACCGGTAGCCGAGGGCGCGGTAGGTTTTTTCGAATCGCGATCCCGTCTGCAGATCCTCCCGGTGGAGGGTCGGCACGTCGAGGCGCACCCCGGTGAGGAACGACAGCCTGTCGGATAAAATCACGCGATCCTCGGCGAAGACCGAGGCCTGGCTCGTCTGGGTGGCGTAGGCCGGCCGCGCTCGCCCGTCCTGCGGGAAATAGCCGGGATCGTAGCCGGTCAGCGGCACGCTGGTGGTCTGGTCGAAGTAAAAATTGTTCGTGTGGCGGAAGTCGATGTGGTTCACGTCGAAGCCGGCCACGAACGCGTTCTGCAGGCCGAACAGGCTGCCCTTAAGGCTCGCGTCGAGCCGGTCCCCGACCTGCTCCTGGCTGTGATAGATTTCCAGATCGTCGCTCCGGTCGACCAGCCCGGAGCCACGACTGTAGGAATACTGCTCGACGTCGAGCCAATGGCGCCGGCTGGTCAGCCGATAGGCGGTGTTGCGCACCGTGATGTCCGCCGAGGGCGACCACTCGGCCTTGAGCTGGGTCCAGTTGTCGGCCCAGGTGATCTTCGCGTCGCGGACGTTGTAGTTGTTGAACCGGATCAGGTCCGGGATCCGGCCCCCGACGAGCGGCGTGCCCCAGTAGCGCGCCGGCTCCTGGTAGCCGAGATCGTGGCTGAGCGTGAACGCGAGGTCGGGGCTCGGCTGGAACAGCAGGGCGGCCGAGACCGCGAGATTGCGAAAATCGCCCTCCGGCCGGACCCAGCCGTCGGCGCAGTTGCCACTGACGCTGAGGCGGTACGCGAAGGTGTCGCCGAACTCGACCTGTCCGAGCGCCCCGCCGGAATCGAGGGCGAGCCGCGCGACCCCGTCCGTCCCGATGACCGCGCGGGCCGTATTGATCGGCACGAAGACCGGTTTCTTCGGCACCACGTTGATCACGCCGCCGATGGCGCCGTCGCCGTAGAGCACCGAGGACGGCCCGCGCAGCACCTCGATCCGCTCGACGTTCCAGGTGTCGAACGGGAAGGTGACGGTGTTCGCACCCACGTAGAAGCGCGTGCCGTCATAGAGCTGCTGGATTGAGTTCGGGCCTGCGAAGCCGCGGGACGTGAAGGCGCCGTTGCCGTTGCCGGGTGCCGCGATCGTGGTGATGCCGGTCGCGTCCTGGGTCACGGCCTCGGCGATCGTATCCTGGCCGCGCAGCCGGGCGGTCTCGCCCGACACGATGTCGAGGCTCGCCGGCGTCTCCAGGGGTGTCAGGCCGATCCGACTCGCGGTCCGGTCGGGCGTGCGCAGGTTGAGGCCGTTCGGCGTGACGCGGTTCGGATCGCCACCGGAGCCTTGGACGGAGAGTTCGTCCAGGGTGACGGCCTCCTGCGCCGCGGCGGGATTTGCCAGGAGTGTGAGGAGCAGGCCGCAGACCGGGGCGGACCCGCCGGAGCGGGGGTGATGGATCGATGGGGACATGTCGGGGAAAGGTCCGTGCGCAGCTCCCGCCGGCCTGATCGTCCTATAAGCAACGTAATAACACTGCAATTCCTCGATCGTCCGGATCGCGGACCGCCGACGAGCGCGGGACTGCGTCGTGGGCTCACGGTCGAACGAAACGAGACGGCGGGAACGGACATCGGGACTGGCGTCGCGGGCGCGCTTGCTGTGGCACGTCACCGCGAACGAGGCCTCGCCGACCGTGCGGGCGCACGGGCGTCTCGACACCCGCCAGGACACCCCGCCCGACGCGTTTCGCGTGTGACCACGGCTGACGGCAGGTCTCCTGGCTCACGGGTCACCGCCCTCGCACCGTCTTCCCGGGGATTACCCAGTGACGTGGTGGTGAAGGGCTCGCCGCTTACAGTTGCGGGGGCAGCCACGGCCTCGGGACGGATCCCTCACCGCGTTCCCTTTTGATCCCCGAAGGGAACCGTCGGACACAAGCTTGGCTGCACGCGCCTGGCGCGTCAAGCGTCGGGAATACCCTGCCTGGGGATCCAGCGGCGCGAAGGTCGGTACGCCATCTTCAGCGGACAAACGAATCTGTGCCGTAATTTTAGGGCGTCTGCTGAGCACGCATCGTTTTTGTGGGTTTTACAGATGCGAATTTAATAGCTTTTCCTGCCATGCAATCCCTTATTTACTTACCAATAGTTACGCATCAAATGCTTAAAGATTTTGCATTTTGTCGAAATGGAATTTCTTGTCTCAAAATTCAACCAATCTGTTAGGGTGCGCGCGTTGATGTTGCGTATTATAACCTGACCGAATCGGCACTGATTTTGAGACGGTTAGGCGAATGTCGCAAGATGTGCATAGTACGGAAAAAAGATCCATTTTTAGCTTGAGAAAACTGATAGCTGGATCATTCGTTGTCCTCTTCATACTGTCTATGTTGATCGGCATATTCGCGATCAGCCGTGTCGGGCTGATCAACCAGGCCGCACAGTCGGTGGTCGGCGAGATCGATGCCGTGGCCAATCTGGGCCTCATGAACGAGGAGAGCCAGGAACTTCGGGCCCTGGATATCCTGGCTCATAACGCGCGCGGGAAGGACCAGGCGCGGTCTTACGAGGCCCAGCTCGAGACGGCGCAGCAAGCTTTCTCGACGGCCTGGAGTCGCTATGCGCCGACCGTATCCGGCCCGGAGGAGCAGGCGCTCGCACATCGGCTGCGAGAGGCGTGGCAGCATTTTCTGGCGCTCGAGAGCCAAGTGTCCGCGCTCGATCGGGCCGGCGAGCACGCCCTGGCCGATACGGTCGTGTTCGGCGCCTTCGGCGAGGACGCGGAGGCATTCCGGAAGGCGGTCCGCGCGGTCCTCACCTATCGCCAGACGCGGGTCGCCGATCAGACCGCGGCGACAGACGCGGTCGGCCGGGCGTCGACTCTCTCGGTGGCCGCCGCTCTGGGCATCGTGGCGATCCTGACCCTCGTCGTCAGCGGCTTCATCATCCGCAGGGTGGCCACGCCGCTCATGACGATGACCGGCATCATGCGGCGCCTCGCCGAGAACGACCCCGACGTGGCGGTTCCCGCGGGCGATCGCACGGACGAGATCGGCGCCATGGCCGGAACCCTACGGGTCTTCCAGGAGAACATGCGACGGTCCAGAACCCTCGAGCAGGAGGCGGCCGAGGCGCGCCTGCAGGCCGAGGCGCAGAGCCGACAGGAGATGGCCGAAATGGCCGGCCGCTTCGAGACGGCGGTCGGCGGGATCGTGACCACGCTCGCCACGGCCTCGACGCAACTGCGCGGGACGGCCCGGTCCATGACGGGGATCGCCAGTGAGACGGCGGTGCAGTCCACCGCCGTGGCGTCCGCGGCGGAGGAGGCCGCCGCCAACGTCAAGATGGTGGCCAAGGCTGCCGGGGATCTCGAATCGTCGGTCCGCGAAGTCGGTCGTCAGGCCGAGGTTTCCTCCGCCATGGCCAACGGCATCGCCGGGGAGGCCGCGCAGACGGCTGCTTTGGTGCAGGCGCTGAGCGGGGCGGCCGCCCAGATCGGCGACATCGTCGGCATCATCTCGACTCTCGCCAAGCAGACCAACCTTCTGGCGCTGAACGCCACGATCGAGGCCGCCCGCGCCGGGGAGGCCGGACGCGGATTCGCCGTGGTGGCGGCCGAGGTCAAGGCTTTGGCGACCCAGACCGCAGCGGCCACGAACGACATCGCGCAGCATGTGGCGACCATCCAGGGATCCACCTCCGATGTGGTCACGGCCATCGGCGGCATCACCACCCGCATCCAGGACCTGAGTGCGGCGGCGGCTTCGATCGCGGCGGCGGTCGAGGAGCAGAACACCGCCACCCAGGAGATCGCACGCAACATCACCCAGGCGGCGACCGGAACCGGGGAGGTCACGGCCACGATCACCGGCGTCGCGAACCGGGCCCAGGAGGCCGGATCCGCCGCCGGTCAGGTGCTGGAGGCGGCCAATGCGCTGTCCGGGCAGGCGGAACACCTCGGCGGCGAGGTCGCCCAGTTCCTCCGCACCATCCGGGTGGCCTGAAGCCACCACGCAGCGCCCCGAGGCCGTCGATCGCGTCGCTGGCCGCTCCCGCCCTCGGGCTCACCCGCAGAGACATGAGCTCATGCCAGCAAGACCCCGATTTTTTGCCGTCGCATCCTCCCGCCTGAGAGCTTCGGGATTGGCGCTGGTCCTCGGTATCGCCGCGGGCTGTGGCGCGCCCCCCGCCTCCGCCCGGACGATCGGCGTGACGATGGTCCCGCCCGTGGCGTTCTTTCAGTTCCTCCGCGACGGCATCCAAGAGCGCGTGAAGGCTTATCCTGGCCAATCCGTGCTGTTCGCCCATGCCGAAACCGGGGATGGCGCGAAGCAGATCGAGCAGATCAAGGCCTTCATCCGCGACAAGGTCGAGGCGCTGATCGTCCTGCCGGTGGAGGCCGCCGCCACCGCGGAGATCACCCGGCTCGCGCAGGATGCCGACATCCCCCTGGTCTACGTGAACAATGGCCCGCGCGAGGACTGGTTCGCCGGGCGGGTCGCGCTCGCCCTCCCGAACGACCTCGTGGCCGGACGGCTGCAGATGACCATGCTGGCGCAGATGATGAACGGCCAGGGACGGCTCGCGATCATCCGGGGGCCGGCTTCCCACTCAGCCTCGGCCCTGCGGACGCAAGGGGCGAAGGAGGTGCTGGCGGGCGTTCCCGGCATCACGGTCGTCGAGGAAGCTGCGGCGGACTGGGACCGCAAGCGGGCCGCGTCCCTGGTGGCGAAATGGCTGGCCGACGGCCGGAAGATCGACGCGATCGCCGCCAACAACGACGAGATGGCGATCGGCGCGGCGGACGCGCTCGAAGCGGCCGGGATTCCTCTAGGACAGATCCTGATCGGCGGCGTGGATGGGACACTCGACGGCATCGAGGCGATGCATCGCAAGCGGATTCACGTGACCGTCTTCCAGGATGCGGCCCTGGAGGGCGGACGCGCCGTCGACGATGCCGTCAAGCTGATCCGGCATGAGCCGGTCCAGCAATACGATTGGATTCCCTTCGACCTCGTCACCGACCGGACGCTGCCGCGCTATCTGCGGACATGGGCGTGCGGCACCTGCATGGACGACGCGCCACGCGGCGAGTGCCTGACGGAAGGACGGTAGATGACAGATCCGGGATCGCGGAGATCGGCCCGGCACCGGTCCAATTCCTCATCCTGTATGTTTTCGAAGAAATATCAGCCATTATATCAGCATGTTATATCTTATCGATGAATATAATATTGATGTAAAATAGAATTCTATAGTATTTATACAATATAACAAACATGGAACGAAACGTGTTCCGCCGCGTAAACCGTGCGGTTCTTGGCGGTCACATGTCGGGATATCGAAGACCTCGTGATTGCGTCCGCCAAGCTCTTGTCGGGCGACCGGGATATGGCCGGTCGGTATCGCGTGAGGAGCGCGCAATGCACACGACGTATCGACTGGAAAATCCTGGTCATCCGGGAGGTTTCGTGCGTCGGCAGATCCTGGAACCGCGCAATTTGACGGCCATGAGCGCCGCCAGCAGGCTCGGCGTTCCGCGCCAAGTCCTGTCCGAATTTCTCGCGGAGAAAACCAGTCTCACAGCCGATCTGGCTCTGCGGATCGAAATCGCGTTCGGATGCGGGATGGAAACGCTGATGGAGATGCAGACGCGCTTCGACATTGCCCAGGCGCGGAAGAACGCCGGCGCGATCCGCAATGAGCTGGCGGCCACCTGCACGGACACGGGCAGCCATGGGCCCGACGAGCGGCCTCAGCCGATCATCAAGCGCGTTTACGCGTCCAGGTGATGCCGCCCCCCCAGGGATGGGTAGCGGTGAAGCCGAAACCGCCCTCCTCGGAGGGCCGATCGGCGCGGGGACGAATGCGCCCATCCCCCTGAGGCGGGTTGAGGCGAGGACCGGCGGCGCCCGGCGCCTTTGCCGCTGCGCCTCCGCGATGATAGAGCCCAGCGACCCCATGGGTCCGGACGTCCGCGACGCCGCGGCCGATGCGCCCGGACGTTCCGTCCGAAGCGGAGACGGGTGCTGGCGGAATCATGACGACACGACCACCCCCCCGCGGCGGCTCGAAGGGGCGCAGGCCCCCGGCCGGCAAGTTCCAGGCTGACGGGCGTGCCCGCACCGGCCCCCGTACCTCCGCCCGCGATGCCGCCGAGCGTGCGGCCCGGAACCGCGGCGACGATGCCGGCGCGCGCGATCCCTGGACCGCGCAGGGTACCCCCCAGGCGGCCGCGAAGCCGAAGCCCCGCATCGCCTCGGGAGGCCCGCCCGGGCGGCCCGCCCCTGCGCCGGCCCGTACCAGATCCGCCCCCAGACCCGCCGCGAAGCGCCCCGAGGCTCCGGTCCCGCCCCCTGCCCCACCCGCCGGCCCGACCCGGCGCGAGCAGCGCGCCGCCGCCTCCGCGACCCTCGCCTCGGGCGTGCAGACCCTGACGGTCGAGCCGGACGAGGCCGGCATGCGCATCGACCGCTTCCTCACCGCGCGCTTTCCCCTCCTGCCCTTCACCCGGGTGCAGAGCATCGTCCGGAAGGGCGAATTGCGGGTCGACGGCAAGCGCGCCAAGCCCAACGACCGGCTGGAGCCCGGCATGAGCGTGCGCGTGCCGCCGCTGCGCCTCGACCAGCCGACCGAGCGCCCGCGCAATGCCGGGCGCGACCAGGACGACGCCGACTTCATCCGCTCGCTGATCCTCTACGAGGACGCCGACATGATGATCCTGAACAAGCCCTTCGGCCTCGCGGTCCAGGGCGGGTCGGGGACGGTCCGGCACGTGGACGGGCTGCTCACCGCGCTGACCGGGCCCGACGGCCAGAAGCCGCGCCTCGTGCACCGGCTCGACAAGGACACGGCCGGCTGCCTGATCGTCGCCAAGACCCGGCTTGCCGCCGCGACCCTGGCCAAGAGCTTTCGCTCGCGCGCCGCGCGCAAGATCTACTGGGCGCTCACCGCGGGCGTGCCGCGGGTCCGGCAGGGGCGGGTCTCGACCTACCTCGCCAAGGAGGAACTCACCGACGCCGACGCGCGCATGCGCGTGGCCAAGCACGGCGACGAGGGTGCGAGCCACGCCCTGACCTACTACGCGATGGTCGATCAGGCCGCCCAGAAGCTGTCCTGGCTGTCGTTCAAGCCGGTCACCGGGCGGACCCACCAGCTGCGCGCCCATGCGGCCCATATCGGCCATCCGATCGTGGGTGACCCGAAATATTTCTCGGTGGAGAACTGGGAATTGCCGGGCGGCATCCAGAACCGCCTCCATCTGCTCGCCCGCCGGATCGTGATCCCGCACCCGCGCACCGGCCGGCCCGTGGACGTCAGCGCGCCGCTGCCGCCCCACATGGCCCAGAGCTGGAACCTCCTGGGCTTCGACGCCGCCCGCTACGACCCGATCGTCGAGGCACCGGAGGCCTGAGCCATCAGCCACGGCACGATCGCATCGGCGAGGGCGGCGGGGGCTTCCAGGGGCAGCATATGCCCCGACCCGTCGAGCACCGTCAGCACCGCGCCGGGGATGCCGGCCTGCAGTTCCAGGGCCTCGTCGAGGCCGCGCAGGGCGTCCTGGGCGGCCGCCACGACGCGCGTCGGGCAGGCGATCAGGCCGAGCCGCGCTTGGTCGGAGTCCCGGGCCTGCCCGGCCTGACGCAGGAAGACCGGGCCGCCGAGCCGATCGCCCATCCGCCGGATGCGCGCGATCAGCGCCGCATCACCGGCCCGTTCCGGATGGACCGACTGGAGGATCGCCGACCGGCTCAGGCCGGCGAAGCCCCGACGGCGGACATGGTCGACCGCGGCGGCCTTCCGCTGTGCCTGGGCCGGCGTGTCGGCCCGGGCCGAGGTCGCGATCAGCACCAGCGCCCGCACCCGTTCCGGCGCGCGCCGGGCGATCTCCCGGGCCACGCAGCCGCCCATGGAGAAGCCCACGAGGGCGAATCGGTCAGGCGCCGCGGCGATCGCCCGATCCGCCATGGCGCGGATCGTGGCGTCCCGACTGAGGTCGCCATGCGCGATCGGCCCGACCTGTGCGAGTCGGTCGGCGACATCGGACCACAGATCGGCATCGGTCATGAAGCCGGGGAGCAGGAGGAGGTTCATCGCCGGACCGTCTGTCCGCTTCGTTGCGGGTGAAACGCGGGCCATGATGGCGGGTCTCATCGGGCGGATACCTTGGCAACCGGTCGCCCCGCCTCATATGCTCCGGCGCGCCGCCGATCCGAAGCGGCGCTGTTCCCCGGCGGTTCGAGACCCTGACGTATGAAGCACGCGCTGCTGGCCTGCCTCGCTGCCCTGTGCCTTGCGGGGTCGATCGCGCATGCCGCCCCGGGCGAGGCGTCCAAGCCGGCGCTGCCGGCGAACGGCGCCCCGCCGGTCGAGACGGCGACGCCGCATCCGGCCGCTTCGCCCGGCGAGGCGGCGTCGCGACAGACCGTCAGCGCCCGGGTGGAGCGCCGCCGTCGATCCTACGCGGCCTGCAACCGCGCCTCGCACCAGCGGGGCCTGCGCGGCGGCAAGAGGCGGCGCTTCCTGATCCGCTGCCGCCTCGGCTACGAGCGGACCCGCAGCCAGGCGGGACAGCCCGTCGGGCAGCCGACCCAGCCGGGCCGGAAGCCGTGACGCGGTCCTACGATTCCCCGCCGCCCGGACGGCCGCCGACCCGAATCCGGCGATGAGGCTCGTCGTGTTCGACGTCGACGGGACCCTCGTCGACAGCCAGCACTTCATCGTGGCCGCCCAGGGGCTCGCCTTCGCGGAGAACGGCCTGCCCGCTCCGGGACGGCGGGAGGCGCTGTCGGTGGTGGGCCTGTCGCTGCCGCAGGCGTTCCGCCGCCTCGTCGGGGAGGACGGGCCGATCGCCGAACTCTCGGAGAGCTACAAGCAGGCCTACAACCGGCTGCGCCTCGATCCCGCCTACGAGGAGCCGCTGTTTCCCGGGATGGCCGACCTTCTGGCCCGCCTGAAGGCCCGGGACGATATCTTGATCGGCCTGGCCACGGGCAAATCTCGCCGCGGCGTCGACCGGCTGGTGGCGCATCACGGCTGGACGGACTGGTTCGTCACCACGCAGAGCGCCGACGACGCCCCGTCGAAGCCCGATCCGGCCATGCTCGAGCAGGCCATGGCCGAGGCCGGCTGCACCCCCGACGCCACGATCATGGTCGGCGATACCACCTTCGACATCGCCATGGGCGTCGCGGCCGGCGCCGCTTCGATCGGGGTCGCCTGGGGCTATCACCCGCCCGAGGCCCTCTATGAGGCCGGCGCCGCGACCGTGGTGCCGAGCGCCAGCGCGCTGGAGGCTCGGCTCCTCGAATCCGCGGCGGCGCGATCCTGATACCGGGAGGCTCGCTTGCGGGCCCGGGAACGCCTATCTCGCACCCATGAGCGATGAGACGACAGATTGGCTCGGCCGACCGGGCGCGGATGAGAAGCCTGACCCGATGCGGGCTGCCCGCGGCCATGCCAAGCCGGCCCTGCCCCAGCGGTTCTACAAGCAGGCCGGCGTCTCCGAGGGGCCGGAGGGCTTCCGCCTGACCCTGGACGGGCGTCCGGCCAACACGCCGGCCCGCAACCCGCTCCGGCTGCCGACCCGGGCTCTGGCCGAGAAGGTCGCGGCCGAATGGGATGCCCAGGAGACGCAGATCGATCCGGCGCGGATGCCCCTGACCCGCCTCGCCAACACGGCCATCGACGGCGTCGCCCCCCGGCTGGACGCGGTGGCGGCCGACCTATGTGCCTATGCGGTCACCGATCTCGTCGCCTACCGGGCCGGGGAGCCCGACCGGCTGGTGGCCGCGCAGGGGGCGGCCTGGGATCCGGTCCTCGCCTGGGCCCGGGAGGCGTTCGGCGCCCGGGTGATCCTCAGCGAGGGCGTGATGCACGTGGAGCAGCCGCCCGATACCGTGCGGGCGCTCGCGGCCGCGGTCACGGCGGAGACCGATCCGTTCCGCTTGGCCGGCCTGCACACGCTGACGACGCTCACCGGCTCGCTCCTGATCGCGCTGGCGGTGCTCCGGGGTCACCTCAGGCCGGCGCAGGCCTGGGCGGCCGCCCATGTCGACGAGGCCTATCAAGCGGAGGTCTGGGGCCGGGACGCCGAGGCGGAGGCCCGTCTCGAAGCCCGCCGCGCCGAGTTCGAAGCCGCGGCCGACTTCGTGGAGGGCCGCCGCTGAGCGGCCTACCCTGCGGCGGCCGGGCCCGGCCGATGCACGCGCGCAACAAACCGAAACTTGCGATGCGTGCCCGGTGTCGTCGGCTGACACGCGGTGGAGACTGATTTAAAGTCTGTCCCATCACGTCCGGGTCGACCATGTACGCCGATCAGACCATTCGTTGCAGGTTCGAAGGCGAGATGACCTCGCTCGTCGCGCGTATGCAATCCTACGGCGATGCGCGTGATCGCTATGCCCTCTTCGACGCCCTGAGGGATCTCGAAGATCGGGCCGTCGCCGGGGGCGCCCCGGTCCTGACCTTGCGCAAGATTGCGGAGGTACGCTTCCTCGTCGGGATCCTACGCGAGGCGGTCCGCCCCTTTCCGGCGGCCTCCCTGCGGACTGTGCTGCGCGCGTGCGGCCCGAGGGGTGCGTCCGGGGGCGCGGCAGCGGTCGCGGTCGGGGGGATTTAGGATTGCGTTCGGACCGGCCTCACACCGGCTCCGACAACGCCGCCTGCAGCTTCGCCTCGAGGGCGGCCGGCTTGGTGCCGGGGGCGTAGCGGGCGATGGCTCGGCCGTCGCGACCCACCAGGAACTTCGTGAAGTTCCACTTCACGGCCCGCGAGCCGAACAATCCGGGCCGGGTCCGGGTCAGGTGATCGAACAGCGGCTCGATCCCGGGGCCCTTCACGGCCACCTTGGCGAGCACCGGAAAGCTGACATCGTAGGTCAGGCTGCAGAAGCGCTCGATCGCGGCGGCGTCACCAGGCTCCTGGGCGCCGAACTGGTTGCAGGGGAAACCCAGGACCGTGAGGCCCGCGTCCCGATACCGCCGCCAGAGCGTTTCGAGCCCTGCATATTGCGGCGTGAACCCGCAGCGGGAGGCCGTATTCACGATGAGCAGCGCCCGACCGCGATGCTGGGACAACGGGTAGGGCGTGCCGTCGGCGGCGGTGACGGTGAAATCGTGAACCGTGGTCATGCGCGATCAGTCGGGCAAACCGACCCGCGCCGCAAGGATCGCCGTACCCCACCTGCCGCGCCGTCAGGCCGGATCCGCACTCAGGCGGGGGCCTTCTCCACGTCGAAGGTCAGACCCTGAGGCGTCATCCGCTCGCGGGAGACGATACGGTCCGCGGCCGATATCACCCCGAGGCTGACGTCGCGGTCGGGCAGGACGACGGTCGTGCTCTTGTTCACATGGACCAGCACGTGCCGGCGCTGCGGCACCGAGGCGACGGCCCAGCGCTTGAGCTGCGCGTAATAGGGCTCGCGCCGCCACGCATTCGCCTGCCCGGGATCGACCTGCACGTTCATGTTGCGGGTGAGCGGATCCAGGGCCAGCACCATCTTGGCGCGGTCGGGCTTCCATTCCGGCCCGAGCCAGCTCTCCGTCATCCACAGGCAGTGGAAGGCCCGGCAATGGTCGGGGCGGGTGGCGTGGATCGCGCAGCCCTGTCCGGCCCGCGTATGGCGGCACCACGTACCCGCCACGCTCTCCACCGCCGGCACGTCGTAGACCTTGCAGCAGAGCGTGCAGGCACCGCAGCTGCGGCCGGGAGCGGGCTGGGCCACGAAGGTTTCGGGATTCAGCATGGGTCGTGCGTCGCCAGGCACCGTCGCTTGCGGCATGCGTCCGGCAACGGCCGGACGCGGTTCCGACGGGCTACCTGCCGGTGCTTCGGGTCGGTAGTGTGGCGGTCGATCCCCTCGGGATGAGGACCTTGCAGCCGATGCTCTCGAATCTCGCGACCCGCGACGTCGAAACCCTGCTTCACCCCTACACCAACCTGTCGACGCACCGGCAGGTGGGCCCGCTGGTTCTGGAGCGCGGCGAGGGCGTCCACGTCTTCGACGCGGAGGGGCGCTCCTACATCGAGGGCATGTCGGGTCTGTGGTGCACGGCGCTCGGCTATTCGAACGCCGAACTCGTCGAGGCGGCCCGGGCGCAGATGGCGCGGCTGCCGTTCACGCACCTGTTCTCGGGGCGCAGCCATGATCCGGGGATCGAGCTCGCCGAGACCCTCAAGGAGCTGATGCCGGTTCCGACCGCGAAGATCTTCTTCACGTCCTCCGGTTCGGAGGCGAACGACACTCAGGTCAAGCTGACCTGGTACTACAACAACGCGCTGGGGCGTCCGCAGAAGAAAAAGATCATCGCCCGGCAGAAGGGCTATCACGGCGTCACGGTGGCGAGCGCCTCCATGACCGGCCTGACGGCGAACCACGCCGATTGGGACCTGCCGCTGCCGGGCTTCCTGCACGTCGCCTGCCCGCATTTCTATCGGGGCGCCCATCCGGGCGAGACCGAGGAGGCCTATTCGGGCCGGCTCGCCGCCGAGCTGGAGGAGACGATCCTGCGCGAGGGCCCCGAGACGGTGGCGGCCTTCATCGCCGAGCCGGTGATGGGCGCGGGCGGGGCGATCGTGCCGCCGCGGGGCTACTTCCCGGCGATCCAGGCGGTGCTGGCGAAGTTCGATGTCCGGCTCATTGCCGACGAGGTGATCTGCGGGTTCGGCCGCCTCGGCACGTGGTTCGGCAGCGAGGCCCTGGGGATCAAACCGGACTCGATCTCCTTCGCCAAGGCGCTCACCTCGGCCTACATGCCGCTGGGGGGCGTGAGCATCGACCCGGCGCTCGACGACGCCCTGGTCGCCCAGAGCCAGAAGCTCGGCACCTTCGGCCACGGCACGACCTATTCCGGTCACCCGGTCGCGGCTGCGGTGGCGCTGAAGGCGATCGAGATCTACCGGCGCGACCGCGTCATCGAGGGGGCGGCCGAGAAGGCACCGCACTTCCAGCGCCGGCTCTCGGCGCTCGCCGATCACGCCATCGTCGGCGAGGCGGGCGGCCTCGGTCTGATCGGCGGGCTGGAGATCGTCGCCGACAAGGGTAGCAAGCGGCAATACGATCCGAAGGCCGGCGTGGCGGCCCGCTGCGTGACCTTCGCGCAGGGCGAGGGGCTGATCGTGCGGTCGCTCGCCGGCGACCGGGTCGCGGTCTGTCCGCCGCTGATCATCACCCCCGACGAGATCGATGCGCTGTTCGACCGCCTCGGCCGGGCCCTCGACCGCACCCGCGACTGGATCCGCGCCGAGGGGCTGGAGGCGATGCCGGGCTGAGGCGGGGGCAGCGGCAACCTGGCTCGTAAAGCCGGTTTCCCTGCGCGCAGTCCTCGGGATGGCTTATCGAGAGCGGCGCGGCTCGATCAGCTTCGCAAGCCCTCCAACGCAAGATGGAGGGCGAGGGTCTCGACGAACAGGCGCGTTCGTACCGGCGTCCCCGCGGCCCCGAGCCAGACGGCCTGGACCGGAATCGGCGGGGGTTCGAATTCCGCGAGCACTATCTTCAGGCGGCCGTGATCGAGATCCGCCTGGATCTGCCAGAGCGGGGCGAGGCCGAGGCCGGCACCCGCCGCGACGGCCGCATTGGCTGCGGTCGCCTCGTTGCAGCGAAGAGTCCCATGCACCGGGATGCGCGCGGGCTGGCCGTCGATCACGACGGGCCACGCATCGCCTTCGGGCCCGAAGGTCCGGACGACGCAGACGTGATTGCCCAGGTCCTCCGGCCTCCGAGGCATGCCGTGGTGCGCGAGATATTCCGGCGCGGCGACGATCACCCGGCGCAGTTGCGCGAGGGGGCGGATCTTCAGGTGGAGCGGACCGGGGTCGCCGATCCGGATCGCGACGTCCAGCCGCTCATCGACGAGATTGGCTTGCGCATCGGATAGGATCAGGTCGATCTCGAGCTCCGTGTGCCGTTCGAGGAACGTGACGCAGGCCGGGACGACGTGCCGCGGCGCGAACAGGACCGGGGCGCCGACCCGCAACGTTCCGGCGACGCGCTCGCTGTCGCGGCCGATCTCCGCGCGCGCGCTGTCGATCTCGATCAACGCCGCCTTGATGCGGGCGTGAAACAACAGACCCGCCGCCGTCGGCTGCAATCGACGCGTCGTGCGACGGACCAGTTCGACCCCGAGTTCGCTCTCCAGCCCCGAGAGCGCCCGGCTCACCGATTGTAGCGACACGCCAAGATGCCGGGCTGCGACCGTCAGGCTTCCGCGATCGACGATCTCGACGAACGTTCGGTATCTGTCCAGGGACGACATCAATCTCACGACTTTTGTGAGAGTCTATCTCGGAACGGTTTTATTGTCACTATAAAATCAGCGAGCTATGATTTGGTCATTGGAAAGATCAAATTCGGCGGATTTTCATGAATTACTCTGCTCATACACAGTCTATCGGATCTGGTAACATCAGAACACCCTCTAGAAGTTTCGTGATAACACTAGCCATAGCGGCTGGCGTCATCGTTCTGAGCCTGTTCGCCTCGCAGCCGCTCGCGGGTCTTATCGGACCGTCGCTCGGGCTCGATGCAGCAGAAACCAGCCTCGTCACGACGGTCACGCTGCTGGGCTACGCCGGCGGATTGTTCCTTCTGGTGCCATTGACCGACCTGATCGAGAATCGTCGGCTCATCGGACGGACGCTCACGGCCGGAACGCTCGCGCTCTTCGTGGCCGCCGTGGCGCCCTCGGCGCCGCTCTTTCTGATCGCCTCGTTCCTGATCGGGCTGACCGCCAGCGCGATCCAGATGCTCGTGCCGATCGCCGCCAGCCTCGCGCCGGAGGCCGAGCGCGGGCGCGTCGTCGGAAACGTCATGACCGGCCTGATGCTCGGGATCCTGCTGTCCCGGCCGAGCGCGAGCGTAATCGCCGAATATGCCGGATGGCGCTGGTTCTACGGGCTGCTCGCCGGCCTCGTCGCGTTGCTCACGATCATCATCGCACGGACCATCCCGGAGCGCCGGCCGTCCCAGAAGACCTCCTATCGCGGCCTGCTCGCTTCGTTGCTTGTGCTCCTCAAGGAGGAGCCCATCCTCCGGCGCCGGGCGGGCTATCAGGGGCTCTGCATGGCGGCCTTCGGGATCTTCTGGACCACGGTGGCCCTGCGGCTCGCTCTGCCGCCCTTCAACCTCGGCCAGACCGGAATCGCCGCCTTCTCTCTGACCGGTGCAGCCGGCGCCGTGATCGCGCCGATCGCCGGCCGCGCCGGCGACAGGGGCCTGACCCGACCTGCGACGATCCTCGCGCATCTGAGCGTCATCGCGGCCATGGTGCTGGCGGCCATGGGCGGGGCGGGATCCGCTGACGGGATGCCGGGGCCGGTCGCGCTCGCCGTGATGGCTTTCGCGGCCGTGATCCTCGACCTGGGTGTCATCGCCGATCAGGCGCTGGGCCGACGAGCGATCAACATGCTGCGGCCGGAGGCGCGGGGGCGCCTGAACGGGCTGTTCACCGGCCTGTTCTTCATCGGCGCAGCGCTGGGTTCGAGCCTTTCGGGCCTCACCTGGGTGCTCGTCGGCTGGTCGGGTGCCTGTGCGCTCGGCGGCCTGTTTGGCCTCGCTGCGCTCGCTCTCTCTCTCTTAGGGACGGACGCTCGCCGCAGGCTTGATGCGACGCCGGGCTCACACCGCGTCGCGTTGCGCCTCGGCCGGCCCGCTCGCCTGCACCCCCGTCGCAGTCAGCGGCGTGATCCGTAGGGTCGTGATCCGGTTCTTGGTCTTCCGGATCACCTGGAACCGGAAGCCGTGGAAATTGAAGGCGGTGCCCTGGTCGGGGATGGTCCGTGCCTCGTGGATGACGAGACCCGCGATGGTGGTGGCCTCCTCGTCCGGCAGGTTCCAGTCCATGGCCCGGTTCAGGTCGCG
Source organism: Methylobacterium sp. J-026 (assembly GCF_022829585.1). Taxonomy (GTDB): domain Bacteria; phylum Pseudomonadota; class Alphaproteobacteria; order Rhizobiales; family Beijerinckiaceae; genus Methylobacterium. The sequence goes on from NZ_JAKSYC010000284.1 coordinate 43,842, forward strand.
GATCGGGACGCCGCCGTCGACGTTCACCGAACCGTCGCCCTGCGGCCGGACCCCGGAGACCGTGACGTCGTGCTCGTCGGCGATCTCGCCGACGATCTCCTCCAGGATGTCCTCCAGGGTCACGAGGCCCATGACCTCGCCGTACTCGTCGACCACCAGGGCGAAATGGGTCTTCTTGGTGAGGAAGGCCTTGAGCTGGGCGCGCAGCGATGTTGTGCCCGGCACGAACCACGTCTCGAGCGCCAGCGCCTCGACTTTGAGCCCCGAGGCGTCCCCCCCCGCGGCGTCGAGCGCCCGGAGCAGATCCTTGGCGTGGAGCACGCCGACGATGTTCTCCGGCGTCCCCCGCCACAGGGGCATGCGCGTATAGGGCGAGGACAGCACCGCCCGCACGATGTCCTCGGAGGGCTGGTCGGCGTCGATCGCCCGCATCTTGGTGCGGTGGACCATCACGTCGGACACCAACAGGTCCGACAGGTCGAGCAGGCCGCCGAGCATGTCGCGCTCGGCCTTGGCGACGCCGCCCTCCCGGTGCATCAGCGCCACCTGGCCGCGCAGCTCCTCGGCGGCGGTGAGGATCGACTGGTGCTCACCGATGGTGACGCCGAATGGCTTCAGCATCAGCCGCACGAGGTGCTCGATCGCGATGGCGGCCGGGCCCATGATCGCCACCGCGAAGGCCACGGGCCGGGCGGTGAGCAGGGCCGCCTTGTCGGGCTTGGAGATGGCGAGCGTCTTGGGCAGCACCTCGGCAAAGACGATGACCAGCACCGACATGCCGACCGTGGCGTAGATCACGCCGTTCTTGCCGAATAGGGCCGTGAGCACGCTCGTGGTGAAGGCCGAGGCGCCGATCGCCACGATGTTGTAGCCGATCAGCATCGCGCCGATGAAGCGCTCGCGAATCGCCAGGATGCGGTTGACGATGGCGGCGCGCGGATCGCCCGCCTGTTCCAGGGCGTGCATCCGGGCCCGGGAGGCAGCCGTGAAGGCGGTCTCGGCGCCCGCGAAGAAGGCCGAGAGCAGCAACGAGATCACCACGATGCTCGCGGCGAACCACAGGTCGATATGGGTGTCCATCGGTTCCAAGAGGCACGACTCGTGCGGCGGGAAGGCCGCCCATATAGCGGGTCGCGCAGCTTATTGCGCGCCGATCCGGCGCACCGTCCACGTCGCCCAGTAGACCGGCCGGCCGTAGAGGCTCGATGTGTCGCGTCCGGAGGCGGTGGGCGCCAGCCGGTCGAGCCAGGTCAGGAACCCGGCCTTACTGGGGTAGATCGACGGCGTGTCGAGGTTGCCCTGCGCATCCGTCATCCAGAAATGGGCGCTCCGGTCATAGCGGCCGCTGCCGTCGCCGCCCGAGCGCAGGCCGAGATAGGCCGGCGAGCGGCCGGCCTCCACCGGATCCGCGTAGAGCGTGAGGGCACCGATCCCGTCGAGGTTCATGTCGGTGGTGTATTGCAGGCAGATATCGGCCACGGGACCGCCCGGCGCGTTGGCGGGCCGCTGGCAGGTATAGGACACCGCCCAGCGCTGCATCCCCTTGGCCCGCGCCACCCGCACGAGGCTCCCCGGCGGCAGCGGCCCGGCAAGCTTTCGGGCCGTGGACCACACCTTCGGGCCCGACAGGTCCTGCGCGGTGCGCAGGTAGAGCGCCGTACGCCGCTTCTCGGGGGCGAGGCCGCAATCCTCGGGCAGCACGTCGGTGTAGACGTAGTGGTAGGTGTGATCGACGACGCTGATCGATCCGGCGAGCCCGTGCGTCTCGAAGGCAGGCGCCGTGCAGGCGGACGCCACCGGCTTGCCGGCCTCGTCGATCACCGCCGCGGGATTGGGCGGCTCCCTCCGGCCCGAACCGGGGGCGAACGGGGTCCAGGCGAGGCCGTAGCCATCGGCGGTGCGGGTGCGGATCTCGAAGCTCTGGAAGTCGAGGGTGCGGGCCTCGATCTGTACCCGGCGCCGGACATCGGCCGGTCCGTCGGCGGGATCGTCCCGGTCGGACGTCCGGCGGCCGCGGCGGCCCTGCGTCTGCGTGTCCGAGTCGTCGGCCGCGGCGACCCGTTCCTGTCCGAGCAGGAACACGTAGCTGTAGGCCTCGCCGGCCCAGTCGCGCCCCGCGACCGCGATCGGGTCGCGCGGGCCGATCCCCTCGGCGGCCGGCGTCGGCTCGGACCAGCCGCGGGACCGCCCGCGCACCTCGGGCAGATCGACCCAGAACCGGTCGGCCGTGGGCGGCAGCGTCGTCACCAGGGCCTCGAAGGTCCGGCCGGTGCGCAGCGAACCGCCGTCCCGGCTGTCCGTGGCGCGCCGCTCCGGACAGGGCTCGTCCCGGCGGGATGCGATCGGAGTCTGACCCTGGAACAGAGTCTGGATCGGACCGGGCGCCTCAGTGCGGGGGAGCCGCAGGATCTGGACGCCGCGCACGAAGGCGCAGGGTGCTGGCGCGATCAGCACGCCCTCGGCCTCCGAGCCGTCCCGGCAGATCTCCAGCCCACCACCCCCGGTAACGAAGCAGCTCGGCGCGCCGCTTTCCATGCCGGCGGGACGCGCCGCGACGATGCCCGGCGCGATCAGCGCGGACACCACCAGCGCCCCGAGCCCCCCGAAGATCGGGATCAACGCGCGCCACGCGGCGGCGCGCCTGAACCTGCCATCATCGACTTGGGAGTAAACGGTATCGGCAAGCGATATTCGGGCCGTCTTCTGAGAAACCACGTCTATCGCCAGCATCGATCCGATCGTCGAAAAATTTTCCCGGCTCTAACCCACGGACGTCGGGCCGGGAAGTGGCGCGGACCACGCATGCGGCCTTCGATGGGGATGGGGCGAACCCGTCGCCCGCTCGCCCGTTGTCGCGGCTCGAGGGCCCGGCGGGCCCGACCCATTCACGTCCGGAGATCAGCGCATGGATATCCCCGTCGAGACCGTCACCGACATCGTCATGCGGTTGCGGGCGATCGAGGTGAAGGAGGGCGACACCGATCCGGATTCGGGTTCGAACCCGATCGACGACGGCTCCACCGACGTCCTCGTCGCCGGCACCGACGATGCGACGGAATCCGAGGTGCGCGGCGTGATCGCCGGGCTCGACGACGATTCCCGCGCGGAGTTGCTGGCCCTGCTCTATGTCGGGCGCGGCGACATGGAGCCGGAGGAGTGGGGCGAGGCGGTGCGCTTCGCCCGCGAGCGCGAGGCCGCCGGCGAAGGTGCCATGAAGGAACTGCTCGGCTCGCCCGATGCCGGAGACCTGCTGGAAGAGGGTTTGGACGCGATGGGGCTGAGCCCCGAGCTTCCGCAAGCCTGAACGGCCCGCCATGGCCTCGCGCGCAGGCAGGGGCGTCGCCAAGGCGCTGCGGATTCTCGTCCGCCCGGTCCGCCGCGCCCAGGGTCATGGCGGCAAGGGCCGCGGCGGGCTCGTGGTCGAGCCCTACCGCGGCTACGGCTCCCGGGATGCGATCTTCCTGATCGGCCGGGTCTTCCGGCAATCCCCCGGGATCCCGGGGGAGGATCCGGACTCGCTGCGGGCACAGTGGCGCGATCTGCGTCGCCGCATCGCCCGGCGGACGGTCGCCGGGGCAGTGGTGACCGCCGCGTTCGGCGGCGACCGGGCTCGCGTCGAGACCGACCGCGACGGTTACTTCCGCGTGCACCTGCACCCACAGGACTTTCCGAACGATCGCGGCCGCTGGCATCCGGTCGACCTCGTCCTTGAAGGACAACCGGCGATCCCCGCCGAGGGCGCGGTGTTCATCCCTCCGGACGGCTGCCGCTGCGTCGTGGTCAGCGACATCGACGACACGGTCATGCGCACCGGCGTCGCCAACAAGCTGAAGATGCTGTGGCGGCTGTTCGTGGAGGATGCCGAGAGCCGGGTCGCCTTCCCCGGGGTCGCCGCCCTGTACCGGGCGCTCCACGCGGGCGCCGGCGGCGCCGAGGGCAACCCGATGCTCTACGTCTCCCGCGCGCCCTGGGGCCTCTACGAGATGCTGTCGGAGTTCTTCCAGCGTCACGGCATTCCGGTGGGACCGGTGCTGTTCCTGCGGGAATGGGGGCTGTCCTGGACGCACCCGCTGCCGCGTCGCGCCACGGACCACAAGCAGGCGCTGATCCGCCACATGCTCGCCCTCTACCGGGACTTGCCCTTCGTGCTGATCGGCGACAGCGGCCAGCACGATCCGGAAGTCTATGCACAGATCGTCGAGGAGAATCCCGGGCGGGTGCTCGCGGTCTACATCCGCAACGTGTCCCGCGATGCCGCCCGGGTCGAGGAGATCGTGCGGCTGGCAGGCGCAGTCGCACGGGCGGGATCGAGCCTGGTCCTGGCCGCCGACAGTGTCGCCATGGCCGAGCACGCGGCCGCCATCGGCCTGATCGCCCCCGATACCGTGGCGGGGGTTGCCGACGAGCACGCCGCCGATGCGGAAACCGGGCCCCGGCGGGAGACCGCCCGGATCACGCCGGTGCCGTCGGGCACCGGCGGATCAGCCGGGGCGGCGATCGAGCCGGAGACCCTCGCGGACGCCCTGGCCGGAGAAGGCGCCGTACCGACAACGGTGGTGGTCGAGCCGGAGAACCCAGCCGGCCTACCCGGCATCAGGAGCTGATTGCGGGCCGGACGGCCCACCCGCAGAGGTGCTTCCCGGACGCGTCTGCAACCCGCTGAGCGAATAGGAACCCGGTTGTATCGGACCGGCGGCCTCACGAGATGTTGCAATGCAGCACTTCGGCGAACGCGCTTCACATCCCGGCCGCGGTCCCTAGCTTCCGCCGCTGTCGCGCCGGTCCCCGCTTACGGAGAGTCTGGAGCTCATTCGTGCAAACCTACACCCTGGCCATTTCCGACGGCGTCCTGTTCGCCTGCCTCCCCGACGAGGCCGACATCGCCTCCGCCATCACGGAGGCGACGGCCGTCAGCTACGGCTTCGGCCTGAATCTCGACATCGTCCGCGGCGCGACCCTCACGAATGCCGCGGGGCCCGACGATGAAGTCGTCTGGCAGGAGAGTCCCGACAGCGAACTGCTCGATGCGCAGGGCCGCCGCTACCGCTACGCCGTCCGCCGCACCTGCTGATTCCGCCCAGGCGAGGGCCCATCCGGGGATGATGGGGTTGCTGCTCGCCGCTCCGGGTCCCCGGCCTGCGCCGTCGCTGAAGCGGCGGGTCTTTTTCGCGCGGCTTATGGTACGTACCCGGAACGGAGCCGCCCGAAAAGCCCTGCATGCCCTTCGTCGCCGAGATCCTGATCCCGCTCGCCCTCGATACGACCTACAGCTACGTGGTGCCGACGGGGCTCGACCTCGCCGCCGGCGACGTGGTCCAGGTGCCGCTGGGCCCGCGCGAGATCGTCGGTGTCGTGTGGGGGCTGACCGAGACCGCGGGCGGCTCGAATTTGCGGCCGGTGACGGGCCGTTTCCCGGTAGCGCCCCTCTCGGAGCCGCTGCGCAGCCTGGTCGACTGGATCGCCCGCTACACGCTGGCGCCGAAGGGCTCGGCGCTTGCTATGGTGCTGCGCCTGCCGGACGAAGCCGCCGCGACCGAGACCGCGCGAGTCGCGGTACGCCTCACCGACAAGCCCCCCACCCGGGCCACCCCCGCCCGCACCAAGGTGCTGGCGGTCGCCGCCGATGGCGCGCTGCGCGGCAAGAGTGCGCTCGCCAAGGAGGCCGGGGTCTCGCTTTCGGTGGTCGACGGGCTGATCGACGACGGCGTTCTGGCGACCGTCGCGGTCGAGCCCGAGCCGGTCGCACCGCGGCCCGATCCGGACTTTCCCCGGACGCCCCTCTCCCCCGCCCAGGCGGAGGCCGTCACGGCCCTGCTGGAGGGATTTCCGTGGCATCGGCCGTCCGATGAGGCGGCGGCGTCCGATGCCGTCGACACCAAACCGGTGCTGCTCGAAGGCGTCACCGGCTCGGGCAAGACCGAGGTCTATTTCGAGGCGGTCGCCGCCTGCATCCGGGCCGGGCTGCAGGCGTTGATCCTGATGCCCGAGATCGCCCTAACGGCGCAGTTCCTCGACCGTTTCGCCGCCCGGTTCGGGGTGCGTCCGGCGGCGTGGCATTCCGGCATCGGCGGCAAGCGGCGCGAGCGGCTCAGGGCCGCGGTGGCCGAGGGCGCGGCGCTGGTCGTAGTCGGGGCCCGCTCGGCCCTGTTCCTGCCCTTCGCCCGCCTCGGCCTGATCGTGGTCGATGAGGAGCACGAGACCGCCTACAAGCAGGAGGACGGCGTCCATTACCACGCCCGCGACATGGCGGTGGTGCGCGGCCGCCTCGAAGGCTGCCCGGTGGTGCTGACCTCGGCGACGCCCGCCATCGAGACCCGCGTGAACGCGGCGCGCGGGCGCTACCGGCACGTCCTGCTCCCGGAGCGGTTCGGAGGCCGGCGCATGCCCGACATCGCGGCGATCGACATGCGCAAGGACCAGCCCGAACGCGGCCGCTTCCTCAGCCCGCCGCTCGTCAACGCGGTGAAGCACACCCTGGAGCGGGGCGAGCAGGCGCTGCTGTTCCTCAACCGCCGCGGCTACGCGCCGCTCACCCTGTGCCGCGCCTGCGGCCACCGCTACCAGTGCCGGAACTGCTCGACCTGGCTCGTGGAGCACCGATTCCGCCGGGCCCTGGTCTGCCACCAGTGCGGCTACGCCGAGCGGCGTCCGGAGGCCTGCGCCGAGTGCGGCACCTTCGACAACCTCACCGCCTGCGGCCCCGGCGTCGAGCGGATCGCCGAGGAGGCTGCCGACGTGTTTCCGGGCCGGCGCATCGTCGTGCTGTCGAGCGATTTCCCCGGCGGTGCCGAGCGCCTGCGGCAGGAACTCGACGCCGTGGCGGCCGGGGAATGCGACCTCGTGATCGGCACGCAGCTGGTGGCCAAGGGCCACAACTTTCCCTTCCTGACACTGGTCGGCGTCCTCGACGCCGATATCGGCCTGACCTCGGGCGATCCCCGGGCGGCGGAGCGCACCTTCCAGCTGCTCCAGCAGGTGACCGGCCGGGCCGGCCGCGGCGACAAGCCCGGCCGGGCGCTCGTCCAGACCTACCAGCCCGATCATCCGGTGATCGCGGCCCTGCTGTCGGGGGATGCCGAGCGCTTCTACGCGGAGGAGATCCAGGCCCGGGAGGCGGCCGGCCTGCCGCCCTTCGGCCGGCTCGCCGCCCTGATCGTCTCGGCCAACGATCGCGCGGTCGCGGAGGCGCACGGGCAGGCGCTGGCCCGGGCCGCCGAGCCGCCCGATGGGGTCATGGTCCTCGGGCCCGCCGAGGCGCCGCTGGCCCTGATCCGGGGGCGCTACCGCTTCCGCCTGCTGGTCAAGACCGAGCGCAACGTCGACCTCCAGGGCTATCTCCGGGCCTGGCTCTCCCGGGGGCCGAAGGTGCGCGGCAACGTTCGAGTCGCCATCGATGTCGACCCGCAGAGCTTTTTGTAGGACACTGGAGCCACGGGCGGCGAACCCCGCGCCTCAGAGCGGCGACGGGGCGCGGGCGGTTCCCGGAGGAGCGATCAGTGCTGACTTATACCAAGACGCCGGATTCAAACGTCGCCGAGATCGTGGTCGACGGCAAGATCTCCGACGAGGAGATGAACGCGGCGATGACGGCCATGAAGGCCGACCTCGACAAGGGCGGCAAGATCAAGCTGCTTGAGGATATCCGCGCCTTCGAGGGCATGGAGCCGGCGGCCTTCTTCAAGGACCCGCGATTCGGCTTCTCGATGATGAAGAGCGTCAGCCACGTCGCCCTGGTGACGGACGCCCCCTGGCTGAAGGCCCTGGCTGAGACGTTCAACTTCGTCTCGCCGACGCAGATCAAGGTGTTCGAGCGCGCCCGCCTGAACGAGGCACGCAGCTGGCTCGCAGCGGCGGCCTAAGACCTGATCCCGAAGGGTGACAATCGCGCTTCGGGAGCATCGACGATCTCAGGCCCCGTCACTCCACCTCCGCGGTGCGGGTGTCGCTGCGCCGGGCAGTCCAGCGTCCGGCGCAGAGGGACGAGACCTTCCAGGTTCCGGCGCCGCTGCCGCCCTGGAGCCGTCCGGTCCCGGTGCCGCTCGCGGTGCCGTTGTTGACGGTGAGCCCGACAAGGCCGTCCGCGCTGACGTGGCCGTTCACCCGGGCGCCGGCGCCCCCTGAGACGAGCTGTACCTGTCCCTCACGGATGGCGAGCGCGTAGGAATAGCGGGCGCTGCACAGGCCGCTGTCCGTGACCAACTCCACCGCCCAGGTCCCGTTGTGGCTGCTCGGCTCAGCCTCTGCGGGCATGCCGATCATGAGGGACAGGCCAGTGGCGATGGCCGCAACGGCGGTTGAATTGATCATCCGGGGCAATCTCTCAGCAATGCAAATTCTGCACGCCGCGGCGCGCAGAAGTAGAATCGTTGATCGAGGATGACCCTAGGCTGAACGCGGGACACGGCAAGAGTATGGCCGGCGGCGATGTCCGGCGTGATTAGATCCTGCAGACATGGTTGGCCGGATCTTTCACCTGCGGCGAAGTGATGCGTGCCGTATCATGTCAGACGGTGCTGGTTTGACTGCGCTCAGTCGCTCTCTGGTCTGGGTTGCGAGAAATGGTGTCGCAGGTCCCCGCCCCCGAAGAATCTGCCGGATTGACAGATCGGGTTTGGGCTCATCCCCCCGTCACGGGGTATGGCAGTCCAAACCTGCCACGCGTCTCAGTTCCCCCGGCAGACCCCCGACCGGCCGTCAATCCGTGAGCGGCCGGGCCTCCTCCGGCAGCATGATCGGGATGCCGTCGCGGATCGGATAGGCGAGCTTGGCGGAGCGGCTGATCAGCTCCTGACGGGCGGAATCGTATTCCAGCGTCTCCTTGGTCAGCGGACAGACCAGGATCTCGAGGAGCTTCGGATCCACCCGGGTCGCCTCCACGGGGGTGGTGAGGTCGTTGGACATCGCGCGCGCACCCTATTGCATCGTCGATTCGGGGCCCGAACCCCGAACCATTTCCATCTGCGTGACCGCGATCAGGATCTCCGCCCGGGTCTTGAGGTCCGGGGCTTCGAGCATCGCCTGCTTCTCGCGGACGCCGAACGGGCTCATCATGCAGAGCGCGTTGACCAACGCCTCGTCGGGCGCCTCGTCGATCCCCGCCCAATCCACCTTGAGGTCGTTCGACTCCACGAAGTCGCGCAGGGCCTTGAGCACGCCGTCGCGGTCGACATGCTCCTCGCCCGCCCGCGGCGCGAAGTCCACCGCGAAGGTGTCATAGGAGACGTGGCAGCGCCGATAGAGGCTGGTCGAGGCGAGCTCGCTCTCGATCCGGAATCGGCTGATCCCGGTGAGCGAGACCAGATAACGGCCATCGCCGGTCTCGGCATATTGCGTGATCCGGCCGGCACAGCCGACGCGGTAGAGCTTCGGGCTCGCCGCACCCGACCCCTCCGGATCGGGCTGGATCATGCCGATGATCCGATCGGTCCGCATGGCGTCGTCGATCATCGCCACGTAGCGGGGCTCGAAGATGTTCAGCGGCATCTGCCCACGGGGCAGGAGCAATGCCCCCGAGAGGGGGAAGACCGGGATCACCGCGGGGCAATCCGCCGGGCCCTTGTAGCTCGCATGGGTGCTCATGGCGCCTCGCAGAGGGGCGGACGGATAGGCGTGAGCGCGAGCCGGCGCCTCACGAGAAGAGAAGGGCCGAGAGCTTGCGCCGCCCGCGGATGGTGTCGGGATCCATCACGCCCCAGGCCTCGAAGAACTGCAGAAGCTGCTTGCGCGCGCCGTCGTCATTCCAGGCGCTGTCGCGCTTGCGCAGCTCGATCAGGTGATCGACCGCTTGGCCGCGCTCCCCTGCGGCGGCAAGGGCCAGGGCGAGGTCGAACCGCGCCTGATGGGCATCCGGATCGCCGTCGACCTGCCGCTGCAAGCCCGCCAGATCGCCCAGCGAGGCGGCCTGCTCCGCGAGGTCCAGGGCGGCGCGGATGCCGGCAAGAGCCGGATCGGCGGCCTTCGCCTCGGGGACCATCGCCATCACCCGCTTGGCGTTCTCGATCTCGCCGGCGTCCAGCTGCATCTTGGCGAGGCCGGCCAGCGCCGGGACGTTGTCGGGCTGCTGCTCCAGGATCGCGGCGTAGATCTCGGAGGCGCCGGCGAGGTCACCCTCCTCGATCAGGGCGGCGGCATCGGCCAGGGCGGCCTCGATCGGATCCTGCATCGGACCGGCCACGCGCCCGATCAGTTCCTTGATCTGGCTCTCGGGCACCGCACCCATGAAGCCGTCGACCGGTTGGCCCTTCTGGAAGACGATGACCGCCGGGATCGACTGGATGCCGAGCTGGCCCGCAATCGAGGGGTGCTCGTCAATGTTCATCTTCACCAGCGCGACGGCGCCCGCGGCCTCCTGGACGACCCTTTCCAGCACCGGCGTCAATTGCTTGCAGGGCCCGCACCAGGGCGCCCAGAAGTCGACGAGCACCGGACGGTGCATCGACTCGGCGATCACATCCTGGCGGAAGCTCGCGGTGGTCGTGTCCTTGATCAGGGAGCCTGTGTCGACGGCCGGGGCGCCGGCCCCGGCGAGGATATCGTTGAGCATCGGTCTGGCTTCGGAACCTTTTTGCTGGAGCCGCTTAAATGGGGCTTGCGAGGCCGTCTGACCAGTCCGGTTCAGCGCGGTGCCGGGGCGGCCGGCGCCCCCGCCGCGGCCCGAGCCACGGTCACGAAAGTCCCCGCGAAGGGTCGCCCATCTGCCGCGCTGGCCTCGCAGGTGATCGCCGTGCGGCCCGGTTCCGGCGTCGAGAATCGGCAGGCGCCGATCGCCAGGGTCGGCGCGGCGTCCGTGCCGGTGGTGACGACATTGATCGGCTGCAGCGGATCGGTCTCCTCCGTGGCCTCCTGCTGGGCGCCGTTGCCGCTGAAGCTGAGGGTCCGACCGTCCGAGGTGGAGAAATCGAAGCTGGTGCGGTTGCGGCTCACTGCGTTCGTCAGGACATTCCGGCAGGAGGCGCTGAGATCCTGCGTCCCGATCACGAGCTTCTCGCAGGTGCCGTCCAGGCGCAGAGCCGCCTGGGCGCGCGCCGCGGAGGGCAGGGTGACGAGGGCGCAGAGCAGGGCGAGGCGCAGGCGGTTCGTCATGGCGTGTCGGACATCCTCCGGTTGAAGGCCGACTTAGAGCACGCGGCGCCGAAGGGGATACCGTTTCAGCGCCGCGCGCGCGTCAAATCCGGGATCCGGTCGTCGTGCCGCGGCGGTCGTGGGCTCACGCCCGCGCGCCGAACCGCAGGACCCGATCGTTCGGGGCGGAAAAGTCGAGGTCCGGCCCGAGCGGCACGATCCCGGTCGGGTTGATGGTCGGATGACTCTCGTAATAGTGGCGCTTGATATGTGTGAGGTCGACGGTCGCCGCGACGCCCGGGAGCGCGTAGAGATCGCGCAGATAGTTCGAGAGGTTCGGGTAATCGGCGATCCGGCGCCGGTTGCACTTGAAATGGCCGACATAGACGGGATCGAACCGCACCAGGGTGGTGAACAGGCGGATATCCGCCTCGGTGAGCCGGTCGCCGCAGAGGTAACGGGTCCGGCCGAGGCGATCGTCGAGGGCATCGAGTTCCGCGAACAGGGCCTCGAAGGCGCCGGCATAGGCGTCCTGCGTGGTGGCGAAACCCGCCTTGTAGACGCCGTTGTTCACCCCGTCGTAAACGCGGGCGTTCACCGCATCGATCTCGGCGCGCAGGTCCTCGGGGTACAGGTCAGGCCCCGTGCCGCCGAAGGCGCCGTTCAGCATTCTCAAAATCTCGGCCGATTCGTTCGACACGATGGTGGCCCGCTGGCGGTCCCACAGCACCGGAACGGTGACGCGGCCGGTATAGGACGGGTCCGCCGCCAGATAGACCTCGTAGAGGCGCCGGGCGCCGTGGATCGGGTCCGGCGTCGCCCCCGGCGTATCACCGAACACCCACCCCTCCGATCCCATATGCGGATCGACCACCGATACGGTGATTGCCGCCTCCAGGCCCTTCAGGGCACGCCCGATCAGGGTGCGGTGGGCCCAGGGGCAGGCCAGGGAGACGTAGAGGTGGTAGCGGCCCGGCTCGGCGCGGAAGCCGCCCGCCCCCGAAGGCCCTGGCGCGCCGTCGGCGGTGACCCAATTGCGGAAGGCCGAGGCCTTCCGCTCGAAACGGCCACCCGTGGCGGCGGTGTCGTACCACTGATCGCGCCAGACGCCGTCTACCAGAAGTCCCATCGTCGTATCCCGTCCCACCAGTCCAGCGCCAAGGCCGGTCCCGTTCCAGATGGGACGCCCGTCGCCCGGGGGAAGTCGCCCGGCGCTGGGGCTCCGAGCACGTACCCGACGCCCGCCCGGTGCGTGCCCCCCGGCCCGCGAGTTCAGCGCAAGGCAGGCTTGCATCGGCCCTTCTGTTGCAGTGCAGCAAAATGCGGCATCTCTCCCGCGTCCGTCCGCCGGCGCCGGTCAGATCGGCCACAGGGCTTGGCGGGACGTCGATGGAGGTGGAGTGATGTCGTTCGCGCTGGTGCCCGTTGCCGAGGCGGCCCTGTTCACGTTCGGATGCCTGTTGATTCACGCTCTGAGGCGGCACGCGGACGTGGTCACGGCCACGCTCGCCTGCCTCGCGACCCTCCTCGTCCTCATGATCGGGATCGCCTGCGCGCCGGAATCCTTCGCCAAGTACCAGGCCGCCGGCATCAACGACTTCGCCCGGATGGATACGGCGATCTACTGATCGGCACCGATCTACCGATCGGCACCTTCGCTCGGCCGCCGTTTCAGGCCGCCTGCCCTGATCTGTGCGAGCCGGCCGCCCGTCCCGCGCTGGCCCGCGACCGTGACGTCGAAATCGTCCTTCGGCAGGCGTGCGAGGAACCGCTCGGCCACCTCGAACAGCAGGATATCGGGGCGCACGCGCTCGATATACGGCCAGTCGAGGCCCGCGGACCAGACGAAGTGGACCTCGCAGAAGCTCTCGGCGAGCAGCCCGGTCAACATGAACGGGTCGAAATGCGCGCAGGAATCGCCGAACAGGACGAGGCGACGGGGATCCGCGGTCGGCGCATCGTTCCGGTAGACGACATGCGCGCCGACATGCACCTCCCGGTCGCGTTCCTCCGCCTCGTAGGCGGCGAGCAGCGGGCCGGTCTCGACCCGGCGCGCATCGCGCTGCAGCATGAATCGTTCGAGGCGTTCGCGTGGCCGGTCGCGGAGCTTTTCGCCGAGATCCATGAGCTCGTCCGAGACGACCTTCGGGCGCGTCCCGATATCGGCCGGCGGGATCGCCCCGAGCACGCGCATGATCTCGCGGTAGGCCAGCAGGCAGCCCTGCACCGTCCAGTGGGTGTCCGTGCGCAGGTAGAGCGGCACCGGCCCGTGCCGGGCGGCCCGGAGCGGGGCCAGGAGATCGAGATAGGCGGGGTGGCGGGCGAGGCGGCGGGCCAGGCGCCGGGTCGAGGCCCTGGCGGGGGCGTAGCGCAGGCCGTCGGTCTTGTCGTCGTAGACCGAGAGCTTCTCAGGTACGATCACGTGGAGGCAGCGGATGCCGAGGCGGTCCGCGTGCCGCGCTCGCGTCGTGATCAGCCGCGCCCAGCGCCGCAGCAGCAGCCAGTGCCGCAGGCCGCCCCGGTAGCGGTCCAGGACGCGGTTGGTGCCCCCGGTGAGAAACAACCAGCCCTCGCGGCCGACATGTACGCTCTCCCTGCCTGCTGACATGGCGGTGCTTTAGCCGCACCGGGACCGGTCGACTAGGCCGGACCCGCCTCGCATGGCCGCGCGTTCGCCCGGGATGTTGCCCTCGCCCGCCCCGGTCCTCGAAACCCCCGATCGCCGGGAGCGCCCAAGGCCGATCCGCCTCTGGCAGCCCCGGCGGGTGCTGGCGACGCCGGCGGCGCTGGAGCACGCCCATGGCCGGGCCATGCTCGACCGCGCCGAGGCGCTGGGCCTGCCGGTGGAGCGCCTCGCATCGAACCGCCTGCCGAGCCCGCGCGAGCCCGACCCGCGCCGGGCCTACGCGGCCGCCAAGGCGACCCTCGCCCTCACGGTGGCGCCGCCCACCAAGCTGCGGCTCCAGCCGATCCCGCCCTCGGCCGACTGGCGCTTCGATCTCGCCGAGGGCTGCCCGGCCCATTGCCAGTACTGCTACCTCGCGGGCTCCCTCCAGGGGCCGCCGGTGACCCGTGCCTACGCCAATCTCGACGCGATCCTGGGCAATCTCGAAGCCTATGCCGGGCGCGGCACGGTGACCTCGGCCTCCGCCGAGCGCGCGCAGGAGGGAACCACCTTCGAGGCCTCCTGCTACACCGATCCGCTGGGCATCGAGCATCTCACCGGCTCGCTGTCCGCGGCGATCCGCCATTTCGGCGCCTGGGACGCGCCGGTGCAGCTGCGCTTCACCACGAAGTTCGCCGCGGTCGCGCCGCTCCTCGACCTGCCGCACAACGGCCGGACCCGGATCCGCGTCTCGGTCAATGCCCGGGCCGCCACCCGCTACGAGGGGGGAACCGACCCGCTCGACGCCCGGCTCGCGGCCCTGGGGCAGATGGCGCGGGCCGGCTATCCCGTGGGCCTGACCATCGCGCCGATCCTGCCGGTCGAAGGTTGGGAGGCGGGCTATGCCGAGCTGATCCGCGCGGCCGCCGACGCCCTTGCCGGCGTGCCGGACCTCGACCTCACCGCAGAGTTGATCACCCACCGCTTCACCCCCGGATCCAAGACGGTCCTGCGCGGCTGGTATCCGGGCTCGGACCTGCCCCTGGACGAGGCCGACCGCGTGGAGAAACGCACCAAGTTCGGCTCGGTGAAATACGTGTTCCCGAAGCCGCTGATGCAGGCGATGCGCGCCCATCTGACGACATGTCTCGCCCGTGACCTGCCCGCGGCGCGGGTGCTCTACTGGACCTGAGCGGCCACGGGCGCCATCTCGGCCGCATGACCGAGACCGCCCCCCTGATCCTGACCCTCGCCTTCGACGAGCCGACCTTCGTCCGCTTCGACGGCGAGCGACGCCGGCATTTCCCCGAATCCCTGAATGTCATCCCCGCCCACGCCACGCTGTTCCATCACCTGCCCGGGGACCGGGAGCGCGGCGTGATCGCGGCGGTCGCCGCCCTCGCGCGCACGGTCCCGCCCCCGGAGGTCGCGGTGACGGGCCTGCGCTTCACCGGACGCGGCGTCGCCTACGTGCTGGACGCGCCGGCCCTGGCGGCCTTCCGGAGCCGCCTCGCCGCCGAGTTCGAACCCTATCTGACGGCACAGGACCGGCAGGGCTGGCGCCCGCACGTGACGGTGCAGAACAAGGTCGCACCGGACGTGGCGCGCCGGCTCCACGCCGATCTGGCGGCGGGCTTCATGCCGTTCCGCTTCACCGCCCCGGCGACCCGGCTGTGGCGCTATCTCGGCGGGCCCTGGGAGGCGGTCGCCCGCCTCGCCTTCGGGGAGAACGCCTGATGGCTCGGGACAACCGTGCCGTGCCGGTCCCGGGCGGCATGCGACGTAACCGGCTGATCGAGCCCGCCACGGCTGTCTGGCTCCGGCTGCGCCTCAACGAGGTCGGGCCCCTGGTCGCCCTGCTCGGCCTGAGCATCCTCGGCTACGGCTTCTTCTACCTCGCCCATGAGGTCGGCGAGGGCTCCACGGCGGCCCTCGACCGGCGCATCCTGCTCGCCCTGCGCAACCCGGCCGACCTCGCCGATCCGATCGGGCCGCCCTGGCTCGAGGAGACAATGCGCGACATCACCGGTCTCGGCAGCGTCTTCACGGTCCTGTTCCTGACCTGTGCGATCGCCGCCTATCTGGCGGTGTCCGGCCGGCGGCGGATCGGCCTCTACGTGCTCGCGGCCGTCGGCAGCGGCGAGTTGGTCTCGACGGTGCTCAAGCTCTTCTACCAGCGGCCGCGGCCGGACCTCGTCCCCCACGGCATGGAGGTGTTCACCGCGAGCTTCCCGAGCGGGCACGCCACCATGTCGGCCATCGCCTACCTGACGCTGGCGACCCTGGTGGCGCGGGTGGAGCGCCACCGGCGGGCGAAGGCCCTGGTGCTCGGGCTCGGCGTCGCCGTGACCCTGCTGGTCGGCATCAGCCGGATCTATCTCGGCGTCCACTGGCCCAGCGACGTCCTGGCCGGCTGGTGCATCGGCGCGGCCTGGGCATGCCTGTGCTGGTTCGTCGCCCTCCAATTGCAGCGCCGCGGCGAGGTCGAGGCCCCGGACCCACCGCCCGCGTGACGACGCGTCCGCGCGCCGCGCAGCTTTGTGGAAACAGCCCGGAACCTGGCGGCGTTCATAAGCGAAACGGGTGCGCCATCGGCGCCCCGGGCCCATAACCCCGGCGCCCCGGCGCCACCCTTCCGATGCTGCGACACGGCGAGGCCCATGGCGGACGATACGCGGCTCTCTCGACGCACCCTCCTCGCCGCCGGGAGCGCCCTGGCGGGTGCCACGATCGGCGGCGGCGCGCAGGCGGCCCCGCCGGCACCCTCGGTCCCGGCCGATACCGGCGCGGTCCAGGGTGGACGGGTGATGTTCCCGAACTGGCGCGGGCCGGGCGATCGTCCGCCCGCGCCGACCCCGGCCCCGCAGCCGCCCGGCCAGCGCGTCGGCTACTGCGTCGTCGGCCTCGGACGCCTGAGCCTCGACGAGATCCTGCCGGCCTTCGGGGAGGCCAAGCGCTCGCGGCTCGCCGCGGTGATGTCGGGCTCCCCCGACAAGGCCAAGCTCGTGGCGCGCCAGTACGGCCTGCCGGAGGACGCGGTCTACGGCTACGACGAATGGGACCGGCTCCGGGCCAATCCCGATGTCCACGCGGTCTACGTGGTGACGCCCAACGGCGTCCACCGGGACAACGTCCTGGCGGCGGCGGCCGCGGGCAAGCAAATCCTCTGTGAGAAGCCAATGGCGGTCTCCTCGCAGGAATGCCGCGACATGATCGCGGCCTGCGCCGGGGCCAACGTCAAGCTGATGATCGCCTATCGCTGCCAGTACGAGCCGCATAACCGCGCCGTGATCCGGCTCGCGCGCACCGGCGAATTCGGCAAGCCGCGGCTGATCCAGGCGTTCAACGGGCAGACCACCGGTCTCCCGGAGCAGTGGCGCCTCCGGAAGGCGCTGTCGGGCGGTGGCGCGCTGCCGGATATCGGCCTCTACTGCCTGAACACAGCCCGCGCCGTGCTCGGCGAGGAGCCGGATCTGATTCAGGCGCAGATCCATTCGCCGCCCGACGACCCCAAATACCGCGAGGTCGAGGAGACGGTGAGCTTCACGATGCGGTTCCCGTCGGGCGTGATCGCGCAGTGCCTGTCGAGCTACGGCGTCTACGAGGCGCGCAGCCTGACTCTGCACACCGGTAACGCCTCGGTCGATCTCCAGAACGCCTTCGCCTATGAGGGCCAGCGCCTGTTCGTGAGCCACAAGGACGGAAAGGCCGGCGCCCGGAACGAGAGGATCCTGACCGCGAAGAACCAGTTCGCCCTGGAGATGGACCATTTCTCCCGATGCATCCAGGAGAACCTGCGTCCGCGCACCCCCGGCGAGGAGGGGTTGCAGGATCAGGTGCTGATGGAGGCGATCTACGAGGCCGCCCGCACCGGCGCCCCGGTGAAGGTCGGGCCGCCGCCCGGCGCGGGATCAGGCCTCGACGTGACCCGGGGGCCGGAGCCGGAGGAGGCGGGCTGAGTGCCGGCGGTTAACTGAGAAAGTCAGGCCACGCGCTTGCGCAGGACGCCCTTCTTCCCGCCTGGAGGGATCGGCGCCACTTCCGTCGCGCGTCGATCGAGTGCGAGGTGAAAGAAAAACGCCTTGTCGATGTCAACATGATTCACGCGGAAGCTCCAGACCTCTCGGACCCCTTCCGTTAGCGTCTTGGGCAGGGACGCAAGATCGTCGAGCACCTGCCGAGACGTGTTGAAGAAGAACAGGTCGTCCCGGTTTATGCAGTCGGAGAAACCGGTCTGACGGACCGCATCCGTGAGCCTGATGACCGAGAGCGGACCGTGGGCTTGAACGTTGGGGCTGGCGATCCCGAGCATCCACGTGTCGTACGACAGCTGCCGGAACCACATCGCTGCTGCGACCGGCAAGCCGGCCTTCTCCAGCGCAGCGACAAACCGTCGGCCGACACCGATATCATCGTCTACCAGTGACGTCTTATCCATGGCATCACACCGGATCGCCGCCGCGCGACGGCATCGAGCATATCGTGTGCTTCCTCCTCTGACCACTCGGCGTAACGGGCCTCGACCGTCCACTTCGCCACGATATCCCAGGCATCGAGAAAGGGTGGATCGCGCAAGGCGGCGACCAGCCGCTGGTCGCGCAGCTCCGCTAGGATGACGAGCCGTGACAGGTCGTGGGTGTGTATGTCGTTGGCGAATTGCCGGAGTGGCCACGTCGCGCTGCGGAACGACCGCGCGATCCGCGCCTTGAGGGCGCATTCGACCGCCAGCCCGGCCAGATAATAGGCGACGCTGAACTGTCCGGCCGCCAGGAGGGTCTGTGCGGCGCGTAGATGATCCTCCGCGCGCCTCTTCCACGCCCGTCGGTTCATGGGCCGCCCGAATCATCACCTCAGAACGGCAGCAGGATGTCCACGATCTGCTGGCCGTAGCGCGGCTGCTGCACGTCGGTGATCTGGCCGCGGCCGCCATAGGCGATCCGGGCCTGGGCGATCTTGGCCGAGTCGATGGTGTTGTCGGATTCGATGTCCTCCGGCCGGACCACGCCGGCGACGACCATCTCGCGGATCTCGAAATTGACCCGGATCTCCTGCTTGCCCTCGACCACGAGGTTGCCGTTGGGCAGGACCTGCGTGACCACGGCGGCGACGTTGGTGGTCACGGTCTCGGCGCGCTGGACCGATCCGACGCCGTCGTTGGAGGTCGCCGAGGTGGCGGAGAGCAGGGCGGTTGCGCCGACCCCGAGGGACTTTCCGACCGCGTTGTTCTCGAGTCCCAGGGCGTTCGGCAAGCCGAAGCTCTCGGTGTTGGCCCGGGTCCGCTTGGTCTCGTTGCTGATGTTGGCCTGATCGGTGACGTTGACCTTCACGGTCAGGATGTCGCCGAGCCGGGCCGCGCGCTGGTCCTTGAAGAAGGCGCGCGAGCCGGTGCGCCAGAGCGAGTTCGGCGCGTAGGAGACCGGCTGCACGTCGGGCATCGGCATCCGGACCGGCTTGTAGCCGGGCTGGCTGGTCGGATCCTCGATCGCCGACAGGGCTGGCGTCGCGCCGACCTGCGACAGCCGGTCGGCGGTGTTGCAGGCGCCGAGCGCCCCGGCGATCAGCGCGGCGGCGAGCGGGTTCAGGACGGTGCGCGGGGCCATCGGGGTACTCTCGGGCTACTCTTGCGGTCTACGCGTGGACCACGCCGAAACGGGCGATCAGCGCAGGGAGGCGGTCGCCTGGATGGGGGCGGCGGCCTGCTGGGTCGCCGGGCCGGGGCCCACCGAGACCCGGCCCGGGCCGATCACGGTCGCCTGCAGGACCTTCTGGGAGGCCGTGTTGACGACATTGACGACGGCGCCGAGGCGGCCGCCCTGGTTGGCGAGGCCGCGCATCGCCAGGCTGATGCTGGGCGTCTCGTAGACGATGGTCACGCTCTCGCCCCGGGTGACGAGTTCGGGCGGGGCCGTGTCTCCGGTCCGCAGCACGGTTCCGGCCGCCAGGGCGTGCTGGGCGACCTCACCGGCGACCGCGCCGGCGCTCGCCAGGGCGTCCGCGGCCACCGCCTCGCGCGGGCGCCGGTCGGTGACGAGGTCGCCGGCCTTCACCGTCTCGCCGCGGTCGAGGGCGCGGGTGAGGACCGCCACCTCGCGCATCTCGAGGACCACGCCGGAGACGCGCAGCGACGCCTGCCGCTCGCCCAGGCTGACGAGCCCCGCGACCCGGCGGGAGCGCGGATCGTAGGTCAGGTCCACGGCCGCGGCCTGGCCCTGGAGGTCGACCGGCGCCAGGAGCGTCGGACCATCGCCGTCGAACCGGACCGACAGGTTGCGCGGGTCGAGGCCGTAGCCGGTCTCCAACCCGTGCTTGAGCGCGGCCTCGATCTCCGGCGGCCCGATCCGGCGGGCCGCGCGCTGCACGGCGATCTGCAGCCGGCCGCCGGTCTCGATGCCGGTGAGGCCCAGCGCTTCGACGGCCTCGAGGATGCGGCGGCTCTGGATCGTCCCGGTGGCACCGAGGGCGGGCGAGCGGAACAGCGGACGTGCCGCCAGGGCGGTCGGCGCCCCCTCGATCAGGTCGGCGAGCGTCAGCACGTCGCCGCGGGCGGTCACGTCGCCGCGCAGGCGCAGGCCCTCCGCCCGGGCTATCGCCGGGATCGCCAGGGCGCCGAGCATCGCGACGGTCAGCACGGCCAGCACCGCGCGCACCACCGGAGCCATTCCTAGGGGCGTGACCCGCGGGCGGGGTCGGCGGAGGATCGGGTTGAGGTCGGACTCGTCCTCGCCCGTGCCGACGAGGGGCAGGGCGAGGAAATCGGAGGCGGAGTCGGGGAGCAGACCGGTATTCATGATCTTGAACCTGAAGGCGGTGCGCTTAGCCGCGGAACATCTGCGAGGCGGTGGAGAGCATCTGGTCGGCCGCGGTGACGACCTTCGAGTTCATCTCGTAGGCGCGCTGCGCCGCGATCAGCGACGAGATCTCCGTGACGGCATTGACGTTGGCCTCCTCCAGGTAGCTCTGCTGGAGGTTGCCGAAGCCCTCGGCGCCGGGCAGGCCGCTGATCGCCGGCCCGGAGGCGGCGGTCTCGACGAACAGGTTGTCGCCGATCGATTCGAGGCCGACCTTGTTGACGAAGCGCGAGAGCTGGAACTGGCCGAGCGCCTGCGGCGCCGTCTGGCCCGGCAGCGTCGCCTGGACGGCGCCGGTGGCGCTGATCGTCACCGAGGTCGCGGTCTGCGGCACGGTGATGGCCGGATCGAGCAGGTAACCGTCCCGGGTCACGAGCTGGCCCGAGGCCGAGAGATCGAAGGAGCCGTCCCGGGTGTAGCCGGTGCGGCCGTCCGGCATGGTCACACGGTAGAAGCCCTCGCCGCGGATGGCGACGTCGTAGTCCTTCTCCGTGGAGGTGAGGGTGCCCTGCGACATCACCCGGGCGGTCGAGGTGGTCTTCACGCCCGAGCCGATCGCCAGCCCGGCGGGGAGCTGCGTGTTCTGCTCGGAGGTGGAGGAGCCGGCCCGGCGCAGGTTCTGGTAGAGCAGATCCTGGAAGTGCACCTGCTGGCGCTTGTATCCGGTGGTACGCAGGTTCGCGATGTTGTTGGAGATGACCTGGACGTTCAGCTCCTGGGCCGCCATTCCGGTGGCGGCGGAGTAGAGGGCGCGCATCGCCGGTCCCCTTAGGCGACGTTGGCGAGGCGGCTGATCGCCGTGCCCCGCAACTCGTCGAGGCGCGTGATCATGCTCGACACCATGGTGTAGGACCGGTTCACGTCCATGAGCCGGGTCATCTCGATCACCGGGCGGACGTTCGACCGTTCCAGGGCGCCGGATTCGACGCGGCCTTCGAGGCCGGCCGGGGTCGCGGCCTCCGGCGAGGCGTAGAGGTTACCGCCCTCGTTGGTGAGCCGCTGGGGGTTGGCGAAGGTGACCAGCTTGATCTTGCCGCGGATGCCCAGATTGGTCGACACCGTGCCGTCGGAGCCAATGGCGAGGCCGGTCTCCTGCGCGTTGATGCTGATCGGGCCGCCGTCGCCCACGACCGGGTCGCCGTCGCTGGTCACCAGGGTGCCCTGCGCGTTGATCTCGAAGGCGCCGTTGCGGGTGTAGCGTTCCCCCTGGGCCGATTGCACGGCGATGAAGGCCGGTCCCTTGATGGCGACGTTGAGCGGGTTGCCGGTCTGCTCGATCGGGCCCTGCCCCAGGTCGAGGGTGGTGCCCTGGTCGATGACGTAGGACAGGCGCCGGTCCGGCCGGGCGAAGGAATCCGCGCTCGCCACCGGCATCAGGTATTCCTGGAAGCGGCTGCTGCGGGCCTTGAACCCAGTGGTCGACACGTTCGCCATGTTGTTGCCGATCACGTCCAGCTCGCGCTGAAGCGCCATCTGGCTCGACACGCCGACGAGGAGAGCATTCTGCATCGTGGACTCTGGGACTCGCGTGCCGCGGCGGCGGCAACGATCCATTCAGCATGCGGCATGCCACGGGAATCCGTTCGGAATTTCCGTTAATCTGTAGGGACTTGATTGTGAATCCGGTGGTCCTCGCGGCGGGTCGGGGCTGCGCTGCGGCAATCCTGGCCCGGCAGGAATTGCCGGCTTAACGGCGCGTTAACCGTGATGCTCCGATATCGAGGCGTACCCGGGCGCGGATTCCGGCGAGAGAGCATTATTGCCATGGCCAAGAAGCCCAAGAAGGCCTCCGCCGAGGAGGGCGAGGCCGGCGCCGAAGCCGCCCCGAAGGGCAAGAAGAAGCTCATGATCATCGTCGCCGCCGCCGCGGTCCTGATCCTGGGCGGCGGGGGGGCCTTCCTGATGATGGGGCATGGCGGTGGCCACGACGACGGCAAGGAGGTCGCCGAGGGCGGACATGGGGGCGGGCACGGGGGCGGCCACGGCGGGGACGCCGCCGGTCCCGACGGCAAGAAGCCGGTGGTGTTCGTCGAGGTGCGCGAGATGGTGCTGAACCTCAGCCCCGACCTGCCGCAGGACAAGGTCAAGTACGCCAAGGTGCGGCTCGCCCTCGAACTGAAGGACGCCAAGGTCGAGGAGGAGGTGAAGCCGCTGATGCCGCGGGTCGAGGACGCGCTGCAGGTCTACATGCGCGAATTGCGCGCGAGCGACCTAACCGGCTCGGTGGGCCTGTTCCGGCTGCGCGAGGAACTGCTGCGCCGCGTCAACGTCGCGCTCTACCCCGCCAAGGTCGAGGCGGTGCTGTTCAAGGACGTGATCGTCCAGTGATGCGGCCGGAGATTCTTCCCGTCATCGGCGCGGCACACGGCCGGGGCCCGAGCGAGCAGGCCTGATGGAACCCGAGGACGCACTCCCCGAGGACGACTGGTCCGCCGCCCTGCTGGAGCAGGGGGCCGAGGGCGGTGACTCGTCGCTCGCCGAGGAATGGGGCGCGGCGCTCGCCGAACAGGGCACGACGCGCAGCGCAGGGGACGTCGCCGCCGAATGGGCGACGATGATCGAGGACGGGGAGAGCGACAACCTCCCCGAACTCGCCGGCAACGACCGGGTGCTGAACCAGGACGAGATCGACGGCGTCCTCGGCTTCTCGATGCGCGAACTCTCGGCCTCCGGGGCCGGGGGCGTGCAGGCCATCGTCGATTCGGGCGTCGTTCAGTACGAACGCCTGCCGATGCTGGAGATCGTCTTCGACCGGATGATCCGGTTGTTGTCGACCTCCCTGCGCAACCTGTTCCAGGACAACGTCGAGGTGACGCTCGACAACATCACCTCCGTGCGGTTCGGCGACTACCTCAACGCGATCCCGCTGCCGACGCTGCTCGGCGTGTTCCGGGCCGAGCAATGGGAGAATTCCGGCCTCGTCACGGTCGATTCCAACCTCGCCTACGCGACCTTCGACCTGCTGCTCGGCGGCAAGCGCGGCGGCACGTCGAGCCGACTCGACGGCAGGCCGTTCACCGCGATCGAGATGACGCTGGTCCGTCGCCTCGTGGAGATCGTGCTGGGTGACCTGGAATTGTCGTTCCAGCCGCTCTCGCCCGTGACCTTCGGCATCGACCGGATCGAGACCAATCCGCGCTTCGCCACCATCACCCGGCCCGGCAACGCCGCGATCCTGATCAGCCTGCGCCTCGACGTCGACGGGCGCGGCGGCATGCTGCAGATCCTGTTTCCCTACGCGACGATCGAGCCGATCCGCGAACTCCTCACCCAGAGCTTCATGGGCGAGAAGCTCGGCCGCGACCATGTCTGGGAAGGCCACCTCGCCACCGAGATCTGGCAGGCCGACGTGACCATGCAGGCGGTGCTGCACGAGATGATGCTGCCGCTCAAGCAGGTCATGGGCCTCAAGGTCGGCGACACGCTGATGTTCGAGGCCAAACCCTCCGATCTCATCACCGTGCGCTGCGGCGACTGGGCGCTGACCCAGGGCCGGATGGGCCGCGTCGACGGCCACATCGCCGTGCAGGTCACCCGGCCCCTGCGCCGCTCGCGCACGACGATCCAGGCCTACGAGGCCTCCATGAACAATCGCTCGGACAATTGAAGCCGCGTCCCGTCAGATGGTCGCCGGCTTTCGGAAAAACACGATGCCGATCAACAAGCTAGCCCAGCGTCCAGGGTCCGGTGCCCCGGACGTTGGGCGAGGATCGATGAGGGTCCCATCATGAGTCTCTTCGTCACCCTCGCCACCGACATCCTGGTGGCGGTCCTCCTGGCGGCGACCATCGTCACATCCCTGCGGCTCTCGCGCCGGATCGGTCAGCTCAAGGGCGACGAGGGCGCCCTCCGACAGACGATCGGCGACCTGATGGTGGCGACCGGCACCGCCGAGCGCGCCATCGCGGGCCTGCGCGCCGCGATCGACGAGGCCGACCGCACCCTCAATGCCCGCCTGGAGGCCGCCGCGGCCCGCACCGTCGAGCTGTCGCAGCAGGTCGAGGCCGGGGAGGCCGTGGTCGCGCGGATCGGAGCGATCGTGGCGCAGATGCGCGCCGTGCCGGCCCGACCGGAACCGGCGCCCGCCGCGCCGGCGGCCCCCGAGCCGGCGATGCCGACGCCGCGCCGTGCCGAACCCGCGAGCCCGAACGGCGAGCGCCTCGGCGCCGCGGCCGCAGCAGCCCTCGCCATGAGCGAGCGCGCGCTGGCCCGCGTCCGGGCGCGCGCCGCGTGACCGGGGTCAAGGCTCCGAAGATCCCGCCGCCGAAGCCGGATCCCGAGGCGAAGATACGCCGCGCCGGCACGGCGCTCCGACGCTCCCGCCCGAAGACCGTGCGGCCGGTGCGGCTGCGCCTCATCGATGCCGTGGCCCTCGCGGCGGGCGGGCTCCTCGTCCTGAAGCTCCTCAGCCTGCTTCAGGCCGGCCTGCCGGAGAGCGGTCTCCTGCCGGATTATGGACGGGCGGTGGCCCGGGCCCGCACCGGTTTCGACGTGTCCGATCCCGTCACCACCGGATCGGTCGGCACCAAGGCGGAACCCGCCGAGCCCGAGAAGGCGCCGGAACCGCCCCCGGCCCAGCCGGCCGCCGCCGCGGCTTCGGCTTCCCCCACCGAGCGCGCGATCCTGGAGAAGCTCGGCGCCCGGCGCGACGCCC
The DNA here is from genome assembly GCF_022829585.1 of Methylobacterium sp. J-026. GTDB lineage: Bacteria > Pseudomonadota > Alphaproteobacteria > Rhizobiales > Beijerinckiaceae > Methylobacterium. The sequence goes on from NZ_JAKSYC010000284.1 coordinate 69,010, forward strand.
TGCGCCAGAAGAGCGACGAATTGGAGCTGCGCGAGAAGATGCTGGGCGAGGCCGAGCGGAAGCTTGAGACCGGGCTCGGCGATCTCAAGAAGGCCGAGGACAAGGTCGACGCGGTGGCCAAGGCCAAGGAGGATTCCGAGAAGCAGGGCCTCAAGAACATCGTCACGATGTACGAAGCGATGAAGCCCAAGGATGCCGCCCGGGTGTTCGACCGGCTCGGCCACGAGGTGCTGGTCCCGATCGTTCTGGCCATGAACCCGCGCAAGATGGCCGAGGTTCTGGCGGTGATGCAGCCGGAGACCGCCGAACGCCTGACCGTGGCGCTCGCCAACCGCGCCCGGGGCGGTGCCGGGACGCAGGTCCAGGCCGGCGCGGGCCTGCCGGCGAGCGAGCTTCCGGCGATCGATCCCGGGCCGCCGGCGCGGTAGCGCAGCCCCCCGGCTTGCCGCGCGTCTGGCGCGGCGCGACGGCGCTATGATTTATGGTGCGGGCTCGGACGCCCGGTGTAGGATCCCGCCCAACAGAACGCCGTCGCGCCCCGCGCGGCGCGCCCCGGGAGCAACCGCATGTCCGATCTGGCGACCCTCCGCGGCCTCTCCGGCCTCAGCCCGGAGCCGGCCCCGCTCGCGGGCTCGGCACTCGTCATGATCGACTTGCAGCAGACCTATCGCGAGGGGGTCATGCGGCTCGACGGCGTCGAGAGCGCCCTCCGCGAGGCGGCGGATCTCCTGCGGCGTGCGCGGGCGGCCGGCATCCCGATCCTGCACGTGCGACACGATGCCGGGCCCGGTTCGCCCTACGACGTGACCGCTCCGATCGGCCAGATCAGTCCGGAAGTGTCCCCGCAGGGCAGCGAGCCGGTGATCACCAAGGCCTATCCGAATTCCTTCGTCGGCACCGACCTCCAGGCTCGGCTCGAGGCGACGGGCGTTAGGGACGTCGTGCTGGCGGGCTTCATGACGCATATGTGCGTGAATTCCACCGCCCGCGGCGCCTTCACGCTCGGCTTCCGCCCGACCGTGGTGGCCGCCGCCACCGCCACGCGCGAGCTGCCCGGCCCGGACGGCAGCGCGGTGCCCGCCGCCCAGCTCCAGGCTGCGAGCCTCGCCGCGCTGGGCGACCTGTTCGCCGTGGTGGCGCGCCGGCAGGCCGACATCCCGGACTGAGCCGCGCGCGCGAATCCCGGGCGAGACGCGCCCCCGCTAGGCTGAGGCGGATAGCCGTCGCAGCGTGGCGGCCACCTCCGCCGGTCCGGGACGCCGGGCCGGGTCTGCGTGCAGGCAGACCTGTTCCAGGGACCGCAGGTCCGCCGGGGGCTGAACGCAACGGTCGAGGAGTTCGCCGAGCAGGATCCCCAAGGCCCGCACCTCGATCCGTCCGAGCGCCGCCTCGCCCTCCCCCGCCGGCAGCGCCGAGGCGGCCCCGAAGTCGCTGAGCACGGCCGCACCGGTCCCGGCGTCCCACAGCGTGTTGTGGGCGTAGACGTCGCCATGGAGCAGGCCGCGCCCGTGCAGGTGGGCCACCGCCTCGGCCACGGATTGTGCGATCCGCAGGACCCGCTCCCGATCGAGCCGCAGATCCGGATCGTAGACGTCGCGGCTGCAGCTTGCGAGGCTCGGCGGTCCGGCGAGGACGCGCCAATGCGGCGGCAGCAGCCGGAGCAGCAGACCCTGGGTGCCGTCGGGATGGCCTTCGAGCCGGCCGAGGGCGCCTGTGAGGGCCGGATGCGTACCGGCTGCCAGGCAGGCTTCCATCTCGCGCTCGGGCAGGCCGTCGCTGGTCATCGCCCCCTTGAACAGCTTCAGCGCCACGGGCTTCCCGCGCCACGATGCGCGATGGACCCGGCCCGAGGCCCCCTCCCCCAGGAGATCGCCGACCGCCACCTCCCCCCAGGGCACGCGCGCGGCCGCCGCTGGCTCCGTCGCCGGCTCGGCGGGATTGCCCGCATAGGCGATCCAGGCTAGGCGCGGCAGCCGGGTGAGCCATGGCGGCAGGGCGTCGAGCCGGTTGCAGGATAGGCGGATCAGCTCCAGATTGTCCGCGGCCGCGAGGCCTTCGGGCAGATGCGCGAGCCGGTTGCCCGCCAGCATCAGCTTCTGCAGGTGCGGACGGGCGCCGATTGCGTCAGGAAGAGTCCCGATCCGGTTGTCGGTAAGCGTGAGCCAGCGCAGATCGCGCGGCAGCGACTCCGCCGGCACCTCCCCGATGCCGCAGCCGCGGAAGCCGAGCTGGCTCAGCGTCGGGCAGTCGCCCAGGACCGGCGGCAGGCGCGGGAACGGGTTGCCGGAGGCGAACAGCACCCGCAGGCGGTGCAGGCGGCCGAGATCGGCGGGCAGGTCGGTCAGGCTGCCCCTGCCGAGGTCCAGCACTTCCAGCGTGTCGGCCAGCGCGAAGACCTCCCGCGAGACTTCCGTGAGCCCGTCGGGCAGCCGCAATTCGCGGGCGCCGCCAAGCTCACCGCGCCGCAGGGCCGCAAGCGTTTCGGTCCGGTCCAACCCTCAGCCCCGCTTGAAGAAGGCGTCGGCCGCCCCCTGCGCCGCCTGCTTGGCCGCCCGCGCCGCCTCGATCCGGGCGATCTCGGCCCGCAGCAGCGCGATGCGCGCGTCGAGGTCAGAGAGCGACAGCGTGTCGAGGGGCTGCCCGATCTCGTGGACCGCGGCCTTGCGCGGCCGTTCGTCGTCGTCCCGCACGTCGTCCTCCCTACAGGAACGGTCGTCCGGCGCCGTCCCAGGGCAGGCCCAGATGGGCCGCCACCGTGGCGCCGATATCCGAAAGGCTGTCCCGCCGGCCGATGGAGCGGGGCGTCACGCCGGGTCCGAAGGCCAGGACCGGCACCTGCTCGCGGGTGTGGTTGGTCCCGGTCCAGGTCGGGTCGTTGCCGTGGTCGGCGGTGATGATGGCGAGGTCGCCGGGGCGGAGCGCCGCCTGGATCTCCGGGACCCGGGCGTCGAACGCTTCGAGTTCAGCGGCATAGCCCGGCACGTCCCGGCGATGGCCGTACTCGGTGTCGAAATCCACGAGGTTGACGAAGATCAGGCCGCCGTCGGTCAGGTCGGCCAGGGCATCGAGGCCCGCTTGCAGGCAGGCGGCGTTCGGACCCGGCTTGATCTCGCGGCCGGTGGCCCGGTGGGCGAAGATGTCGCCGATCTTGCCGACGCTCACGATGCTCCGGCCGGCCGCCTCGGCGCGGTCGAGCAGGGTGCGGCCCGGGGGTGCCACCGCGAAGTCCTTGCGGTTGCCGGTCCGGCGGAACCCTGCTTTCGCCGAGCCCACGAAGGGACGGGCGATGACCCGGCAGACCCGGTACGGATCGCACAGGCGGCGCGCGACGCGGCATAGGGCGTAGAGCGCTTCCAGGCCGAAGGCCTCTTCGTGGGCGGCGATCTGGAACACGCTGTCGGCGGAGGTGTAGCAGATCGGCCGGCCGGTCCGGACGTGCTCGGCCCCGAGTTCATCGATGATGGCGACGCCGGGGGCGTGCCGATCGCCCAGGATCCCGGGCAATCCGCCCTCCGTGATCAGGGCCTGCGTCAGCGCCGCCGGGAAGGCCGGCCGCGTCTCGGGGAAATGGCCCCACGGTTCGGGCATCGGCAACCCGGTGATCTCCCAGTGGCCGGACGGTGTGTCCTTGCCGGCGGCCGTCTCCACGGCATGGCCGTAGGCGCCGGCCGGCCGGCCCGCGGTGTTAAGACCGGGCGGGATCCGGCCCGAGGCGCCGGCGGCGGCGAGCCCGAGGCCGAGGGCGGCGAGATGGGGCAGGCGCAGCGCGCCGGCGCGGAGCCCCGCCCGGTCGCCCAGGCCCGCCGCACAGCGTTCCGCGATGTGTCCGAGGGTGTCGGAGCCGGCATCCCCGTAGGCTTCGGCGTCGGGGGCGCCGCCGATGCCGACGGAATCGAGGACGATCATCAGCGCGCGCGGCACGGTCAGACGGGCTCCAGCTCGGTCGGCGCGTCGCTGTCGAGGGCGAAGGCGGCCTTGAACAGGGCGCGCGTATAGGCGGTCCGCGGATCGGCGAAGATCGTCTCGGCGGGGCCTTCCTCGACCACGCGGCCGTTCTGCATGACCATCACGTAGTTGGCGAGCGCCCGCACGACCTTCAGGTCGTGGCTGATGAACAGGTAGGCCAGCCCGCGCTCCCGCTGCAGGTCGCGCAGCAGGGTCACGATCTGGGCCTGGACCGAGCGGTCCAGCGCCGAGGTCGGCTCGTCGAGCACCACGAAGCGGGGGTTCAGCACGATGGCCCGGGCGATGGCGATGCGCTGGCGCTGTCCGCCGGAGAATTCGTGCGGGTAGCGATCCATGGCGGCCGGGTCCAGGCCGACATCGGCCAGCGCCTTCGAGACGACCGCCCGGCGCTCGGCCCGGCCGCGCACGGCGCCCTGCACCACCAGGCCCTCGGCGACGATATCAGCCACGGACATGCGCGGCGATAGCGAGCCGTAGGGGTCCTGGAAGACGACCTGCATGTCCCGCCGCAGGGGCCGCATCTGCGCCACCGTGAAACCATCGATCGTGCGGCCCAGGAACACGATCGGCCCCTCCGAGGCCGTCAGCCGCAGCAGGGCGAGACCCAGCGTGGTCTTGCCCGAGCCGGATTCGCCGACGACGCCCACGGTCTCGCCGGCGCGGACCTTCAGCGAGACCCCGTCCACCGCCTTGACGTGGCCGGTGACCCGCCGGAGCAGGCCGGTCTTCAGGGGGAACCAGACCTTGAGCGGCCCGGCCTCGAGCAGGTTTGCGGCATCGGCCGGGACCGGGTTGGCGCGGCCCTTCGGCTCCGAGGCGATCAGGCGCCTCGTGTAGTCGTGCTGCGGGTCGGCGAAGACCGCCTTCGTCGCCCCCGCCTCCACGATCCGGCCCTTCAGCATCACGCAGACCCGGTCGGCGATCCGCTCGACGATGCCGAGATCGTGGGTGATGAACAGCATCGCCATGCCGAGGCGCTTCTGCAGGTCGGCAAGGAGCGCCAGAATCTGCGCCTGGACCGTGACGTCGAGGGCGGTGGTCGGCTCGTCGGCGACGAGCAGGTCCGGCTCGCAGGCGAGCGCCATGGCGATCATCACCCGCTGGCGCTGGCCGCCGGAGAGTTCGTGCGGGTAGGCACCGATGCGGCGCTCCGCGTCGCGCAGGCCCACGAGGTCCAGCAGTTCGAGGATGCGCCGGCGGGCGGCGCGCCCCGTCAGGCCGCGGTGGAGCCCCAGAACCTCGCCGATCTGCCGCTCGATCGTGTGGAGCGGATTCAGCGACGTCATGGGTTCCTGGAACACCATGGTGATGTCGGCGCCGCGGACGTCGCGCATCGCGCGTTCCGGGAGGGTCGCGAGGTCGCGGCCCTTGAACAGGATCCGGCCCTCCTGGCGCGCCGCCCCGTCGAGGAGCCGCAGGATCGCGAGCGCCGTCACGGACTTGCCGGAGCCCGATTCGCCGACCAGCGCCACGGTCTCGCCGCGCCGGATGGTGAAGTCGATCCCGTCGACCGCCGCCGTCTCGCCCGCGCGGGACCGGAAGGCGACGGACAGGTTCTCGACGGCCAGCAGCGGCTGGGATTCATCCAACGTCATGCCGCTCCTTATAGCGCGCGGGGCCAATGACCCTAGTCTATCTTGCTGCGACGATGGTCCGCCCGGACGCGGCGGATCGGACGGGAGATCGCGATGACGGCCGGATCCCACGCCTTCGCCGCCCGGATCTGGCAGGCCCTCGACGGGCCGACCGGCGCCCTCGACCGCCTGCACGTCACCGGGATGGGCGCCCTGCCCTCGGCCTTCGCGGTGAGCGACCTCGCGGCGGGCTCGGTCGCGGCGGCCGCGCTGGCGCTCGCCGAGGTCGCGGAACTGACGGGGCCGGTGACCGTGGACCGGCGGCTCGCCTCGTTCTGGTTCGCGACGTCGCTGCGGCCGGAAGGCTGGCGCGTGCCGGCGCCCTGGGACCCGGTGGCGGGCGACTACGGGACGCGGGACGGCTGGATCCGGCTCCACACCAACGCGCCGCATCACCGGGCGGCGGCCGAACGGGTGCTCGGCGCCCAGGCGGATCGCGCCGGCATGGCGCGGGCGGTGGCCAACTGGGACACGGGCACCCTGGAGGCCGCGATCCTGGCCGAGGGTGGCTGCGCCGCCGAGATGCGCGGGCTCGACGCCTGGGCCGCGCACCCGCAGGGCCGTGCGGTGGCGGCCGAACCTCTGGTGGCGCTGGCGCCGTGTGGCGGCCGGCCGACGAATGCGGCGGCATCGGGCTGGGCGCCCCGGCCGGGGCGCCCGCTGGCCGGCCTGCGCGTGCTCGACCTGACGCGGGTGCTGGCCGGGCCGGTGGCGACGCGCTTTCTCGCGGGCTTCGGGGCCGATGTGCTGCGCATCGACCCGCCCGACTGGACCGAGGCCGCCATCGAGCCGGAGGTGACCCCCGGCAAGACCTGCGCCCGCCTTGACCTGCGCCGCGACGCCGACCGGGCCATCTTCGACGCCCTGCTCGCCGGGGCGGACGTGCTGGTCCACGGCTACCGGCCCGGCGCGCTGGACGGGCTCGGCTACGGGATCCGCACCCGGTCGGACCTGGCGCCGGGCCTCGTTGAGGTCTGCCTCGACGCCTATGGCTGGACCGGCCCCTGGGCCGGACGGCGCGGCTTCGACAGTCTCGTCCAGATGAGCACCGGGATCGCGCAGGCCGGGCAGGATTGGCGCGGGGCCGACGCTCCGGTGCCGCTCCCGGTCCAGGCCCTCGATCACGCCACCGGCTACATGATGGCGGCGGCCGTGCTTCGGCTGCTGAGCCGTCGCCTGTCGGACGGCACCGGCGGCCGGGCGCAACTCTCCCTCGCCCGCACGGCCGCCTGCCTGATCGAGGCAGGTGCGGCTCCGCCCGAACCGGCCTTCGCGGCCGAGACCGCGGAGGATCTGGCGCCGGACTTCGAGGCAACGGCTTGGGGCCCGGCGCGGCGCCTGCGGCCGCCGGTTTCCGTCGTTGACGCCCCGATGCGCTGCGAGCGGCCGGCGCGTCGTCTGGGGGAGGATGCACCGGCCTGGGCGACCGATGAGCACGGTGCCGTGATCGGCCGCGCCCCACCCTTTCCGATGGATTGATCCGCAACCGGAGGTCGCTACAAGCGCCGATGTGGACATCTCACGCCTGCGCCACGGCGCGCTCCTCGCCCTCTTCCTCCTCGGCTCGGCCCGTCCGGCCGCCGCCGTTCCATCCGAGGGGGCGACCGAGACCGTCGAGCAGGCGCTGTGCCGCCTGATCGACGAATCCGCCAAGGCCCGTGCCCTGCCGGTGCCGTTCCTGACGCGGCTGATCTGGCGCGAGAGCAGCTTTCGCGTGGGCGTCGTCAGCCCGGCGGGGGCACAGGGCGTCGCCCAGTTCATGCCCGGGACCGCCCGGGAGCGCGGGCTCCTCGACCCGTTCGACCCCGAACAGGCGATCCCGCACGCCGCCCACCTGCTGGCGGACCTGAAGAGCCAGTTCGGCAATCTCGGGCTCGCCGCGGCGGCCTATAACGGGGGGGCGGCCCGTGTCAGCAAGTGGCTGGCCGGGGATGGCGGCCTGCCCGCCGAGACCCGCGCCTACGTGGCCGCCATCACGGGCGTCCCGGCCGACGATTGGCGCACCGGTCCCGCCAAGGCGATCGAATACCCGGAGGGCGGCGCGCCCAAGAAGCCCGAGACGGCGGACGCGAAACCGGAGCCGGCGCAGACCTGTCTTCAGGTCACCGCCAGCCTGCGCATCCCGTCCCGCGGCGATCGCTTCGCCCTGGGGGCCAACGAGGGCCCGGCAGCGCCCTGGGGGATCCAGCTCGCCGGCAACTTCTCCAAGGCGCTGGCGCTCCAGAGCTTCAACCGGGCGCGGAGCGCCTATGCGGGGGTGATCGGCGACGTGCGGCCGATGATCATCGGCACGCGCCTGCGCAACCGTGGCACCCGGGCGTTCTACCGGATCCGGATCCCGGCACAGAACCGGCAGGCCGCCGACGACCTGTGCGGCCGCATCCGCAAGGTCGGCGGCGCCTGTTTCGTGCTGCGGACCTGATTTTTCGCGCGCCGCCGCGCGGCCGTCATCAATCCGCCCCGAGCCTGGCGCCGTATGGACCGGTCGCGACAACCGGACGGGATATGACACGGCTCTTCACTGCGCTTGCCAGCCTGCTCTGCCTCGGGCTCGCCGCGTTCGGCCTCAACGCGGCTTCGCCGCTCGCGCTGTTCGACGCGATCGGCCCGCGGGATCCGGGCGGGCGCCTCGCCGCGAAGGACCAGCCCTTCGGCGAAGGGTCGCGGCGGCGCCTCGACGTCTACGTGCCCGCCGCGGCCGCCGAGAACGCCCCCGTGCTGGTGTTCTTCTACGGCGGCTCCTGGCAGAGCGGCTCGAAGGACGACTACGCCTTCGTCGGACATGCGCTCGCCGCCCAGGGCTTCGTCACGGTGCTGCCGGACTATCGGCTCTATCCCGAGACGGCGTTCCCGGGCTTCCTGGAGGACGGCGCCGCGGCGCTCGCCTGGGTGCGCGACAACATCGCGGCCTATGGCGGCGACCCGCGCCGGATCGTCCTGGCCGGGCATTCCGCGGGGGCCTACAACGCCGTGATGCTCGGCCTCGACCCGCGCTACGTGATCGCAGCCGGCGTCGATCCCAAGGCGATCAAGGCGGTGGCCGGCTTGTCCGGCCCCTACGATTTCCTGCCCCTCGATCAGGACACCACAATCAAGGTGTTCGGACAGGCGCCCGACGCGGCCGCGACCCAGCCGGGCAGCTTCGTCGGACCGCTGTCACCCCCCGCCTTCTTGGCGACCGGCGATGCCGACACGGTGGTGAAGCCCCGGCACACCGTCAGCCTCGCCGCGCGCCTGCGCGCCGAGCATGTGCCCGTGCAACAGCGGATCTATCCCGGCCTCGACCACAAGGACACGCTGCTGGCTCTGTCGGTGACCTTCCGCTCGAAGGCCCCGGAACTCGCCGAGATGGCGGCGTTTCTGATGCGCCAATCCGCCAGCCGGTCGCAGTACACGATGCGGCGCTGAACCCGGAAAACCTTCGTCAAGGTTAGTGCGCGATCGGTGGGTGCAACTTTTGATTTGCCATCGCCCGGGCCGTGTCCAGGACTAAGATGAGGCTGCGGCCAACCACGCCGTCCCAGACAGAAGCCACGAACGTCCGACCCAATTCTCTCATCCTCGGGTGCCGGAGCGCGGCGGAGCCTTCCTTCCGGGCCCGCTGACGCGGTCACCCCGGGATAACGGAAGTGGGTGGGATCACCGGGATGCTTCTCTGGGACCTCGATGGGTCGCGGGCTCGGCGGTGGAACGGGACATGGCTTCTGCGGACGCGGCGATCGGGATCCCCGCCGAGGGGCGGCAGCAGGGCATCGCCGGCCGCGATGTTCCGGACGTGCTGCGCGTGCTCCTGAACGGGGCGGTCTTCGTCCTCCTCTGGAACCACGTCTGGCTGAAGGACCTGTCCGATCGCTCGATCCTGGCGGCCTCCGAGGACGGCAGCCTGCTGACCCAGGTGCTGTTCCTCGCCGCCGGTGCCGCCATGGCGGCGGCGATCCACCGGATCGGCGTGCGGCACCTGCGCCCGCTGATGACGCGGCCGCTCCTGCTCTGCGCCCTCTGGCTCGGCCTGACGACCCTCCTGTCCATCGAACCGGGCCTGTCGCTGCGGCGGCTGGCACTGTTCGCCATCGCCGCCATGCTCTCGGCGGGTGTCCTGATCGTCGCCCGATCCCCGCGGCAATTGGCGTTGACCATGGCCGGGGCGGCCCTGGTGATCGTGCTGTCCTCTTACCTGGCGGTGGCGTTCGTACCGAGCCTCGCGATCCATTCGGCCTTCGACGTCAATTCCGATCCGAGCCATCCGGGCCTCTGGCGCGGGATCTTCCCGCAGAAGAACGAGGCCGGGGCCGCCATGGTGATCCTGGTGATCGTCGGCCTCTACGTCGCCTCGGCGGCGAGCCGGCTCCTGGGCTGGGGGATCGTGCTGTTGGCGGCGGGGTTCCTGGTGGCGAGCGGCTCCAAGACCGCGATCCTGCTGCTGCCGGTGATCCTCGCCACCACGGGGCTTTGCCAGATCCTGACCGGGGGCCTCGCCCGGGGCCTTCTGCTTCTCGGCCCGGTGGTCGGGTTCTCGCTGATCTCCATCGGTTCCGTCCTGGTGCCGCCGATCCAGGACGCGGTCGGGGCGCTCCTCACCGACGCGACCTTCACGGGGCGCAGCGAGATCTGGCAATTCGCCATCGACAACATCCTGATCCGGCCCTGGCGCGGCTGGGGGCTCGGCGCGTTCTGGATGACCGAGCGGACCATGTATGCCGGCTCCGAGGAACTGACCTGGGTCAACACCGTCGATCACGCTCACAACGCCTATCTCGACACGGCGCTGATCGGCGGCCTGCCGCTCCTCGCGCTCACCGTGGCGGCCTTCGTGCTCGCCCCCGTGCGCGACCTGCAGCGTGTGGCCGGCGGCGGCCGTCTGGACGCCGAGACGCTGCTGTTCCTGCGGTTCTGGTTCCTGGGCCTCGTCTCGGCCTCGTTCGAGACGGTTCTGTACAACGGCAACAACGCCACCTGCTGCATGTTCATGATGGCGGTGTTCGGCCTGCGGCTGCGCACGCGCTACGCGCTCGCCGGCAATCGAGGCGGCTGATCCGCCTGTCACGCCGCGCCGTCATCGCGAGCGCCGCCCTCGACGGTGTGACACCGGCCCGCGATGAGCCGGCCTCACCGAACTCCGCCCACGCGACGGCGCGGCGGGTCTCGTCCGCCGGTCTCGCTGATGACGGCCATGGGGTGGATTCGAAGCGATTTGATAGGGGATCCGACGTTCAACGCATCGTCCTGAAGATCTGAATCAAGACGATGCGCTAGGTCTTTGGTTTTGCATTATCGTTTTCCGAAAGCCGGAAAATACCTCTTGGGATGATGCTAGGGGCACATCCGTTCACGCAAATCTCGGTCCGCGAGAGTCGCGTGCCGATGGCCTCGGTCAGCGCGACCGCCCCCTCTTTCGGGTAGACTACGATATTCACATTTCTCCGGAAGTAGCGCGGATCCCCTTGCTCTGCTTGCAGGAAACGAAGGGAGGAGCACCGGCGCCAATACGAAAGCATAGCTAGATTCATTGTCCGTCACAAAATCATACGCGGCTGGTTTGGCCTTTTGCATGCCAGCCAAAATTGTGTAAATTTTAGTCGCACCAGTCGATCACCGATTAGCGTGATCTCAATATCTTACTTGCACCATCCCCCCTGAGGTATTCGTTCGGACTTTCACGGATGGCAAGCAGCATCGGATCGGTCACCCCGCGCGGCGCGGACACCCTATCATTTAAACCCCTGGGGCAGTCGCAATCGGCCAAGTCGGTCCAGGCGGCACAACAGGCTACCCGGACGCAGGCGGGAGTCGCGACAGCGCAGCAGGCGCTCGCCGACGCCAACAGCGTTGTCGATCAGGACAAGCGCAATCATAGCCCCAGCTGCGTCGCCTGCGACCAGAAGCTGGTCGATAAGGCGCAGGCACAGCTCGCTCACGCCAAGGCGTCTGCGAGCGACGACAACGTGCAGACGCCGCCCGCACCTGGCACCACCGTCGATATCACGGCGTAATCCCGCCCACCTCCGGCGGCACCGGCCGCGGGCGCCGGTCGTCGCCGATCGCCACGAAGGTGAAGGTCGCCTCCGTCACCTTCATGGTGGTCTCGCTCGCCCGCTCGCGCCGCCAGACCTCGACCTGAATGCGGAGGGACGAGCGCCCGACCGTGACCAGCCACGCGTAGAGGCTGACCTCGTCGCCGACGAAGACCGGATGATGGAACGTGATCGCGTCGACCGCGATGGTGGCACAGCGTCCACGCGAGCGTCGGGCCGCGACGTTGCTGGCCGCGAGATCCATCTGCGCCATCAGCCAGCCGCCGAAGATGTCGCCGGCCGGGTTGGTATCGGCGGGCATCGCGATGGTGCGGATCACCGGCAGCCCGCGATCGGTCGGTTGCGAACCCGCGTCGGCGCCGGCCGCGCTCCCCTCGTCAGCCATCGATGGGATGAGTCCCCGCCGTCATTGCTTGGAACTTCTCCAGCCAAGCTCAGTGGGCGTCAATCGGGCAGCGCGAAGACCAGGAGTGCGTCGCCGGTGCCGAAGCCCGCCGCCTTCGTGTAGGACGCGCCGCCCGCCGCCACCGCGACGTATTGCCGGCCGTCGAGGGCGTAGGTCATGGCCGGGCCGCTGATGCCCGCCCCGCACTGGAAGCGCCAGAGCACCCGGCCGTCACTGGAATCGTGGGCATCGAGATGGCCGTCCTCCTCGCCGGAGAAGACGAGGCCGCCGGCGGTCGCGAGCGTCCCCCCGGACAGGCGGCTCGCCGCGCGCACCGACCAAGCGATCCGGCCGCCGTCGGCAAGGTCGACGGCGCTGAGCGTGCTGAAGGCGGGCTCGCCCTTTGCCTCGGCGGTCTCGCTGTAGCGGATCTCCGGCCGTCCGGCGGCCGCCGGCACTGTCTTCACCGTGTAGGTCGTCGCCCCGTGGCGGACCTGCACGTAGGCCAGCCGCCCGTCATAGGCGGTCGGCGGCCAGGAGACCGCGCCGAGGGGCCCGGGTGCCACCACCGTGCCCTGCGCGCTCGGCGGCGTGAACAGGTTCTTCTGGTCGAGGAGCGGCGCCGAGCGCTTCAGCAGCTTTCCGGTCGCGCGGTCGTGGACATAGATCCAGCCGGTCTTGCTCGCCGAGGCCACCGCCTTCGTCCCACCCGGCATGTCGAGCAGGAAGGGCGGCGCGGCGACGTCGTAGCCCCACTCGTCGTGGGGCACCTGCTGGTAGTACCAGCGCAAGGTGCCCGTCTTCACGTCGAGGGCGACGAGGCACATCGTGTAGAGATTGTCCCCCGGCCGCGACAGGCCGAAATTCTGTGGCGCCGGATTGCCGGTCCCGAGGAAGATCAGGCCGAGATCGGGATCGTAGGCCGGCGTCATCCAGAGGGAGCCGCCGCCGACGCGCCAAGCCTCGCGGTTGGCGGGTGCCGCCGCCTTCTCGGCCGCGATGTCCCGGTGGAGCGGCGTTCCGTCGGCGGTTTTTTCCACGAATCCGCCCTCCCAGCCCTCCGCGGGGGTGACGTACCAGCGCCAGCGCTCCGCGCCCGTCTTGGCGTCGTAAGCCGCAAGCCAGCCGCGCCGGCCGTAGCCGCCCTCGATGCCGACCACCGCGCCGCCGTCGAGGCCGCCCGCCTCGTCCTCGATGTGGAGGCCGTAGCCCGCGCCGGTGACGCCGACGATCACCAGCCCGTCGGCGACCAGCGGCGGCATCTTGAAGCCCAGGCGGCTCGAGCCCTGAACGGGTTTGCCGCCGAGCGTCGTCGCCAGCCCCGAGGCGGTCTCGGTCTCGCCCTCCTCCGGCCGGACCGCCTCCTTGTCCCAGACCACGCGGCCGGTCTTGGCATCCAGGGCGATCAGCCGTCCGTCCATGGTCGCCTCGTAGACGAGGCCGCCCGAGACGGCGAGGCCGCGGTTCGACGGCGGTCCGAAGATCTTCTCCGTCCGTGGTTTGTGGGTGTAGGTCCAGAGCGGCTTGCCGGTGCGCGCATCCAGCGCCGCGACGTTGTTCTGCGTCGTGGAGATATAGAGGCTTCCGTCCACCATCACGGGCTGGGCCTGGAAGTAGCCGGTGACCCCGGTCTGGAAGATCCAGGCGGGGCGCAGCCGTCCGACGCTACCGCGGTCGATCTGGGTGAGTTCGGAGAAGTTGCGGTTGCTGGGATCGTGCCCGAAGGCCGGCCAGGGGGTCTCGGCGGCGACGGCTCCGAATGGCGCCACGACCAGCCCCGCGCAAGCGAGCCAAAGTCCTGTGTCGATCCGAGTGATGGGCGGCACGGCGTTTCGTCTCCCGGTTCTCCGGTCGCCCATTGCCCCAGAGGATGCATCCCCCCGGATGTCGGGCGCCGTTGCGATCGTTTGTATCTTATGGGATACTGATTGTGCCCGAGGTGTTGACTACGGAGGTGTTCGACCGGTGGATCGACAGTCTGCGCGATGCCGCAGGCCGTGCCCGCATCCTGCGCCGGATCGTGCGCCTCCAGGAGGGTCATCGCGGACAGGTGGCCCCGGTCGGCGGTGGGGTTAGCGAGATGAAGATCGATACAGGTCCCGGTTGCCGTGTCTACTTCGTCGAGCGTGGCGATGGCGGGATCGTCATTCGCCTGTGCGGCGGCGACAAGGATTCGCAGACCCGCGACATCGCTCGGGCCCGCGATCTCGCACGCACAGTTTGGGTAGGCAACGCATGACGAACGGCACGACACCGACGCGCCCCTTCGATGTGGCCACCTATATCCGCACGCCCGCGGAGGCCGCCGCCTACCTTTCGGCGGCCTTGGAGGAGAATGATCCCGCAGCGTTCCGGCAGGCGCTCGGTGACGTCGCGCGGGCCAGCGGCATGACGGCCGTGGCCGATGCCAGCGGACTTGGACGCGAGAGTCTCTACAAGGCTCTGTCGCAGGGCGGAAACCCGAGCCTCGACACCGTTCAGCAGGTAATTACGGCTCTCGGGCTGACGATGGCCGTGATTCCATCGCAGTCTCCCGCGGCCGTGGATCTCGACTGACGTTCAGCCCACCGCCCGCGCCGCCGCGTCGAGCTGGCCCGGGGTCGCCTGCGCGCCCATGGCCCGGGCCATGTCGGCGGCACTCTGGCCGGAGGCGTCGCGCCTGTCCGGGTCGGCCCCGTGCTGGAGGAGCAGGTCGACCATCTCGGTCCGGTCGAACATCGCGGCGGTCATCAGGGCCGTGCGCGTCCCGTCGCCGGTGCCGTCGACCGCGGCCCCGTGTTCGAGCAGCAGCCGCGCCACCGCCAGGTCGTTCTTGAACGCCGCCCCGGCGAGCGGCGTCTGGCCCCGATCGTTGGCGAGCTCAGGATCGCCGCCGGCCTCTAGGATCACCCGGGTCGCCTCCGCCTGACCGTTATAGGCCGCGAGCATCAGCAGGCTGTCGCCCTTGTCGTTGCGCAGGTTGGCCGGCAGGCCCTGGCCGAACAGCTCGGCGAGTTCCTGCGCATGGCCCATCCGCGCGTATTGGAAGACGCGGCCGGCGAAGGCCAGGGTCTCGTCGTCGAGGGCGGGGGGCGTATTCGTCTCTGAGGCCATCGTGTGCTCGTCTGTCACCGGGGGTGATTTGGGCCGGTGCGGGCTGCGCGTCCAGCGCCGCAGGGAACGGTTTCGCCGGCCCGCTCGTTCCAGCGGCCAACCGAAGCCGGAGCGACCCGGCGCCTGCCGGAGCGCCGCGATGCCCCGACCGTTCGAACCCTTCGCCGACGCGCTGCGCACCGCGCGCGAGATCGTCCGGGACCGGGTCGGCGCCGTCGCGGAGGCTGCCGTCCAGGCGGATCCCCGCGCCTACGACGCGGCCTGCGACGCCCTCGTGGTTCGGATCGCGCAAGCGATCGTCGACGCGGGCGAGGAAGCGGCGGCGCAGGGTGTGGGCCGGAACCACGAAGCCGCGTGAGGGTCCGGCGCCCGTTCAGTCGCGCCGCCGCCCGCCGCCGCCCTTGTATTTTGGTTTCTGCCCGCCGAGGCCCTGCGTCGAGCGCGGCTTCGGCCTTTCCTGCCAGACTGGCGCGCCGCCGCCGACCGGCAGCTCGCGGTCGGTGCCCGGACCCATATTGTCGAGGTCGGGCTTGGCGATGCGGCTGTGCCCCGCCCCGCGCGGGGCTTTCCGGCCGAACTTGCCGGCCTCGCGCTCCACGTCCCCCTGCCGGGCCATCGGGTCGTCCGAGACCAGCAGCTCGGTCGCCTGGAGCCGCTTCAGCTCGTCGCGCAGCCGCGCCGCCTCCTCGAAGTCGAGATCGGCGGCCGCCGCGCGCATGCGCTTCTCCAGATCGGCCAGCACCGCCTTCAGGTTATGGCCGACCGTGATCGCGTCCTTCGCCAGGCCGGTATCGACCTGGACGTGGTCGCGCTCGAACACGCTGCTGAGGATGTCGGCGATGCCGCGCTTCACGCTCTGCGGCGTGATCCCGTGCTCCTCGTTGTAGGCGAGCTGCTTGGTCCGGCGCCGCTCGGTCTCGGCCATCGCCCGCTCCATCGAGCCGGTGATGTTGTCCGCGTAGAGGATGCAGCGCGCGTCCGCGTTCCGGGCGGCGCGGCCGATCGTCTGGATCAGCGAGGTCTCCGAGCGCAGAAAGCCCTCCTTGTCGGCATCGAGGATCGCCACCAGGGCGCATTCCGGGATGTCGAGACCCTCGCGCAGCAGGTTGATGCCGATCAGCACGTCGAAGGCGCCGAGGCGGAGATCCCGAATGATCTCGATCCGCTCCAGCGTGTCGATGTCGGAGTGCATGTAGCGCACCCGCACGCCGTTCTCGTGCAGGTACTCGGTGAGGTCCTCGGCCATTCGCTTGGTCAGCGTTGTCACCAGCGTCCGATAGCCAGCCTGGGCCACCTCCCGGACCTCGCCCAGCAGGTCGTCGACCTGGCTGCGGGCGGGGCGGATCTCGATCACCGGGTCCACGAGGCCGGTCGGACGGATCACCTGCTCGGCGAAGACGCCGCCGGTCTGCTCCATCTCCCACTTCCCGGGCGTCGCCGAGACGTGGACGGTCATGGGCCGCATCGCGTCCCACTCCTCGAAGCGCAGCGGCCGGTTGTCCAGGCAGGAGGGCAGGCGGAAGCCGTATTCGGCGAGCGTCGCCTTCCGGCGAAAGTCGCCCCGGTACATGCCGCCGATCTGCGGGACGGTGACGTGGCTCTCGTCGGTGAAGACCAGGGCGTTGTCGGGCAGGTACTCGAACAGGGTCGGCGGCGGCTCGCCGGGCTTCCGGCCGGTGAGGTAGCGGGAATAGTTCTCGATGCCGTTGCAGGCGCCGGTGGCCTCGATCATCTCGATGTCGAAGGTACAGCGCTGGTCGATGCGCTGGGCCTCGATCAGCCGGCCCATCTTGGTCAGCTCTTCGATCCGGCCGTTCAGCTCGTTCTTGATGCCCTTGATTGCCTGCTGCAGCGTCGGGCGCGGCGTCACGTAGTGCGAGTTCGCGTAGACCTTCACGAACTTCAGCTCGGCGATGGTCTTGCCGGTGAGCGGATCGAACTCGACGATGCTCTCGATCTCGTCGCCGAACAAGCCGATCCGCCAGCCGCGATCCTCCAGGTGGGCGGGCCACAATTCGATGGAATCGCCCCGCACCCGGAAGGTGCCGCGGGCGAAATCGGACTGGATGCGCTTGTACTGCAGGGCCACGAGGTCGGCGATCAGCTGGCGCTGCTCGATCCGCTCGGCCAACGAGACGGTGAACGACATCGCCGTGTAGGTCTCGACCGAGCCAATGCCGTAGATGCACGAGACCGAAGCGACGATGATCACGTCGTCCCGCTCCAGCAGGGCGCGGGTGGCGGAATGGCGCATCCGGTCGATCTGCTCGTTGATCGAGGATTCCTTCTCGATGAACGTGTCCGAGCGCGGGACATAGGCCTCGGGCTGGTAGTAATCGTAGTAAGAAACGAAATACTCAACGGCGTTGTCCGGGAAAAAGGACTTGAATTCTCCGTAGAGCTGGGCGGCCAGCGTCTTGTTGGGGGCGAGGATCAGCGCCGGGCGCTGGGTCTCCTCGATGATCTTGGCCATCGTGAAGGTCTTGCCCGAGCCGGTCACGCCGAGCAGGACCTGATCGCGCTCGTGTACCTGCACGCCCTTGACCAGTTCGGCGATGGCGGTGGGCTGGTCGCCGGCCGGCTCGAACTCGGATCTCAGCGTGAACCGCAGCCCGCCCTCGGATTTCTGCGGGCGCTCCGGCCGGTGCGGGGTCCAGGTCTGGCCGTCCTTGAACAGCGGGTTGCCCTCGGTGAGCAGCCGCTCCAGCGCCGTCACGGTAGCCGAGGCGCCCCCGTCGCCGCCGGGATCCGTCAGATCGGCACCCTCCGGGACGGGGCCGTCCTCGGGCGGGATCAGGCCCAGGGCCTGGGCGAGGCGCGGGTCGACATCGGCGGCGTCGCCCAGGGCGTAGCCGGCCTGGGGCGCCTCCGCGAAGCCGTCGCGGGCGATCTCGGCCCGGCGCGTGGCGGCCGGGGAGGAGCCGCCGGTGGTCCCGTCCTTGGCGCCACGCTTCTTGGGCCTGCCCGGCCGGGCGGGCGCCTCGGGCGCCGGCTCCACGGGCGGCGGCCGGTTGCGGTTGAGTGCCGGGTTCAGCAGTGCGGCGAGATATGTGTCGAGGGGCTTCAGTTCGGGCTTCGACGCCTTGGCGGACGAGGCCGTGACGGAGGCGGCGCGCGATTTCTTCGGAGCGGGCATGGACACAATATGGGCCGTGCGGCCGCCGGGAGAAACCCTGTCCGAAGGAGAGTTTTACCGCGCCCCGGCCGCCGGTCCCGCCGGCCCGCTGGCCGGCCGGACACCGGATCGTGGGAGCGGTTTTTCCGGCCCGGTGATTGTCCGAATACAACCGGTAGGTAGATTTCATCCCATGTCAGACTCGACCTGCAGCGCCGATGCTGAGAAATTCCGCCGCCGTGACCGGTCGAATTGGCTTGCGACGATCCGGCCGGGCCGGTACTTTGCGGCGCAAAGCACGATGCAGCCCCGGGGCATGAGGCGCATGCGGGACCTGGACAAGGCATTGGCCGACATCGTGGCGATCCGTTCGCAGATCGCGCGCGACACGGCATTTCGCGGGGTCGGAGCGGCGACCGTCGCCGGCACCGGCGGCCTCGCGCTGGCCTGTGCGGCCGGCCAGGCCCTGTGGCTGGGCGATCCGGCGGCCAAGCCCGGCCTGTTCTTCGGACTCTGGGTCGCTGCCGCCCTCGCGGCCTTCGCGATGATCGGCGTGGAGGCGATGCGGCGCTCGCGGCGCCTGCATTCCGGCCTCGCCGACGCCATGGTGTGGAACGCCATCGAGGTCTTCCTGCCGGCCGCCGGCGCGGGGGCGTGCCTGGCCCTGGTGATCGCCCGCTTCGCCCCCGGGGAGGTCTGGATGCTGCCCGGCCTGTGGCAGGTCCTCGTCGGCCTCGGCCTGTTCGCTTCGGCGCGGATCCTGCCGCGGGCGGTGCAGGGCGTGGGCGCCTGGTATCTGCTGGCCGGGCTCGCCGTGCTGGCCCTCTCGGCGGAGACGCGCCTCCTCTCCCCCTGGGCGATGGGCCTGCCGTTCCTGGTCGGCCAGGCCTGGCTGGCGGGGATCATCCATCACAGCGCCCGGGCCTTCGATGACGACCGCTGACCGCGCCGTCGGGCGCTTCTCCTACGAGGGGCTCGACCGGCTGATCCACGAGCGGGCGCGTCTCTCCGTGCTCACCTCCCTGGTGGCGCATCCGAAGGGCCTGCCGTTTCCGGATCTCAAGCGTCTGTGCGGGTTGACCGACGGCAACCTGAGCCGCCACCTGGCGGTGCTGAGCGAGGCAGATCTGGTGAGCCTCGAGAAGGGTCTCGCGCATAACCGCCCGCAGACGGTGTGCCGGCTGACCGACACCGGCCGCCAGCGCTTCATCGGCTACCTGAGCGTCCTGGAGCAGGTCGTGCGCGATGCCGCGGAGGCCGCCGATCGCGGGCCGGAATCGGGGCGCCGCGGCCTCGATCCGGCCACGAAACCGGTGTGAGACTGTCTAAGCTTCCCAAGATTATTAACTCCGCCCCGATAAACTTAAGCGATACCCCCATGCCGGGAGACTTTACGATGCGAAGCGAAGCGGAGCCGAGGGCCCTGCACGCCGCGATCATCATGGACGGCAACGGGCGCTGGGCGACGCAGCGCGGGCGGCCGCGGCTGGCCGGGCATCACCGGGGCGTCGAGGCGATCCGGCGCACCGCCGAGGCCTGCCCGGATCTCGGCATCGGCACGCTGACGCTCTACGCCTTCTCGGCGGACAATTGGCAGCGTCCCGCCGACGAGGTCGGCGGGCTGATGCGGCTACTGCGCTCCTATCTGCGCAACGAGACCCAGAGGCTCGCCCGCACCGGTACGCGCCTCAGCGTCGTGGGCCGGCGGGACCGGCTGCCGGAGGGCATCCCCGAGGCGATCATCGCCGCCGAGACCGCCACCGCGGCCGGGACCCGCCTGCACCTGCGGATCTGCGTGGACTACTCCGCCCGCGACGCGATCCTCGCGGCGGCGCAGCGCCTTCAGGGGGCGGACGCGCTCACGCGGGAGAATTTCGGCGCGCTGGTCGCCGGGCCGATGCACGGCTCACCGGTCGAGGTCGACCTGCTGATCCGCACCGGGGGCGAGCAGCGGCTGTCGGACTTCATGCTGTGGGAGGCGGCCTACGCCGAACTGCATTTCACCGAGCGGATGTGGCCCGATTTCGGGCCCGAGGACCTCGCCGAGGCGACGGCGGAGTTCCACCGCCGTGAGCGCCGGTTCGGCGGGCTCAAGGCGTCGGCCGTCCCGGCCGCGGCCTGAGCTCGGCTTGACGGGCGGGCGGCCGCGCGCAGAGGGTCCCGGCATGAGCGAGACCCTTGCCAACCGCCGCGTCCTCCTCGTCATCGGCGGCGGCATCGCGGCCTACAAGGCCCTCGATTTGATCCGGCGCCTGCGCGAGCGCGGCGCCAGCGTCTGCCCGGTCCTGACCGCGGGGGCGCAGGAATTCGTGACGCCGCTGGCCGCGGCTGCGCTGGCCGGCGAGCGAGCCCATACCGACCTGTTCGACCGGGCCTCCGAGGCGGAGATCGGCCACATCAAGCTCGCCCGGCAGGCGGATGCCGTGGTTGTGGCCCCCGCCACTGCCAACCTCATGGCCCGGATGGCGGGCGGCCACGCCGCCGACCTCGCGACCACGATCCTGCTGGCGACCGCCCTGCCGATCCTGATCGCGCCGGCCATGAACGTGCGGATGTGGGCCCACCCGGCGACCGGGCGCAACCGCGCGATCCTGGAGGGCGACGGCGTGCGCATCGTCGGCCCCAACGCCGGCCGGATGGCCGAGCCCGAGACCGGCCCCGGCCGCATGGCCGAGCCCCACGAGATCGCCGACGCCCTTGAACGAATGCTCGGCCTGGATGGCGACCGGCCCCTGACCGGCCGGCGCGTGCTCGTGACCTCCGGCCCGACCCACGAGCCGATCGATCCGGTGCGCTACATCGCCAACCGCTCCTCCGGCCGCCAGGGCCACGCCATCGCGGCGGCCGCCGCCCGGGCCGGCGCAGCCGTGACGCTGGTCTCCGGGCCGGTGGCGATCCCGGATCCGCCGGGCGTCACTGTCATCCGGGTGGAGACCGCCCGGGAGATGCTGACGGCCGTCGAGACGGCGCTCCCGGCCGATATCGCGATCTTCGCCGCCGCGGTGGCGGATTGGCGCCCGGAGCACGAGGCCGGCGCCAAGAAGATTAAGAAGGACGGCACCGGCCCCGCGCCGCTGGTCCTCGCCGAGAACCCCGATATCCTCGCGACGATCGCCCGCCGGTCCGTCGCGCGCCCGCCCCTGGTGGTCGGCTTCGCGGCCGAGACCGATGCGGTGCTGGAGAATGCCCGGGCCAAGATCGCCCGCAAGGGCTGCGACCTGATCGTGGCCAACGACGTCTCGGCGGCGGGCGGCGTGATGGGCGGGTCTGAGAACACGGTCCACCTGATCCGCCGGGACGGCACGGTGGAGACCTGGCCGCGCCTCGGCAAGGACGAAGTCGCCCGGCGGCTGGTGGTGTCTCTCGCGGGGATGGTGGCGGGCTGAGGCCGGGTCTTTCTGAAGCGGGCGATCAGATCCGCCCCATGGCTTCCCCACCCGCAGACCGACGGGCGACACAGGTTTGAGGTTTCAGCGTGCTCGCCGGTCAGATCGGCGGGGCTCGGGTCCCCTCTCCCGCACGGGAGAGGGGGCCAGTCGCGCTGCGTCATGAGCCGCGTGCCTTGAACCTGCGTCGCCCATAGCCCGCAGAGGGGGGAGAGAGGAGCGGAACCGCCGCGCCCTCAACCCCGCCCTGGCCTGCCGCGGCCCGAGTCGCTAGAAGGCGCGCGACGACCGGCGCGCACAGCGCCGGTTCCAGGGAGAAACCATGCCTCGCCTGTCCCTTATCGCCGGAGCCGCGTTGATTGCCATGACCACAGCCGCCAATGCCGAGACCGTGACCCTGCCGTCCGGTCTGCAGTACCAGGACGAAGTCGTGGGCACCGGGCCGGAGCCGAAGGCCGGGCAGCAGGTCACCGTCCAGTACACCGGCTGGCTCGACGAGGGCGGCAAGAAGGGCAAGAAGTTCGATTCCTCCCGCGACCGCAACCAGCCCTTCAGCTTCCCGCTCGGGGCCGGCCAGGTCATCAAGGGCTGGGACGAGGGCGTCGCGACGATGAAGACCGGCGGCAAGCGCACCCTGATCATCCCGCCGCAGCTCGGCTACGGCGCCCGGGGCGCCGGCGGCGTGATCCCGCCGAACGCCACCCTGATCTTCGACGTCGAGCTCCTCGGCGCGAAGTAAGGGCACGGCTGCGCGACGGCGAAAGTCCTCAAAGAATGCTGTTCGCGCAGCTGCCCGACGAGCTGTTCAAGCCCCTGGCCGCGCCGAGCCGGGGCTTCAACGCCGCCCTGCTGCTGCACCTGCACCGGCGTGTCCTCGGGGCCGAGCCGGTGCGCAAGGCCGAGCTGCTGGCCGAGATCGGCGACTTCGCCGCCGGCTGGAGCGATCCGGAGGTCAGCGGCGACGAGCCGATCTCCGCCGAACCGGCCGAGCGCCGCACGGCGCTTTACCGGCGCCTCCTCGACACCGGCTGGCTGATCGAGCGCCGCGAGCGCTACGTGCCGGTGGTGGAGTTCGACCCCGAGGCGCGGCTCCTGCTGGAGGAGCTGTCGCGCCTCGAACGGGGTGAGACCCGCTCCTACGGCGGCGCCGTGCTGGAGGTGCTGGGCGGCCTGGAGAGCGCCCTCTCGGATCCGGGCAACCGGTCCGAGGCCCTGTCCAACGCCGCCCGGGCGGCGGCGGCCTTCCTGGCGCATGTCCGCGGCCTCGCCGCCGGCATGCGCAAGGTCGAGGAGCGCATCCTGCGCGAGCCCGACCGCGCCAAGACCTTCCGGCTGTTCTTCGAGGATTTCGTCGAGCGCCACCTGATCAGCGACTACCGGACGCTGCACACACGGTTCAACCCGTTTCGCTTCCGGGCCAGCGTGGTGCGTGAGGCCGGCCGGGCCCTGCGCGACGCCCTCACGGTCCGGGCGCTCGCCGAGGGCCTGATCCGCGAGGGCCGCAGCCCCGATCTCGACGCCGCCCAGCGGGCGATCCGGTCCGATCTCACCCAGATCCTGGCGGTGTTCGAGGGGCTCGACAACCACCTCGACGCCGTCGACGCCGTGGTGGCGCGGCTTGAGCGCCGGATCGGCGCCGCCCTCCACGTCATGGATCGTCCGGATCCGAGCGCCGTCGAGCGTGCCGCCGCGCTGTTGCGCGCCGTCGGCGGGTCGGAGATCGCCCCCGACGTCCCGGCCGAGGTCTCGCTGCTGCGGCCGCCGATCGGCCACGCGCATCTCCAGGCCCCGCGGGCTCGCAAGGCCGCCATCGACATGGAGCCCCTGCCCGACTTGGAGGACGATCCCGTAGTGGACGCCTTCGCGGCCGCCAAGGCGGCGTTCCGGCGCCGCACCACCGTCACCCCCGAGGGCATGACCGCCTTCGTGGAAGCACGGCTCGGACACGCCCCGGCGCTGCGCGGGGCCGAGATCGCGATCATGGGGGTGGACGACTTCATCGTGTTCCAGCGCCTGCGCGAGATCGACGTCCTGTTCGACGCCAAGCTCGGCGACCTTTACGCCGTCTCGCGGCTGCCCGGGCGCGTCACCAACGGCTGGCTCGACTGCCCGGACTTCATCCTGGAGCGGCGCTCCGGTGCTTGAGGGCTTCCGCGCCATCATCGACGGCGACGAGCCCGCGCCAGCGGGCGCCCGGGCGCCGGACGCCGAGGAACTCAGCCGCGCCCTCCAGGTGCTGTTGAAGGGCCAGGTGATCTACGCCGACACCCAGGGGATCGGGCGCTCCTACGAACTCGCCCGGCACTACGCCCCGTTCTTCACCGACTATTTCGCCTGCCTCGGCTACGCGCTGACCGTCTCGCACCGTGACCAGATGGTCTCGCTGAGTCCCGCCGCGGACGCCCCGCGCCACGACATCGTCTCGGAGCGCCTGCGCAAGGACGAGACCCTCGTGCTCCTGGCGCTCCGGCTTCTCTACGAGGAGGGCCTGCGCGACCATCGCGCCGGCACGGACGGGATCGTTGAATGCACCACCGACGAGATCGTCGAGAAGATCCGCACCGTGGCCCGCAACGAGCCCCCCGAGGAGGGACGGCTCGCCGACATCCTGCGCCTTTACGCAAGGCGCGGCGGCCTGCGGCTGGGCGAGCGCGACCGGGTCGAACGGGTCACCCCGCTCGCGCTCCTGCCGGGCCTGACGGTGCTCGCCTCGGACGCGTGGCTCGAACGCCTGCGGGCCTGGTCCGAGGCCGGGGAGGCCTGATCGGCCCCGTGGGTGCGGGTCAGGCGGCCCGCACCGTGGCGAGGAACCGCTCGACCTCGGTGCCGAGCTCGAACGCCTGCCGGGCCATCTCGGAGGCCGAGGCCAGCACCTGCGCGGCCGCCGCACCGGTCTCCTCGGCGGCACCGGCGACCCCCGTGACGTTGGCGGTCACGGAAGCGGTGCCGGTCGCCGCCTCGGCGACGTTGCGGACGATCTCCTGCGTCGCCGCGCCCTGCTCCTCCACGGCCGCGGCGATCGAGGTGGCCATGCCGCTGATCTCCCGGATCCGTCCGGCGATCCCGTCGATCGCCTGGACCGCCTGACCGGTTGAACCCTGGATATGGGCGATCTGCGTCGCGATCTCGGCGGTCGCCCGACCCGTCTGATCGGCGAGCGCCTTCACTTCGGTGGCGACCACCGCGAAGCCCCGCCCGGCCGCGCCGGCACGGGCCGCCTCGATGGTGGCGTTGAGGGCGAGCAGGTTGGTCTGGCTGGCGATGGCCGAGATCAGGTCCACGACCTCCCCGACCCGGCGCGCAGCCCCACTGAGCTCCTGGACCAGGCTGGCGGTCGCGCCCGCCTCGCGGACGGCGACCAGGGCCAGATCCGCGGAGGCCCCGACCTGCCGGCCGATCTCGTTGACCGACGAGCCCAGCTCCTCGGTTGCCGCCGCCACCGTGTTCACGTTGGTGGAGGCTTGCTCGGCCGCCGCGGCCGCGCTGGTCGACTGGCCGGCCGTCCGGGTCGCCGTGGCGGTCAGGCTCTCAGCCGTCGTCCGCAGGTGCGTCGCCGCGGCAGTGACGGACCCGACGATCCCGCCGACGGTGGTCTCGAACCGGCCCGCGAGCGCGATTGCGGCTTGCCGCCGCTGCGCCTCCGCATCGGTCCGGGCGAGCGCCGTCGCGGCTTCCAGGGCACGGGCATGCAGCAGGTTCTGCTTGAACACCTGAAGGGTGGCCGACATCGCACCGATCTCGTCGCGCCGGTTCGCGCAGGGGATCTCGGCCTGCGTCTCGCCATCGGCCAGACGGCGCATGGCGCGGGTCATGACGGTGATGGGCCGCGACACGCCGACGAAGCTGTACAGGGTGGCGCCGAATGCGATCACAAGTGTGGCGCCGAGGATCACGACGGTCCAGCGGACCGCGGCCGCCTGGCTCGCCCGGGCGGAAAGTCCGGCCGCCTCGACGCCCTTCACATGGCATTCAACCAGTGCGTGCGCAGCCTGAGCCGCCTCCACGTAATGGTTGTGCATCGCCCCGCGATAATAGGACATCGCGGCTTCGCGCTGACTGAGACCGAACGCGCGCAGGCGGTCCCAGTCGTAGCGCTGGATTTTCAGTTTCGCCGCCAGGGCGTCGTACAGCGCCTGCTCGTCCGCCGACGCGATGCGGGCCTGATAGGCGCCGACCCTCGCGGTCCGGGCCTGGACCAAATCATCGACCGTCTTCTCACCGGCTTCGCGTTCGGAGGCGAAATCGGCGGTGGCGAATCGGACCTGTTGAAGTCGTATTCTAGCGATCAAGGCGTCGATCGCCTGTGCTTCATTCAAGGACGGCACCGCCACATCGAGTAGCTGTGAAATGTGTCCGTTCACAACAAGCATATTGTAGATTGCAACACCGCCCTGAAGCGCGGCTGCGAACATGAGAGTAGCAATGAGTCCACTCAATGTGAGCTTTAGACTGGCGCGCATGACGATTATCGATCCTCCCGGCGCGAACGATACAGGGATCAAATTGTCTGACAAGTTGTGAAGTGCAGCCGCGGTGACAGGGGCGTGCGTCCCTTCCCATCGCTGATCCCGGCGAGCGGACCGGCCGTTCACCCGTCCGCCACCGATCGGAGACGATTCTGCGACAGCGCCGCGTCCGATCGATCACCGAGGAATCCGGGCCGGTATCGGCTCCGGTATCCCTTCAGGCAGGGAATACCGATGGCCTCGTCGGCTGCGTCTGCGGTCGGAATTCGCGCGGGGCCGGTGGTCGCTTGCATACGCGGGCGAAGCCGGCCAACTGGAACCCCGATCCACCCGCGCGCCGCCCAGCCCCCGACCCCCGTGTACGTCCTCACCGACATCGCCCTCTCGAACTGGTATCTGATCCGCCGCGAGCAGATCCGGCTGCGCGGGGCGGCGGCGCTCGTCGGGCCGACCGGGGCCGGCAAGTCCACGATCTTCGACGCGGTCGGCACCGTGCTCGCCGGCAACAATGCCAGCCGCCTCGCCCTCAATGCCTCGGCCTCCGGGCGCAGCGCCCGCACGGTGCGCGACTATTGCCTCGGCTGGATCAGCGACCCCGCGGAGGGCGGCCGCCCGACCCGGGAATCCTGCGAGACCGTGCTCGCACTGGTCTTCGAGAACCCGGCCTCGGGGCGCGTGGTCACGGTCGGCCTGGCGCTGGCGGCCCGGGCCGCGGAGCCGAAGGAAACGGTCCTGTCGCGCTTCATCGCGATCGGGCACCGGTTCGAGATCGCCGACTATGCCCGCACCGCCCCCGGCGGCAGCTACACGGCGCCCTGGAGCGAGATCGCCGGGGACCTGCGGGCCCGGGCGGCGAGCTTCACCGAGTACCGGACCTCCGGCGAGCGCTTCACCGCCGATGTCCTGGCCACCCTGCGCGAGGGCGCGCCGGCGCCGGAGCCGCGGCATTTCCTGCGCAGTTTCGCCAACGCGGTGGCGTTCAAGCCGATCTTCGACACCAGCGCCTTCGTGCGCGCCTTCGTGCTGGAGCCGGAGCCGCTGGATGTGGAGCGGGTCCGGCAATCCATCGCCAACTGGCGGCGCCTCCTGGAGACCATCGCCGAGCTGGAGACCCGGCTGGCGCGGCTGCGCCGCCTGCGCGACCGCTACGAGGCCTGGAGCGAGGCGGTACTCGCCACGGCGGCGCACGAGCTGCGCGCGGCGTCCGCCGAGCTGCGCCGCCGCAGCCTAGACCTCGTCGCGGTCCGCACGCGCCTGCGCGAGGGCGCCGACACCCTGCGGATCGCCCGGGAGCGCGTCGCGGCGAGCCGCGGCCACGTGCGCGAGATCGACGGCGAGATCGCCGAGAAGAAGGCGCTGGCCGCCGCCGGCGCCGCCGAGCGTCGCCTCGCCGCCTCGACCCTGGGCCTCTCGATGCTGGAGCGCGACCGCAAGGAGCTGGCCGGGCGGATCGCCGACCTCGTCGGTCTCGTCGGCCAGATGGGCAAGCTCCAGCCGGTCGCCCCGATCCTGCGTCAAACCTGCCCGCAGGCGGCGCGCCTGGCCGAATCCTGCGCCCGGGCGGGCCTGCGCCGCGAAGCCCCGCCCGAGGAAGTCCTGCGCCCCGAGGGGCCCCTGGCCGAGCTCCTCGACGGGCTGGCGCGATTGCCCGACTTCGAGGAGGCCCTGGAACGGGCGGCCGAGGACGCGGCCCTGAAGGCGCGCGCCCAGGAGAGCGAGGCCGAGCGCACCGCCCCCCGCACCGGCACCGGCCCGGCGGCGCGCTTGTCCTCCGACACGGTGGCGTTCCGCGGCGAGCTGGAGCGCCGCGGCATCGCGGCGATGCCGATCTGCGAACTGGCCGAGATCGTCGATCCAAGCTGGGGCCCGGCCCTGGAGGGCCTGCTCGGACGCGCCCGCGAGGCCCTGGTGGTGGCGCCGGACCGGTTGAGCGAGGCCCTCGGCGTCCTCCAGTCGGGCCGCGACCGGTTCCATCGCTGCATCCTGGTCAAGACCACCGACACCGCCAAGCAGCGCGCCCGCCGCTACGACGACGGGCCGCTGACGGTGATCGAGACCAGCGACCCGCACGCGGAGGCGTTCCTGGGGGTGCGGCTCGGCGCCTATGACCTCGCCCGGGACGATGCCGAACTCGCCCGCCTCGCCCGAGCGGTGGCGCCGAGCGGGCGCACCACGGCCGGCATGGCCTATTCGGTGACCCGGAGCGTCGATCTGCTCATGACCCGCGGCCATCGCGGGCCGACCGTCGACAGCCGGCGGGTCCACGAGGCCGCGGTCGCGGAGGCGCGCCGCCTGCGCGGCGAGGCGGCGGTGCTGCGCGAGGCCGCCCGCACCGCCGCCGCGATCCGGGCCCGCATCGCCCGCGGCCTCGACGATATCGACACCCTGCGGGCCGAACTGAACGGTCTCGACGGACGGCGGCGGACCCTTCAGACCGAGCGCGAGGGCATCGAGAAGCGCGACAGCACGGGCCTTGCCGCCGAGATCGCCGCCCTGACGACCGAACGGGTCGGCTATCTGCGCGAATTGTCGGAGACTCTGGAACCGACGCTCGATCGCCTGCTGGCCGACGAGGCGGCCCTGCGCGCCCGGCTGGTCACGATGCGCGAGGCCGCCCGCGCGGCGCTCGCGGCCCGGCGCTCGGCCCTGCGACAGCTGACCGGCGGCGATGCGGCCCGGGTCCGGGTCGCCCGCTCCGAGCGGTTCGACCCGGGGGTGATCGCCGAGGCCCGGCGGGCGCTGGCCGGCCTCGACGGCAAGGCCGCCGGCACCCGGGCGACCGCCGAGCGCGGCCTCGCCCGGGAGACCGCCGAAGCGGCGCGCTCCCACGGGCGGATTGCCGAGCGGGAGCTGGCGGAGGCCTGCGCCGCCTGGCGGGTCGAGAACCCGCTCAACCAGGGGGATGCGCCGGCCATCGACGGGTTCGCCTGGGTCCGGCGGGAATACGACGCCGTGGAGGGCCACGAATTGCGGCGCTACCGCGCCCAGGCCGAGCGCGCCGAGGTCGAGATGCGGCGGCTCATGACCGAGGATCTGCTGACCCGCCTGGCCGACCGGTTCGAGCGGGTGCATGCCCGGCTGGAGGCCCTGAACGAGCGGCTCTCGGCCCGCAGCTTCACGGGCCAGACCTATGCGTTCGAGGCGGCGGTGGACCGCCGCTACGCCGCCGTCCACGCCCTCGCCACCGAGACCGCCCGCTCGCCCGAGGCCGCGCAGGCGGTGCTCGCCGGGGAGGCGGAGGGTCCGATGGCGGCGGCGCTGGAGGAGATCACCGCGCTGATCGCCGGCCAGGAGGATGCGGCGCGGCTCGCCGATTACCGCAACTACTTCGTGTACGAGATCGGCATGCGCGACCGGGCGGGCAACCGCACCACCATGTCGGCGCGGGCTTTGCGGGGCTCGGGCGGCGAGGCGCAGGCGCCGTTCTACGTGGCGATCGCCGCCTCCCTCGCCAGCGCCTACTATCCGGGCGACCGGCCGGGCGACGAGAATCCCGGTCTCGGCCTGTGCCTCCTCGACGAGGCGTTCTCGAAGCTCGACGTGCGCAACAGCCAGGCGCTGGTCGATCTCTACCGGGCCTGGGGACTGCAATTGCTGATCGCGGCGCCCGAGGACAAGCGCACGACCCTGACCGAGGTGATGGACACCATCGTGACCGTCTACAAGAGCCCGGACCTGACCTCGGTCCGGATCGAGGCCGAGCACCCGCTGGAGGCGGCCCGGCGGGCGCTGCACGCGATCAACCCCGATCAGATCGGGATCGAGGGATTCCGCCAGTCCGACGCGGCGGAATAGGCGGAGGAACCACCGCCCTGCCCGGGCCGATCAGGCGCCGAGCGCCTTCAGCACGTCCCGCGCGGCGCGCTCGCCGTCGAGGGTCGCGCCGCCGACCGTCATGGCACCGCCGCCGGCCAGCGCTTCGCCGGCGAGGAACACCCGTCCGCCCATCGGCGCACGCAGGGTGTCCCGGGCCTCCGCATGGCCGGGCGCCACGATCGAATAGGAGCCCAGGGCCTGCGGATCCGTCCACCAGCCCGCGAGCCGCCCGGCCAGGACCGCGCCCCGCGCCTGGGCGCCCAGGATCGCGCCGAGCCGCTCGGTGGCGTGCGCCACCGCGGCCGCCTCGCCGGCGCGGCAGAGGTCGCGGGCGCCATCGCCGCCGAGATTGGCCACCGCGAGGGGTCGGCCGAACGGGCCCATCTCGAAGTAGAGTGTCGGGCCGCCGGTCGCGACCGAGACCGCGTCGCCGAACGCCGCCGGATCGATCTTCCCCGGGTCGAGGCGCAGGCCGATTTTCGTGTAGGCGCCCATGTGGAGCCCGTCGAGCGCCGCCTGCTGGAGGTCGGGGAGGCCGGGCGTGAACCGGAGGGCCCCGGATTTCAGCACGCCCACCGGCACCGTGACGATGACGGCCGCCGCCGACAGGGCGCCCCGGGCGGTCCCGACCCGGACAGCCGGCCCGGACCAGTCGATCACCTCAACCGGACAGGCGAGGCGCACCGGAAGGTCGGCGAAGTGGCGCGCGACGAGGTCGCCGTAGCCGTCGACCCACAGGTCGGTGCCGGACCAGAGCCGGTCGTAATCGACCGCCGAGACCCGCTCGGGATCCTCACCCAGCGACAGCCGGCTCAGGCCGGCGGCGGCCTGTTCCGCATTCGGTCCGCCGGCCCGCGCCGCCTCAGCCAGGGACGGGTCGCCGCCCTTCGGCGCCAGCAGGGCGTCGAGGCCGGAGAATCCGGCGCGGCGGGCCGCCTGCTCGGCCTCCGTGGCCGCCCGGTCGTCGATGGTGAGGGTGCGGGCCCAACCATCCTCGCTGGCGAAGCGGACGCCCGCCGCCCGGGCGATGGGGGCCCAAGGATTGCGCTCGGCCCAATGGATGTATTCGGCCCCGGCGTCGAAGGGGCAATCCGGGCCGAGCGACCGGTCGGTGAAGGCCCGGCCGCCGATCCGGTCCCGCGCCTCCAGGAGGGTGAAGCTCTGGCCCGCCTCGCGCAGGAGCGCCGCGGCCGCCAGGCCCGCCGATCCGGCGCCGACTACGACCACGGTCCCGCCGCGGGCCGCCGCACGGAGGGCTGGTGCCGCCAGCAGGGGCGCCGCCAGCAGCGGAGCGGCGAGGATCGCGCGTCGGGTCGGTGGTCGCGCTGTGCGCATGGACGTTCCCGGGTTGCTCGGGGCGGCTAGGCCCCTCCACGACGAACCTTGGGGGTGCCGGTGCCGTTCCGGATAGCTCCGGCGGTTCAGCCCGCTCGACGAAGGCTGCGCAAAGGCCGCTGCGTCGCGTGACGGGCGCCCTCACTCCGGCGGACTACGCGGGTCACATATCGGTTCCGGATATGCGCAACGGCCGACCCGGGCGCGTCTCCCTCGCCCTCTGCGCGCCGATACTCCCACACCGGCTGGCACAGGACGCGACGTGGTTCCTCGCCCGCGCAGGCCACCGGATTCCCACTGATCAAGCTGGCGCTAACACCTTGAGACCGCGGCGCATTCCCCCCCCTTGCGGGGAGGAGTGCGCGTCGCGCCTTGCAACTGGAGATGTGTGAACATCTTAGCCCGCACGGGAGAGGGGACGCGCGCCTCATCCTGTCCCATGTGTCGCCTGGCGCGATCCGTGAGTCCGGAATCCCCTTTGCGGTGAAGGGTCACCCCCAAGGGACACCGCGCCCAGTCCCGTTAACAGACGCGCGTCTCCGCTCGCTCGAGTGCGGGCCGGGCTCCATGGATCGTCGGAACTGACTGGCAGCCTCGCAAGCTCCCAGGCCTAGCGATCCGCAGCCGCCCTATCCGCGCGCGCCCTGCGTACCCGAACGCTTCTCCATCATGGCCTTGACCTGCATCAGCTGATCCCAGACCTGCCCAGGTGAAGTCCCGAAGAAGTCGAAACCGGCGTTGACGCCCAGGTAGATGCCGACGCAGATCAGCGGCACGAGCACCCAGGCGAGGACCTCCTCGCCGCGCTTGCGCCGCTGGCGGCGGCGACGACGCTCCTCGCGCCAGGTCAGCGTCTTCGGGGGCGCCGGCTGCGCGACGGGGGGAAGCGGTCCCTCGTGCAGTTTGTCAGTCATCGGCCGCCTCCTCGCCGCGGCGCGTTCGCGTCGCGGCGGTCATAGACCGGCAGCCCCTAGTCCGGAAGGCCACCGGCCGGCCTGTGCATCATTAGGCACGCACGAGTGGCACCTTCGGCACGGTCCGGACGCCGCCGCCCGATCCGCCACCACCGCCCTTGTCGTCCTTCGGCGTCTTCTTCCGCGCCGCGGCGCGCGGCTTGACCCGCTTGTGGCGCTTGGCGGCGTTGGTCACGTCCTTCTCGGGCTTCGGCGTCACCGGACCGGCCGGGAAGTCGAAGGCCAGCTTATCCTTGGCGCCGGCCTTCGCCTCCTCGTCCTCGGGCTTGCGCACCACCACCCGGACGGCGCCGCCATCCTTGAGCTTGCCGAACAGCACCTCGTCAGCCAGCGGCGTCTTGATGGTCGACTGGATCAGCCGCGCCATCGGGCGTGCGCCCATGGCATCGTCGTAGCCGTGCTCGACCAACCACTCGCGGGCCTCGTCCGAGAGCTCGATCGTGACGTTGCGGTCGGCGAGTTGGGCCTCGAGCTGGAGGACGAACTTGTCCACCACCTTCGCCACCACCTCCTTCGGCAGGTGGCCGAACGAGATGATCGCGTCGAGCCGGTTGCGGAATTCCGGGGCGAACAGCTTGTTGATCGCCTCGACGTCGTCACCCGTGCGCTTGGTCTGGGTGAAGCCGTAGGCCGACTTCGCCAAGTCCGAGGCGCCCGCGTTGGTCGTCATGATGATGATGACGTTGCGGAAATCGACCTGCTTGCCGTTGTGGTCGGTCAGCTTCCCGTGGTCCATCACCTGCAGCAGGATGTTGAACAGGTCCGGATGCGCCTTCTCGATCTCGTCGAGCAGGAGCACGCAGTGCGGGTGCTGGTCGATTCCGTCAGTCAGCAGACCGCCCTGATCGAAGCCGACATAGCCGGGGGGCGCGCCGATCAGGCGGCTGACCGTGTGGCGCTCCATATATTCCGACATGTCGAAGCGCAGCATCTCGACGCCGAGGGAGGAGGCGAGCTGCTTCGCGGCCTCGGTCTTGCCGACGCCGGTCGGACCCGCGAACAGATACGAACCGATCGGCTTGTCCGGATCACGCAGGCCGGCCCGGGCCAGCTTGATCGCCGAGGTCAGGGCCTCGATGGCGTTCGGCTGACCGTAGACCACCCGCTTCAGGTTCTCGGTCAGGTGCTGGAGCACCACCGCATCGTCCTTCGAGACGGTCTTCGGCGGGATCCGGGCCATCGTGGCGATGGTCGCCTCGATCTCCTTGATGCCGATGGTGCGCTTGCGGCGCGCCTCCGGCACCAGCATCTGCGAGGCGCCGGTCTCGTCGATCACGTCGATCGCCTTGTCGGGCAGCTTGCGGTCGTTGATGTAGCGGGCCGACAGCTCCACCGCGGCCTTCACGGCCTCGGTCGTGTACTTGAGCTTGTGGAACTCCTCGAAGTACGGGCGCAGGCCCTTCACGATCTCGATCGTGTCCGGGATCGACGGCTCGTTGACGTCGATCTTCTGGAACCGGCGCACCAAAGCGCGGTCCTTCTCGAAGTACTGGCGGTACTCCTTGTAGGTGGTCGAGCCGATGCAGCGCAGCGTCCCGGAAGCCAAGGCGGGCTTGAGCAGGTTCGACGCGTCCATGGCGCCGCCCGAGGTCGCACCGGCGCCGATCACCGTGTGGATCTCGTCGATGAACATGATCGCGTTCGGGTGCGCCTCGATCTCCTTCATCACCTGCTTGAGGCGCTCCTCGAAGTCGCCCCGGTAGCGGGTGCCGGCGAGCAGCGTGCCCATGTCGAGGGAGAAGACGGTGGCGTCGGCCAGGACCTCCGGCACCTCGTGCTGGATGATCTTCCGGGCCAGCCCCTCCGCGATCGCGGTCTTGCCGACGCCGGGGTCGCCCACCAGAAGCGGGTTGTTCTTCTGCCGGCGGCACAGGACCTGGATCGTCCGCTGGACCTCGGTCTCGCGGCCGATGAGCGGATCGATCTTGCCGTCCCGGGCCTTCTTGTTGAGGTTGACGCAGTAGGCGTCCAGCGCATCGCCCTTCTTCTTGGCGCCGCGGGGATCACCCTCGTCGCTCGGACGCTCGGCGGCGCCCTCCTCCTCGGCGCCCCGCACCGGCTTCGACTCGGAGGCGCCGGGGCGCTTGGCGATGCCATGGCTGATGTAATTGACCGCGTCGTAGCGGGTCATGTCCTGCTCCTGCAGGAAGTAGGCGGCGTGGCTCTCGCGCTCGGCGAAGATCGCCACCAGCACGTTCGCCCCCGTCACCTCCTCGCGACCGGAGGATTGGACATGGATCACCGCGCGCTGGATCACGCGCTGGAACCCGGCCGTGGGCTTGGCGTCCTGCCGTCCGTCCCCGGTCAGATTGGACAGTTCCGTGTCGACGTAATCGACCAAGCTGCGCTTGAGCGTCTCGACCTCGACGTTGCAGGCGCGCATGACCGCGGCCGCGTCCTGATCGTCCACGAGGGCGAGCAGGAGATGCTCCAGCGTCGCGTATTCGTGCCGTCGCTCCCCCGCGAGCGCCAGGGCGCGGTGGAGGGCTTGTTCTAGGCTGCGTGAGAAGCTTGGCAAAGCTGGCCTCTGTCTGGGTGCCTACCGCGAGCGGCGCCTATTTCTTTTCCATAACGCACTGGAGAGGATGTTGGTGTTTGCGCGCGAAGTCCATGACCTGCGTCACCTTGGTCTCGGCGACCTCGTAGGTAAAGACTCCGCACTCGCCGACCCCGTTCTGATGCACGTGCATCATGATGTGGTAGGCGTCCTCGTGGCTCTTGTTGAAGAACCGCTCGACCACCAGCACGACGAACTCCATCGGCGTGTAGTCGTCGTTCAGGAGCAGGACCCGATAGAGGCTCGGGCGCTTGGTCCGAGGCTTCGTGCGGGTGATGATCGCGGTGTTGGACCGGTCATCGCCGCCCGGCGCGCGCGAACCGGATGCCAGGGCCGCGCCGCGCGCCGGCCTGTGAGCCCTCGTCGAACCTGCGGTGCCCTGTGGGGGGACCTGTGTCATGTGCGTCGAACCGATCCCTCGTTCGGAGCGGGCGTCGCCGGCCCCGAGGGCCACGTCTGTCCTGGCCCTGCCGGGAGCAGCGCTCAGCTCCACGGGGGTCAATCTACAGACGGTGAGCCGACTTCGCCAGACGCCTGTGCGCACTTGTCCGCCCCGCTGCGCTTGTCTCGGGCGCACGGACCCAGACCCGCTAACGCGCGCGGCCGGGACGTGGCGCCGTTGGCGGCCTCAGGAGGTCGGTGGTCAGGGCCGAGACGAGATCGGCGGCCACCGTGGTCCGCGCCACGAGGCGCGCGCCGGCCCGTTGCAGATACGCGCTCTGGACCGACAGGACTTCCGCCGGACCACGCGCGGTCGCGAGCTTGCCCAGCGTCGCCTTGAGATCATCGAGGCCCTGCCGGGCGGAATCCGCCCATTCGATCCCGACGCTCTGGGCGGTTCGGCTCACCGCTCCGAACCGCCGCAGCGGGGTGCCGAAGCCGGGCGGGACCGGAAACGAAGGATGGGGGTTGCGAGTCTGCATGGCCGATCTCCGGGCCGCCGCCGGCCGGCCCCGAGTGACCGGCACGAAGGGCGGCATCGATCCGAAACGGACTGTGTGCGCCGCAAGGACAACCGTCAAGCTGGACGATGGCGGCCCAGCGCGCCGACCCGGGATCCCCGGGATCAGGCCCCGTAACCGATAGAAGAAACGACACGATCGCGACCTCGCGCCGATCGCATTAACGGGCCTGTAACTGCGCTTGCCTAACTCTTCGATGATGCAGCGGGGCCACGCGACCGGCGCCGCTCCGCACAGGGGACATGACCGGCCCGTGCCGGTCTCGCGAGGCAATCAGGCGTGATGCGTAGCGTAGTAGGCGGCTCCCGGACGATTCCCGCGCTGCCGGCCGCGATCCTGGCCGCCGCGGTCCTGACGACCTTGGCCAGCCCGGCGGATGCACGGCGCGGGCGCCACCACCATCACCACGCGAGCGGCGGCGGAGGCTACAATCCCCCCTACGCGGCCATGGTGGTGGACGTGAAGAGCGGGAAGACCCTGCACGCGGTCAACGAGGACGCGCTGCGCCATCCCGCCTCGATCACCAAGGTCATGACCCTCTATCTGCTGTTCGAGCAGATGGAGCGCGGCAAGTTCGCCCTCGATTCCGAGCTGTCCATCTCGGCCCATGCCGCCGCCCAGGCGCCCTCGAAGCTCGGCCTGCGCCCCGGCCAAACGATCGCGGTCGAGGACGCGATCAAGGCGATCGTCACCAAGTCGGCCAACGACGTGGCCTGCGCGATCGGCGAGAACATCGCCGGCTCCGAGGAGCGCTTCGCCCAGATGATGACCGCCAAGGCGCACGCCCTCGGCATGAGCCGGACGCATTACGCCAACGCGTCGGGCCTGCCCGATCCCGACCAGCTGACCACCGCCCGCGACCTGACGGTGCTCGCCCGGGCAATCCAAGACCGGTTCCCGCATTATTACCGCTACTTCCAGACCCGGTCCTTCGCGTTCCGCGGCCGGGTGATCGGCAACCACAACCACCTGCTGGGCAACGTCGAGGGCGTCGACGGGATCAAAACCGGCTACACCCGCGATTCCGGCTTCAACCTGATGACCGCGGCCAAGTCGGAGGGCCGCCAGATCGTGGCGATCGTGCTCGGCGGCAAGTCCGGCGGGAGCCGCGACCGGATCATGGCCGATCTCGTCCGCGGCAGCCTGCCGCGGGCCTATGCCGGCGCCCGGATCGCGCCTCCGGTGACCGAAGTCGCCGAGCGCGCCCGCCCGGCCGTGGTCGCCGACGCGGTATCGCGGACCCGCACGCAGGTCGCCGACGCGGACGACGGGGATGTCGAGACCACGGGCACCACCGGCGAGCCCCTCGACCTCGCCCCCCGGGCCGCGGCGACGACGACGCCGGGCGGAACCTGGAAGCCCGGCCCCCAGGGGATCCCGAAGGCGGCCCAGGCCTATGCCGGCGCGAGCAGCGCCCAGGCCCCCTTCCCCGGCACGGCCAAGGTGGTGGCCCGGGTCGCCTCGATGGAGCGCGACGAGCCACCGAAGGCGGTCTCCGGAGCCCGCGTCGTGCCGACCGCCTGGGTGATCCAGCTCGGCGCCATGGACGACGAGACCAAGGCCCGCTCGATGCTCTCGGAGGCGCGCGCCAAGGTCGGTGGCAGCCTGTCGAAGGCGGCCCCCTACACGGTGAAGGTCGAGCACGGCGGCACCACTTTGTTCCGCGCCCGCTTCTCGGGTTTCGCCGAGCAGGATTCCGCCCAGGACGCCTGCACGGCCCTGAAGCGCAGCGGCTTCAGCTGCTTCGCGACCCGGAGCTAAACGACCAGGACCCGCCGGCGCGCCCTCGCGCCGGTTCGGCACGCCGCGGCGCAGTTAGCCCGCGGCCGCGACCCTCTCATCCCCTGACAACGCGCGTGGAGTTCAGCGATGTCGGTTCAGAAGCCTGTCCCGGGCGGCGTTGACGCGCGCCGCCCCCTCGGCACTGCCCCCCTGGTCGGGATGGGCGCGCTTCATCAGAGACCGGTGGGCCGACCGGATCTGCTCAGCGGTCGCCCCGCGCTGAAGCCCCAGGATCTGGTACGCCTCCTCCTCCGTCATCGCCCCTGGGTTCGGCGGGCGGCGCGGCCGCGGGTCACGATCGCCCTCAGCGTCTACACGCCAGCCGGGCGCCCGGCGGTCGAGATACGGCTCTAGCAGGGCGGCGCCGGCCGGGTCGCGCTGGCGACAGGCCCGCAGCAGCGCGATCAAGGCCGCTCCCGACATGGTGTCGAGCCAGGCCCCGGCATCGGGCCCGGCGATCACGCGACCGGTGCGGAGGCCGCCGTCCGGACGCAACTGCGCCTCGATCAGCGTCGTGCGGTAGAGGCGGTCCGGGATATCGCCAGATTGCCGGGGCGTGCGGGGCGTTCGCCCTGCGACCGGCCGGATCAGGCGCCGCAGCCGCGCGGTCATCGACTCCTGACCCTCGATCATCCAGACGCCGCTCAGCCCGAGGAGCGCCGCCAGGACGAGGTTGCCGTGCAGGAGGAGGAACCCGCCCGCCAGGAGCGCCAGGGCGCCGAGCATCCGCGTCTGGGATCCGCCGGTCGCCGCGCCGAGACCCTGGCCGAGGGCGCGCTTTAGGCGCGGACCCAGTCCACGACTGTTCTTGGACAGCCACCACAGCGTCAGGCAGGCGAGCAGACCGGCGAGCAGCGCCATCCTCAGCGCCGCACGCCATACTCGGCCGAGGCCCGGCCGCCGACCTGAACCGTCGTCCCGTTGCCCAGGTCGTAGAACCCGTCCCGGCGCGGAACCGGGTGGCGGGCACCGGGCGTGCAGCCGGGCTGCGGCGGCAGCCGGACGCCCTCGGGCAGATCCTCCGGGCAGAGGCGGGAGCGGCTGGGCTGTTCGGCGGCCTGCGCGGCACCGACCCCGAGCAGGACGAGGAGCGTCAGGCGGGACAGGGACCTCATTGGCGGTTCTCCGCGACGTCGGCGGTGGTGATCCGGACCTGTCGGACCCGGCCGCCGCGTTCGACCTTCAAGGTCAGGGCCGCGCCGAGCCCGGCCTCCTCGATGGCCGCCGTGAGGTCGGCCAGGCGGTGGACGGGGCGGTCGTTGGCCTCGACGATCACGTCGCCGAGATCGCCGGTCCGCACGTCGACGCCGCGCAGGCCGGCCTGCGCGGCCGGCGACCCGGCCAGGACCCGCACGATCACGACCCCGTCGATCCCGAGCCGCGCCGTGGCGGCCTCCTGGGCGGCGATGATGCCGATGCCGGGATTGCGCACCCGCCCGACCTTGATCAGTTCCGGGACGATCCGGTTCACCACGTCCACGGGGATCGCGAAGCCGATGCCCGCGCTCGCCCCGGAGGGCGACACGATGGCGGTGTTGACGCCGATCAGCCGGCCCGCGGAATCCAGCAGGGGGCCACCGGAATTGCCGGGGTTGATCGCCGCGTCGGTCTGGATGACGCCGGACACCTCCCGGCCCTCGCTCGTCGGCATCCGCCGCCGCAGGGCGCTGATCACGCCGGTGGTCAGCGTATGGTCGAGGCCGAACGGGTTGCCGATGGCGAAGGTCGACTGGCCGACCTTGAGATCCGTCGAGGTGCCGATCGCCAGCGGCGGCGGCATATGGGTCACACGCCCCAGCTGCAGCACCGCCAGATCGTAGGACGGCGCCAGCCCGACGAGGCTCGCCGACACCACCGCGCCGTCGCTCAGCCGCACCGAGACGGAGCCACCGCTCTGCGCGGCGTTCTGCACGACATGGGTGTTCGTGACGATGTGGCCGGCCCCGTCCCAGACGAAGCCGGTCCCGGTCTGCGTGCCGCCGCCCTGCTGCTCGCCGCCATCCTCGTCGAGGTCGAGCAGGTCGCGGTTCTGGGTGGCGCCCTGCGCGAAGACGTGGACCACCGACGGGCTCGCCTGCTCGAACAGGCGGATCGTCGCCTGTTCCGATTGGGCGAGATCGCCGCGAGCCGTCACCGCCCGGGGCGCGTCCGCGGAATAGAGCAGCGGCTGCAGGTAGGGCTGGACCACGTAGAGGGCCAGCAGGACCAGGACCGCGGCGAGCACGATGCGCACGGTACGATCCGGCACGGATGTCTCCGGGAGTGGGTCGAGGGAATGCCCCGGCGGGCGCGGGTCTTAAGTGCGCGTTCAGGATCAGGGCGTCAACACGGGAGCGGTCGGCCGCCGACGCGCCCCGAACCTGTTCTGGGACACGTCGGCGGCCGGCGCATAGCGGCTAACGGAATGGTCATCATTCGATAGTCACAATTCTCGCAAGACCACGGCAGCCCATACGCGCTCAATACGGATATGGAAAACGCGACCGTTCCGTCCATCGTGCTTCCGCGCGGGACGATGGTTTCGGAAACCGCCCGAATTGATCGCAAAGCCGCCGCAGAGATGCTTGCTTTGACGCTCAGACCGGCGATCCCCGCTGTTCCCTGGCTCCGGCCGACGGCGGTGATCTGAACGGTCCCATACGGTTCGGAAGGACGAGTACCCATGGAAACCGAAGCTCTGGAACGGCCCGCGGATCTGACGATCTGGCGCACGGCCCCGGCCAGCACTCCACTGGCGCAACCCGAGCGGTTCGACACCCTGCGCGAGGCGATCAGAGCCGCCGCCGGCGCCCTGGCCGATCCGGCCAAGCAGCCCTGGATCATCACCGAGGAGGGCGAGATCCTGTCGCCGAACTGGATCCGCACCTACCTGAACTGACACCCGTTCGACGTGAAGACCGGGGATATCGGGGATGGCGGCGCGTGCCCCGCCCCCACACCGCCGGCCGGGGGCACCGGGGCGCAAGCCTCGCGGTCATCCCGGCAAGGCACGGCTCAGCGCCGTCGTCTCGGGGCGTTGCCGGATCGCCGCCACCGCCAGGGGCGCCGCGCGCCCTCGCAGGGTGTGGGCGCCGAGATCCTCGGCCACGAGATCGCCGGGTAGCGGGCCGAGCCGGTCGAGGAGATCGGCCGAGATCAGCACGTGGACGTCCAGCGTCTTGGACAGGGCCTCGAGCCGGGCGGTGGTGTTCACCGCGTCGCCGAAATACGCGATCTTGTGTCGCTCCAGCCCGATCTCGGCGGTGACCACCGGACCGCAATGCAGCGCCGCGCGGAATTCCGGCACCTGTCCGAAGCGGCTCCGCCACGCCTCGGACTCGGCCGTGAGGCGGGCCGCGAAGTCGAACACGCAACGCAGGCAGGCGGCGTCGCGCAGGCCGCGCTCCATCGTCCAGGTCACGAGCGCCAGGTCGCCGATATAATCGTCGATGGAGCCGCGGGCCTGCGAGACCGGCAGCGCCAAGGCGTTGAACACCTGCCCGAGAAAGGCCTGGGCCGCGTGGTCGCCGTGGCGGTCGGCGAAGCGCGTCGAGCCGGTCACGTCGAGGAACAGGAAGATCCGCTCCTCGCTGATCGGCCGGTGGTAGCGGCCGATCAACAGGTTGGCGAAGACCTCCGGTCCGATCAGGTCTCGGACCCGGAACACGAAGACCGCGACGGCCGAGATGGCGAGCGCATAGAGAAGTCCGGTATCGGACATGAGCATCGCGTTCCGCTCGCTGGACATGAAGCGGAACAGGCGGTTCAGGACCGTGCTGGCCACGGCGTTCCCGCCGACGATCATGGCGATGTAGAGCGACACGGTGGCCAGCAGGAACAGCGGCGTGGCGAGGCCCCGGATCCGCTCCCGCAGTGCCGGCAGGAGGAGCCGCCGCTCGTAGAGCATGATCGGCGTGCCGATGATCGCCCCCCTGATCGCCGCGCCGGTCAGCGCGCCGACCTGGAAGATCGCGCCGTAGAGCAGCCCGGCCAGGGCGCCGAGCGCGGGGGCGACGAGGAAGAACCAGGGCCAGCGGAACCGCATCGGTGCGCCCGGGCCGCGGCGCGCCCCGCCCTCAATCCAACCGCAGGGCGTGGACCGAGAACAGGTTCTGCGGGTCGGTCCAGACCTTGATCCACGTCCAGCCGGCGCGCTCAGCGAGCGCCCGGAAGGTCTCGCGCGTGTATTTGTAGCTGCTCTCGGTATGGATCGTCTCGCCGGCCGCGAAAGCAAAGGTGTCGGAGCCCACCGCCACGTCCTGCGCGTTCCGGGCGACCAGATGCATCTCGATCCGCGAGGCCTGCGGGTTGAACACAGCCCGGTGGGCGAAGGCGTCGAGGTCGAAACGGCCCGCGAGTTCGCGATTGATCCGGGTCAGGAGGTTGAGATTGAACGCCGCGGTGACCCCCTCGGCGTCGTCATAGGCGCTCTCCAGGGTGGCCGTGTCCTTCACCAGGTCGACGCCCACGATCATGTGGGCCCCCGCCCCCAGGATCCGCCCGAAGCGGCGCAGCAAGGCCTCCGCCTCCTCCGGCTCGAAATTGCCGATGGTCGAGCCCGGGAAGAAGCCGGCCCGGGGCAGACCGGCGAGGCTCTCGGGAAGGTCGATGTCGCGGGTGAAGTCGGCTACCACCGGTTCGACCCGGAGATGCGGGAAATCGCCGCTCAGGGCCTCGGCCTGGGCCTGGACGAACTCCCCGGAGATCTCCACGGGCACGTAGGCGGCCAGTTTGTCGAGGTGCCGCAGAAGCCGGCGCAGCTTCAATGTCGAGCCGCTCCCGAACTCCACCAGCGCCGCCCCCGCCGGCAGCAGCGCCGCGATTTCCGGGCCGCGCACGTCCAGGATCCCGATCTCCGTGCGGGTCGGGTAATATTCGGGGAGCCGCGTGATGTCCTCGAACAGGGCCGAGCCGGCGGTGTCGTAGAAGTATTTCGGCGACAGCGTCTTCTGCGGCCGGGACAGGCCCGCGCGCACGTCGTCGAGGAAGGCCGGCGCGACCGGCTTCGCGTCGGGGAAGGTTGGCTTGATGGTCACGGGCGGCTCCGGGGCGCGTCAGGCAACGTCGGCGAGGCGCAGGCCGGTGAATTGCCAGCGCTGATGCGGAAAAAAGAAGTTGCGGTATGGCAGGCGGGCATGGCCGTCGGGCGTGACCACCGAGGAGCCGCGCAGCACGAACTGATTGGCCATGAACTTGCCGTTGTATTCGCCCAGGGCTCCCGGCAACGGCCGGTAGCCCGGATAGGCCACGTAGGCGCTGCGGGTCCATTGCCAGACGAGGCCGAACGCGTCCGGCAGGCCACCGTCCCGGGCCGCGACCTCCCAATCGAACTCCGTGGGCAGGAACCGGCCGGCCCAGCGGGCATAGGCGTCGGCCTCGTAGTAGCTGACATGGGTGACGGGCGCGTCGAGGTCCACCGGGCGCTGGCCGGCGAGCGTCATGGTCGCCCACCCCTCCCCGTCCCGCCGCCAGTAGCCGGGGGCCTCCCAGCCTTCGGCCGGACCGGCATACCAGCCGTCCGACAGCCACAATTCGGGCTTGGCGTAGCCGCCATCCTCCATGAAGGCGAGCCACTGGCGGTTGGTCACGAGCGCCCGGTCGATGCGGCCGGCCGGGATCAGCGCCTCATGGCGGGGCGACTCATTGTCGAACGAGAAGCCCTCCCCCGCATGCCCGATCCAGGCGATGGCCCGGTCGAGGCGGGTCTGGCCCGGCTTCGCCGCCGCATCCGGGAAGCGCCAGTCCGGATCGTAGGCGGGGTTCAGGGGATTCTGCGCGAAGGCGTGCAGGATGTCGGTGAGGAGAAGCTCTTGGTGCTGCTGCTCGTGATAGAGCCCGATCTCCAGGATCGGCAGCAAAGCCTCCAGGGCGCGTTCGGATGCCTGACCCAGCAGGGTCTCCACGGCGCGGTCGATATGGGCCCGGTAGGCCGCGACCTCCGCCATGGTCGGGCGGGTGATCATGCCCCGCTGGATGCGCGGCTGCCGCGGACCGGCCGCCACGTAGTACGAGTTGAACAGGTAGTGCAGCCGCGCGTCGTAGATCGCGTAGCCCGGGAGGTGCTCCCGCAACAGGAACTGCTCGAAGAACCACGTCACATGCGCCCGGTGCCACTTGGTCGGGCTGGCATCCGCCATGGACTGGACCTGCTGGTCCTCCGGGGAGAGCGGCGCGGCGCGGCGCTCGGTCTCACCCCGGACCTGCCGGAACGCGGCGATCCAGGCGGCGCGGTCGATCGGCCGGGCGGTGACGGGCGGCGGCGGGAAGGCCGCTCTCCCGGGGTCGCGCGTCTCGTCCGGGCGCAGTGCGGCCGTCGCTGCCATGACGATGGTCCCTTGTTTCGGGCCTGACCGAGAACCGTTTCCTCGGTTCCGGCTCGGCGCGCAGAAGATATGTCTTGGCCGTGTTCCGACAACCTCCGCAGGACGAGTCCGTCGTCCGGCCGTTCGCCGGGGCGTTTTCGCCGCGGCGGCGCTGTGGTTAACGCGACAGGCTGGGGATCGCGGGTCTTTCTCTCGCCGCGGTGAGAGTGCCTTAACCCTCGATGACGACGTTCG
This sequence comes from Methylobacterium sp. J-026, assembly GCF_022829585.1. Taxonomy (GTDB): domain Bacteria; phylum Pseudomonadota; class Alphaproteobacteria; order Rhizobiales; family Beijerinckiaceae; genus Methylobacterium. The sequence continues at coordinate 113,049 of NZ_JAKSYC010000284.1, forward strand.
GGACGCTCGCGAGGAGTCCAGGATTCTCATGCGGATCGATCTGATGGCCGGGGCCAGCCTCTCCGCCGCGGCGCGGCGCGGTGCCGCCGAGCCGACCATCCTGGTCTTCGATTCGGGGCTCGGCGGCCTGACCGTGCTCGACGCCGTCCGCCGCGCCCGGCCGGACGCCCGCTACGTCTATGTCGGCGACGATGCCGCCTTCCCCTACGGCCGGCTCGGCGAGGCGGCCCTCGTCGCCCGGGTTCTGGCCGTCATGGAGCGGCTGGTGGCGACCCACCGGCCCGACCTCGCGGTCATCGCCTGCAACACCGCCTCGACCCTGGTGCTCCCCGCCCTCCGGCAGCGCTTCACGACCCCGTTCGTCGGCGTCGTGCCGCCGATC
>NZ_JAKSYC010000288.1 GCF_022829585.1 Methylobacterium sp. J-026
GGCGGTGAAGGACTCGAGGGTGCTCGGCGCATCGAAATGATGACCGGTCACCAGCCCCACGAAGACGAGGGCGTTCTTCGCCCATTGATGCGGGCGGAGCGCGCGGACGATGTCCCGGGGCCGGACCCGCGGCACGGCGACGATGCGGGCCTCCGGGAAGGACGCCATCACCCTGCGGGAGAACCCGCGGCCGTGGGCGACAGCCAGTACATTGCGCGCCGCCCGCCACACCGGAAAGTCCACGGGGGCGTCGCCGACGTAGTCGAACCCTTTCTCGCCGAGTTCCGTCACGAGGCGCTGGGCCTTGGCGGCACCGGCCAGGTTGACGCCCGCCTCGGTCGAGAACACGCCGGCGATGCCGCCGACCCGGTCAGCCAGGGCCTCGACGAGGCGTCCGTCGGAGGCCGAGGCGAGATAGACGCGGCGCCCGGCCGATTGCGCGTCCCGGATCACCGCGATGGTCTCAGCGCGCAGCGGGATCGTCGCGATGCTCGGGTCCGCGCGCTCGGCGAGATGCCGCTTGAGCTCGGCTCTGCCGCGGGTAAACAGCCAGTGCGGCAGCCGCCAGGCCTCGAACGGGAAGCGGGCCAGGAACTGGAGCGCCGACTCGTAGAGCAGGTCGCTCTTGATCAGCGTGCCGTCGACGTCGACGACGAGCGGAACGTCGCCCACGCCCTCGTCACGGATCGCTGCGATCGCGGCGCTCATGCGGGCACTCTCAGCAAGTCGTTTCCAACTGTTAAGCCGGCCGCTCTCTACTATTTTCCTCGGTAATCAGTGGAAAATCGGAGAACCGTACATCGAGAAATACGTGAGCTACCCACGCTGAAAATGTCAAGGCTCGGGCGGTAGGCGTCCCACCCAAAGTGCCCTGGCGTGGCGGCGGTAACAACTGAGACGCTGCGAGATCGCCGGGTTGGAGCGTTGGCCCACGAAGTAGATACCGGTTCAGCACCAGCGAAAGTGTCGAATCGAGGACTGGGATCAGTTTCCGATCGTCACGCGACCGGCGACGATTCTGGCAACTCAGCAGTCTCGAAGTCACAATCTATACCGCGGCCCGACCCATTGCGCGTGTAGCGGTAACGCTAATTCGTTGCGACACAATTCAATTAAGCGCCACCGAACACGGGAACGTCCTTGTTGACCTGCGGCATATTCGATAGGGGTCCCGCACGGTTCGGCTTGTATCGAGAGATTCTCGCGGATGGGACGGATTGTGATCACGAGCGGTGCGGGCCTCGTCGGTCAGAACCGGATTCCGTACGTCCAGGCGGGCGGCTTCACCGCCATCGCGATGGTCGACAAAACCACCGCGAACGCCGCAATCCTGAAGGACAGCCACACCGATATCGACGCCTTCGTGGCCGACATTGCCGTTGGCGCCGGCCGGCAGGACAGGCTTGCCGGGGTCGGTGCGCTGGTCCGCGCCCAGCCGCTCTGCGAGCGCGGTTTCACCGCGCCTCTGCCCATCGCGCAGGGGTCGAACGCCGGACTCCCGATCGCCGACATCCACTTCGCCTGCCTGGAAGACCGTAGGATTTCGCCGAGCGGCCGGCGCGCCAACGCGATGGGCGCGGGGATCTCGGCATGAGCGCAGCGGCTACCCGACAGAGCGACAGGCGGCAGCTCGCCAGCTTCGTGGTCACGGGCGGCACCGCGGCCCTGGTCAACCTCGTGAGCCGGTGGCTGCTGAGCTTCGTCGTCGTCTACGAGCTGGCCGTCATCGTGGCCTACCTCATCGGCCTGAACCTGGCTTTCGTCCTGGCACGGCGCTACGTCTTCACATCCACGGGTCACTGGCTCGGCGAATACGGGCGGTTTGCTCTGGTCAATGTCGTCAGCTTCCTAATCGTGCTCGGAGTCAGCAGCAGCTTGGCGCGCGCGCTGTTCCCGATGCTCGGGTTCACTTGGCACGTGGAGGACGTCGCCCACTTCATCGGCGTCGCGAGTCCGATCCTGATCAGCTTTTACCTTCATAAATACTATTCGTTCGGCAAGGTGGCGCAGCGAGCCTGATTGTCAGGGCCGCCAGCGGCTCGTCGAAGTTTAGACAGGGACGCCCCGGCCGGAGCGTCATCATGGCCGGAACCGGATCGGTCAGGACGTCATCCCAAGCGGGCCCGCCGGCAGGGCTGTTCCCGGGGCTTGCCTTGCCTCGGCCTCGAGGATCCGGATCGGACGGCCCTTACGTGGCCGGCACGCGCCGCGGCTTTATCCCGGCCGGCACTGTGGAGGCGCTCTGTTCGCTCTCACTGACGGCCATCGACATGCCGGCGCAGATAAAGAACAGCAATCCGAGATCGACGAAGGGCGAGCCGATCGACGATAACACCACCTGGCTGATGCACGCCGAGCGCGTGGCCTTCTGAAAACTCTTCGTCCGTCCATCGCTGGCAGGCCGTGCGAAGAAGAACAGGAGGACAAAAGCCAGATAGGTGATCGTCCCGATGACCCCGAGGCTTGCGAGGACCGCGAGGGGCCAGCTGGACGTGCGCGTGCTGCCCACGCCAACCCCGAGCCCATGGGTTTCAAAGAGGTTTTGCAGCCCCTGGTAATTCCAGGAGCTTCTCTCGACGCCAGAGTCCGAACTCAGCTTCTCCGAAAATGCGGCTTGGTAGATGTTCTGGCCCGCCGTCCAGACCGCTTCCTGGAGGGCGGCGAACATGACGATGAACACCACGACGAACGGGCCAAGAAATATGAAGATCGTCGCGTTTCTCGTGGAGTTGCGATGAATGACGAGCATGTACAAGCAGGTCAGGTATTCAAAAGCCACGACGATCGCCAGCCCGGCATAGGCCGTGGTGGACGTGGAGGCGATGACCGCGATCAGCGACACTGCGGCCGCGATACCGGCTCTGCGGGGAAACACCCCTTCGAGCCACAGCCGACCCGTGAATGTGAAGAAGAACAGCGACGCCGACCCGTAGGTGGAGGCTTCGGAGAAGGAGCCGACCACTCTCTTGAAGCCAGCCATCTCGACTTCGACGAGCATTGTATAGCCCGCATTCCGGAGGAACGACAACAATTCTCCGGTGCCGGTCAGATAGGTCGCGACGTCGATCAATCCGAACGCGAAGTTCGCGAAGGCACAGACCACCACGGCGGAACAGAGCACCTCGAGATTTCGCGACCCCAATTCGCGGGAACAGGCGTAGAATGCGACATAAGTTAAAAGATCTGAGGCAAAATATAGGCTTTGTGTTATATTTCCGGTCGTTGGAACCAATGGCACCAGCGCGATCCGCACGCCATCACCGAGACGCGCGATCGCGTAGACGTTGGTGCTTCCGGCGAACAGTCGCGTGAGCAACACCGCTCCGACCAACGAATACAGCACTGTGATGAGAAGCCAGAAGCCCGGGCGCGGAAAACTGAGCGAGGAGAGGCCGTCCGCGAGCCGATAGGGATTGGAGCCGATCTTCAGCAGGACGAAGAGGAGCATGAGATGTGCCGGCTGCAGGCTCGCTCCGCCCAGGAAGGTGAGGATCGCCGCAGCCGATGCGCCGAGGAGCGTACTGAGGAAGATCATGTAGACCGAAAATCCGGGGCCGCGTCCCAGGCTGATGAGCCCGACGACGAAGGCGATGACCCCGATCAACTCAATCTGCATGATGCTTCAGCTCGAGGACGAGGGCGTTTTGGACCGATGGCCGGCTTTTGGCGGCTGTTCTTGCCTGATCAGGGCCGGCATTCCTGCGAGCGCCGGATGATCGAAATTCCAGTCTTGCAGCCCTGATATCGATATCACGGGCGGCGATCAGGTGTGAAGCGATCAATCCCACGCATCCCTATAGCTATCGAAAACGCCTGGATCGCAGGCTTGCGCGACGATGCGCCCGATCGATTCAGGCGTGCCACAGGCGGGAGGACGCCCGCACGCGGCGACGCGCGGTGACACAGGCACGTCCCCCTGCCCCCACGACGCCCGGAGCGATACACGGGTCAACGCAGCGATGGCCACGCCGTCACGGGCACGCTCGAGGCGGCCGCGGGCGCAGTCTGTAGGGGCGGCACGGCTGCGGAAGGCGGCCACGGCGCTCCGGGATGTTCGCAGCGTCGAGGCGGGTCGCCTCCCCCTGGGACAGCCGATGCGCCGGTCGGCGCCCATCGGATCCGGGCCTCGGCCGAGCGCGTCGGAGCCACACTTCGGACACCCGCACCACGAACAGTCCGCTGGCGGGCGGTGTGTCACCTTAATGCCCCAACCCCCGCACATTCTGACTCCCCCAACCCACCAGCCCGAGCCAAAGCGAGGGATTTGCGCTAAGCGTGACGGTGGGGTGGGCTTGATCGAATTCCAGCGGAACGCCGTACCTTGGCTGTTTGCTTTGCGCGTATTCGGATCGGAAGAGGCCGGAAGGGCTTGTTCATCGTGACACGACGTCCGCCAGCGAGTCGCTCCACATTCCGCACGGTCGGGATGATGGTGTCCGGTCTCGCGATCTCGGCAGCGGCCCCGGCCACCGCCGAGACGCTGGAGAGCGCTCTCGCGAAGGCCTATCAGGGCAATCCAACCTTGAATGCGGGCCGCGCGGGCGTGCGCGCGGTCGACGAGAGCGTGGCGATCGCCCAATCCGGCTATCGGCCGCAGGTCAATGTCGGCGCCTCGATCGGGGTGCAATATCTCCAGACCCGCAGCGGCAGCACCGTCGCCGCCGCCGCCGGCGCGGCGTCCACCGGCGCGACGACGGCGAGCACCGGCACGTCCATCGGCGGCACGTCCGGGACCTCGACGGGCACGACCGGCGTCGGCACGTCGACGGGCACGACCGGCATCGGGACGACCGGCACGTCGACCTCCGGTGTCTCATCGGGGACGAGCGGTTCAACGGGGTCCGGCGGCGGTGTCTCGACGTCCTCGACGGCGACCACAACCCAAGCCGTCACCTCGAGCCGGACGCTCCGAGAGACCTACCTCCCGTCGACGGCGAGCCTCACGGTCACGCAGACGCTCTTCAACGGCTTCCAGACCGACAACCTGACGCGCCGCGCCGAATCGACCGTCTACAGCCAGCGCGAGACCCTGCGCTACACGGAGCTCACGGTCCTCTACAACGCCGTCCAGGCGTATATGAACGTCCTGAGCAACACCGCCACCCTCGAGCTCAACCGGAACAACGTCGAGGTGCTGGAGGAGCAGCTCCGGCAGACCCGCGACCGCTTCAATGTGGGCGAGGTGACCCGCACCGACGTCGCCCAGGCCGAGGCCCGGCTCGCCGGCGCGCGCTCGCAGGTCAGCTCCGCCGAATCGGCCCTCCGGACCAGCATCGGCATCTATCGGCAGAACATCGGCGTCGAGCCGCGCCAGCTCGCGCCCGGACGCCCGCTCGACCGGTTCGTGCCGGGCTCGCTGGATTCGGCTATCGCCGTCGGCCTGCGCGAGCATCCGCAGATCGTATCGGCCATTCACTCCGTCGACGCGGCGGAAGCGCAGGTGAAGGTTTATGAGGGCCAGCTGGCCCCGAACCTGAGCCTGCAGGGCTCGCTCAGCCAGGTCTACGACCAGACCGGCCCGAACCAGGCTTACTTCGTCGGTTTCGTCGGCGGCAGGCTGAACATCCCGATCTACGAGGGCGGCCAGACCTACGCGCAGATCCGGCAGGCGAAGGAGCAGGTCGATCAGGCCCGCATCCAGGTGGATCAGGTCCGCGACCAGGTGCGCGCGCAGATCGTCGATTTCTGGGGCCGGCT
>NZ_JAKSYC010000291.1 GCF_022829585.1 Methylobacterium sp. J-026
CTCACCGGTTTGGCCATGATGGTGGCAAGCCCAGGCAGTTCTTCGATCCACTCGGCAAGCCTGTGATGTGAGAAAGGGTTGGGACGGCATGTCGGCTTCGGCCCATGTGCCGCCCGAAAGCGGACGGGCCGTTTCCCACCCTCAGCAGACCTAGGCATCACGCCCGCTCTAGCAGGTCGAGCAGCGTCACGCCGGCCGCCGCGATGACGTTGCCGCGGCCGCCCCCGAACTGTGCTCGGATCGGTCCCCTACAGGTTACCGATGTTGGGAGCTCCGGCGGAACGGAAATGCCGAGCTTCGGATTGATCGCTCCAAATTCGGGAGCCTGTTTTGAGATCTACCATCCTTGTGCTCCTTGGGCTGTCGCTCCTGGCCTGCCCGCAAAGCCTCAAAGCGCAGGGCGCCACAGATGAGGTGGCGTCCACCACCATCGAGGCGGACGCCCCCCGCCCCGGGCCGCCTCCGCCGCTTCCAGATCTGTCTGATCCCAACGGCCGAGCGGCCGAAGCCCTCAACGAGCCCGGGGAGCGCTCCGGCATCCCGAAGGCGCTGCGGTCGTCAGCCTCCAAGGCGGGTGGTCCGGCCAACGACCTCAATCCAAGCGGGCAAGCAGAGGCGCCGGCTTCGCTCAAGGGCGATCTCGGCAAGGTCGTGACCGGCAAGGAACTGTTCCACAGCAACTACTGCGGGAAAGGGCAGCGCGGCGAGGGATTGCCGCCCATCGACGCTCTCGATGCCGCCTGCATGCACCACGATGCCTGCTACGACACCGCCGGCTATAGCTCGTGTGCCTGCGACGCGGTACTCAGGCGAGAGGCGGGGGCCATCTCGGACGATCCGGATGCACCACTGGAGACGCGGCGTAGGGCCCTCAGCGTAACGGAGGCGACTACGGCAATGGATTGCCGCAGACCCTGATGTTTTCGTGGCTGCCGCATGAGCGGGACGAGTGCCAAGCTGAATGTCGGATTTCGGGCTGAAACCCAATGGCAGCTCACCACCTAGAGCAACTTCGACTTTACGCCCGCTCCAGCAGGTCGACGAGGAAGGAATGGGCCGCCGCGATGACGTTCTCGCGGACGCTCCAGCGCCGGGTCTCCATCTTGATCACGGTCTCGAACGCGTCACTCTGAAGCTCAGCCTTTGGCAACGCTCTTGATGATGGCGGCAGCGATCACCCGCGGACTGCCGATCACATCGACCGGACCATCGTAGTTGATCGCGTTCCTGGGCATGCCGCGGTACGGCTCCGGGTCCGGCGTGAGTACCATCGTGAGGCCGCCCGCCTCATGGATTGCCGCGAGCCCGCGCGACCCATCATCAAGCGATCCGGATAAAACGATGCCGATCATGCGGCCCTGCCCGTGCCGGGCGACTGAGCGGAAGAGTAGGTCGACAGTCCGATTTCCATGTACGCGATCCGGATCATGGATTATCTCGCCTAGGCTACGCGCCGCCAGGGTGAGGTGCTGAGCAGGTTCGCCAATATAAACGGTACCCTGCTCGAATTTATCGTCCTCTTCGGCAATCACGACCGGCAGGGTACAGGCACGCTCCAGCACGGGTTTCAGATTGCTAGGCTTGTCCCAGGATCTATGCAACACAACGAGGATTACGGCCCGGATTGATAACGGAAGGGCGGCGAGCAACGCTTTGATGTCCTCTAGGCCATCGCCTCCTGAGGCACCGATAGCAACGTACCAGGGCGAAGCATTTTCCGACATCTCACTTGGATATCAACAAATCCCTCTGGCAGTCACGCTCAAACGCCGAGGTTCGGATCACGACATCAATTGAAAAGCTTCTTGCCACCCACATTGCGCTGCATCACGCCCGCTCAAGCAGGTCGAGGATCAGGGTGCCAGCTGCTGCGAGGACGTTGTCACGCCCGTGCCGGGGTAAGCTATCGACCACCGGCAACGGCTCAGCCAACACCCCGCCCGCCGAGCGATCTGGTGTAGCCGACCTCACGCAGCAGTGTCCCTCTCTCGAACCTCAAGCGCATCGCCGGTATCTGCGGGCGTGCGCGCTTCAATCTTCTGTTCAATCCAAGACCGCGCAGCCTCTTCAGTCACGACATCTGCGTATCGGTCGTATCGCAGCGGCCATCCCAGACTCGGGCGATAGGTACAGGCCCTAAACCCTCCCTGCTGCAGTGGGCTTATGGATCCAACCGGGATGCCATCCTCGCCGATGTAGTCGACCCAGTCCTGATTGCGATGCTGGATCCAGCGAAGATCAGGCATCCAGTCTTTCTCCCTCACCGCACCCGCGCAAGATTGAGCAGGACTACGCCAGCAGCAGCTATGACATTCCCGCGGCCCTGCCAGGGCAAAGCGATCTCCCTTGACGATGGTTCTGCCGCCACCTCCGACAGAACGTCCTCGGGCGCCTCAACCTCGCGGTCCTGATCCCCGCCGCGTATGTAGACGACTTGGCTGCCGGTGGCGTTCTCTGGCGCCGCCAGGGACGGCTCGTCGTCCCCGCCGTCCTCGGTGTCTGGATCCCCGTCCATGCGGTCGAGCACGGCGATGATCCGGTCTGCCGCGTCGAGGGCGATCTGTGCCGCCTCCTCCAGGCTGGCGCGGAGTGCGGGTCCGGTCAGCGGCTCCGGGATCTCCGGAGCGGCCGGTTTCGGACGCGGGGTGAAGGTCAGGACATCGCCCATGGTGATGGTCTCGGGTCACGATGAGGGGGAAGCCCGGCGGGATCCGGCCGGGGCGGTACGCACGGCGACAGGAAGGGGCAGGCGGTCAGCCGCCCCACGCCTTGGCGATCTCGGCCCGCAGCTCGGGGGCGTTGTGAAGGCCGCCCTCACAAAGCAGCTCGTACCGGATCAGCGCCTCAAGCCGGCGATTGCGCTCGGTGTCGGTGAGAGGCGTCCGCTCCTGCATTTCCTTGGCGATGCGGTCGCGGATCCACGCCGCTCGGTTCTGTTCGCGGTCGATCAAACGCCCGGCGGCGTTCGGGACGCGGAAGGAGCTGTTTGGGCTCTCCTCAAGCCATGGCTCCCCATCCAAACTGAGCCAGTCGTCAGCCGCTTTGACGAAGCTTTCAAAAAGGTTTGCGAGCTGCAGCATCGACAGCCCGGACAGGTCGACCGCGGCAGCCTGCGCCTTGGCCCACGCGCAGTCAGCCTCGAACTCCGACTGTGGCGTGGGCGTAGACGCTTCGTCCTCTCCGATCGGCTGGCCCTTCCAATCGACGCCGGCCAGCGTGCAGCATGCCTCAATCAGCGCCCGGGCGGCCTGCTCCGTCAGGTCCTCGTCTTCCCCAAGGTGACTGTCGCGCTCGTACTGGCCCGACAAGAACACCATGACGAGGGTTGCGCGCGCCTTCACGGCGAGGCCGAGCGGCGTCCGCGCCGGCGTGCGCCAGATGGCTTTGCTGATCCGCTCCAGTTCGCTGCCGATCTCGTCAAACAGGTCGCTGGCCTCGCCGATCGCCGGCACGCTCCAGGCGGCTTCGGTGGCTCGTGTGACCGAACCTCCGTGCGCCTTGGCCCTCTCGCGTGCCTGGGCGACATGCTTCTGAGCAGCCCAATAAGCGGGTGCGGCGGCACGCCAGCGGGCATGCACGGCGTCGAGGTCCATACCGAGCACCAGGATCTCGGCATCGCCGTTCGGGGGAGCGGACTCGAACACAGCAAGGCGCAGCTCGCGGCGGACGCGGTTGCGCTTCGCTTCCGTGGCGTCTGGCCCGACCTTGCGGGCGTACTCGGCCAGCGCGATCCGGTGCAGGCGCTCCAGCTCCAGGCGTAAGCCCTCCCGGACGATGACGAAGCACTGCGGGTCATCCGCTGGGTAGGCCATGAACCCCGGCGGTGAGCTGTGCCAGTCGGTCGGATCGGCCGGTGGCGTCAGAGCCGTGCTGCTGGACAGATTGACGATCTCGCGCAGGACCACGCGCGTCAGCCGCCTATCGACGGTCAGATTGGCTTCGTCTTCCACCGCGTCCCCGATGGTATGCGCCATGATGTCGTGAAGCACGAGGCGCCCCACCGTACTGGCGACAACGGTCCGGCGGGTCTGGCCGGCGAGGCTGCCGTGCAGCTCGGCCGAACGCTCGTGCAGGGCGGTGGCGGGGCTACGGCGGATCAGGTTCTTGAGGGACGTGCGGAGGGACATCGCGGGATCCTCGAGGAGAGGGGCGCGGGCGACCGGCCCGCTCGGGGTGGGGGCTAGGTTCAGAGGAGGGAGGCGAGGCCGGTGAGCACCATGCCGCCGCCGATGATGGCAAAGGCGGCCAGCAGCTCGGCGCCGACGTCGAGGAAGCGGAGGCTGCGGCTGTGCGCGGTGTCCGGGCGGACCGGCTAGACCGCCCCCAACGGATCGATATCGCCCGGGACCGGCTCGTCGGGGAGGTCGCGGCTAAGGCGATCAAACGTGCGCAGGCCGAGCTCGAGCCGTGCGGGTCCGTCAACCCGGCCCGCCCGGACACCGCGCACGGCCGCAGCCTCACCTTCCCCGACGCCGGCGCCGAGCTGCTGGCCGCCTTTGCCATCATCGGCGGCGGCATGGTGCTCCCCGGCCTCGCCTCCCTCCTCTGAACCTCACCCCCACCCCTGGCGGGCCGGTCGCCCGCGCCCCTCTCCCCGAGGCTCCCGCGATGTACCTCCGACCGTCCCGCAAGAACCTGATCCGCCGTAGCCCCGCCACCGCCCTGCACGAGCGTTCGGCCGAGCTGCACGGCAGCCTCGCCGGC
>NZ_JAKSYC010000305.1 GCF_022829585.1 Methylobacterium sp. J-026
CTCACCGGTTTGGCCATGATGGTGGCAAGCCCAGGCAGTTCTTCGATCCACTCGGCAAGCCTGTGATGTGAGAAAGGGTTGGGACGGCATGTCGGCTTCGGCCCATGTGCCGCCCGAAAGCGGACGGGCCGTTTCCCACCCAACCCAGCCGTTCAGAGGCGCTGGCCAACGCGACCGAAACTGGCCGAAAGCAGCTGGCCTGCTTCGGAGAGGATCAGCAGCAACAGCAGACATGGGCTCCGTCGCTGTACGCATGGCGCCCGGCAGGCACGGGAACTGCTCCCACTCGCCATCCCCGCGCAGCACGGCTACGGTCGTCCGCGCTGCCTGAGCAAGAGTCGCGCTGATGTCCGAGATCCGCTCCTCTGTCTGCCCGCATGACTGCCCCAGCACTTGCGCGCTGGACGTCGAGATTCTGGATGAGGCGCGGATCGGAGCGGTGCGCGGGGCCGACAACCCGTACACGGGCGGGGTGATCTGCAACAAGGTTGCCCGCTACGCCGAGCGGATCCACCATCCGGACCGCGTGCTCTACCCGCTCCTGCGCAGCGGCGGGAAAGGCAGCGGGACGTTCCGCCGGATTGGCTGGGACGAGGCGCTCGACCGCGTCGTGGCTGGCTTCGGCGCGGCGACCGAACGCTACGGCAGCGAGGCCGCCTGGGCCTACAGCTCCGGGGGTACGATGGGCCTCGTACAGCGCGACGGCATCTTCCGGCTGCGTCACGCCCTGCGCTGGTCCGGCCGCAAGGGGACGATCTGCTCCATGATCGCCGGTGCCGGCTGGACCGCGGGCTGCGGCCGAATCTCGGGCTCGGACAGCCGGGAGATGGCGGTCGCTGATCTGAACGTGCTCTGGGGTACCAACCCGGTGTCCACGCAGGTGAACGTCATGACCCACGTCACCCGCGCCCGAAAGGAGCGCGGCGCGAAGCTCGTCGTGATCGACCCGTACCGCACCGGCACCGCGGCGGCGGCTGACCTTCATCTCGCCGTCCGGCCCGGGACAGACGCGGCGCTCGCCTGCGCGGTGATGCACTGCGCCTTCCGGGACGGCCATGCCGACCGAGCCTACATGGCGGACTACGCCGACGATCCTGAGGCGCTCGAAGCGCATCTGACGACGCGTGGGCCCGCCTGGGCGGCCGAGATCACCGGGTTGACCGTCGCGGAGATCGAGGCGTTCGCGGCGCTCTACAACGGTACGCCCCGGGCCTATATCCGCTGCGGCTACGGCTTCACCCGCGGGCGGGGGGGCGCCGCGGCGATGCACGCGGTGACATGTCTGCCCACCGTCACCGGCAAGTGGCGGTACGAGGGCGGCGGCGCGCTGTTCACCAACAAGGGCATCTTCGCCTGGGACAAGTCGCTGATCGAGGGCACGTCGCTCCGGGACCCCGCGATCCGGGAACTCGACATGAGCCGCATCGCCAGCGTCCTGGCCGGCGATGCGGATGCGCTGCACGGCGGCCCCGGCATCTATGCTCTGCTTGTGCAGAGCGGCAATCCCGCCTCAGTCTGTCCAGACAGCAACCGGGTCCGCGGGGGGCTGATGCGCGAGGACCTGTTCACCGTCGTGCACGAGCAGTTCATGACCGAGACGGCCCGCTACGCGGACATCGTGCTACCGGCGACGATGTTCCTAGAGCACGACGACATCTACCAAGCGATGGGCCATAGCCACATCCAGATCGGACTGGCGGCGATCGACCCGCCCGGCGAGGCGATCTCCAACCACGACCTCGTGTGCACATTGGCGCGGCGTTTCGGCCTCGACCACCCGACCTTCGCGATGACTGCCCTGGAGCTGGCGGATGCCACGCTGCGCGCCTCCGGCTATCCGTCCGCCGCCGAGCTGGCGGAGCGGCGTTGGCTGGACGTCCAGTTGCCGTTCCGATCCGCCCACTTCCTCGATGGGTTCGCCCATCCAGACTGCCGGTTCCGCTTTCGGGCCGATTGGCGGGCGCTGGGGGATACGGAGGGCCGGCTGTCCCCGCTGCCGGATTGGCTGCCGCTGATCGACGGGGCGACCGGCGATCGCCCCCTGCGCCTCGTCACCGCCCCGGCCCGGCAGTTCCTGAACTCGACCTTCACGGAGACGCCGAACGCCCGCAAGCGCGAGGGGCGCCCGCAGGTGCTGATCGCCCCGGAGGATGGCCTGCGCTTCGGAATTGCTGACGGGGCGCTCACCCGCCTCGGTAACGATCGTGGCGAGGTGGTCCTGCACGCCCGTCATATGCCGGGACAGCGGCCGGGCACCGTGGTGGTGGAGAGCATCTGGCCCGCCGACGCCTTCGAGGTGCCGGAGCACGGCATAAACGTGCTGACCTCGGACGAGGCTGCTCTCCCGTCGGGGGGCGCGGTCTTCCACGACACGGCCGTGTGGATGCGGGCCGAAGCCGACGCGACGACGATGGAGGCGGCCTGACGTCGGGACGGTGCTGCAATCAGATGGCGGCGGCGCCTGCTCACAAGCATCGCTCGCGGGTGCTGACGCGCGACCGCTTGCATCCGCGGCTAGGTAAGCCGCAAGCGAGCCCAAGCCTTAGAAGCGGTCGGCGTGAGGCTCGGCGTTCCCGACCGCGTGGACGAAGCTCGCAAGGCTGGCGCTGCGCACTGGCCTGAACGGCCTGCCACTCGTTTCGCAGACTCGCTTCAACACCCCCGTCGCCTCGTGGCTGACGCATTCGACCGGGAACAGCACCAGCTCGCTGCGGCTGACGAGGCCAGGCAGCAACGCCATGCTGTCTTCGATGCCGCCGTCGTGGCTCAGGAGCCGCCCGCCGCGCGCCTCAGCGAATTGGCGCAGCCGTGCCACCTGGCGCGGACGCCCTCCGACGTAGAGTAGAATCCGGCCCGCCAGGGGGGCGTCCATATCCGCGAAGCTGGACGATGTCCCGGTGCCGGTAGGTTCGTCAGCTGCAGCCAAGATGGCCTCGACCGCGCCCAGCTCCGACTCGACCGCCCGACGACGCTCAGCCTCCGCCTGCAAGTCGGCACTTAGCTTGCCCGCTGCGTGCATCAGCACGGCAACCCTCTCTTCGAGGGCGTCCGCGTGGGCGCGCTCGCGCTGCAGTTGCGCGGTCAGCGCCTTTATAGCCGTGACATCAGCTTCCAATGGCCGCGCGGCAGCAACTCGGGAAAGCGCCTGCTCTGCCTCAATGGTACGTTGGCGCATGTTCAAGCCGTCGCGCTGCTCCATCAGATCGAGAGCACGGCGTTCCAGGGCGGCAATTCGCTCGTCTCGCTCGGCCAGATCGGCTTCCAGCTGGCGCAGGCGGCAGATGTCGGCTCGGTTCGACTGCCCAACGAGATGCGAGAGCATGTGCACCTCGCCAAAGACGTCCTGCACCAGAGCCCAATCGGTCGCCGGATGCGTAATCGCTGCCCAGTAGGCGCCCGGGATCTCGCCACGCTCGACAGAGGCTTTCCAAAGCGCTCGCACGGCCTCGGCCGTACGGGCCTCGGCAAAGCGGTCGATATCCCGCGCGTGACGCCGGTCCAGTGCCTTTTGTAGCAGCCGACCACCACCGTCCTTCCTCCCAGCGATCTGGACGATCTCGCCGTGCAATCGGTGCTCGGTGATGGTTCGTGCGTCCGGCCGACCGAGCTTGGCAAGGATCGCGCGGGCCTCGGCATTGGTCAGGCAGGTACCGACGATCGAGCAGTGCAGGGTCTCAGCCAGTTCCCAGATGCGGTCACGCGGCTTGTCCGCGGGATCGGCGACTTGAGGCGGCACGAACGGCGGGTGCCCGGCCGACGAGAGGGTCCGCAGTGCAGGACCGTCGAGGTGAGCGAATGGAGGCACCAGCGTCTCCCAGAGCGCTATATTCATTCGTATATAGCACTCTGCCTAAACTTGTCAGGTCTGCAAAGGGGGACCCGCGTCACGATATGCGGGCGAGTCCGTCCGGGGTTAGTTGCAAGGCTCGGTCGGCCGGGCACTGGCGGTCAGAAGCGTACGTCCAATTTCTGCGAGCTGATCGTGCGCGAAGTTGAAGGCTAACGCCGTGGCCCCGACGTTAAAGACGAGGACCGGATCACCGCGCCCGTCCCCGCCCAGTGTTATCAGATCAACAGGAAACGGCCGGGTCGTCGTGACGCAAGGCTCCTGATCCGATCCACTCAGGCTCAGAGCTTGGCGGCCCAGGGTAATCAGCAGCGCGACGATGGGCTGCACGTCGTCGCGGGCGAGGACGATCTCGTTCACCTCGTCATCGTCGACGACGATCTGCAGGCGCACACGTCTGCCGTCCGAGCTCGCCTCGCCCGATACCCGCGTCACGAGCGGCATATGGCCCTCCTTCCGGCGGGGGCTGCCCGGTGCGATCGACGACCATCCGAGCGCACACCGGGCTATCCAGACTGCGTGCACGTTATAGTCGGAGAAATATACCGATCAACTCGGGGGCTTGGCCAGCCTTGGGGCGGCTCGACGGGAAAGAGACAGTTCCGGTCCGGATCCGCCTGTCAGGTCTCCCTGCGCACGGCCGGGGCGATCCGCGCCAGGAAGGGTGACGCCACCCGCTCGGCTGCCTGCTCAATGGCACGGTAGTGGGCGACGAGATCTGTCCCGAGGGCAGACAGCCGCGCGCCCCCGCCAGCTTTCCCGCCGATCTGCGACTCTACCACGGGCTGGCCGAAGCCGGAGTTCATCTCCTCGATCAGCATCCACGCCCGTCGATATGACATGCCAAGGGCTCGTCCGGCCGCCGAAATCGAGCCGTGCTCCGCCACCATCTCTAGGAGCTGCACCTTGCCCGGTCCGATACGGATGTCGGGCGCCAAGTCGATCCGAATGCTCAACCGGGCCATTACCGCATCCCTCGGTTCCACCGCGTCACGGCCATCTGCGCGCGCCGCTCCTATGCGCGAGCACGGTTGCTCGTGCGTTCATTCGCTATATCCTGTTGGATACATCGCGTGGATGCATGCCGTCCGAGACTCATGGCTGGCCTCTGCCCCGATATGCGATGGTAACAGGGAGATAACGAGCCATGAACGTCCGTGCCGACATTCCGGCCCTCTCGCCGACCATCCCGCCCGCGATCCGCGACTGGTTATCTAAGGACCGTACGCTTCTCATCGACGGCAAGTGGGTACCCGCCCAGTCCGGCAAGACCTTCGACGTCACCGATCCCGCGACCGGCGAGGTCATCGCCAAGGTCGCCGAGGGTGACAAGGCCGATGTCGATGCCGCCGTGAAGGCGGCCCGCCGGGCCTTCGAGAGCGGCCCCTGGTCGAGGATGACGCCCTCCGCCCGCGGCCGCCTGCTGCACCGGATCGGCGACCTAATCCTGGAGCATGCCGACGAGTTGGCCGCGCTGGAGGCCATCGACAACGGCAAGCCCAAGGCGGACGCTAAGGCTGCGGACGTCACTCTCTCGGCCGACATGTTCCACTACATGTCCGGCTGGGCCACCAAGATCGAGGGCAAGTCGATCCCGATCTCGGCGCTCGCAGCGCCAGGCTTGGATTTCTTCTCGGTGACGCGGCCGGAGCCGATTGGCGTCGTCGGCCAGATCATCCCGTGGAACTTCCCCCTGCTGATGGCGGCTTGGAAGCTGGCGCCTGCGCTTACCACTGGCTGCACGGTCGTCCTGAAAATCGCAGAGGAGACGCCCCTCTCGGCGCTGCGCCTCGGCGAGCTCATGCAGGAGGCCGGACTACCGGACGGCGTCGTCAACATCATCGCAGGCTTCGGTGAGACCGCGGGCGCGGCGCTCGCCGGCCATCCGGACGTGAACAAGGTCGCGTTCACCGGCTCTACCGAGGTCGGCAAGCTGATCGTCAAGGCGGCTGCTGGTGACCTGAAGCGCATGTCGCTAGAGCTCGGCGGCAAGTCGCCGAACATCATCCTGCCCGATGCCGACCTGTCGCTGGCGATCCCGGGCGCCAACGCGGCGATCTTCTTCAATCATGGCCAGTGCTGCAACGCCGGCTCGCGCCTGTTCGTGCATCGCTCGATCTTCGACAAGGTGGTGGAGGGCATCGCGGCCGAGGCCGGCAAAATCAAGCTCGGCCACGGGCTCGACGACGGCACCGAGATGGGACCGCTCGTCTCCTCCGTGCAGTACGAGCGGGTGAACGGCTTCCTCGAAGCCGGCCGTACCGAGGGTGCGACGGCGATCTCGTGCGGCAATGCTGTGCCCTCCGGCAAAGGCTACTTCGTCCCGCCGACGATCCTGACCGACACCAACCCCGGCATGAAGGTGGTGCGCGAGGAGATCTTCGGGCCGGTGCTGGTCGCCACGCCCTTCGACGAGGTCGACGACGCATTGATCGCCGAGGCCAACAACACGGTCTACGGGCTCGCCGCCGGCGTCTGGGGCAAGGATACCGGCCGCGCCCAGCAGATCGCCCACCGGCTTCGGGCGGGCACGGTATGGGTAAACTGCTACCACGTCTTCGACGCGGCGCTGCCGTTCGGCGGCTACAAGCAGTCCGGCTGGGGCCGTGAGATGGGTCAGGCGGTGCTGTCGAACTACCTGGAGACGAAGGCGATCACGACGCGCCTCGGCGCGCTCTAAGGTGTCTGCCGACCCCGCATCCGCAAGGGGTCGGTGGCAGCATCATCAGAAGCCGGCGGCGGTGTCGAACCGGATGATCTCGACGCTGTCGCCGGTCTGTGCCGCGGGCGCGTCCGGCGGCCTTACGGCCACGGCGTCGGCGGCCGCCAAGCCCGACAGCATCGCGTTGTCCTGCGAGGGCAGGACGGTGAAGAGGAGGCTGCCGCAGGCCTCTCGGTCGAGACGACCGCGCAGGAAGGTCGTACGTGGCCCAACGGCCGCGATAGGGGCGGCGAGGATCGCCCGCTCATGCTCCGTATTCCGGCGGCCAGCGCCGCTGAGCAACGACAGAGCAGGCCTGAGAAACACGAGCGCGGCGGTCATCGCAGCGCAGGCATTGCCGGGCAGGCCGAGGATCGGGAGTGATCCAAGGGTTCCGAACAACGTCGCCTTGCCCGGTCGCATCCGGACCTTTTGGAAGGCGGCCTCGAAAGGCAGCCGTCCAAGCGTCGGGCCTACGAAGTCGAAGGCGCCGACGGACGCGCCGCCCGTCGTAACGAGAAGGTCGGCATCCAGGCTCGTGAGAACGCGGGCGAGGGCATCCGGGTCATCGCGAACGATCCCAAGATCGTGCGGGACGCCGCCCCAAGCGCGGATCAGGACTCGCAGGGCCGGCCGGTTGGCGTCGATGATCTGGGCACCGCCGCCGGGCGTCAGAGCCTCGGACAGCTCGTCGCCCGTGGAAAGGACGGCGACACGGGGCCGCTGACGAACGGGGGCGTGCAAGTATCCAGACGCAGCCAGCAGCCCGATGTCGCGCGCGTTCAGCCGATGTCCTGACGAGACGACCGGCTGTCCCGCCTTGAAGTTGCTCCCTGCAGCCCGGATATGGCGATGCGGCTCGGCGCCCGGCAGGACGACGACGCGCCCGTCGACCTCCGCGATGAGTTCCTGGACGACGATGGTATCGGCCCCCGGTGGTACAGGCGCTCCGGTGAAGATCCGGTGGCAGGTGCCGGGCAGGATCGGAAGCTGGGCGCGATCACCGGCCTTGATGGTCTCGACACACTGCAAGGGTGCCGCTGTATCCATCCAGCGCAGGGCGTAACCGTCCATCGCCGCGACTGCGAACGGCGGCGCGTCGAGCCGTGCGGGCAGGTCGGCGGCCGCCACACGGCCGAGCGCGTCGTCGAGGAGGACGCTCGCAGTACCCCCCGGACGTAACACAGCCGCCATCCGGTCCAGCGCCGTCCCGATCTCGACCAGGGCGGCGCCACCGCCCTTCAATGGGCTCGTCGCCTGCACGTCTTCATCCTCCGGAACGCATGTCGGGGTCCCGGCCAGCACTACCCGCGGTTATGTATGATCGTATATAGCGCTTCGATGGACGAGGCCTCGGGAGCCTTCAACGCCAGGCCCGTCGATCCCGCGCGATCAGGAGAGAGCATGTTCCAGTGCACCGGCTACGCCGCTCAGACTGCCGAGACACCGCTCGCCCCCTTCCGCTTCGAGCGCCGTGAGCCGGGTCCCACCGACGTCGAGATCGAGATCCTGTACTGCGGCGTCTGCCACTCGGATCTGCATCAGGTCCGCAACGAGTGGCAAAACACCCTCTATCCCTGCGTGCCCGGCCACGAGATCGTCGGGCGAGTCACCCGTGTCGGAGATGAGGTATCGGACCTGAAAGCGGGCGACCTCGCCGCGGTCGGCTGCATGGTCGACTCCTGCCGGGAATGCGAGAGCTGCCGGGAGGGTCTGGAGCAGTATTGCCAGCCCGGCTTCACCGCGACCTACAATGGCCCCGAGCAGGGCACCGGTGCCAACACGTTCGGCGGCTACTCCAGCCACATCATGGTCGAGCGACACTTCGTTCTGCGCGTGCCGCAGGGTCTCGACCTCGCTGGCGTCGCACCGCTGCTGTGCGCGGGCATTACCACCTACTCGCCGCTCAAGCGCTGGGGTGCCGGGCCCGGCAAGAAGGTCGGCATCGTCGGCCTAGGCGGCCTCGGCCACATGGGCGTGAAGCTCGCGCACGCGATGGGTGCCCGTGTCGTCCTGTTCACCACCTCGCCGGGCAAGGAGGCCGACGCCAAGCGGCTCGGGGCGGACGAGGTCGTGATCTCGAAGGACCCCGACGCCATGGCGGCGCAGGCCGAGAGCTTCGACCTGATCGTTGACACGGTGGCGGCCGAGCACGACATCAACGCCTACCTCGCCCTGCTCAAGCGAGACTGCACGCTCGTGCAAGTCGGCGCCCCCGAGAAGCCGCTGCCGGTGGAGGTATTCAGCGTGATCTGGCGCCGGCGCAACTTCGCGGGCTCGCTGATCGGTGGCATCGCGGAGACCCAGGAGATGCTCGATTTCTGCGGCGAGCACGGCATCACCGCCGATATCGAGATGATCCCGATCGATCAGATCGAGACGGCCTACACGCGCATGTTGAAGAGCGACGTGAAGTACCGCTTCGTCATCGACATGGCCTCGCTGCCGAAGGCGGCTTGAACCATATCGTCGACGCACCATCCCCGCACCTGAACAGGAACCGCCTCCGCATGCACCGCCTGATCCGATCCAGCCTGATCGCCGCCCTGCTCCTCGCCGCAGGCGCGGCACAAGCGGCCGAGACCACGACGGTGTTTGCGGCAGCCAGCCTTAAGAATGCCCTCGATGATGCCGGCAAGGCGTTCAGGGCGCAGTCGGGGATTGATGTCCGATCGAGCTACGCGGCGTCGTCCGCGCTCGCCCGGCAGATCGAAGCTGGAGCGCCGGCCGACCTGTTCGCCTCAGCCGACCTCGAATGGATGGACTATCTCGCTAAGAAGAACCTCATCCGTCCGGACACGCGGGTGAGCCTGCTCGGCAACCGGCTCGTCCTGATCGCGCCGCGCGACGCCAAGGAAAGCACGGTCGCTTTCACGCCGGAGGGCTTCGCCAAGGCGCTCGGCCACGATGGACGGCTGGCCACCGGCGAGGTCAACTCGGTGCCGATCGGCAAGTACGCGAAAACCGCTTTCGAGAAGCTCGGCCTGTGGGGGAGCATCCAACCCCGTTTGGCTCTGAGCGACAACGTTCGAGCGGCCTTGGCTCTGGTCTCGCGCGGCGAGGCGCCGCTCGGCGTCGTCTACGAGAGCGATGCGAAATCGGATCCCGGCGTGAAGGTCGTGGGGGTGTTTCCGGCGGACAGCCACCCCCCGGTGGTGTACCCGTTCGCCGTCACCGCGGACGCGAAGGGCGACGGGGCGAAGCGCTTCCTGGACTATCTCCGTAGCGCTGCGGCCAAGCCGTTCTTCGAGGCTCAGGGCTTCAGCGTCATCGATGGTGGCAAGAACCAGTAGCCCGAAAAGGGCCAGGAAGGCGGACACCGTGAAGATCAGCGCACGCAACATCATCAAGGGCACCGTGACCGCGATCGAGAAGGGCGCCACCACGGCGCACGTCAAGATCGAGATCATGCCGGGCCAGGTCGTCACCGCCGCCGTGACCAACGAGGCCGTCGACAGTCTCAATCTCACGGTCGGCGGTTCTGCCTACGCCGTGATCAAGGCGTCCGACGTCATGGTTGCCGTCGACTGATGAAGCCTGGATCCCGCGTCCTTCTCACCGTCGCATTAGCGGTCTGCTGCATCGGTCCGGCGGCGGCTGAGGATCCACCGGCCTGCGCGAGCTTCGCATGGTCGGTGGCGCGGGATCGTGCTGCGTTCACGTCACCCGACTTGGCCGAGCTCGCATCTGGATCGGCTCTGCCGGGCGGGAAGGGGGCCGCGCAGGTGTCATTGAAGCCGGCGGCAGAAGTAACACTGCCGGTTCAATCCGAAAGGACCGCGAAGCCGGGGACGTTCGCTGGCTTCATCACGGCCACGGTGCCATCCGCCGGCACCTATCAACTGACGCTGTCGGAGGATGCCTGGATCGACGTCAGTCAGGATGGGCGCACGACGCTCAAGCCCGAGCGCATCAGCGGTAAGGCCGGCTGCCCGGAGGTCCGCAAGAGCTTGCGTTTCGCACTCGACGCCGGCTCGGTGACGATCGAGATCGGCCGCGCGCCGAGCCCGCAGATCAAGCTCGATCTGCACCCGGCGGAGTAGCCGCGTCGGCTGCCTGTCCCGACTGCCTCACGGCCCGCTGATCGGCCTGAGTTCGTGGCGGGCGAGGATCGCCTGCCCCTTCTCGGAGACGAGGAACAGGGCGAGACGCGCCGCGTCCGGGTTGTCGGAGATCAGCGCCATGGCGTAGGTCGCCGGCACCGACAGGCTGGGTGGGAGTTGCACGAGGCTGAGGCCAGGCGCCTCCTTCATCGTACCGCTTTGGCCACTGCAGTAGTAAAGCAGCGCATCGGCGTTGTTTCCGAGGAAGACCGTAGCGGCGGGGCTACGGCCCGCGACAGGCACCATCGTGTTGGGCGAGCCGAGCAGTTTCAACGCCTTCTTCTCCAGCACGGCTTTGGCGCCGGGATGTTCGGCATCAGCCCGGTCGAACACAGCGAAGGCGTAGTCGCCGCCGGGATCGGCGCCGGGTGTCGAAGTCGCGAGCCGTAGGTCGGGATTGAGAAGGCGGTCGAGGAGGTTGTCGGACGTCAGGCCGAGGTCAGCGCGGGCGTACACACACAACCTGTTGCGGGCGAACGGCACGACGTTTTGGGCTTTGCCCGCAGCGGCGAGGCGGCGTGGGCCGGCGAAATCGGCCGACAAGTAGAGGTCCACCTTCTCGCCAGCCTCGATTCGCTGGCGTAGCAGGCCGGCCGGCCCGAAGGTCGGCGCGGCTACCGCCTCCGCGGGCAGGCCCGAGGCGGCGATCACGTCCTTGAGCGCGGCGACAAGGCTGCCGGCCGCGTAGACCCGCACGGGTTCCGCCCAGGCGCCGCTCGTCATGCCTAGGGTTAGGCATCCGAGGAGTGCCGCGTGTCGGAGGAAACGCATCGGCGAAGGGAGAAGGAAGTCGGTCAAGGAGGGCTCCGGACGGCTTAAACGGCGCTATATCCATATGGATATAACCGATCAGCTGTTCGGATCATCCCTGGCAAACGCATTTCGTGCCTGCGGCCAAGACGTCAGTCGTCGGTTTGGAAATCGCCATGCTGCGGCGGGGCGATCGGTGTGAAGAGGGACCGATCTGGCTTAAGGTCAAGGAGCGGTGTCCCGTCCAGGCAATCGAGGCCCCTGACGGTCAGGATGTTACCCGCGATGCCGATGAGCGTGGCGACCGATGTCCCGATGGGGTTCGGCCGAACAGGCGAGCGCAGAGCGAAAGTGCCACGTGTCGTCCCATCGTCGGCTGGGCTCTGGCGCACGAGGTCGCGACGGGAGGCGTCGAGCCAATACAGCACTTCGATTCGAGCGTAGGCCTCAAGCCCGTCCAGGGCAGCAACCCACGGCTCGAAAAGCTCTATTCGGCAGAGGGGGCCATCCGAGCGTCCCTGTCGCGGGCAAGCGAGGCGGTCTGTCCAAGGCGTATGAACACGACCGATGTAGATCAGCCCGGCATCGAATTGCTGGGGCTCCGCGACGGCAATTTCACCGGCTCGAATTTCGTTGAGACGTACCACGCGCTGCCAATCCCAATCGATGAGTGTCTACATCATCACTATGGCAGCTATCGGGCTGCAAGTCGGGCCAGTTGTACGGCAGCAATGGGCGCAAAGCCGAAGGTCCGCTTCTAAGTGTTGGGCTAACCTCCGATTTCCACTCTTCTCAGAAGTTCGATCAAGCCGCTCCATATTATCGAAGCGCAGTAGGATGCTGGTCGGTGGTCAGCCGCCAGGTGAAGCCCCCAGCCCGCTCATATTCCGAGAGGAACAGCAATCACGCGCGGCGCAGTTCGGTCGTCTTAAACGGCTGCAGCGTATCGATCGCCTCGATCGGATCCGTTTTCGGATTCCATTTGAAGTAGCGCAAGGTGACCGTCTCGGGCGTGAAGTCCATGATCATGAAGCCGTTCTCTTCGATCGGTTTTAGGGTTTCCTCCATGTCGAGGTGGTTCGGAGGTAGCGCCCCGACCCCGCGGAACTCCGAAGGCCAGCCGCCCGTGCTCGTGCCGAGCGGGCCAGGCAGGACCGCGACGACCGGCTTGGCCGAGAAATCAAGCTGGCCGCTGCGCCGCATGTTGCCCTCGCCGATCGCGTGCAGGTCGCCGCTCACCACCAGCGGGATCCGCTCGGGCATCGCGGCCAGCGACTGCATCAGCCGGTCGTGTTGGGCTAGCCAGCCGGATTGCCAGTAGGGCTTGGGCTTGGCCACCGACAGCTTCCCGTCCGGCCCCAAAAGATCGGGATACCACTCACCCCACTTCCCCGCGCTCCAGCCCGGCGGGTTCGAGGGCACGCTGACCACGTGCGAGACTTCTCGGGCCGCCGCGCGGGCCTTCAGCCAACCCTCGACCTCGGGCGCCACGAACACCGCCGTCGGACCGGCCAGCGTCAAGGTGCGACGCACGTCGTAGAGTAGGACCTCGGCCAATCGCCCATAGCGTAGTGTCCCGAAGCTCTCGGATAAACCCGATGGTCGCGAGGACGGTCGGTCGGGTCGGTCGGCACCGGGCAACCCGGCGGGTCGGTTCGGATCGGGTAGGAACTCGGGATACCACAGCCGCTGCGTGGCCCGGGCGGCCTCCAGCATAAAGGTGTCGGGTGGGAAAGTGACGGCGGCGTCGGTCGCCTCGTCGTTGTCGAAGTGGTCGTGATCATCCTGCAGGAAAAACACAGGCGTCGAGCGGCACAGCGTGCCGTAGAGCGGCGTGATCTGCTCGCCGGCGGCCTTGAGCAACGCGGCCTCGTTGCCGCCGCCGAGGAGTGGGGCCGACCGGTCGAACCGGGCATAGGCGAGCGCGGCCGGGTTGGCGCCGAGCTTGGGCGCGGCGCGGGGGGCGAGCAGGTCCCAGTAGACGTGGTCGCCGTTGGCGATCAGCGCGTCGGGGGCGAACGACAAGCCGCGACGCAGGAGGCGCTGACGGACCGCAGCCGATAGGAACTCGAAGCCGGTGCCGGCCTTCGCGAACAGGTCATGGCCGCCGGCGCAGGAATAGACCAGCAGCCGCAGCTTTTCGGGCCGGTCGTCAGGTGCTGGCATCGTGGTGAGGGTCCAAGGCTGGCACAAGGCCCGGCCATCCCCGCCGATCAGCGCGAGCTGGTGCTCGGTGCCTGGCCTTAGGTCGTCGGCCTGGAACTGCCAGAAGGCGCCGCGGGTGTCAGTGCGCTGACCGGGGATGCGCCGATCGCCGACCAGCATTGCCGGGGTGCCATCGAGGGACTGGCGGAAGGATGCCTTGATCAGGATGCGGTCGTGGCTGCTCGTCGGTAGGAGGTGGTCGACCTCACCTGCGTCCCAGTCCGGCTGCGCGCTCGCCCCGCGACCGACGATCTGGGCGGTGGAGATTGTTGGTAGGGCACCCAACGCGAGGGATGCGCCCGCGCCCAACACTTCGCGACGTGTGGTTGGCATCTTGGGTCCTCCCGGACGCGGTTCATTTCGAACCTTACCCGGACCGTCCTCCCGCGCTCGCACGGCCGTCAAGTCGACAAAGGACCTAATCGTCACGACCTCCTCGGTCCCGGCCTCAGGGTGAGGGACGGCAGAGATGCTGAGCAAGCGCATCGGGTACCAGATTGAGAAGTCCCTGGAGGCCAAGCACCTCGACTAGGAAAGTGCTCGAAACCTAATGTCATGCCTCAGGTCAGGGTGGTGCAGCAAAATTCGATCTGCCGCCCCAAGCCCCGATCGACGCGGATGCGGGGCTCGGAAATGCCGCTGTTGTCGACCCCGGCATCAGATTAGGGGCAAGCCGGTCGGTCACAATCGGGGTCGAACTCCTACGAGAACTCGGGTTGCGCCATAAGCATGACGGAAGCCCCGCATCTGCGTCGATCGGGGCTTGGGGCGGCGCTCATTCGCTGACAAGCGTGGGCTAATCATAGGCGACGGCGAGTTCCTCGTTATCAGCCATGTTGCCAATGCGCCGATTGGCGGAGATCCTACGTCAGCTCGCTTGAGGCCGCGATCTTTGAAACCGCCTCCGTAACAGGGGTTATTTTTCTTGGTCACAATCCCAAAATAGGCGGCCAACCCCATTCTCGATGATCTCAGTCCGTAGTGATGAAAGTGATAGTAATTTTTAACAGCCGAGTAAATTTTTTGTTTGATAATTTGGTGTAATAGCTAGTCATGTCATGGGTTGATGGCTGAAGCTTCACTTTCGTCACCGCCGACCAAAAACACAAACAACATGGCTTGGCCGGCGGAACGAGGGGGTCAGGAACGCAGACGCAGCCCCTGGATCTTCGGCCCCTGATTGCCGCGCCCGACCTTGTAGCCGAGGCTCTCAAGGTTGCGCTGGAACCCGAGGCGCTGCTGAGCGATCGTGATCCCGGCCGCATGGGCCCAGTCCCGGTAGGCTTTGTACAGCGCCTGGACGTAGGCGCTCCCGGCCTCCTCGCATCGCTCGGCCAGGAAGGCCGGGACGGGATTGGCGGCCTTCAGCAGCTCCGCCTTGGCATCCAGGGAGTCCGCGGGCGGTTCGAAACGCCAGCCCCGACGTATCACCTGCCGCAGCCCGTCGAGGTAGCGGTTGAGCACGCCCGGCATCTCCTCGGCCCAGATCTGCGGGAATAGCTTCGAGTTGGCCTCTTGATCAGAGAACTTCCGAGCGAAAGGCACCACGATCAGGCGCCGTTGCATGCCGTGCGAGAGGTCGGCGAGCGTGGGCGGGGGGTTGAAGAGCATCAGAATGGCAGTCCGCACCGTGAAGGTGAACGGCGGCCCGAATTTGTTCTCGCCCGTGATCGTCTTCTCCTCGCTCAGGCGCTTCAGTTGCCCGTCGGGTAAACGGGTGCCAGCCTTCACGTCGTCGTCGATGATCGCGAGCTTGCCAAGAAGGTTGCCACCGGTGAACCGGCTCTTGTCGATGTCCCCGATCGGCATGGCCACAATCAACTCGCGTCCGACTAACCGCACGAACGTCTCGACAAGCTTAGTCTTGCCGTTATTACCGCCACCCCAGCCCAGCGTAATGAGGGGGATCGGCCGCCCGGGTTGCAGCATATAGCCCATGAGTTCGTGCCATAGCCGCACCATCGCGGCCGGGTCACTCGCCTTGGCGAAGATCCCCTTGATCGCGTCGTCGTAGTCGGCGCTGACCGCCAGCGGGTCATAGTCAACATCGAGACAGTGCCTCAGGAAAGAGTCGGCTCGATGAGGGCGAAGCTCGGGCCGCCCATTGTCCTTGATCCAGAGCTCGCCGTTGCGGCAATTGATGACCGGCAGAGGGGGGGCCATGAACCGCAGCACGTCACCATCCGCCGCGACCTTCGCCCCAATCAGCCTGACAACCTGGCCAATCAGCGGCGCGGTTTGCCCCTTCGGACGAAGGGGGAGTCCTTGGATCGTCGTGAGAATGCGGCCCTCGAGCACTTTCTCACTCAGGGGTGCCCAACATCGGCCATCGTACCACCAGAAGCGCCCGTCGAAGGCCCGGAGCAGGTGAGCGCCGCCGGCAAAGTGCTGGTCGAGGACTGCTTGCATGACAGCCTCAGCCTGGTCGCCGTCCATCGGCCCGACCGGGTACCGCAGCACGCTGGCTACGATCCCAGCGATCTCTTGGTCGTCGAGCGGCGGCCGGCAGCATGCGGCGTTCTCGGCCTTGAGGGCGGCCAGCAGCCCTGCCTCAGACGCCCCTGCGCGGCGGATTGCGCCGGCCTGCTTGGTGAGGCGGGTGTTGCGCTCGCCCTCGGGAATCAAGCGTTCTGATGCGCTAGTCTCTGGCTCCGGTTCGGATGATGTGCCGCCCTGTAGGCGGTCGAGCCACGCCCTCGGGAGGGGTGCTACGTCTATCGAGAGCGGATCGCGTCCCTCTCGGTAGCGGTAACGGCGGCCCGAGGCGTGCAGGCTTGGCGGGACCACAATGAACGACCCGTCCGCCTGGAAGTCGATGCCGGCAGCCCCGTGTTTCGTTTTCGTAGGGGTATCCGGGCAACGGTAGACACGATGGCTCCCGCCACCTCCGGTTCGCATGCGAACCGTACGCGGAAGTCGGCCTAGCTCGGCACTGAGCTGCCGGAAGGTGGCTCCCCCGCCGTTGCGAGGATCGACATCGATCGCGACGAGCCCAGAAGCCTGACCCATGGCGATACCTATGTTGGCGTCAGGATTATCGCACCAGATCTGCCTGACCTCATTCTCGTTGATCGTTGCTACTTTGTAGCCACCCGCGAGTATTGGGTGCTTCCCCGGTCGCTTGCAGGCGGCGCCCTCCGAACAGGTGCAGACCTTGTTACGGATCGCGTGGAGCGGAAGAACGGGAAAGCCGCGCTTCGCGTAGGTCATCGCCGCGCGCGCGAGGCTATCAAATGATCCCTCAGAAGAGGACTCGGCGAAGGCGGAGGCCGAAGTTACCCGCGCGACCTTGCTCGACCGCGGCCGACTCGCAGATTTTCTCTTGGAGGAAGCAGTGCGGTAGCCATGACGATTAGGCTGCTGTCTAGACGTGCTGTACTTAGTCATGATAGTTTCTGCCTCTTTAGTCGTAGGGACTTCAATCGGGTGGGGTATTAGCGCGCGAGGGAGGTCGCCCCCCCCTCGCGTTAGAGGTGATCACAGCATCACTCTGCTTCGCAGACGGGACGAATGATGCTCGCGCCTAGCTCCACACGATCCCCGTCGCGTTCAGTGCATTCGATCATCACAAGAAGCTTGTCGCCCCTATTCATCTCAAGAAATGCAGCACGCTCATTCACGCCGGGAGCAAATACGATAGGATCGATCAAATCGAAGGGATCGCTGTCCAGTGCATTCAGTTGGATCGGCTGCGCTATGTTCTGATCGTCAGACAAACTACGTCTTGCGTTGCTAGATTTTCTGCACACGGCGACTATCCGCATCGGTCTCGCTGTCTTTCCGTCACTTCTCCGCCGCCGAGCTGATCGAGGATATTCCGTCACGGCCATCTTGTAGATGCGATCGATGCCACCGGGCTGAACTAGCTGAGCCAACACTTCTTGTTCCGTGCGATTCTTTCGAATTAGGTATTCGACGGCCCGTCCCTTTTTAGCCGCAAGATCATCGCCACGCCTGCTCCCATTCGAAAACATAAAATTCGCAATAAAGTGACTCCGAGATCCTTCGTCATCGTTCAGTGTGGGCTTGATGTGCCGGTGTTTCCACCTCGACAATTCAGAGATATTCTTCCATTCACTGTCATTTTCGACGACCCGCTTGGTGAGTTCCCAGCCGATGAAAAGCAGCGCGCGACCAAGCTCGTGATGCGACGCCTCCATATTCAGGTGGGCCGCACTGCTCGCTGTGAGACAATCGACGACATTTCCACCGCGCTGCGCCCCAACTTGAGCGTAGAATTCAAGCGGTGTGCACACCTTTGCCGTTTGATCGTTTACATGCAGAAGCTGAAGTCCGATTTTTTCGGACTTTACATCGTCCGGCGAGTGAAGGACGCGGACGTTTTGGTGCGAGTGAGGGACGCTCATTGAGCGCCTCCCTGCGTGCGGCGCTGCTCGAACTCACGCAACTCTTCGACGCGGAATCGCTTGGCGCGCCTCCCTATCGGGTGAAGCGGGGGCAGCCACTTGAGGTCCAACCAGAGGTACATCGTCGAATTGGAAATCGAATATCGACGCTGCACCCACTTTGGCGTGACAAAACCTGACTGCGGCAAATCAGTATTGTAATTCATTGGATCTCCTCGGTTATCCGTGGAGTGTCCATAAATAATCAGAAGCACGGTCTCGCAAGCAAATTTGTCATAGAACAAACTTGTCAGAGGAAATCCTATTTTTTTGGGCGCCGCTCAGCGACGGCGCTCAAGGCGCTCCTCACCTGGTTAGCTGTCGTTTGACTGTCTAGACAATATGCAATTAAATGTACAAACTGATGTTCCCGCTTTACGAAGTCTTGCAGATGAATATTACTTGATTTATCGCTCTTTTTCGGTAGAATAACAAAGTTCCTTGAGAACTTTCCATCGAATAACTCTTTCCACAAATCGCTCGATCGGTGGCAGGCATTCCTGAGACTAGTTCTACCAACTCTTACGTTTGGCTCCCGGGCGATTGGAAGTGATGCCCGACCCACAAGCAGGGTCATATCTCGCAGTTGCAAGAGGGCATCTTCTTCATTGTCTCCTCTCCGACGCAGATGTGGGACGGCTTGATGATTGATCGTCTGTCGCGCATCTAGCTCGAACGCTCGTAGCGCACAAAGCATCGATGCAGCTGCTTTCCTGAACGCCTTGACGTCGGCTCGGATCTTTGCACGATCGAGACGATGGTCATAATCCCAGTCCGCCCAATAATGCCGGACTATCTCTAGCAATGCTGGGCGTAGCGTCGTCTTTACATTTCGCCAATCCGTGCCAACCTGACCGGGTGGCGGCGAGCGCAAAAATTTGCAGATCGAACGATATGCGAGTTTAGTACATTGCCTTACTCTTTCGTCGTCAAAGATTCCTGGGCCTGGATTGCTGCCGATGTACGCGTAAACGGACCTGGGCGGTTCAAGAGGCATTCAAGTATTCCGCGTCGCAGAAAGACCCCCATAGTTCCATCAGCTCGCGTCGCTTCTCAAGCAGGTCACCGCGCCGGTAGGCGGCTTCAACGCGGTTTTCGATCGTGTGGGCCAGCGCCA
Organism: Methylobacterium sp. J-026; assembly: GCF_022829585.1. GTDB lineage: Bacteria > Pseudomonadota > Alphaproteobacteria > Rhizobiales > Beijerinckiaceae > Methylobacterium. The sequence continues at coordinate 19,130 of NZ_JAKSYC010000305.1, forward strand.
TCTCGGCCACCTCCCGCGGGAGGTTGGTTGCCTCGGCTGCCCAATCCCGGAACGACGACCGGAAGCCGTGGGCGGTGATCGATGCCCCCATCCGTCGCAACGCCATCAAAAATACCATGTTTGACAGCGGCCGGTCGCCCGCGCGCCCAGGGAACACCAACGCGCTGCCGCCTCCCAACTCCCGTGCTCGGGCTAAGACCTCGCGCGCCCGTTCGCTCAGCGGCACCCGGTGCTCCCGCCCGGCCTTCATCCGCGCCGCCGGGACAGTCCATAGCGCCTCTGCCTTATTGATCTCAGACCAGTTGGCGCCCAAGACCTCGCTGGTTCGAGCAGCCGTGAGGATCAGGAATTCGAAGGCTATGCGACCGACTTCGCCCTGTCCGGACATGGCCCGCAACCGGGCAACAAAGGCTGGAACCTCGGCATAAGGCTGGGCCGCATGGTGCCCCTGATGCTCGCTCTGCTTCGGCAAGCCTTTCACGACACCATCGACCGGATTATCGCCGCTGCGGTGACCGGCCGCCTTCGCCCAGTCCAGCACCGTCCCGATCCGCTGGCGCACCCGCCGGGCCGTCTCCCCCTTCGTCAGCCAGATCGGCGAGAGTGCCCGCAGCACGTCGGGGGTCTCGATCAGGTCGACGCGCTTCGCGCCGAGGTGCGGGTTGGCGTAGGTGCGTAGGGTGGTGATCCACTGCGCGGCGTGCTTCGGGTTCTTCCACGTCGCCTTGTGCTCGGCATGGACGAGTTCGGCCGCCTCAGCGAAGGTCGGGATGGTCGCTCGCGCCTTCGCCCGCTCAGCCAGGGGGTCACCGCCGTCGCGGGCGGTCTTACGATAGGTGAGGGCCTTCTCCCGGGCCTCGGCGAGGCTGACGAGGCCGGCGCCGCCCAGGCCGATGTCGCGTCGGTGCCCCTGCACGACGATGCGCAGGAGCCAGCGTTTGGCGCCCGAAGGGTCGACGACGAGGTAGAGGCCGTGGCCGTCGGCGTAGCGGCCGGGGCTCTTCAGCGCCCGCACCTGGACGGTCGTCAGTGCCTTTTCGGGATGCCGCCCCTTGCCACCCATTGCCGGGTCCGCCTAACTCGCTCACCCCACATTTTGTACCACATTGCGCATCAGCTGCAAGTAGATCTTACGGGATCGTATCGGACTAGCGCGTCTGCGTCGAAGCCCTGCTATCCTCTTGGTCGGCAATAGCGAATCGGCCGATTTTGGTCCCTCTCGGATCTGATCGGATGATCGGATTTGGCAGACGCTCCCTCCGCCAGCCTTTCGCCCCGTGGCTGATCCGCCGCGAAGCACACGGAAATCAAAGGCTTACATCTCGGCGACGGCTGAAGACGTTTCGATCGGGCGACGGGGGAGGTCTTCCCGTCGCCCGCTTGGGTTTGGCGGGCTGGCGGATCGGCGACGGGGCCGTTCCCGCCGCTGATCCGGGGCGCCGGCCCGGCGGCCGGGCGGCCGGGACCGGCCATCGCAGGTCCGATGAACCCGTCCAAACGGCTCAGCGGGCCGCGGTGATGACCGCCTCGATCAGGACCTGCGGGCCGAGTTCGGCGACGCCGATGGTGGAGCGGCTCGGCAGGATCTCGGGCGCGAACCACGCGGTCCAGGCCGCGTTCATCTCGTTCTTGAGCGCCATGTCGGTGATGTAGAGCGTGGCCGTCAGGATCTTGGTCCTGTCGCTGCCCATCTCGGCGAGCAGCGCGTCGATCCGCGCCAGGATCTGTTCGGTCTGGCCCTTCATCGCGGCCGATCGATCCTCGGCCACGATACCGCCGAAGTAGAGAACGCCGCCGTGCTCCACCACGCGGTGCATGATCGGCGTGCGGATATGGCGCTGGATCATCGAAACGTGTCCTTCCGTTTGCGGGGGTTCTAACCGGCGGGCTGGAGCAGCGCCGACTGGGTCTCGGGCACGGCGCCCGGCTGGCCGAAGCGGGCCGGTGCGAACGCCGCGATGGGGTGGTGCGCGGCGCCGTCGAGCAGCAGGCCGGCGACGATCTCGCCGACGAGGGGCGCCAGGGCGAAGCCGTGCCCGGAGAAACCGAAGGCGTGCACCAGGCCGTCCGCCACGGCGGATCGGCCGATGACCGGCAGTTCGTCCGGCGTGACGCCCTCGATGCCGGCCCAGGCATGCACGATCCGCGCGCCGCGCAGGATCGGGAACAGGTCGAGGGCCGTGCGCGCCGAGTAGGCGAGGCGCGGGACGTCGAGTTGCACCGCGCCCGTGTCGAGATCCGCGTGCCCCTTGTGGCCGCCGCCGATCATCACGTGGCCGCTCTCGGACTGCTTGAAGGACAGGGGCCGGCCGGTCGCCCCGACCACCGGTGCCAGGAACGCCGGCCGCGCGTCGGTGAGCAGCATCTGGAAGGCGTTGAAGCCGAGGGGGATCGGCTCCCCGGCCGCGCGGGCGAGGCGGCCGCCCCAGGCGCCCGCGGCGTTGACCAGGAGGGGCGCGGCGTGCGCCGCGCCGCCGCGGGTCCGCAGGTGCCAGCGCCCGGCACGGCGCTCCACGGCGGTGACGCGCGCCTCCTCGACGATCTCGGCTCCGGCGGCCCGCGCGGCGCGGCCGAAGGCGAGCGTCGTGCGCAGGGGGGCCGCGAAGCCGTCGCGATGCGCGACGATGCCGCCGACGACGTGCTCGGCGACCGCGGGGAGCAGCCGGCGCACGGTCGCGGCGTCGGCCAGTTCCTCGTGCGTCCAGCCCCCGGCCTGCAGGCGCGCGACCCGTTCGGAGAGGAGCGCGAGTTCCGCCCGGTTCTCGGCCACCCGGACCTGCCCGGCGGCATGGAAGCCGCAGCCGTCGCCGACGAGGTCCGCGATCCGGTGCCAGCGCGCGACCGCCTCCAGGGCGAGCGGCACCTCGGCGATGTGGCGGCCCAGCGTGCGCACGCCGCCCGCCGAGTATCCCGAGGCCTGGGCCGCGACCCGTCGGGCCTCCAGCACGCGGACGCGTCGACCGGCTCGGGCGAGGAACAGGGCGGCGGACAGGCCGTGCAGGCCGCCGCCGACGACGAGGATGTCGGGATCGGTCATGCGAGCGCGCCTTCGTCCCCCTGCGGCGGGACCGGCTCCGGCAGGGTCGCGGCGAGGCCGGCCAGGGCCGCGAGACCGACGGGCCGGGCCGGCACCACCGCGCCGAGGATCGCACCCTGCGCGAGCGCGGCCCCGGTCCGCCCGGGTCCGGCGGGCCGTTCGAGCAGCGCCGCGAGGGCGACCGGATCGAGCCGCGTCACGGCGGGGTCCGCGGCCGACGGCGGCGACGGCTGGATCGGGGGCCCGGCGCGCAGGGCGCGGGCCGCGGCGACCGCCTGCCGCTCCGCGGCCCGTGCCGTCGCCGCGCCCGCGACGCGGCCGGCCGCCCCAATGCCGGGCACGCTGGTCCGACCGTCCGCGTCGGTGCGCACCCGGCCGTCCGAGATTGCGCAGCCGAGCGCCGCGAGCAGCAGCGGCTCGTCGGCGCAGACGAGCAGGACGTCGAACGGCTCCGCCCAGACCCGCCCGTCGCCCTCGACCCAGACACGGCCGGGCTCGGCGTGCCAGGCCGTGGCGTCGGGCCGGGCGATCAGGACGGCGCCGGGCAGTTCGGCCAGGGCGGCGCGACCGGCCGGGCCGCCGCCCACGATCACCGCGCGGGGGGTGTCCGCGGCGCTCACGCGGTCAGCTCCGGCATCGCGTCCGGCCGCCCGTTGGCCAATTCACCCACCGTCATCGGCTTGAACGGCGCCCGCGGGCGCAGGGCGCCGACCGTCTCCATGGAGGCGCCGCGGGTCTCGGCAATCAGCCCGGCGACGACGGTGCCGCACATGCGGCCCTGGCAGGGGCCCATGCCGGCGCGCAGATACGCCTTGACCTGGTTCGGGCCGGCGGCGCCCAGGCGCGCGGCCCCGCGGATTTGCCCGGCCGTGATCTCCTCGCAGCGGCAGACGACCGTGTCGTCGGCGGGGGCGAGAATGCCCGCGGCGGGGCGGTAGAGACGGTCGAGGAAGGGCCTGAGCGCCAGGGCCGCGCGCTGCGCGCGCCGGGGCTCCGCGGCACGGGCGTCGCGGGCGGCGGCGTCCAGCCGGCCGAGGCGGAGGGCCGCGTCGAGGGCGGCGAGCCGTCCGCCCGCCGCGGCGGCCTCCCAGCCGCCGATGCCGCCGCCGTCGCCCGCCACGGCCAGGTTCGGATGGCTGGTGGCGCCCCAGGCATCGAGGCGCGGCCGCCAGCAGAGCTGCAGGTCGTCCCAATCGTGGTCGAGGCCCAGCGCCCGGGTGATGTGGGTCGACGGGATCACCCCCTCGTGCAGGAGGAGCGTGTCGCAGGGAAGCACCTGCTCGCGGCCCCCCTGGCGCCACCGCACCGTCGAGACCCGGCCGTCGCCCTCGGCCCGCAGGTCGCGGACGTTGCGGACCACGGTGAGGCCCCGCGCCCGGGTCTCGCGCATCAGGGCGATGCCCTTCGTCAGGAGCCTGCGGCCGGTCCAGAGGCCGCCCGCCCGCAGGGCGTCCCGGAGGGCGCCGCCGGCGCCGGTCTCGAGCAATGTCAGCCGTTCGACCCCGGCGCGCAGGAGTTGCACGGCCAGCAGCCAGCAGAGCGGCCCCTGCCCGGCGATCACCACGGATCCCTCGGGCACCGCGCCGGCGGTCTTGAGCAGGATCTGGGCGGCGCCCGCGCTCATGACGCCCGGCAGCGTCCAGCCGGGGATCGGCACCGGCCGCTCCTGGGCGCCGGTGGCGAGGAGGACGCGCCGTGCCTCGATCTCCGCGGTGGCGCCGGCCGAGGCCACGGACAGCAGGCCGGCATCCGGGTCGAGGTGCCAGAGGGTGGTTCGCGGGCGGTAGTCGATCCCCCGGGCCGCGCGGAATCGCGCCGCCAGGGCACCGCCGGAATCGAGGAACTCGCCGGCGAGCGCCGGGTCCCCGGAGGCGGCCTCCACCGCCCGGAAGACCTGGCCGCCGGGGGCGGGCTGCTCGTCCAGCACGGCGACCGAGAGGCCGAGGGCGGCGGCCTCGATGGCGGCCGCCATGCCGGCCGGGCCGGCGCCCACGATGGCGAGATCATGGCTCATGCGGCGTCCTCGATCCGCGCCGCGCGGGCGCCGCGCTGCGGCTCGATCCGCATGCCCGGGGCGACCGGCACGAGGCAGGACTGGCGGTTGGCCACGCCGTCGATCTCGGCGAGGCAGTCGAAGCAGGCGCCGATCATGCAGTAGGGCAGGCGCGGCGCGCGACCGACCGGGGTGGTGCGGATCGCGGGCAGGCCGGCGAGCAGGACCGCGGCGGCCGCGGAGGCGCCCTCCGGCACGCGGACCGGCCGGCCCGCGACGAAGACCTCCACCAGCCGGTCCCCGGGGGCCGGACGGGCCTCAGGCCGCCTTCTGAACATCGAAGCGTCTCGCGCTGAAGGGGGACAGGTCCGGCGTGAGCGCGCCGGCCGCGATCATCGGGGCGAGCAGGCCGGCATGCGCGCCGGCGAGCGTCACCCCCGAATGGCAGTTGGCGATGGTCGCGCCGGGGTAGCGCTCGGATTCGTCGTAGATCGGCTTGCCGTCCGGCGACATGACGCGCAGCGCCGCCCAGGCCCGGACGATGTTGAGCTCGGCGATCCACGGGAAGGTCTGGACCGCGCGTTGGGCGATGGCCCGCATGATCGCGGGGGTCTGGGTCAGGGTGTCGAAGCCCATGTCCTCCTTGCTGTCGCCCAGCAGCAGCGAACCCTCCTCGGTCTGGCGGACGACATGGGTCGGCAGGGCGAGCACCTGCCGGGTGCGCTCCGTGACCAGGATCTGCCCGCGCTCCGGCCGCAGGGGGGCGGACAGGCCGACGAGGGGCGCGAGCTCGGCATTGCCGAGGCCGGAGGCCAGGACGAGGCGCGGGGCACGGACGGTCTCCGCCCCGATCTCGACCGTGAAGTCGCGCGGGGCCGCCGTGACGGCCGTGACCTTGGCGTTCGGCCGGTAGAGGCCGCCCAGATCCTGGAACGCCGCGTGCAGCGCGCGCAGGAGATGCAGGGGGCTCGCGTGGCCGTCATAGGGCGTCCACGAGGCGCCCACGACCTGCGGCCCGAGACCCGGCACCAGGTCGCGCAGCTCGGCGGCCGGGATCATGCGGTATTCGTAGCCGGCATTGCCGGCCTCCCGGCGCAGCTGGCCCATCAGCGCGTCGCGCTGGGCCATCTCGTCGTCCGAGAAGCAGAAATGCAGCCCCCCCGGCTGATGCAGCCCGACGCCGATGCCGGTCGTCTTGAGGAGATCGGCGGCCAGTTCCGGCCAGGCCCGGGCCGAGGCGTGGGTCCAGTGCTGATAGTGCGGCGCGCCGAGGCCCTTCGACTGGACCCAGACCAACCCGAAATTGCCCCGGCTCGCCCGGTGGGCGACATCGCCCTCGTCGAGCATCACCGTCGACAGGCCCTGGCGCTGCAACCCGTAGGCGATGGCCGCGCCGACGAGGCCGCCGCCGATCACGATCGCGTCCTGCATCTGTTGTGCGGTCATGCGCGGCGCTCCCCGGTGAGCAGGCGGTCGATCGGGTAGAAGCGATCGAGGCCTAAGAGGACCAGGGCGGTGACGACGATCAGCGCCGCCGAGACCGACGCGACCAGCGGGTCGGTCATCTGGTCGATGTAGTTGAACAGTTGCACCGGCAGCGGGTTGGCGGCGGGCGAGGCCAGGAACAGGCTCACCGTCAGCTCGTCGAAGCTGGTGACGAAGGCCAGGATCCAGCCGCCCGCGAGGCCGGGGGCGATCAGCGGCAGGGTCACGCGCCGGAACACCGTGAGCCGGTCGGCGCCGAGGCTCTCGGCGGCGCGCTCGATGCGCGGATCGAGACCTGACAGGCCGGCGCCGACGAGGCGCAGCATGTAGGGCGTGATCACGATGACATGGGCCGCCACGAGGCCGGCGAAGCTGCCCGACAGGCCGAACCCCGAGAAGAAGCGCAGCAGCGCGACGCCGAGCACCACGTGCGGGATCATCAGCGGCGAGGCGAGGACCGCCACCAGGGTGCCCCGGCCGGGGAAGCGCCAGCGGGCGATCGCCAGGGCGGCCGGGACCGCGATCAGGGCCGAGAGGGTCGCGGCCGTCACGCCGAGGCGGGTGCTGTACCAGAAGCTCTCCAGGAAGCGCGGGTTGTCGCCGATCGCCCGCCACCAGCGCAGCGACAGGCCGTCGAACGGCAGGGCGAGGTAGCCCTGGCCGGTGAAGGACACGGCGATCACCACCAGCAGCGGCGCCAGGATGAAGGCCAGGAACAGGGCGTGGAAGGCCAGCGCCAGGGGGCCGTTGCGGCTCATGCCGGGCCTCCCTGCGCGACCTCGCCGAGGCGCCGCAGCGCCCGCTTCTCGACGAGCCGCGTCCAGAGGAGCGTGGCGAGGAGGATCGCCGCCATCAGCACCGTGGCGAGCGCGGCGCCGAGCGGCCAGTTCAGGGTGTTGAGGAACTCGTTGTAGGTCATGCTGGAGACGACCTTCAGGCGCTTGCCCCCCAGCATGGCGGGGGTCGCGAAGGCCGAGGCCGAGAGGCAGAACACCATCAGCGCGCCGGCCATGACGCCCGGCATGACGTTGGGCAGCACGACCCGGGTGAACACCGTGAACCGCCCGGCCCCGAGGCTGGTGGCGGCGCGCTCCAGCACCGGATCGAGCCGGCCGAGGCTCGCCCAGACGGACAGGACCACGAGCGGCACCATCACGTGGACGAGGCCGACCACCACGGCGCCCTCCGTGAACATCAGCCGGAAGGGCGCCCCGGGCACGTGGAGGGCGGTGAGCGCCTGGTTCACGAGGCCGTTCGTGCCGAGGAGCACCATCCAGCCGAAGTTGCGCACCACCACCGAGACCAGCAGCGGCCCGACCACGACGAGGAGCATCGGCCCGCGCCAGCGCGGGTCCATGCGGTGGATGATCCAGGCCTCCGGCACCCCGACGAGGAGGCAGATCAGCGTCGTCAGCCCGGCGATGCGGAAGGTCCGCGCCAGGGCCTCGCCGAACAGCGGATCGGTGAAGAGATCCTGGTAATTGGCGAGCCCCCAGCCGGGCAGCACGCCCTTCTCGAAGTCGAAGCCGTGCAGGCTCAGGGCCAGCACGCCGGCCAGCGGCACGAGCAGCGCCCCGGCATAGACGAGGGCGGAGGGCGCCGTCAGCAGCGCGGGGGTGAGGCGGTCGAGGCGGGTCATGCCGGCTCCAGCCGCCGCAGGCTGTGGGCGTCCCAGTCGAGCGTCACCGCGGCGCCCTCGTCGAGGGGCGTCGCGCCGGTGTTCTGCGCCATGACCGCAAAGGCGCCCAGCGCCGTCTCCACCGTGTAGAGCCAGAACCCGCCGAGGAAGAGCCGCGCCTGCACGCGCCCCTCGAGGCCGGGCGGACTCTCGGGCGCCCGCTCGCAGCGGATCCGCAGGCGCTCGGGCCGGATCGTCAGGAGGATGTCGCCCTGGCGGTCGGCGAGTTCCGGCGGTAGGCAGAAGCGGTGCCCCGCGGCCTCCGCGTGGCCGGAGGCGGCCCGCGCCGGCAGCCGGTTGCTGCGGCCGAGGAAGTCGGCCACGAACGCGTCGGCCGGGATGTCGTAGGCCTGCCAGGGGGCGTCGATCTGGACGACCCGGCCGCCCTGCATGATCGCGACCCGGTCGCACAGGGCCATGGCCTCGGCCTGATCGTGGGTGACCAGCACCGTGGTGACGCCGATCCGGCGCTGCAATTCGCGCAGCTCGACCTGCATCTCCTCACGCAGCTTGGCGTCGAGGTTCGAGAGCGGCTCGTCGAGGAGCAGCAGGCGCGGCTCGACCACCAGCGCCCGCGCCAGGGCGACGCGCTGCTGCTGCCCGCCCGACATGTTGCGCGGGAAGCGCTCGGCGAGGTGCCCGAGGCGGACCTGCGCCAGCGCCTCGGCGACCCGCCGGCCCCGCTCGGGCCTCGGCACCCGGCGCATCTCCAGACCGAAGGCGACGTTCTCCGCAGCCGTCATGTGCGGGAACAGCGCGTAGGACTGGAACACGAGGCCGATGCCGCGCTGGGCCGGCGGCGTGCCGGTCAGGTCGCGCCCCTCCATCAGGATGCGGCCGCGGCTCGGGGCCTCGAAGCCGGCGATCATCTGCAGCGTCGTGGTCTTGCCGCAGCCGGAGGGCCCGAGCAGGCCGAGGAACTCGCCGGGCGCGACCGAGAGGCTGACGTCGCGGACCGCGGTGACGGTGCCGTAATCCTTGCCGAGACTGTCGAGCGTCAGGAAGGCGGGCGCGGTCATCAGCGCTCGACCTGCCGCTGCCATTGCCGGGTCCAGTCGGCGCGGTTGCGGTTGACCACGTCCCAGTCGAGGCCGATCAGCGATCGCACCTGATCCTCGCCGTAGATCACGCGGTCGGCGACCTCCGGCGGCAGCTTGGTGGCGCGGTTGGTCGGGCCCGCCCCGTACTGCGTGGCGAAGGTCTCCTGGACCTTCGGCGAGACGAGATAGGCCAGGAACTTGTCGGCGAGCGCCGGCTCCGGGCTGCCGGTGATGGCGCAGCCCGCCGTCATCAGGACGACGGCGCCCTCCTTCGGCCGGGCGATGGCCAGGGGAAAGCCGGCCTGCTGCATGGCCGCGACCCGGGACGAGCCCCAGACGGCCAGCCAGATCTCCCCCGACTGGAACATCTCGCTCATCTTGCCGGGGCTGCTCTCGTAGGCGAGCACGTTCGGGTTGATCTGCTGGCGCATCACCTTCAGCCCCGGGGCGATGTCGCTGTCGCTGCCGCCATGGATGCGGGCCATCATCGCCAGGGTGTGGACGCCGTAGGTGTTGTCGATGCCGGGGATCGCGATCCGCTGCCGGTAGTCCGGCCGGGCGAGGTCCATCCAGGAGGTCGGCACCTGGAAGCCGCGCTCCTTGAACAGCTTCGTGTTGTAGGCGATGCCCGTGAAGCCGAAGCCGGTGCCGACGGCGTGGTCGTCGCCCAGGACGGCGATCGGGTAGACCGCGTCGCGCACCGCGTCCGGGAGCTTCCGGCACAGGCCGAGGGACACGGCCTGCACCATCGGGCCGTCGTCGAGCACCGCCACACCGACCGTCTGGTTGCCGCGCTGCGCCTGCATCCGGGCGAGGTTGTCGGAGGAGTTGCCGGTCAGGTAGTCGATCCGGACATCGTTCTCGCGCTCGAAGGCCGGGATCACGCTCGTGCGCATGATCTGCTCGTAGCTGCCGCCGTACCCGGCGACGGTGAGGCGCGGCTCGGCCGAGGCCGGGGATGCCGCCCCGGCGAGCGCGGCCGCCATCGCGGTAAGAAGACCCAGTATCGGCCGCAGCATTGCTTTGCCCCCGTGAGCAATCGGAAAGCTGTTCGTGAGCAAGAAGCGGGCAGGGCGCTCCTGTTCTGAGCATTTCCGCCACGTATCAGTCCCGAATGCTGATCAACGTGCGATCTCTTGACGAGGGAGGCAAATTCATAATTTTTGCCGTTTCATTCCTCACGGTAGCGAGAGGCGGGATTTTCGATGACGCCGAGCCGGCTCCGCCAGTTGGAAGCGTTCCGCGCGGTCATGCAGAGCGGCTCGGTCAGCCGCGCGGCGCAGCGGATGTATCTCTCGCAACCGGCCGTCACGAAGCTGCTGCGCGGCCTGGAGGACGAGACCGGGCTGCCGCTCTTCGACCGCTCGCGCCGCCACCTCCAGCCGACGCCGGAGGCCGTGAAGCTGGAGGGCGCCGTCGCGACGCTGTTCGCGGCCGCCGACCGCCTGGATCGCACCATCGACGACATGCGCGGAATCGGGAGCGGCGAATTGCGCGTCGCGGCCATGCCGCTCATGGGGCTGTCGCTCATCCCCCGGCTGCTGGCCCAATTCGCCACCGACGTGCAGCCCGTGCGGATCTCGCTCGTGGTGGCGAGTTCGCGCGAGGTCTATGATCTGGTGCAGGCCGGCAATGCCGATCTCGGCTTTGCCCTGCCGGTCGGCCGCAGCGCGCTCGTGGCAGCCCCACCGATCGAACTGCCCGGGCTGGTCGTCCTGCCGCCCCGTCATCGCCTGGCGCGCAACAAGGTCGTTCCGCTCTCCGAGCTCCACGATGAGCCCTACATCTCGCTCGGTCGCCAGTATCGCCTGCGCGATCAGGTCGACGAACTCTTCACCAACAACGGCGTCACGCCCCGGCTCGTCGCGGAGACCCAGAACGCGGCGGCCGCCTGCGCCATGGTCGCCGCGGGCCTCGGCTTCACCATCGCGGAGGCCGTCACCGTGCGCGCCCTGAAGGGACAGGTCATCGCGCGCAGCCTGCGGCCGACGGTGACCTACACGGTCACCGTCCTGGGCAGCCCGGGGCACCCGCTCTCGTCCACCGCGCTGGGCTTTCTCAAGCTGGTCCGCGGCGAATTGAGCAACTGACGTCGGATCGGGCCCGGTGGGCGCGCGACGCTCGATCTGGGCCTCGCTACGGATGGGCTGTTCCGCTCGAATCCTTGATCGCAGGCCGCCGCCGCGTCAGCGGGATCGGCTCTGACGGCACAGGCCCTCGACCCGCCTGGCGGGGCGTGGCCGGTTTCGGCGCTCGCTGACGGAACAACCGTTCGCGTGATACCCCGGGCTCCAAGTCCGGCGCCCCGTCCTGAGGGCTCTCGTCGGCGGCCGATTAAGTCGCACGCCGTGGCGCCCCGTGAACCGGACGATCCGGATATCCTGTGGGCGTTGCCGCGGGTGACGACGAGCGACCGCGCGGCGCCTGTCGCGGCCCGGCGGGAGGACGTTGTGGATCGCCGCGCCGCGCGCCCTCGACGACGCGGTCCCCGCGCGGATCCCAGGCCGTCGGGCGGCGCATATCCGGATCGGACAGGAAGGCGGTACCGATGACGACCCAGGATCTGTCGGACTTCCCGCGGGAGGCCTTCGCGAAGCACGATCGTGATCCCGATCCCCTGTTCTACGCCCAGCCGCGCTTCGTCACCCATATCGACGCCGCCGCGATCGCGGCCGTGACCGAGATCTACAGGACGGTCGTCCCTGCGGGCGGTGTCGTCCTCGACCTGATGTCGAGTTGGGTCAGTCACCTGCCGGACGAGGTCGCCTACGCCGGCGTCATCGGTCACGGCCTGAATGCCGCGGAACTCGCCGCCAACCCGCGCCTGACCCGGCATTTCGTGCAGGACCTCAACGCCGACCCGCACCTGCCCCTCGACACGGCCTGCGCGGATGCCGCCCTGGTCTGCGTCTCGGTGCAGTACCTGCAGCAGCCGGTCGCCGTCCTGTCCGAGATCGCCCGCGTGCTGCGCCCGGGCGCCCCGGTGGTGATCAGCTTCTCGAACCGCCGCTTCCCGACCAAGGCGGTGGCCATCTGGAACGCCCTCGACGGCGCGGGACATGCGCGCCTCGTCAGCCTGTATCTCCAGCGCGCCGGCTTCGCCGATCTCGACGTGCGCGTCCTGAAGCCGGAGGGAGGGGCCAGCGACCCCATGACGGCGGTGATCGGCCGGACCGCCGCGGCCTGAGGGGCCCGGCGGCCGGTCCGGACGGGGCGGTCGTGGGGGATCGCGTTCGCCGAAGACCCCGGTCGCCACGGATGGCCGGTCAGGCCGGGGGGCGGGTCGGGAACCAGTTGCCGTGGAAGCCCGGCGGGATCCGGTGCGCGAGGCGAACGCGGGCGATGGGCGGGGCCTCGAACGATCGGGCGTCGAGGATGACGAAGTCGGTCGTGTCGTTCGCGGTGTCGATGACGAACCCGACGAGCCAGCCTTCGTCCTCTGCGGCCCCGGCGCGGGCCGGCACGAAGACGAACTCCCCCGGGACGCGGTCGGCACCGAAGGCGTGCACCCGGCGGCCACCGGTCTCCAGATCGTGCTTGTAGAGCTCTGTCGCCCCGGCCAGCTGCGTGTTGCCGTCGGCGGGGACACTGACGGTGTAGACGTACCGGTGGCGCTGCCCGAGACGCCGCTCGTCGATGCGGGGGAACTCCTGCGCCGCGGGGTCGAGGACCCGCCGCGCGACCCGCTTCGTGCCAGGGTCGATCGTCCAGCGTTCGAGCCGGCCCGGCCTGTCGAGCCCGCCCCCGGCCGAGGCGAACACCGTCTCGTAGGCGACCACGTCGAGGATCACCCGCCCATCCGCGTCGTCGTAGGCGTTGGCGGCGTGGAACACGAAGCACGGTTCGACGGCGCACCACACGATGTCGGCGCCTTCGCCCTGCCGGGGCAGGAGGCCCACGCGGGCCCCGTGGCCGGGGTTCCAGCGGAACGGGAAGCGGTAACCGGCGAGCAGGGCCCGCAGCGAGAAGGTCACGGGCAGATCCAGGCCGATCGCGAAGCGCGCCGTGATCGCGCAGTCGTGGATGCAGGGGCCGTGCGCGACCGCCACCGGCACGTCCCGCACGACCCGCCCGGTCGGCGCGACGACGACGTGGCGGACGCTGTCCCAGACGCGGCCGTCATAGGCGATCGCGTGGGTCTCGCCGGTCAGCGGGTCGCGGTGCGGGTGTCCGGTGAAGGACCCGGCGAGCGTCCCATCGAACGGGTTGTAGCGCTGCACCTCCAGGTCCTGCGCGAGTTCGACGGGAAAGCTGCCGGCCTCCACCACGGCGAAGATCCGGCCGCCGATCTCGACCACGTTGGTGTTGACGGTGTCGTTGCCGCCCCGGCGCGGCCCGGACGCGGCGGGACGGCCCAGCGCGGCGGCCGCGGTGCGCGAACCGATCCAGCGGTTGCGATACCACAGCGCTTTGCCGCCCTCGATCGCGAGACCGTGCACCATGCCGTCGCCGAGGAACCAATCGTGGCCCCGCCTCGCCGGGCGGACGGGGTTGGCCCCCATCTTGAGGTAGAGGCCGTCGAGCCCGGGCGGGATCGCCCCGGTCACGGCGAGGTCCCGCAGCGTCAGCTCTTCCCGCATCGGTTCGTGAACGCCGACCACGAAGGGGTTCTGCGTTCCGGGCAGGCGCAGGCGGTTGCAGGCCGCCACCAGGGCGACGCCGCCCTCGAGGGCGGCGCGGACAGCCGACTGGACGGGGTTCGGCATCGGCAGCGATTCCGGGGAAACGTGGCAGACCGGGATCTAGTCGGGCGGGGCGCGCCCGGTTCCCGTCGGGGAGGGATCCGAGGACCGATCCGGCCCGCACGCTGACCGAGGCCGAGCCCCACGCGCGCCACGCCGGGCTGTGCCGTCGAGGCGGCGGATGTCGGGTGCCCCTGACCCTCCTCCGTCGTCGCGACGGCGGCGGCGCGAAGGTCGGTCAAGTCGGGGCGATGCACAAGGGCGACGCGCCGCCCCGCCCGCGCGGTCCCTGACGTCTCTGCCGCGCCCGACGACCGGCGGTGACTCTGCCGCAGGAACACGACCGTCCCGCCCCGGTTCGCTGACCGAGATCGATGGACGGGGATGCGAGACATGGCGCAGATACGCGGATCGACGGTGGTGATCACCGGCGCGTCGAGCGGCATCGGACGGGCCGCCGCCTACGCCTTCGCGGCCAGAGGCGCGCGCGTCGTCCTCGCGGCCCGCCGTGCCGATGTGCTCGACGATATCGTGCGGGAGATCCGAGACGCGGGCGGCGCGGCCGTCGCCATCCCGACGGATGTGACCGATTCCGACGCGGTCTTCGCGCTGGCGGAGGGCGCGCGCCGGGCCTTCGGCGGCATCGACGTCTGGATCAACAACGCGGGGGCCGGCGTGTTCGGGCCGCTCCTGGACGCGCCGCTCGCCCTGCACCGGCAGACGATCGAGATCAACCTGATGGGCGCGATCCACGGTGCCTACGCCGTGCTGCCGCACTTCCGGCGCCAGGGGCACGGCACGCTGATCAACACCATCTCGATGGGCGGCTGGGCGCCGACGCCGTTCGCGGCCGCCTACACCGCGAGCAAGTTCGGCCTGCGCGGCTTCTCGGCGAGCCTGCGCCAGGAACTCGCCCGCCACCGGCACATCCACGTGTGCGGGGTGTTCCCGGCGATCGTCGACACGCCCGGCCTCGAACACGGGGCCAACGTCACGGGCAAGACGCTGAACCCGGGCCACCTCTACTACGCGCCGGAGGACGTGGCCGCGACCTACCTGCGCCTGGTCCGGCACCCGCGCCACGAGACGGCGGTCGGCTGGCCCGCCCGCCTCGCCCAGGCCGGCTACGCGCTCGCGCCCGCGCTGACCGAGCGCATGATGGGCGCCGGGTTTCGCTTCGCCCTGGACCGTGCCGACCCGGGGCCGCGGACCCACGGGGCGCTGGAGAAGCCGATCCCGCAGGGAACGGGCGCCGATGGCGGCTGGCGGGCGCGCAAGGGTGTCCCGTCGGCGGGGACGATGAGCGCCGGGCTGGTCTGGGCCGGCGTCGGTGCCGCCGCGCTGCTCGGCCTCGCCCTCGGCACGCGGAGGTTGGGACAGCGGAGCTAGCCGCATCCGCTCGGACGATCCGCCGGCACCGATGGGCCGGGCCTAGGGACGCCCTGCCGAGCCCCGGGCCGTCCGCACCCGGCCCGACCGAGCCGGAGGACCGTCGGCGGGACTCGATCGAGGATGCGGCCCCCTGCGGGGAAGCAGGCCGTGAGCGTTCGCGCATGAGCGAGGCCATTGTTTCGCGAATTCCACATCGAAGATCGCCCTGAGCCCCCGACGAAGACTGGGATTCCGGCTTCGCGCCCGCCGCGGACCCGCCTCGGGAAGAAGGATCTTCCGAGGCGGCTCTGCGTCCGCTCCGCCGACGCGCCGCCCCTAAGGATAGGCCGTCGCCAAGTCATCGGACATCGCGCGCGAAATTTTGGAACATCTCGCCAGCTCTGTCGGCGCGGCCGGCGGGAACTGATAAGAAGAGACTCTGACCTGTCGGCGTAATGAACCCGTCAAGTCTTCTCGTGCGTGGCACGCGTGTTGCTAAAACGGTGGGACGCCTGAGGAGTCTTCCGGCTTGCCCCCTTCGTTCAACGTGACCGATCTCTCCCGCCGCACGGTGCTGGCGCTTCCCCTCGGGCTCGCGGCCGCCGCGAGCGGCGCGCGCGCCGCCGAGCCGAGGCGTGGGGGCACGATGGTGATGATCGTGCATCCCGAGCCCTCGACCCTGGCCCATTACGCGGTGTCGGCGGGCAACATCCCGCCGATCGCCACGCAGGTCTACGAGGGGCTGTGCACCTACGACTGGGACCAGAATCCGCAGCCGAACCTCGCCAAGGCCTGGGACGTCGCCCCCGACGGCAGAACCATCACCTTCACACTTCAGGAGGGCGTGACCTTCCACAACGGCAAGCCGTTCACCAGCGCCGACGTGCAGTACTCCTTCATGGAGATCCTGAAGAAGTACAATCCGATCGCCCCGGTCATGCTCGCGGAGCTGGTCGCCGTCGACACGCCGGACCCGATGACCGCGGTCCTGCGGCTCGCCAACCCGGCCCCCTACATCATGAAGGCGCTCTCCGGGCGGGACCTGCCGATCCTGTGCCGCTCGGTGTTCGAGGGTACGGACGTCCTGCAGAACCCCAGCGCCAACAAGCCGATCGGGACCGGTCCGTTCAAGTTCGTGAGCTGGGAGCGGGGCCAGTCCGTGCGCCTGGACCGCAACGCGGCCTACTGGAAGCCGGGCCTGCCGTATCTCAACCGGATCGTCGCCCGGTTCATCCCGGACGCGGCCACCCGCTCGGCGGCGATGGAGGCGGGTGAGGCGCATTTCGCCGGGTACAGCGCGGTCAACTACGCGGACCTCGCCCGGATGAAGACCAACCCGATCCTCGACCTCACCACCAAGGGCTACGAGATGACGCCGGCCCAGAGCGTCCTGGAGCTGAACGGCCGGCACCCGCAGCTCCAGAAAAAGGCGGTGCGCCAGGCGATCGCCTACGCCATCGACCGCAAGGTCATCCTCAGGGACGTGATGTTCGGCTACGGCCTGCCGGCCACCGGACCGCTCAGCCGCAAGTTCAAGACCGCCGGCCTCTACACCGACGACGTGCGCCAGTACGACGTCCCGGACCGGCTCGACATCGCCAACCGGCTGCTCGATGAGGCCGGCGCCCCGCGCGGCCCGGACGGGACCCGCTTTGCCCTGCACCTGGAGGTGAATTCCTTCGGCGAGCAGTGGCTGCGGCAGGCCGAGTACCTGAAGCAGGCCCTGGCCATCGTGGGCATCGACGTGACGCTCCGCTCGGAGGACACCGCGACTTGGCTGCGGCGGGTCTACACGAACTACGATTACGACCTGAACGAGCCGTTCCTGAGCCAGGGCGTCGACCCGGTCTACGGGCTCAACAAGCAGTTCCTCACCAGCCAGATCCGCAAGGGCGTGACCTTCGTCAACGACACCTTCTACGCGAATCCCGAAGTCGACCGCCTGCTCGGCGAGGGCGCGCGCGAGCCGAACCCGGAGAAGCGGGGCGCGCTCTACAAGACGGTCCAGCAGATCCTGGCCGAGGACAGCCCGATGATCTGGCTCATCGACGTGCAATACGTCAGCGTCTTCAACCGGCGCCTCAAGGACCACACCACCGGGCCCCTCGGAACCCAGCAAGCCTTCGAGCGGGCCTGGATGGACACGTAGTCCCGTGCGGCTCGCGCGTTTCCTCGGCTACCGGCTGCTGCTGGCGATCCCGGTAGTGCTGGGCATCGTGGTGCTCAACTTCTTCCTGATCCACCTCGCGCCCGGCGATGCGGCCTCCGTACTGGCCGGCGAGAGCGGGGCGGCGAGCCCCGAATACATGGAGCAGCTGCGGCACAAGTTCGGCCTCGACCGGCCGCTCCTGGCCCAGTTCGGCGTCTACCTGCTGAACATGGCCCACCTCGATCTCGGCTACTCGTTCCGCAACGACAGCCCGGTGGCGAGCCTGATCGTCGACCGGCTCTGGCCCACCGGCCTGCTGATGCTGACCGCCTTCGCGGCCGCGTTGCTGATCGGGACGCTCCTCGGCCTCGTGGCCGCGACGGGCCGCAATTCCTGGCGCGACGGGATCATCTCCCTCCTCAGCCTCGTGGCCTACGCGACCCCGGGCTTCTGGCTCGGGCTGATGATGATCGTGGTGTTCGCCATCCGCCTCGGCTGGCTGCCCACCAGCGGCTACGACACGGTCGGCGCCGACAACGAGGGCTGGGACGAGGTCTGGGACGTCGGCCGCCACCTCGTCATGCCGGCCGTCGCCCTCGCGCTGTTCTACCTCGCCGTCTACGCCCGGGTGATGCGCGCCTCCGTGCTGGAGCAGATCGGCATGGACTACGTCACCACCGCCCGCGCCAAGGGCCAGACCGAGGCCCGGGTGATGACCGGGCACGTCCTGCGCAACGCGCTGCTGCCGGTGGTCACCATGGCGGGCGTGCAGGCCGGCAACCTGATCGGCGGCTCGATCGTGGTCGAGACCGTCTTCGGCTGGCCCGGGATCGGCACCCTGGCGTTCAACGCCCTCCAGTCGCGCGACCTCAACCTGCTCCTCGGCATCTTCTTCGTCTCGGCCTGCCTCGTGGTGGTGATCAACCTCGTCGTCGACCTCGTCTATGTCGGCCTCGATCCGCGGATGGAGCTCTAGCGATGCGCACGGCCCTGGCGCGGTTCGCGCGCAACCGCCTGGCGCTCGCCGGGGCGGCGGTTCTCGTCGGACTGGTCGTCCTCGTGGCGCTCACGCCGCTGCTCTATCCCGGCGACCCGTTCCGCCTCGTCGGCCCGGCCCTCCAGCCGCCGGGCCGGTCGTTCCTGTTCGGCACCGACACGCTGGGGCGGGACGTGGCCGCCGAGATCGCCTACGGCGCCCGCACCTCCCTGATCATCGGCCTCAGCGCGACCGGGGCTGCGATCCTGCTCGGGACCCTGATCGGCGGGCTCGCCGGCTATTACCGGGGCGGCGTCGAGGTCGCGCTGATGCGGCTGACGGAGTTCTTCCAGACGATCCCCGCCTTCGTGCTGGCGATCCTGATCGTGGCGATCCTCTCGCCGTCGCTCGGCAGCGAGGTCGTGGCCATCGTGGCCGTCTCCTGGCCCGGCATAGCCCGTCTCGTGCGCGGGGAGTTCGTGGCGCTCGGCGGCCGCGAATTCGTCCTCGCCTGCGACGGCCTGGGCGCGGGCGACGCCCGCATCGTCTTCCGCCACATGCTGCCGAACTGCACCTCGGCGATCATCGCGGTCGGGACGCTGCTCATCGGTACGGCGATCCTGATCGAGGCGGGGCTCGCCTTCCTCGGCCTGGGCGATCCGAACGTGATGAGCTGGGGGCTGATCATCAGCTCGGGCCGCGCGGTCCTCCGGTCGGCGTGGTGGATCTGCACCTTCCCCGGGCTCGCGATCCTGCTGACCGTCCTCGGCATCAACCTCGTCGGAGACGGGCTGAACGAGGTCCTGAACCCGAGGCTGCGAGAGCGATGAGCGACGCCGTCCTCGAGATCGAGAAGCTGACGATCACGCTGCCGCCCGGCGCGGACCGGCCGCACGCCGTCACCGATCTGGATCTGGTCCTGCGCCCCGGCGCGGTCACCTGCCTGATCGGCGAGAGCGGATCGGGCAAGTCGATGGTGGCCCGTGCGATCCTCGGGCTGCTGCCGGGGCCGCGCGTCCGGGTGGCCGGCGGCCGCATCCAGTTCGAGGGCGATGATCTCGCGGCGATCACGCCGCGGCGGATGCGCGGCGTCCGGGGCGCGCGCATCGCGATGATCTTCCAGGAGCCCATGACGGCGCTCAACCCGCTCCACACGATCGGGCGCCAGATCGACGAGGTCCTGCGCATCCACACCCCGCTCGGGCGCGGTGCCCGCCGGACGCGCATCCTCGCGCTCCTCGACAGCGTCCACTTGCCCGACCCGGCCCGGCTGCTGCGCGCCTACCCGCATCAGCTCTCGGGCGGCCAGCGCCAGCGGGCGATGATCGCCATGGCGCTGGCGCTAAACCCGCGGCTGCTCATCGCCGACGAGCCGACCACGGCGCTCGACGTCACCACGCAGGCGCAGATCCTCCACCTGATCCGCGCCCTGCAGCGCGAGCACGGCACGAGTGTCCTGTTCATCACGCACGATTTCGGCGTCGTGGCCGACATCGCCGACACGGTGGCGGTGCTGCAGAAGGGCGTCCTGGTCGAGCAGGGGCCCGCGGCCGCGGTGCTCGGGGCGCCGCAGCATCCCTACACGCGCGCCCTCATCGCCGCCGTGCCGAAGCTGGCGCCGCCGCCGCGCCGGGCCGCCAGCACCGCCCCCCTGGTGGTCGAGGCCCGGAACGTGGAGAAGACCTACGGTGCCCGGGGCCTGTTCGGGGGCCGCGTCATCCGCGCCCTCGACGGCGTCGACGTCACCCTGCGGCGGGGCGAGACCCTGGGGCTCGTCGGCGAGAGCGGCTCGGGCAAGAGCACGCTCGCCCGGGCGATCACCCGGCTGATGCCCGTCGACGGCGGGGAGATCCTCCTCGCCGGGCACAGCGTCGCCGAACTGAGCCGCCGCCAGATGCGCCCGCACCGGCGGCGCGTGCAGATGGTGTTCCAGGACCCCTACGGCTCCCTCGACCCGCGCCAGCGCGTGATCGACATCGTCGCCGAGGGGCCGATCATCCACGGCACCGAGCCCGGGACCGCGCGGGCCGAGGCGCGCGCGATGCTGGCGCTGGTCGGCCTCGACCCCGCGGCGGCGCAGCGCTACCCGCACGAGTTCAGCGGCGGCCAGCGCCAGCGGATCGGCATCGCCCGGGCGCTCGCCATGAAGCCCGAGATCCTGGTGGCCGACGAGCCGGTCTCGGCCCTGGACGTCTCCGTGCAGGCGCAGGTCCTGGCGCTGCTCGCCGACATCAAGGCGCGGCTCCATCTCAGCATGCTGTTCGTGACCCACGATCTCCGGGTCGCGCTGCAGGTCTGCGACCGGATCGCCGTGATGCGGGCCGGCCAGGTGGTCGAGGTCGCCCCCACGGCCGAGATCTTCTTCGCGCCCAAGCACCCCTACACCCGGGCGCTGTTCGCCGCCGTGCCCGGCGCCCAGTGGCAGGAGCCGATCCCCGCATGACGCCCGAGCAGCCCCTCTCCACGGACCCGTTCCTGCCCGGGCCGCGGGCCCGCGTCGCCGGCGCCGCGACCGGACCGCTCGCCGGCCTCGCCTTCGCCGTCAAGGACCTGATCGACGTCGCGGGCTTCCCCACGGGGGGCGGCAATCCGGACTGGCCGCGCGTCTACCCGACGCCGGACCGCCACGCCGGCGTGGTGCAGGTGCTGCTCGATGCCGGCGCCTCGGTCGTCGGCAAGACGGTGACCGACGAGGTCTCCCTGGGGATCCTCGGCGAGAACGCCCATGACGGGACGCCGTTGAACCCGGCGGCGCCGGACCGGGTGCCCGGCGGCTCGTCGAGCGGCTCGGCCTCGGCGGTGGCCGCGGGCGCCTGCGACTTCGCGTTGGGGACGGATACCGGCGGCTCCGTGCGCGTGCCGGCGAGCTTCTGCGGCCTCTACGGGATCCGGCCGACCCACGGCCGGATCGACTTCGCCGGGATCTGCGTCCAGGCGCCGAGTTCGGATACCTGCGGCTGGTTCGCCCGGGACGCGCGCACCTTCGCGCGGGTCGGCGAGGTCCTGTTTGGCCAGGCGATGCCGGACCACCTGCCGCACACGCTGCTCGTGGCCGCGGACGCGCTCGGCTTCGCCGACGCGGCGGTCCAGGAGGCGCTGGCCCCGCAGATCGACCGCCTGGCCGCGCTGATCGGCAATCGCCGCGACGTGACGCTGGCGCTGCAGGGCCTGTCCGTGTGGCAGCGGGCGCAGCGCGTCCTGCAGAGCAGCGAGGCCTGGCAGACCTTCGAGCCCTGGCTCGATAGCTGCAACCCGCGCCTGGCCTTCTCGGTCGCCCGGTCCCTGATCCAGGGCGCGACGATGACCGATGCCGAGCGCAGCGCCGCCAGCCTGATGCGGATCGAGGCCCGGGCCCGCCTCGCGCGGCTGCTTCCCCCCGGCACCATCCTGTGCCTCCCGACCACCCCGTTCCCGGCGCCCCGGCGCGGGCTGCCCCTCGGCGCGCTGCACCCGCTGCGGGAGCGCATCGCGTGCCTGACGAGCCACGGCGGCCTCACCGGCGTCCCGCAGGTGAATCTGCCGGGCGCGCAGGTCAACGGCGCTCCGCTGGGGCTGTCGATCATCGGGGGGCGCGGGACCGACCTCGACCTGATCCGCACCGCGGTCGCCCTGGAGGGCTGAATGGACGTGACCCTGATCCGCCCCGCGGTATGCCATGACCGGGCGTGACGACGGCTCCCGTCCGGGATATCGCCGACGGCCGACCGCCTTCTCGGGGGCTGCGGCCGCCGAGACCACCGTCGGGGTGTTCGCACGGAACGCGGCGGTTCGGGCGTGCGGGAGGCGTCGATCCAATCCCCGAGGCTGCGGAACGCCCGCACCCCGCCCTTCGACGCCGCCGCGGGTGTCGGCGCGCGCGACGGCGCCGGTCGCGCACTGATCGATCCCGCCGCGGGTCAGACCGGAGACGTCATCCGCTCGGCATCGGCGACGACGGCTTTCACGCGCGCGTCCAGACCTGCCTTCAGGGCAATCCACCGCTCCCGGCCTCTTCCGGGATTGGTCGCACGCGCGGTGCTCTGCATCGGTCCGAGACGCGCCACCATGATAATGCCCGCCAATTGCAATGAATCCGGCAACACGTCAGTCGCTCAGGATTCTGTGCCAATGTCGGACGAATTCATCCCGTTCTGGAGATTGTTGGTCTCCGCGGAAGAACAGCTTCAGTGGGGCATCGAGCCGGAGACCATGGAGGATACGGCCCGAACGCTCGCGTGCCGGCATCCGGGCAGCGCATTGGCCGAGCGGCTGATGGCGCGGGCGGCCTATGTCAGGGTCATGGGCGCGCGCATGCCGAGCCACGGGACACGGACGGCGTCCGCACCCCCGCGAGGGGCCTGAGCGCCACGGATCGCCCCACGGGCGAGACGGGGCTCAGGCGACCCTGTGACGGTCCGCCGGGGCCTGCGGCGCCGGAGCGGCGGCATTGGCCTGATCGGTCAAGGTCCGAAGGGCCGCCACCATCGCGTCGGCCTGCGCGTCCAGGGTCGGCGTGGCCTGACCGTCGCGGCTGCCGCGCCACACCATCAGGAAGCTGGCCAGCACGGCCGCGGCGCTGGCCACGAACGGTGCGGTGATCAAGGCGGCGAGCGGACTGACGGGCCCCAGCAGGGCGGCCGTCGCCACGCCGCCGCCGAGTGCTGCCACGACCAGGAAGAGCATCGGAGCCTCGCCCGACAGAGGGAGCCGACCCCATCGGTCGGCCCCTGTCCCGCCAATAGGATGAATTCGTTACCGACCGATTAACGACAAGGTCTACGGTCAGCATAGATCTTAGCAATTCGGGTTCAGGCGAAGCTTCGAACCCATATCCCAACGACGTGACCGCAATCCGCAGGTCCCGAGCGGGATCGCGCCGCCATACGTCCCGGAGGCAGCCGGCCCGGGCATTGTCGACGGTCGAGCCGGGCCCGGCAACGCGGACGTTCCTGCACAGGACAGGGCTATCGGGCCATCGATGACCCGCAACACCCCTTAAGATTTCGCAAACCGCGGCGAGAGACATGCCGGATCTCGCCGCACTGCAGCGAAGGCACCGGGGGCCGGCCGTCGCATCCTCCCGGGATCTTGAGCCGGCGGCCGGGACGGGCGGTTAACCATACGCCGCCTGCCGGAGCCGCACGATCGGCCCGTCGCGCCGGCCGGGTTGCAATCGATCGCTAAATGGCTAAGCTCATGCGTATGTACTACTGAGGAGGGCGGCGATGAAATCAGTCTATCCCCAGGGCGAAGACCGTATGGAAGCCCCGCCTCCGTCGGCACCGGCGATCCCTTCGCTGCACGAGGACCTCGTCCTCCAGGAGCAGATGCGGCGCCTCCACAATACGCGCGCCCGTCAGCGCGCCGCCCGGCATCATCGCGCCGGCCGATAACCGCTGTAAATGCCGTGCTCGATTCCGTGCTCCTCGTCTGCGCCGTGATCGCCATCGTGGGGACGGCGGTCCGGATCGGCATCGCCGCCTCCGTCCCGGCCATCCGCCGCCGCCGAATCGAGTGGGACGATCCCACCGAGGCGGAGGGCTGAGGGGAAGGGCCGCCAGCGGGCTCGGCAGGCATCAGCGCCGGTCTTTCGGGCCGGATCGACGGTCCGGCGAAGGTCGGGCCTCGCGCTGTCCCCCGCGCGTTTCGGATCGACGCGGGGGTGCGGTGCCCCTATACGCGCCCGGCGGGCGGCGCGGTGATCGGCGCCTTCGCGTCCGCTGAGGGATCCGGCGTGGCGGAGAGCGTTGCAATCGTCGGCCTGGGCTATGTCGGGCTCCCGCTCGCCCTGGCCTTCGGCCGGACGCGGACCACGATCGGCTACGAGCACTCCGCCGACAAGGTGGCGGCCTACCGCGCCGGGCGCGATCCCGCGGGCGAGATCGACGCGGCGGCGTTCCGGGCCGCCGAACACCTCGCGGTCACCGACGACCCGACCCGGCTGGCGGCGGCCGACGTGATCATCGTCACGGTCCCCACCCCGGTCGACGCGGCCCAGCGCCCGGATTTCGATCTGCTGATCCGGGCCTCGGCGCTGGTCGGGCAGCACATGCGGCCCGGGGCGACCGTGGTGTTCGAATCGACGGTCTATCCCGGCGCCACCGAGGAGATCTGCATCCCCGTCCTGGAACGGTGCTCCGGCCTGCGCTGGAAGACGGGTTTCTTTGTCGGCTACTCACCCGAGCGGATCAATCCGGGCGACCGGGAGCACAGCCTCGCCCGGGTGGTGAAGATCGTCTCCGGCGACGGCCCCGAGACCCTGGCGCGGCTGACCGCACTCTACGGATCGATCATCGAGGCGGGGATCCACGCCACCGCGTCGATCCGGGTGGCGGAGGCCGCCAAGGTCATCGAGAACACCCAGCGCGACCTGAACATCGCCCTGATGAACGAATTGTCGCTGATCTTCGACAAGCTCGGCCTCGACACGCTGGAGGTGCTCGAAGCCGCCGGGACCAAGTGGAATTTTTTGCCGTTCCGCCCGGGGCTCGTCGGCGGCCACTGCATCGGGGTCGACCCGTACTA
This sequence comes from Methylobacterium sp. J-026, assembly GCF_022829585.1. GTDB lineage: Bacteria > Pseudomonadota > Alphaproteobacteria > Rhizobiales > Beijerinckiaceae > Methylobacterium. Next base: position 44,045 of record NZ_JAKSYC010000305.1, read on the forward strand.
CCTCACCCACAAGGCCGCGATGATCGGCCACCACCCGCAGGTGATCCTGGCCGGGCGGCGCATCAACGACAGCATGGCCGCCCACGTCGCCCGCGGGACGGTCAAGCGCATCGTCCGGCAGGGCGGCGGCGGCCGGAGCGCGCGGGTCATCGTGCTCGGCCTGACCTTCAAGGAGAATTGTTCGGATGTGCGCAATTCCAAGGTCGCCGATCTTATCCGGGAGCTCGGGGAATTCGGCTGCGCCGTGTCGGTCCACGACCCCCGCGCCGGGAAAGCGGAGGCCCGGGCCGCCTATGGCCTCGACCTCGTCGACTGGGCCGACCTGCCGGGGGACGCGGACGCGGTGGTGATCGCCGTCCCGCACGGCGACTACGCCCGGCTCGGGCCGGCGGCGATCGCCGCGCGGGCGAAGCCCGGGGGCCTGATCGTGGACGTGAAGGGGCTGTACGACCGGGCCGACTTCGAGGGGATCGGCTACGAGGTCTGGCGGCTGTGACCGCCGCGATGTCCGGCCCTGCGACGAACCCCGGGATGAGACACAGGCCATGATCGAGACGGGCGACGATGACCGGCACGCACGCTACCCCGACGCGCGGATCCGCGCGATCCTGAACGCCACGCGCACGATCGCCCTGGTCGGAGCCTCGGCGAACCCGGCGCGCCCGAGCTGGATCGTGCTGAAATATCTGCTCGACCGGGGCTACGCGGTCACCCCGGTCAATCCCGGACTCGCCGGCCAGGATCTCCTCGGGCGCCGGGCCGCGGCCTCGCTCGCCGAGGTCCAGGCCACGCTGGGCGACCGGCCGATCGACATGGTCGAGATCTTTCGCAATTCGGCCGCCGCGGGTCCCCTGGTCGACGAGGCGCTGGCCCTCTCGCCCCTGCCCAAGGTCATCTGGATGCAGCTCGGCGTGCGCGACGACGCGGCCGCCGCCCGGGCCGAGGCGCGCGGGCTCACGGTGATCATGAACCGCTGCCCCAAGATCGAGTACGGGCGGCTCTCCGGGGAGATCGGCTGGACCGGCGTGAATTCCCGCATCCTCAGCGCCAGGAAGCCCGTGCTGGCGGGCCGGGGCGTCCAGCGGCTGACCATCGCCGAGCGGGGCCGGCGCGGGGACCGTTGACGGTACTCTAGTACCTCATCTCATAAGTCATTGCAGAAGAGCGATTTTTCGCGATTTCGCGATTCCGTGTTGACCCGCCATCCGGGTCCGGCTATGCACCCGGCACCGCCGCCGCGTGCACCCCACGCGGCGGCTCGTTTTTCGGCACCCCGATGCCGGAGGGCCCCGACCTGTCGGAGCCGGACGCGTCGGAACCCCTGGGATTTGGCTATGAAGACCACCTCGCTGAAGCCCGCCGAGGTCGACAAGAAGTGGATCGTGATCGACGCGGAGGGCCTCGTGGTGGGCCGGCTCGCGTCGATCGTGGCGATGCGCCTGCGCGGCAAGCACAAGCCCGCCTACACGCCCCACGTCGATTGCGGCGACCACGTCATCGTCGTCAACGCGGACAAGGTGAAGTTCACCGGCCGCAAGTACGTTCAGAAGCGCTACTACTACCACACCGGCTATCCGGGCGGGATCAAGGAGCGCACGGCCAAGTTCATCCTCGAGGGCCGGTTCCCCGAGCGTGTGGTCGAGAAGGCCGTCGAGCGCATGCTGCCCCGTGGCCCGCTCTTCCGTCAGATCCTCGGCAACCTCCGCGTCTACAAGGGCGCCGCGCACCCGCACGAGGCCCAGCAGCCGCAGGCGCTCGACGTCGGCGCCCTCAACCGCAAGAACGTGAGCGCTTGATCATGGCGACCCTGCAGTCCCTCGCCGACCTCAACCGGGCGAATACCGGCGCGGTCGACCCCGCCAACGAGGCCCCCATCCACGTCCAGAAGCTGGACGCGCAGGGCCGGGCCTACGCCACCGGCAAGCGCAAGGACGCGGTCGCCCGCGTCTGGATCAAGCCGGGCAACGGCACGGTCACGATCAACAAGCGTCCGGTCGAGGTCTATTTCGCCCGTCCGGTGCTGCGCATGATCCTGCGCCAGCCGCTGGAGATCGCCGGCCGCGTCGACCAGTACGACATCAACGTCACGGTCGCCGGCGGCGGTCTCTCGGGCCAGGCCGGCGCCGTGCGCCACGGCCTCTCGAAGGCCCTGACCTACTACGAGCCGGAACTGCGCGCGCCGCTCAAGCGCGAGGGCTTCCTTACCCGCGACGCCCGCGTGGTCGAGCGCAAGAAGTACGGCCGCAAGAAGGCCCGCCGCAGCTTCCAGTTCTCGAAGCGCTGAGATCCGGTCACAGAGGTGTCACGGAGAGGGCGGTTCCTGCGGGGGCCGCCCTTTCGCATTTTCAGGCTGCGGCGCGGCCGTTGACACGATGGTGGACCGCGCTCACCTGATCGGTGACCGTGGGGCCCGAGTCGGGCGGCGCGTGAGGATCGAAGAGCGAGACGGACGATGGCTGGCGACGGCGCGACGAAGCCCACGGTGTTCATCGACGGCGAGGCCGGCACCACCGGCCTCGGCATCCGCGAGCGCCTGGAGCGCGACGGGCGGGTCGCCCTGCGCAGCATCGCCCCCGAGCACCGCAAGGATCCGCAGGCCAAGCGCGCGCTGCTCGCCGAGGTCGATCTCGTCGTGCTCTGTCTGCCCGACGAGGCCGCCAAGGAGACGGTGGCGCTGGCCGACAGCCTGCCCGGCGGCGGCCCGCGCGTCCTCGACGCCAGCACCGCCCATCGCGTGGCCGAAGGCTGGACCTACGGCTTCCCGGAGATGACCCGGGCGCAGGGCGCCGCGATCGCCCGGGCCCGGCGGGTGGCCAATCCGGGCTGCTACCCGACCGGCGGCATCGCGCTGCTGCGCCCCCTGGTGGAGGGCGGGCTGATCCCGGCCGATCACCCGATCAGCGTCAACGCGGTCAGCGGCTACAGCGGCGGCGGCAAGAGCATGATCGAGGCCTTCGAGCAGGGCACGGCCCCGCCGTTCCAGCTCTACGGCCTCGGCTTCGCCCACAAGCACGTGCCGGAGCTGCAGCGCTACGGCGGGCTGTCCCGGCGGCCGATCTTCGTGCCGTCCGTGGGCAATTTCCGGCAGGGCATGCTGGTGAGCATCCCGCTCCACCTCGACGCGCTGCCGGGCCGGCCCGCAGCCGATGACCTGGAGGCCGCCCTGCGCGACTGGTACGCCGGCCAGCCGCTGGTGCAGGTCGTGCCGGGCGCCGGCACGGGGGCGCACCGCGAGAAGATCGAGCCGGAGGATCTCAACGACACCGACCGGCTGGAGCTGCGGGTGTTCGGCGCCTCCGACCACGGGCAGGCGGTGCTGGTGGCCCGCCTCGACAATCTCGGCAAGGGCGCCTCCGGAGCGGCGGTGCAGAATCTCGGGCTGATGCTCGGGCTCGACGGCTGAGGCCCGCGCCCCGGATCGACCGGCGATCCGGGCGCATCGTCGGCGACCCGCCGATCGCGCGGCGCGCGGCCGTCGCCGTCGGTCTCCCCGCGGGGGCTTGCAGCACGCGGCGTCGATCGGCGCGGATGCCCCGCGCGCCGCCCCGATCCCCCCACGCCGATCCCTTCCGGCGCATCGCCGTCCCGACGGCCGCGCGGGAGCGACCTTTACCGCCCATGGGTTGACGCTCCAAAGCGCGTGCCACGCAAGGCGCGCGGGAGGCGTGAGCGCATCGCAGCCGGCGCTCTCGACGGCAGAGCCATGGAAACCTCATGACGACCGAGCCCGATATCGACGCGGAGAAGCAGAAGCTGCTCAGGCACCTCGTGACGTTCGACGCGCGGATCCGGTATCCGGCGCCCTACGTCGCCTTCGCCGGGAAGCCGTCGTCCCAGATCTTCGAGAATGGCTGGCACTACGACGGCCTGGGATACCGCAACGACGTGACGGTCGGCCCCCGGGGCAGGGCCGAGGCGGCCCGGGTGTTCATCGTCGGCGACAGCACCCTGGTCGACGGCCTCGACACCGCCGATACCGTCCCCGGCCGCGTCCAGACCGTGCTCCGTCAGAGCCTCGGAGCGGGCGCGCACGTCTACAATTTCGGCGCCATTTCCAACTGCCTGAATCAGGCGATCATGCTGATCACGACGAAGCTCATCGATCTGGAGCCGGACGCGATCGTCATCCTCGCCGGCGGAACGGACATCTTCCAGCCCTGGACCTTCGACCCGCGCCCCGGTCAGCCGTACAATCAGTTCGCCATCGAAGCCATCCACGACGACCTGTTCTCGCAGGGCACCGACACCCGCGCGGCGAGCATCGTGGATCAACGCGCGATGTTGGAAATCCTCTTTTCGAGACTGCGCAACCTGCGGCTGGTGACGTGCTGGAAGGAGGCCGCCTGGGAATGGGAGGTGGTGCGGAATTTCGAACTCTCGGTCGACCGCATCGGCCGGCTCTCCACGGGCATCGGCATTCCCATCCACCTCGTCCTGCAGCCGATGGTGGTGCGCAAACCGGCGCTGTCGGAAGAGGAACGGTCGTTCGCCACGCTCGAATTTCTCGAGTATCTCGATCGTCAATACACGAGGCTGAAGGCCGTCGTCGGAAATTACGAGCGGAAATTCGGACGGCGGAAATTCTTCACCGTCCATGATCTCAGCGACTTGTTCTTCGATCACACGGACAGCGTCTTCACCGACATCGTGCACTACAATGCGGGCGGCCGACAGAGGATGGCGGAGGAACTCGTCAGCCTGCTGAATATCGTCCGGCCCGGCGCGGCCTGACGGCAACCCGCGACCTGGGGTCGGGGCGTCGCCCGACGCCGCCCCAGAACGGCGCCCCGAGGCCATTCCCGACCCGGAGCTTCGACGCCCGAGGGACTTAGAGCGCCTAACAGAACCGTCTGATCTGGTTGAGGGTGATGAGGCTGGCGGCGAGGCTCGTGAAGGCCTCGTAGATGTCTGCGCGTCGCTCATAGCGGATGGGCAATCGACGGAAACGGTTGAACCAGGCGTGGGTG
>NZ_JAKSYC010000307.1 GCF_022829585.1 Methylobacterium sp. J-026
CGCAAGATATCGGTCAAATGATGGAGATCTTGTCGGATATCTGACATATTGGCAGGCATCGAGGCGCAGCGATGTGAGCCCCATGCAGCAGGCGCTGACGCGGAAGCTCGAGAGCTTCGAACCGTTGTCCGACCAGGCCCGCTCGGCCTTGAACAACCTGATACTCAAGGTCCGGCAGGTCGGCACACGCCAGGATCTGATCCGGGAAGGCGACAAGCCCGACAACGTCTTGCTGATCCTTGACGGCTTCGCCTGCCGGTACAAGGTCCTTCCGGACGGCCAGCGCCAGATCATGGCCCTGTTGTTGCCCGGCGATTTCTGCGACCTGAACGTGTTCATCCTCGACGAGATGGATCACACCATTGGCACCATCTCGCAGTGCCAGGTCGTGGACATCCCCCGTCGGGCCATCGATGAGATCACGGCGCATCACACGAGCATCGCGCGCGCCTTCTGGTGGTGCTCCCTGGTCGACGGTGCCGTCCTGCGCGAGTGGTTGGTCAACATGGGCGCGCGGGCTCCGGACCAGCGCATCGCGCATCTTCTGTGCGAGCTACTCATGCGCCTGGAAGCGGTCGGACGTGTCACCGACAACAGCTACGCGTTCCCACTGACGCAAACCCAGATCGCCGACACGATGGGACTGTCCGACGTGCACGTGA
>NZ_JAKSYC010000309.1 GCF_022829585.1 Methylobacterium sp. J-026
CGGGCGCGGAGCTGCTTCGGGCCAGGCGGTTTCTTGGGACTTTGCGCTTTCGTGGGACTGGGTGTTTTCTTGGGACTGGGTGTTTTCTTGGGACTAGGTGTTTTCTTGGGACTGGGTGTTTTCTTGGGACTGGGTGTTTTCGTGGGACTTGGCGCTTTCTTGGGGCTGGGGGTTTTCTTGGGACTTGCCGTCTTCGGGGGCGTCGGCGCGTTCGGGGCCTTGGCGGACTTGACCGCGGGGTGGCGCGCCGTGGCGGGTTGCGGCCCGTCGGCAGTGGGTACCATGGATCCCGCGAGGGGGCGGCAGGTGTGCGGCGGCTGGCCTGCGCATCGTCCAAGCGATGCGCG
>NZ_JAKSYC010000322.1 GCF_022829585.1 Methylobacterium sp. J-026
CTGCGAGCCGCCGGACACCTGCATCACGGCGAGGGTGCGCCCTTGGGTCGGCCGCACGCTGCCCTCGGAGAGCGGCAGCCAGTCGATCTGGCTTTTCATCACGCCGGTGAGGGTGCCGTGCCGCTCCGGTGAAACCCACACTTGGCCCTCGGACCAGATCGAGAGGTTGCGCAGTTCCTGCACCTTCGGGTGATCGGCGGTCGTGTCGTCGGGCAGGGGCAGGCCGTGGGCGTCGTAGATCCGCACCGCGCCGCCCATCGCCTCCAGGAGCCGGGCGGCCTCGTAGGCGAGGAAGCGGCTGAACGAGCGCTCGCGCAGGGAGCCGTAGAGGATCAGGAACCGGGGTGCGTGCGTGAACGGCGCCGCGGCCTGCACGCTCTCGCGGGTCGGCACCACGAAGTGCGCCGCGCTCAGGTTCGGCAGGCCATCGGTGAAGGGCTGTGCGGGCTTGTCCAAGGATCGGCTTTCTCGTATCTTCAAACGATATTTTGAAGATTGTAACGAAAATGGACGAACCGCAAGCCCTCGCCGCGTTCGCGGCCCTCGCACAGGAACACCGTCTCCGCTTGGTGCGGGCGCTCGTCACCGCCGGCCCGGACGGCTTGGCCTCGGGCGTGCTGGCCGAGGCGATGGGCATCTCCGCCGCCGCCGTGTCCCATCACCTCAAGGAACTGAGCCACGCGGGCCTTGTCGCCTCCCGGCGCGAGGGCCGCTCGATCATCTACAGCGCCGCCTACCCGGCTCTGTCCGACCTGATCGCCTTCCTGATGCGCGACTGCTGCCAGGGCCACCCGGAGGTCTGCACCCCGGCGATGGCCGTGCTGGCGACCTGTTGCCCCGCCACCGGAGAAACCGCCCGTGGCTGAGCCGTTCGACATCGTGATCTACCACAACCCGGACTGCGGCACGTCCCGCAACACCCTGGCGATGATCCGCAATGCCGGCGTCGAGCCGCACGTGATCGAGTACCTCAAAACCCCGCCCGCTCGGGCGCTGCTGATGCAGCTCCTCGCCCGCGCCGGCCTGTCGGTGCGGGACGTCGTGCGGGAGAAAGGCGCGCCGTTCGCGGCGCTGAACCTCGGCGATCCGGCGCTGACGGATGCGCAGCTCCTGGACGCCATCGAGGCGCACCCGATCCTCCTCAACCGCCCGCTGGTCGTCACGCCCAAGGGGGTCCGCCTGTGCCGACCGTCGGAAGCCGTGCTCGATCTCCTGCCGGTGCAGCAGGGCGCGTTCGTCAAGGAAGACGGCGAGCAGGTCGTTGACGAGCACGGCCGCCGCGTCGCCACCGCCTGAGCCCCGCACCAACCCATGAGACGAAAACGCCCGGATGCTCGCGCTCGCCCTTTTCCTTGCCACCCTCGTGTTGGTCATCTGGCAGCCCGCGGGCCTCGGGATCGGGTGGAGCGCCCTGGCCGGCGCGGGTATCGCCCTCGCCACGGGCGTGATCCATCCGGGCGACATCCCGGTGGTCTGGCATATCGTCTGGGACGCCACCTTCACCTTCGTGGCGCTCATCCTCATCTCCCTGCTGCTCGACGAGGCCGGGTTCTTTCACTGGGCGGCCCTGCACATCGTCCGCTGGGGGGGTGGGCAAGGCCGGCGGCTGTTTCCGCTGGTCGTGCTCCTGGGTGCGGCCATCGCGGCCATATTCGCCAATGACGGCGCCGCCCTGCTGCTGACCCCGATCGTGCTGGCGATCCTGCTCCGGCTCGACTTCAAGCCGGAGGCCGCGCTGGCGTTCATCGTCGCCTGCGGGTTCGTGGCGGACAGCACCTCGCTGCCGCTGGTGATCTCCAACCTGGTCAACATCGTCTCCGCCAACGTCTTCGACGTGACCTTCGGCCGGTACGCCGCCGTGATGGTGCCGGTGAACCTGGTGTCCTTGGCGGCGACGCTTGTGGTTCTGTGGACCTACTTCCGGCGCGACGTGCCGGCGGCCTACCCGATGGACGCGCTGGCGCGTCCGGCTGGCGCGATCCGCGATCCGCTGGTGTTCCGGGCGGCGTTCCCGTTGCTCGGCGTGCTCCTGCTCGCCTACTTCGTCACCGCGCCCTTCGGCGTGCCGGTATCGGCCGTCACCTGTGCCGGCGCGGCGGTGCTCCTGCTGCTCGCCAACCGGGGCGGAATCATCCCGATCCGCAAGGTCCTGACCGGCGCCCCCTGGCAGATCGTGCTGTTCAGCCTCGGCATGTACCTCGTGGTCTACGGCCTCCGAAACGCCGGCCTGACCGACGAGCTGGCGAAGGGGCTGGTCTGGCTGGCCGGGCATGGCCCGTGGGTCGCCAGCATCGGCACCGGCTTTGCCGCCGCGCTCCTGTCGTCGGTGATGAACAACATGCCGAGCGTGCTGACCGGGGCGCTCGCGATCCAGCAGGCCCCGGACCTGCCGCCGCTGATCCGCGAACTGATGATCTATGCCAACGTGATCGGCTGCGACCTCGGGCCGAAGTTCACGCCGATCGGCAGCCTCGCCACGCTGCTCTGGCTGCACGTCCTCGCCGGCAAGGGCCAGAGGATCACCTGGGGCCAGTACATGAGGGTCGGCCTGGTCATCACCCCGCCCGTGCTGCTGGTCACGCTGCTGGCGCTGGCGGCATGGCTGCCGCTGCTCGGCGCCCGGTAGCCGTCCGTGTCCGAGGCCCGGCGCTGGCCGGTGATCTCCGCCCTCGGCGTGGTCGAAATCCTCGCCTGGGGGTCCTCGTTCTACCTGCCGGCGGTGCTCGCCGGTCCGGTTGCCGAAAGCGCCGGCTGGCCGTTGTCCTGGGTGGTCGGCGGCCTGTCCGTCGGTCTGCTGGTCGCCGCCGTCGCCTCGCCGCATGTCGGGGCGGCGATCCACCGCCACGGCGGCCGCCCGGTCCTGGCACTGGCGGCGCTGCTGCTGGCGGCCGGTCTGACCACGCTGGCGCTCGCGCCGGTCTTGCCGGTCTACCTCGCCGGCTGGCTGCTGCTCGGCCTCGGCATGGGGTGCGGATTGTACGACCCGGCGTTCGCCACCCTCGGCCGGCTCTACGGCGCGGAGGCGCGGCCGGCGATCACCACCCTGACCCTGTGGGGCGGGTTCGCGAGCACCGTGTGCTGGCCGCTGTCGGCGTTCCTGGTCGCCCATGTCGGCTGGCGCGGCGCCTGCCTGGCCTATGCCGGCCTGCACCTCGGGGTAACCCTGCCGCTGGTGCTGCTGCTGATCCCGAACCCCCCGACGCTGCCGGCGGCGGCGGAGCGCCACAGGGCGAACACCGGTCCGCTGTCGGTTCAGGAGCGCCGGGCGTTCCTGCTGTTCGCCGGGGTGCTGATCCTCGGCGGCGCGATCCTGTCGCTGGTGTCGGTCCATCTCTTGACGCTCTTGCAGGCGCGGGGCGTGGCCCTGGCCGCGGCCATCTCCTACGGGGCCTTGATCGGCCCGGCGCAGGTCGGCGCCCGCATCGTGGAGATGTCGTTCCAGGGCCGGCATCATCCGCTCTGGACCCTGACCGCTGCCCTGGGGCTGGTCGCCCTCGGCCTCGCGCTGCTCGCCTACGGCCCGCCCGGCGTTGGGGTCTGGCTGGTGCTCTACGGCGGCGGCAACGGGATCTATTCGATTGCGCGGGGCACGGTGCCCTTGGCCCTGTTCGGCTCCGTCCGCTACCCCTTGATGGTCGGCCGCCTGGCCCGGCCGGGGCTGGTCGCGCAGGCGCTTGCCCCACCGGCCGGCGCGTTCGTGCTGACCCAGGCCGGCCCGGATGCCCTGTGGGGGCTCCTGCTCGCCCTGAGCCTCGCCAACCTCGGCCTCGTCGGAGCGCTCTGGCGGACGCGGTAGCGCGATCGCAATGCATCGTCCGCTCCCGCCCCTGATCCGGACCCTCCGCCCCTGTTCACCGAACGCCCGCCCCCAGCCATACCAGACCTATGCCGGGCCACGCCGATCCCGGCGCCGCGTCCCGGGCCGGGAACCGGAGCGATGCGGGTGATCTCCGATCCCGCATCGTCTCGTCCCAAACGCCGGTGGCCGCCTTGCGGCACGCGCCTCTAGCGCCGGCCCCCCGGCGGCCCTGCGGGTCCGCCGCCGAACCCGCCGAACCCGCCCGGACCGCCGCCGCCCGGCCCACCGGGTGGCCCGCCGAAGCCGCCGGGGCCGGCCGGGGGAGCGCCGGGGCCGACCGGGAAGGTGCCGGGCGGTGCTCCGCCGAAGCCGCTTCGCGGGGCTCCGAACCCGCCTTGTCCCACGGCGCCGGGGATCGGGCCGGATCCCGAGCGGGTGTCGATGCCGGGCCCGCGCGGTTCGCCCATCCCGCCGAGGCCGTCCGCCCGCCCGCCGGGCTCGGCGCCGAAGCGTCCCGGCAGCTCGTCGGGCAGGTTGCGCAGGTCCAGGCGGTCGCGTTCCCGCTCGAAGCGCGGGGCGTCCGGCTGCGGCGGCTCGGGGGCGATGCGCTCCTCGATCCGCAGCCGGTCCACCGTCAGGTTGCCGTCCGGCGCGATGGCGGCGGTCAGCACGGCCCGGACGCTCCCCTGCCGCGGAACCTTCGGGCCCGGCCGGCCCGTGGCCCGGTAGCCGGAGCCGATATCCAGGCCGGTGCCCGCGCGGCCGATATAGGCCTCGATGGAGACCTGCTTCAGCCCCGGCGGGAACGGCAGGCCGAGTTCCGCGGCGTTGGTCGCGGTGAGGGTGCCGTCGGCCCCCGTCCCGGTCACCAGGGCGCGCCGGCCCGGCGGCAGGGCGTCGGCCCCCGTCAGGCGCAGGCCGCCGATCATCAGGGCGCCGTTCTCCCCGCGCCGGACGGGCCCGGCGACGCGGTCCGGTCCGGCCGCGCGCGGCTCGACGAGGCTCGCCACGATCACCCCGTCCGGCCGGCGCAGGCCACTGACGGCGACCCGCGTCCCCGGTGTCCAATCGCCGGACAGGCCCGCGGTCGAGACCCGCTGCCCGAGCACGATCATCCGGCCCGGCGCGACCGAATCTACCGGCCCGACCACCTCGCTGGTCACGTCGATCCGGCGCGTGGCGAGGCCGCCGCCCTCCGGCCGGGCGATCACGTGGACGACGTGCCCGATCTTCAGGTCGGTCGCCTGCGCGGCCGCGCCGTCGATGCGCACCGCCACCTCCGGCGGATAGGCGATGCGCAGGTCGTTGACGATGATCGAGCCGAACCGGCGGATCGTGCCGATCACGCCGGTGCCGCCGATGCCGCGGTCGCCCTCGCCGAGGGGATCGTTGCGCGGCGCATCGGTCCGCATCATGCCGGTGCCGCCGATGCCCTGATCGCGCGGCGCCTCCTGCGGGCGGAGGGAACCCGGCCGCAGCATCGCTGCCCCCGCGAGGAGGCGCAGGACGAACCGGCGGTTTGGCGGGGATCGCACCGGCCGGCCTCTCAGCGCTCGTCCGTGGGGCGCGCGGGCGGGGCGGCTTCCGCGTAGACGTAGAGACCGAAATTCCAGCGGTGATCGCCGCCCGGATCGGTCTGGCAGGCGGCGTGCGCCTCGCGGTTGGCCTGCTGCAGCGCCGCCATGGCGATCTCGCGCGCCCGCGCCTCGAGCTTCACCGCGAGGTCCTTCGAGAGCCCGTCGTAGTGGACGGCCCGTTCCAGGAACCGCGGCGTGTCGCCGACGATGTTGGCCACGGCGGCCGCGATGTGGTCGTGCAGGTTGCGGCCGAAATAGTAGAGCTGCGGCCCCTCGGCGCCGTCACCCTTGGGCACGTAGGCGGCCTCCGCCAGCACGATCCGGTCCTGCGCGTCCGTGAAGGCCAGGCCCCGGTCGAGCCACTCGTCCAGGACCGCCCGGGGCCGCAGGTCGCGGGTGACGCCGGCGACGAGGCTCTCAAAGGAGGCGGCGTCGCCCTCGGCGGTCCGCGGCAGCGGCAGGGGATGGCCCTGCGCATCGGTGAAGGCCGGATCGGCGATCCAGCGGGCGATGATCCGGCTCGTGCGCGAGACCACGGCGGGCACCGCGCTCACCGGCGCACCGGCCCCGCGCAGGCGCCGGACCTCCTTGCGGTGGATGCCGGTGAGCAGGGAGACGCGGCTGTCGGTCTGCTCCTTGCCGGACAGCGCGAAATCGTACTCGGCCACGTTCACGTAGAGCTCGCGCAGCAGGTCTGTGAGGGCCGGGAAGGTGATCCCGCGGGCCACCAACAGGCGCACCAGCGGGCGCAGGAGCCGCGCCAGCGGCGCGTGCAGGCTCGCGCCGTCTCGCGGTGTATCGGCAGTCTCGGACATGGCCGCATCGTTATCGCATGTGGCGTGGGAGACAATCCCACAGCGTGCGCGGTCGCACATGGACACACGATTTCCGAATTGACGTGGGATTTTTGCACACGTAAACGAAATGCGTGGTCAAATTTCCCACACGAACCGCGGAGCCTGGATCATGACGGTCGAGACGCGCCTTCTCGTCCCGCAAGCGTTGCCGCCCCTCACGATCCCGCCCGCCGCCGCCCGCCGGATCCGGCAGGGTGATCCCATGCCGCGGCTCGGACGCATCCTCTGCGTCCTGGCCGCCCTCGCGCTGCCCGCCTTCGGCATCGCTGTCGCGGATATGGTCCACCGCGCCGGCGAACCGAGGGCGTCGCAGGCCGCCGCTCCCGTCATCCCCTCAGACGGGGCGGCGGCACCCCAGGGTGCCGGCACGCCGGTTCGGGCCTTGAGAGCCGTCAGGACCGCGAACGCCACCGGGACCGGGGAGGTGCGGTCGTGATCGCCCTGTCCGAGCCCGGCCGCGCCGATCCGGCGCCGGCTCCCGATTGCGGCGGCGCCCCGGTGCTCGACCTCGCGCTCTGCCTGATCCTCGCGGTGACCGTCGTCGGCCTTCTCCTCCTGGCCCTCTGACCCCGCCCCGCGGACGAGACCCCCAAGACGGCAGGCGTTCAACCGCGCTCCTCGTCCCTCGGACCGGTTGCGCCGCGGGCGGCGGCATCGCGTATGCCTGCAACGATAAGCTGTCGGCCCGGGTCGAGGCCCTGTATCGCCATCGTCGCCGAGCTTTCGTCGGAACGGCACACTACAACGTCGGTGCCCCGGCGTATTATGATGCCGGCAAACAGGATTCCCGGTCCGTCCTTCTCAGGGCGGGGATGAACTCTGGTTTCTAATCAATATTGATCGCGGCGGATCTTGACGGATCGGCCGGTCTGAGTCGCTATGCACGGCGTTCGGCTTCGGGCCGTCGTCAGCCGGTCGCGCTTGGCCATGACCGGTTCGGGATCGTCGATGCCGGATGCCGCGCGGGCGTCACCGTGCGGTGACGGGGGCATCTCCGACAGGATCGGCCGTGACCACGCCCAGACACACGCACCGCCCGCACGCCGCCGCAGCGGCGCTTCTCGTCCTCGGATTGGTGGCCTGCGCCGCAACGGCGTGGGCCCAGGAGATCATCCCGCCCGGGCCCTCCGGCCGGGGCGCGGTCCTGATCTACGGCAACTTCTGCGGACCGGGTAACCGCGGTCCCGGCTACAAGCCCATCGACGCCCTCGACCGGGCCTGCGCGCACCACGATGCCTGCTCGGCCGATCCCCTGTCGGGAACCCTGACCCATTGCGCCTGCAACCGCCGCCTCGAGGCCGAAGCGGGCGCGGTCGCCCGCGACAGGCGGGCGCCGGCGCAGACCCGCGAGACGGCCCAGTTCATCGCCGACTTCGCGACGGCGCTGCCCTGCCAGTAGGGCCGCGCCGCGCGCCGATCAGGCGGCGTCGGCCGGGTTCGCCGCCTTGGGCCCGCCCTTGGCCACGCCGACCAGGGCCGGCCGGAGCACGCGGTCGCCGATGACGTAGCCGGACTGCACCACCTGCACGACGGTGCCGGCCGGGACCTCCGGGTTCGGCACCTCGAACATGGCCTGGTGGCGGTTCGGGTCGAACTTCTGGCCCTGCGGCTCGACGATCTTCACCCCGTGGCGCTCCAGGGTCTTGCCGAGATCCCGCTCGGTGAGCTCGATCCCGTCGATCAGGCCCTTCAGGGCACCGTCGGTCCCGGCCTTCGCGTCCGCCGGGACGCTGTCGAGGGCGCGCCGGATGTTGTCGGCGACGTTGAGGACATCCCGGGCGAAGTTCGTCACCGCGTAGGCGCGGGCATCGGCCACCTCGCGCTCGGTCCGGCGGCGCAGGTTCTCCATCTCGGCGAGCGTGCGCAGCATCCGGTCCTTCAATTCGTCCCGCTCGGCGGTGAGCAGGGCCAAGGCCTCCGCGACGGGATCGACCGAACCCTCGGCGCGCGAACCCGCGGCCGCATTGTCCTGGGCCGCGCCGGCACCGGCTTCGACCGTGGTCTGACGCTGGTCGTCCTGGGGCATGTCGTTGCTCGTCATCGTCTTTCAGTCGTCCGGCGGAGGGCGGCTCGGGCAATCGGAACCGGCGCTGATATCTGGCGAGGGGCCGGCGAAATCAACCCGGGGCTCATGCCTCCCGCGGCGGCGGCGCCGCGACCAGGGCCTCGAGCCCCTCGGCCTTCAGGGCGGCGACATCCCCCGCGAACACGTCCATCACGGCGCTGCGGATCGCGGCCTGCCGGTCGGGCTGCGTCACCCGCGTGCCCGTGAGGTCGGTGACGTAGAAGACGTCCACGGCCCGCTCGCCGAAGGTCGCCACATGCGCCGAGGTGATGTTCAGCGACAGCCGGCCGAACGCCGTGGTCAGCTCGTAGAGCAGGCCCGGCCGGTCGAGGCCCGTGACCTCCACCACGGTTTCCCGGCTCGACAGGGCGTTGTCGAGGGTGACGTCCGGCGGCACCGGGAAGGTTTTGGCGCGGGCGCTCGACGGCGGGTGCTTGTCGGCCACGAGGTCGGCGATGCGGATCTCGCCCTTCAGGGCACGCTCGATCGATGCCGTGATGCGCCGGGTCCGGCGCAGCTCGTCCTCGTCCCGCTCGAAGGCCCGCGAGATGAAGATCGTGTCGAGGGCGAAGCCGTCCGTGGAGGTGAAGATCTGCGCGTCGACGATGTTGCTGCCCGCCGCCGCGCAGGCGCCGGTGATGATGGCGAGCAGGCGCGGATGGTCCGGCGAGTAGATCGTGATCTCGGTGACGCCGCGCACGGGGTCGAGGGCCACGTCGGTCGCGCTGGTGCGGCCGTCGGCGAGGGCCGCGCGCAGGAACATCGCGTTCTTGAACTGGCGCGTGCCGTCGACCTTGAGCCAGTAGGCCTGCCCGTGCCGGGCCGCGTAGGCGTCGAACTCCTCCGAGGTCCAGCCGGGCAGCTGCTCGCGCAGGCCCATCTGGACGAGGCGGACCCGGTCGGTCCGGGCGATCTCGGAATGGCCGCCGGAGAGGAACACCTCGGTCTCGTCGTAGAGCGTCCGGATCAGGGTGCCCTTCCAGGCGGTCCAGACCCCGGGGCCGACCGCCGTGATGTCGGCCACCGTCAGGATGGTCAGGAGCTTCAGCCGCTCCAGGGTCTGCACCCGGGCGGCGAAGCGCTCGATCGTCTTGGCGTCCGAGAGGTCGCGGCTCTGCGCGGTCATCGACATGAGCAGGTGGTGCTCCACCAGCCAGCGCACGGTCTCGGTCTCGGCCTGGTTCAGGCCGAAGCGCGGGCAGAGCTTCTCGGCGATGGCCGCGCCCGCGATCGAGTGATCCTCCGGCCGGCCCTTGGCGATGTCGTGGAGCAGGATCGCCACGTAGAGCGCCGTGCGGTTGTGGATCGTGTGCACGAGGCGGGAGACCAGCGGGTAGGTCTCCTGGCTGCGGCCCGATTCGATGTCGGCCAGCACGCCGACCGTGCGCAGCAGGTGCTCGTCCACCGTGAAGTGGTGGTACATGTTGAACTGCATCATCGCGACGATGCGCCCGAAATCCGGGATGAACCGGCCGAGCACCCCCGCCTCGTTCATCTCGCGCAGGGCCTCCTCCGGGGCGTTCCGGGAGGTGAGGATGTCGAGGAACAGGCGGTTCGCCTCGACGTCGACCCGCAGCGTCGGGTTGACGAGGCGCAGGGAGCGGCTCGCCAGCCGCTTGGCGTCCGGGTGGATCGCGAGGTTGTGCCGGTCGGCGAGCCAGAACAGGCGGATCAGGTTCACCGGGTCGCGCTCGAAGGCGTCCTCCGCGCGCAGGTTCACCCGGCCGTGGTCGATCCAGAAATCCTCCGCCTCCATGGCGGTGGCGCGGAAGCGGTCGCGGAACCGGCCGATCCAGCGGTCGAGCACCGGCGTGCGCTTGGCGTGGCGCGCCTCCAGCTCCGCGCAGACGATGGCGGTGAGGTCGCCGACATCCTTGGCGAAGCGGAAATAGGCCTTCATGAAGCGCTCGACGCCCGACAGGCCGCCGCGGGCCTCGTAGCCGAAGCGCTCGGCGATCCGCGGCTGCAGGCCGAAGGACAGCCGCTCCTCCGACCGCTTGGTCACGAAATGCATGTGGCAGCGCACCCGCCACAGGAACTCCTCGCAGCGCTCGAACAGCGCGTATTCCTCGGGGGTGAACAGGCCGGCGCTGATCAGCTCGATCTGGTCGCGCACCCGGTAGGTGTACTTGGCGATCCAGAACAGCGTGTTGAGATCGCGCAGGCCGCCCTTGCCGTCCTTGACGTTGGGCTCCACGAGGTAGCGTGACGAGCCGGCCTTCGAGACGCGCAGGTCGCGCTCGCGCAGCTTGGCGTCCACGAACTCGGCCGCGGAGCCGACCACCAGCTCGGCGTCGAAGCGCGTCACCAGCTCCTCGTACAGGATCCGGGTTCCGAACAGGAACCGGGCCTCCAGGAGGGCGGTCCGGATCGTCATGTCGGCCCGCGCCTCGCGCAGGCATTCCTCTACGGACCGGGTGGCGTGGCCGACCTTCAGCTTCAGGTCCCAGAGGACGTAGAGCATCGCCTCGACGACGCTCTCCGACCACGCGGTCTGCTTATAGGGCAGCAGGAACAGCAGATCGATGTCCGAGCCCGGCGCCATCGTACCCCGCCCGTAGCCGCCGGTGGCGACCACGGCGAGCTGCTCGCCGGTGGAGGGGTTGTCGTTGGGGTAGAGCCGCCAGACCACGGCGTCGTGGATGGCCCGGACCACGGCGTCCGTGAGATTCGAGAGCGCCTGGGCGCAGCGCAGGCCGTTGCGATCCTCGAGGAGCTGGGCCTCGGCGGTGCGGTGGCCCTCCTCGATCACCCGGCGCAGATGCGGGACGAGCGCGGCCCGGAGCTTGGTGGGCTCCCGGGCCTCGCGGTCGAGGCCTTCAAGGACCGTTTCAAGGGCTGCGGCGGGATCGAACATGGCTCCCGTTAGCATGATATCCCTACGCCGCCAGCCACGCGGCGACAGCCGCGGCGTTCCGAGGCCGCGGGGCGCCGAAGCCGGTCACTACTCCGCCACCGGCAGGTCGAGGGCCAGGAGCCGCGCCGTCCGGTTGCGGGTGGCCGCCGACGGCTCGGTCTGCCCGGCCTGCCGCCGCGCATCGGCGATGGCGGCGTGCACCCCGTCCACCGCCAGGATCAGCGCGCTCACCGTGCGGGCGTCGATGCTGCGCTCCCGGGCGTAGCAGACCACGTCGGCCACGAGGCCGTCGGTCTCGATCGCGATGGCGTCGAGTTCGGCGGTGTTCGTCGAGGCGCGCACCTCGCGCAGGATGTCGAGCAGGCGGTCGAGGACGTAGTCGACCCGCTCCCGGCGCTTGCGGGCGAGGCGCTGCCCGATCCAGGCGAAGCCGGAGCCGATGGTGCCGCCGAAGAACGCGAACAGGTAGATGTAGTCCTCGTACCGGTCGAGGAAGGTCTGCTGCTCGCGCTCGAAATAATCGACCGCCCCCGGGTGATTCGGCAGCCGCGCCGAGGTCGCCGCCACCGTCGTGTCGAAGTCCGGGGCCTTCATCAGCTTGGCTGCCGGGGCCGCCGCGGCGAGCCGCGAGCGCCACTCGAACAGGTGCTGCGTGGCCGAGGCGACCGCGACCCGGCTGACCGTGCCGCGCGCCATCAGGCGGTAGGAGGCGCCGACGGTGCGGACCTCCTCGTCGGGGCGCTTCGGACGGCCGCCGAAGGTCCCGGCCGGGATGGTCACCGATTGCAGCTCCGGGAAGCGCTGCAGGATCGCGTCGCCGTCGGGGATCGAGACGAAGCCGACCTTGTGCTCCGGCGATCCGAGTTCCACGGCGCGCACCACCGCGGCCGCGGTCTTCGAGGCGGGACTCGCGATCACCGCGACCGCGTCGACGCGCTTGTCGGTGAGGGCGGCCGTGACTTCCCCGACCTTCAGGGGCACCACGACGACGTGGCCGGCCTCCGCCTCCTCGGCGCCGGGGCCGTTCTCGGGGGCCGCCTCGCCCCGATTGTCCGGCGCGAGGTCGTAGAACGAGAGCAGGTTCGTCAGGAAGGGCAGATCGGCGCTGTGCCGCACGACGATGCCGAGTCGCTTGCGCGCCAGATCGGGCACGTCGTCGATCCCGGCCGCCTCCGGACCCACGATGACCAGGGCCTCGTCGTGCAGGATCGCCAGCGTCAGGCCGTTCTCGGGGAGGAACACGTCGGGACGGACCACCGCGAGGTCGGCGCGGTTCCGCTGGAGGGCCATGGCGCTGTCGCGGACGTCGTCGTAGCGCACCACCTTGAGGCGTACATCCTCGCGCGCCCGATCGAGGGCCTGGGCGTAAGCCTCGATCAGCGCGGCCTCGGGGCCGTCCTGGGGGCCGACCGCGACCGTGAGGGTATTGGGACGCGACAGGTAGACGATCGCGGCCGCGACCGCCGCCAGGCCCAGGGCCACGAGGACCAGGAGCCACTCGCGCCGCATCAGGGCTGTCGCCGCGGCGCGGAGGCGTCTCCGACAGGGGCCACGGCTGCGGTCGGGCGGAGAACGGGGGTCCGGGCCATGGCCGAGCCTGTCGCGTTGCGCGCGTTCCATACCCATTGCATGGAACGGAAACCTGTCGAGATCGTGAAGAACCGGTGAAACCCCCATTCGTTGCAGAATCCGCGCCAGAACGCCGCGACCGGGAGATCAGGCCGCCCGGCCCGGTGAGCGCGGCCTGGCTCGAACGCGCGGCGCTCCACTATCTGGAGCGCTACAGCGCCTCGACCGAGATGCTGCGCCGGACCCTGGCGCGGCGGGTCCAGAAGCGGGCCCGGGCCCGGGGCGAGGATTCGGAGGGCTTCGCGGACCTCGTCACGGCGACCGTGGCCCGGGCGGTCTCGGCCGGCCTCGTGGACGATGCACGCTTCGCCGACACCCGCTTGGCGACGCTGCGCCGCCGCGGCACGTCGAGCCGGGGCGTCTCGGCCAAGCTCGCCGCCAAGGGGGTTCCGCGGGAGGTGGTCGAGGCCGCCATGCGGGCGGAACGCGACGCCATGCCCGACGGGGCGGCGGAGGCGATCGACGTTCAGGCCGCGCAGGCCTACGCCAAGCGCCGGCGCCTCGGTCCGCACCGCCGCCCGGACCAGCGCGCCGCCCACCGCGACCGGGACCTCGCCGCCCTGGCCCGGGCCGGCTTTTCCTACGACCTCGCCCGCCGGGTGGTCGACGGGGACGGGGATCCACCGATGTGACTGGCGCGCCTGGGACGGCGCGCCGATCGGATCGTGGCCGTCGCAGCCAGCAAAGCCTCAGGCGTGGGCCTTGGATCCCTTCGGCGCGCGCCGGCCGATGCCGCGCCGCGCCGCCACGTCCGCGGTCTCGGCGCCCCTCCGCGCCGCGGATGGCTCGAGCCCGCCGGCCAGGATCTCGTGCATGCGTACCTGCCAGCCGTCGCCGGTCGCCCGATAGGCGTCCAGAAGCGCCGGGTCGATCCGCATCGTGAAGTTGACCTTGGCATCGGCCCGCCTCGGACGCCCGCGTCCGCGCTTCGGCAGCAGCTTGAACACCTCCGGCACCTCCCGGGCGGGACGTAGCGCGGCCAGATCCGCTTCCGTCAGCTTCGGGTTGTCGGAGACCTCGTCCCAGTCCTCCTGCGCGTAACCCGGATCGGGCTCTTCAGGCTTCGGTGCGGTATCGGGCATAGGCTTCCCTTTCGTCAGGGTCGGCGATGCGGAGGCTGACGAGAGACAGCACTTCCGTGCCGAGGGGTGAGACGATGACGGCGACGACGCGCTCGCCATTCCCATCACCGATCAGCCTGTCGCGTGCGCGGCCGGTGCGGCTCGCCCGGGCCGGGTGGATCAGCGCCGTCTCGCCGTCGAAACAGGAGTCGAAGTCGGCGAAGTCCAAGCCGTGCTTGGCGAGGTTCGCCAGACGCTTCGGCTCGTCCCATGTCGTCGGCATCGAAATATCGTAGGGGCGTTTATTCTGCGAGGCAAGGCCTTTGAACGCGCAGACGGACGCGTTCGGTTCGTTCAGGGCGAGCGCGGCCGCCGGCGAGATCCCGCTCGATCCTCGCCGGGGTGCGGCATCGCGGCCCGGGGCGAAAGGCCGGCTGGCCTTGCACCTTCGGGCTCGTCGTTCATTGTCTGTTCGATGGACGAAACCCTCGCCAAGAAGCTGCGCATCCTGGCCGATGCCGCGAAATACGACGCCTCCTGCGCGTCCTCGGCGGCGCCGAAGCGCGCGGCCGGCAAGGACGGTTTGGGCTCCACCACCGGGGCCGGGATCTGCCACGCCTACACGCCGGACGGGCGCTGCGTCTCCCTGCTCAAGATCCTGCTGACCAACTGGTGCCTGTTCGACTGCGCCTATTGCATCAACCGGCGGTCCTCGAACGTCCGGCGGGCCAAGTTCACCGTCGAGGAGGTCGTCAACCTCACCCTGAACTTCTACCGGCGCAACTACATCGAGGGCCTGTTCCTGTCGTCGGGCATCATCAAGTCGCCCGACCACACCATGGAGCTGCTGACCCGGGTGGCGAAGTCCCTCCGGCGCGATCACGGCTTTGCCGGCTACATTCACCTCAAGTCGATCCCCGAGGCGAGCCCCTGGCTGATCGAGGAGGCGGGCCTCTACGCCGACCGGCTCTCGATCAACGTGGAATTGCCCACCGAGGCCAGCTTGGAACGGCTCGCCCCCGAGAAGGACGGGGCCGCGATCCAGAACGCCATGGCGCAGATCGGCGAGCGCATCGTCGAGGCCAAGGCCGAGAAGCGGCGCTTTTCCCCGGCCGGGCATTCGACCCAGGTGATCGTCGGAGCCGATGCCACCACCGATGAGGCGCTGATCCGCAAGAGCGCGCATCTCTACGGCAGCGTCGGGCTGAAGCGGGTCTATTACTCGGCCTTCAGCCCGATCCCGGACGGATCGGCGATCCTGCCGCCGAAGCCGCCGCCGCTCCAGCGGGAGCACCGGTTGTACCAGGCCGATTGGCTGCTCCGGTACTACCAGTTCACCCCCGATGAGGTCGCCGACGCCTCGGAGGGCGGCATGCTCGCCCTCGACATCGACCCCAAGCTCGCCTGGGCGCTGAAACACCGCGAGAAATTTCCCGTCGACGTGAACAAGGCTGACCGGGAATGGCTGCTGCGCGTGCCGGGCCTCGGCGCCCGGGCGGTGGACAAGATCATCACGGCGCGCCGCCACGCGACCCTGCGCCTCGACGACGTCGCCCGGCTGACCTCGGGGCTGAAGCGGGCGCGGCCGTTCCTCGTCGCCGCCGACCACCGCCCGGTCGGGCTGACCGACCGGCTCGACCTGCGCGCCCGGCTGGTCGAGCCGGCGACGCAGCTGAGTTTGTTCTGATGACGCTCGGAAACGCGCCGCTCCCTCGCCCCTCTGCGGGGGAGGGTGAGCCGGCCGTCAGGCCGGGTCGGGAGAGGGGCAGCGCGATGATGCAGGATGGCGCGGTCGTCGCGACTCATCAGGAAGCGGCGCTCCCCTCTCCCGACCCCCTCCGGGGGCCACCCTCCCCCGCAGAGGGGGGAGGGAATGCGCGCGCGCCGCAAAGCATCCTCCTGCGCCCGGGCGCCGATCTCACCGGCTTCCGCGACGCCGCGCGCCGGCTCATCGCGGAGGGCATCCCCCCCGAGGCCGTGGCGTGGGCGGTAACGGATTCCCCCGGCCTGTTCGGCACCGAGACCGCCCAGGCCCCCGCCGCGCCGCTCGCCCTGCCCAAACCCGTCGCCGCCCTGATCCCGCAGGTGATCCCCCACCGCGACCCGGAGCGTTACGGGCTGCTCTACGCCCTGATCTGGCGGGTCTGCCACGGCGAGCGGCACCTCATGGAGGTCGGCAGCGATCCCCTGGTCCACCGCCTGCACCGGATGGCCAAGGCGATCGGGCGCGACCTGCACAAGATGCACGCGTTCCTGCGCTTCCGCCGCGCCGAGGACGCCGCTGGCGAGCATTTCGTGGCGTGGTTCGAGCCCGACCATCACATCCTGGAGGCGGCGGCGCCGTTCTTCGTCGCGCGGTTCCGCGGCATGCGCTGGTCGATCCTGACGCCGGAGGGGTCGGCCCACTGGGATACCGAGACCCTGACCTACGGGCCGCCCGGGGACCGGGCGTCGCTCCCCGAGGGCGACGGCTTCGAGGCCGGTTGGCAGACCTATTACGAGAGCACGTTCAACCCGGCCCGCACCAACCTGAAGGCGATGCGGGCGGAGATGCCCAAGAAATATTGGCACAACATGCCCGAGACCGCCGCGATCCCCGCCCTGGTTCGGGCGGCGGCGGGGCGCACCGATGCGATGATCGAGAGGGAGCCGACCTTGCCCACACGCCGCGAACCCGCCCGCGCCGTCGCCGCCATGGCCGATCAGGACCCCAAAACCCTCGAGGCGCTGAACGCGATCATCAAGCGCACCGAGCCACTGGTGCCGGGCGCCACGCAGGCGGTGCTCGGCGAGGGGCCGTCCGGCGCCACGATCGCCTTCGTGGGCGAGCAACCCGGCGACCAGGAGGACCGGCAGGGCCGCCCCTTCGTCGGGCCGGCCGGGCAGTTGCTCTCCCGGGCCATGGCGGAGGCCGGGATCGACCGCGGGGCGAGCTATCTCACGAATGCCGTCAAGCACTTCAAGTTCGAGGAACGCGGCAAGCGCCGCATCCACCAGAAGCCGACGGCCGGCGAGGTCAGCCACTATCGCTGGTGGCTCGATCGGGAGCTCGACTTCGTGGCCCCGAAGCTCGTGGTGGCGCTGGGCGCGACAGCGGTGCTGGCGCTGACCGGCAAGGCGGTCCCGATCACCCGGGCGCGGGGCCCGTTCCGGTTCGACCGGTTCGAGGACCGCGTCCAGGGTTTCATCACGGTCCACCCGTCTTACCTGCTGCGCCTGCCCGACGAGGCGAAAGAGGAGGCCTACGCGGCCTTCGTGGACGACCTGCGGCGGGTGGCGGAGATCGGGCGCGAACTCGCGGCTTGACCCGCTAGGGTCGCGCGGTTGTGCTATGCTGGGCGGTGCCGAATCCCCTCCGGTATCGCGACGATGGACAAGCACGCCGCCCTCGACATCCTGCGCGCCAACGAGGCCGAACTGCGCCGTCGCGGGGTGCTGCACGCCGCCCTGTTCGGCTCCGTCGCCCGCGGCGAGGCGGGGCCCGACAGCGACCTCGACGTGATGATCGAGATCGACACGGAGCATGTGCGCGACGTCTTCAGCTATGTCGGCCTGTGTCGCTTCATCGGCGACCTGTTCCCGATCCCTGTCGACGTGGCGGATCGCCAGAGCCTTAAGGCGAGCGTCCGGAAGAGGGCCGAGCACGATGCCGTTCCAGCCTTCTGAGCGGGCGCTCGACGCCTGCGAGGACATCATCACCAATGCTCAATCTGCGGAAACCTTCGTGGCCGGCATGAGCTACGAGGCGTTCGTCGCGGATCTGCGCACCAACTATGCCGTCGTCCGCTGCCTGGAGATTATCTCGGAGGCCAGCCGACGCCTCACCGACGACATGCGCAGCCGTCATCCGAACGTGCCCTGGCGCGACATCGCTGCCGCGGGAAACGTGTATCGTCACGGCTATCACGGGGTGATGCTGGACAACGTCTGGCGGACCGTTCACGAGCGCTTGGCCGACCTCGTCGCGGCCTGCCGTGCCGAACTCGACCGCGTGCCCGAGCCCTGATCGCCCCGAGACGCCTGCGCCCATGACCGTCGAGACCGCCTCCGCCAATCCCAAGAAGGTCGGCCCGGGCGATCAGGTGATCCTGGTCGACGGCTCGTCGTTCATCTTCCGGGCCTATTTCCAGTCGATCAACCAGGATCAGAAGTACAATTCCCGGCCCTCGGACGGCCTGCCCACCGGGGCCGTGCGGCTGTTCTGCACCAAGATCGCGCAGTTCCTCCAGGAGGGCGCGGCCGGCACGATGCCGACCCATCTCGGCATCGTCTTCGACAAGTCCGAGGGCTCGTTCCGCAAGGAGATGTTTCCCGACTACAAGGGCCACCGCCCCGACGCCCCCGATGACCTCAAGCGCCAGATGCCGCTGATGCGCGACGCGGTGCGCGCCTTCGGCCTGCACGCCGTGGAGCTGGAGCGCTACGAGGCGGACGACCTGATCGCCACCTATACGCGGCAGGCGGAGGCGCGGGGCGCGGGCGTCATCATCGTCTCCTCCGACAAGGACCTGATGCAGCTCGTCGGGCCGCAGGTGCGGTTCTACGATTTCGAATCCGGCGCCAAGGGCAAGCCCGGCTACCGGCCCGAGCGCAACCTCGACGTCGAGGCGATCATCGCCAAGTGGGAGGGGCTGCAGCCGAACCAGATCGGCGACGCCCTGGCGCTGATCGGCGACACCTCCGACAACGTCCCGGGCGTCCCCGGCATCGGCCTGAAGACCGCGGCGGCGCTGATCAAGGAATTCGGCAGCCTGGAGGCGCTGCTGGAACGGGCGGGCGAGATCAAGCAGCCCAAGCGCCGGGAGACCCTGCTCGCCAGCATCGATCAGGCGCGGCTCTCGCGCAGGCTGGTGGCGCTGATGGAGGACGTGCCGGTCCCGGTCGATCTGGACGATCTCGGCGTGCCCGAGCCCGACCCGCAAAAACTCGTCGGCTTCCTGAAGGCGATGGAGTTCAACACGCTCACCCGCCGCATCGCCCAGATGCTGCATGTCGACCCCGAGGCGGTGAAGCCCGATCCGCGGCTCCTGCCCGGTGCCCGCCCCCCCGCCAACGGCGACGCGGTGCCGTTCTTCGGTGATCCCGTGCCGCCCGATCCCGAGACCGCGGCGGCCGGGGCCGAGCGCCCGCCGGGCGCCGCCCCGCCGGAGGGTGGCGAGGTCGACCCGTTCGCCGATCTCGACCTGCCCGACGCCCCGGCCAAGCCCCGGGCCCCGGTCGAGGCGACCCCCGGCAACGTGGTCGCGGCCCGGGCCGCGGAGGCGGTGGCGCCGTTCGACACCGCCGCCTACGAGACCGTCGCCAGCCTGGAGCAGCTCGACGCCTGGATTGCCGAGGCCCAGGAGGCCGGGGTGATCGCGGTCGACACCGAGACCGACGCTCTCGACGCCCACAAGGCCGGGCTCGTCGGCGTCTCGCTGGCCACCGCCACCGGCCGCGCCTGCTACATCCCGCTGGCGCATGTGCAGACCGCCAAGATCCAGGCCGATGCCACCGACCTGTTCGGCGAGGGCGCGACCTCCTCCGACGTGGCCGAGCCGGTGCCCGGGCAGATCCCGCTGAAGGCGGCGATCGCCCGGCTGAAGCCGCTCCTGGAGGATCCGGGCGTCCTGAAGGTCGGCCAGAACCTGAAATACGATTGGGTCGTGCTCGCCCGCTACGGCATCGAGATCGCGCCGTTCGACGACACGATGCTGATCTCCTACGTGCTCGACGCCGGCAAGGGCGGCCACGGCATGGACGAGCTCGCCCGCCGCCATCTCGGCCACCAGCCGATCACCTTCTCCGACGTGGCCGGCACGGGCCGCAACAAGGTGAGTTTCGACCGGGTCGCCATCGACAGGGCCACCGCCTACGCGGCCGAGGATGCGGACGTGACGCTGCGCCTGTGGCGGATGATGAAGCCGCGCCTCGTCGCCGAGCGCCGGGTCGCCGTCTACGAGACCCTGGAGCGACCGCTCCTGCCGGTGATCGCCCGGATGGAGCAGCGCGGCATCCGGGTCGACCGCGAGATGCTGAGCCGCCTCTCGGGCGATTTCTCGCAGATCCTCGTGCGCCTGGAGGAGGAGATCCAGGACGATGCCGGCGAAAAGTTCTCCGTCGGCTCGCCGAAGCAGATCGGCGATATTCTTTTCGGAAAAATGGGTCTGCCGGGGGCCAAGAAGACGCCCTCCGGGCAATGGGCGACGCCCGCGACCCTGCTGGAGGAACTGGCCCAGGCCGGGCACGAACTCCCCAAAAAGATCCTGGAGTGGCGCCAGCTCGCGAAGCTGAAATCCACCTACACGGATTCGCTTCAGACCCATGCCGACCGGGAGACGGCGCGGGTCCACACCTCGTTCTCCCTGGCGGCGACCACGACGGGGCGGCTGTCCTCGTCCGAGCCGAACCTCCAGAACATCCCGATCCGCACCGAGGAGGGCCGGCGCATCCGCCGGGCCTTCGTGGCGGCCCCCGGCAACCGGCTGATCTCAGCGGATTACTCGCAGATCGAGTTGCGGTTGCTCGCCCACATGGCCGACATCCCGGAGCTGCGGAAGGCGTTCGCGGACGGGATCGACATCCACGCGGCGACAGCCAGCGCGATGTTCGGCGTGTCGCTCAAGGATATGACCCCCGACCTGCGGCGGCGGGCCAAGACGATCAATTTCGGCATCATCTACGGCATCTCGGCCTTCGGCCTCGCCGACCGGCTCGGCATCGGCCGGGAGGAGGCGTCGGCGTTCATCAAGCAGTATTTCGAGCAGTTCCCGGGCATCCGCGACTACATCGACACGACCAAAAAGATTTGCCGGGACAAGGGCTACGTCACGACCCTGTTCGGCCGGGTCTGCCACTATCCGCAGATCCGCTCCAACAACCCGTCCGAGCGCGCCAGCGTCGAGCGGCAGGCGATCAACGCGCCGATCCAGGGCTCGGCCGCCGACATCATCCGCCGGGCAATGACCCGGATGGAGGCGGCGCTGGCGGCGGCCAAACTCGACGTGCGGATGCTGCTGCAGGTCCACGACGAGCTGGTCTTCGAGACCGCGGAGGACGAGGTCGACCGGGCGATCCCGATCATCGCCAGCGTGATGGAGGAGGCGCCGGCCCCGGCCCTGACGCTCCGGGTGCCGCTGGTGGTGGAGGCCAAGGCGGCGGGGAACTGGCAGGAGGCGCACTAGAGTTGGAATGTAACCAGCTTGGCCTTAGCGATGTCCGAGAAGGGGGATTTCCGCCGGTCCGCTTTCGGGCGGCAACGCAAAGGAGCGGACGTCATTGCTGCGCCCGCTCCCGACCCAAAGGCGGCATTCCGAATGTCCGGATGCAGGCGGGTGAGATCAGAACCGACCCGCGATTGTCAGGCGCACGGCGGTGGGCTCCACCGGGTGGAAGACGCGGTCGATCAGCCCCTCCGTGGGCTCGCCCGGCAGGCGCGAGACGTAGGCGTAGGTGATCTGGTCAGACTTGCTGTTCGTCAGGTTCAGCACGTCCAGCGAGACGCTGATGCCATTCTCGAAGTTGTAGCCGACCCGGCCGTTGAACAGCGCGGTCGGCCGCGAGCGGATGGAGTTGTCCTCGATCAGCGGCCGCGGTCCGAAATACCGGAACCGCAGCGAGCCGAACCAGCCGAGCGGTTCGCCGAAGGTGAGGCCCGCCGACGCGATCGTGGTGGGCGCCTCCGGCACCCGGTTACCGGCCGGATCGTAGTCGGAAAAGCGGGCGTTGGTGATCGTCAGGTCGCCCTCCAGTTGCAGCCAGGGCGTCACCGCGTAGCGGTTCGTCCATTCCACGCCGAAGCGCCGGGTTGGGCGGCTTGGCTCCGTCGTGCCGGTATCGCCCTGGAACAGGTTCTCCGAGGCGAAATCGAGCCGGAACAGCGCGAGGCTCGTCTCCAGCCCGGCGATCGAGCGGTTGCGCAGGCCGATCTCGTAGCCGGTCGAGGGCACCAGGAACGGCGAGCGGGTGGTGTTGAACAGCGAACTCGTCGGGTCGACCGTGGCGGTCACGCCGCGCACGTCGTTCGAGTGGAAGCCGCCGCCGTAATTCACGTAGAGCTCGGTGTCGAACCATGGTCCGAGGGTCAGGCCGAGCTTCGGGTTGACGATACCGTCGCGCGCTCGACCGGAATTGGCCGGCGTGTCCGAGACGACGCTCGCGTAGTAGCCATCGGCGCGGAAGCCGACACTGGTGCGCAACCAGTCGGTCCAGCGCACCCGGTTGTCGAAGTAGAAGGCGCCGCTCGTCTCCAGCACGCGGTCATCGAGCACGCCGGAGCGGTATTGCCGGTTCGTGGTGTTGAATAGGCCGACCCGGATGCTGTCGGTCCGCGTCTGCACGCCGATCTCGTTCTCCATCGGCAGCCCGAACAGATCGCCCTGGAAGATGTGCAGCGCCTCGCCGCCGCCGATGATGCGCTGGTCGAGCTGGTGGAACTGGTCGCCGTTGACCGGGTCGTTCAGGAAATAGGTGAAGTCGTTGAACAGGTTGAGTTGTGAGCGGATCACGTAGGCCGAGGCCCGCGTCACGCCGGTGTCGTCCGTCGCGCTGAACTTGCCCGAGAGCGAGACGCGCGAGGTATCGCCGCCGTCCGTAGGGTTGATCGTGCCGTAGCGGCCGATCAGCCCCTCGGTGACCGCGCGCTCGGGGATCTGGTTGGTCGCGGTCCAGCGGGCCGCATAGGCCATGCTGGTGACCGAGAAGCCGTCGAGCGGCGTGCCCTGGCTGTAGCGGGCGACCCCGTTGATCTTGCGCAGCGCGTCCGGGACGACCCACGGCCCATCGTAGACCTGCGCCTCGCCAGCCAGGAGCAGGTTGCCCTCGGCCAGCGGCACGGTGGTGATCGACAGGGCGCGCTTGTAGCCGAAGCTGCCGATCGAGGTCAGCGCGACGTTCTTGGCGGTCGTATCGAGGTAGTCGATCCGGACCGAGCCCGCGGAGGCGAAGTCGCCGTCGCGCACGAAGTATGGCCCCTTGTGGAACTCCACGGCGCCGACGAGTTCGGGGATCAGGAAGTTGATGTCGGCGTAGCCCTGGCCGTGGGCATGGGTGCGCATGTTGAGCGGCATGCCGTCTAGGAACAGGGCGATATCGGTGCCGTGGTCGAGGTTGAAGCCGCGCAGGAAGAACTGGTTGGCTTTGCCCTCACCGGAGTGCTGGGTGACGATCAGGCCCGGCACCGCCTCCAGCACCTCACCGGGGCGGGTCACGGGGCGGCTGTTGAGCTGCGCACCCGTGATGACGCCGGAACTGGCGGCGGTCACGGGCGTGCTGATCCCGCCGATGCCGGTCGTCCCCCCGACGTAGCCTGCGCTGGCAGATGGACCGGCCTGCGGTGACGCCGCTGCCGCGGTCTCCGCGGTGACCGAGATCTCCTCCAGCGTCGTTTCGGTGGTTGCGGCACTGGGAATGGATCGGTCTTGAGCTACAGCCGCTGACGCTAGGACAGCGAGGCTGACGCCCGACAGGGTCGCGAGCGTTCGGGTGGTCGGACGATGAGACACGGGACCTCGGGCGACGGCAGTGGCACGTCACCGCGAATGAAGCCTCGCCGATCGCGCACGGGCACGAGCGTCTCGGCACCCGCCAGGACACCCCGCCCGGCGCGTTTCGCGTGTGACCACGGCTGACGGCAGGTCTCCTGGCTCGCGGGTCGTCGCCCTCGCACCGTCTTCCCGGATGAGGCTCATCCAGTGACGCGGTGGTGCTGGGCTCGCCGCTTACAGTTGCGGGGGCAGCCGCGGCCTCGGAGCAAGCTCCTCACCGCGTTCCCTTTTGATCCCCGAGGGGAACCGTCACGGTCAGGCTAGGTGATCGGCCGACACTCGGTCAACGCGACGAGACGGGTTCCTGTGGTGTGTGCCCTTTTGGCTGCATTCCGGAAATCGCCTTTGCGAGTGGCCGATCGCTGCCGATGGGACTAGAACAGGCTCATGCCGGGGTCCGCTTCCGGATGTCGAGCCAACTTCCGCTGTCCCCCCTGAGCCGAAGTTGATTGAGGTCCGGCGAACGACTGCTTTGGAGAAACGCAAACGACGTTCCCGGCGGCTGGGTTGGGTCGCGAGCAGTCATTACATGCTTAAGCTAATTGGGTTCAGGCTTTAGGAAGCTGGTTGGATCGAAGCTCGGCCCGACCGTCTTTGCGAGCGGCGCGAAGCCATCCAGTCGGCGCCACGCTCACGAAGGTCCCGCTGCCCTAAGTTGCCTCGCTCCGCTCGCAAAGACGGCGTTCTGTAACGACGTCCTCGAACCGCGAGCGGCATCTTGGAGATGCCGCCAAAGGCAGTCATACGCCGTACGCCCATGACATGCTGCATTCCGAACTCGTGACCGACCCCCTCTCCTTCCTCGCCGGCGGCGGCGAAGCGGCGCGCATGATCCGCGCGCGCGACTGGACCGGCCACCCCCTCGGCCCCCCGGAGACCTGGCCGGCGGAGTTCCGGGCGGCGCTCTCGCTCGTGCTCAACTCGCCGGAATCGATGATCCTGGCCTGGGGGCCCGATCTCCATTTCTTCTTCAACGACACCTACTTCCCGCTGCTGGGGCCACGGCTGCCCTGGGCCATGGGGGCGCGGTTCGACGCCGTCTGGGCCGATGCCTGGGAGCAGGCCGGGCCGATCATCGCGGCCGCCCTGGAGGGCCGGCCGGAGCGGTTCGTCGACCTGCCGTGGCAGCTCGACACCGACCGGGGTGCCCGGGAGACGTGGTGGACCTTCTCGTATTCGCGGGTGCTCGATGCCGCGGGCGGTGTCGCCGGGCTGTTCATCCTCACCAACGAGACCACCGGGCGGGTGCTGGCCGACGCCGCCCTCACCGAGAGCCGGGCCCAGCTCGAGACCGCGCTTGCGGAACTCGGCAGCCTCAACGCCACCCTGGCGCAGCAGGTCGCGGAGCGGACCGCCGACCGCAACGCCCTGTGGACGCTCTCCTCCGACATGATGCTCCGCTGCCTGTTCGACGGCACGATCACCGCAGTGAACCCGGCCTGGACCGAGGTGCTGGGCTGGGGCGCGGACGCCCTCGTCGGCACCAAGCTGATCGACTTCGTCCACCCGGACGATCTGGCGCGCACGATCGCGGGGGCGGAGCAGCTCTCGGCGGGCGAGCGCCTCGCGCGCTTCGACAACCGCTACCGCCACCGGGACGGCAGCTACCGCTGGATCAGCTGGGCGGCCCGGCCCGGCGACGGCGTGATCAACGCGGTCGGGCGCGACTTCACCGCCGAGCGCGAGCGCGCCGACGCCCTGGCGGCCGCCGAGGAGGCCCTGCGGCAATCGCAGAAGATGGAGGCGGTGGGCCAGCTCACCGGCGGCCTCGCCCACGATTTCAACAACCTGCTGGCCGGCATCTCCGGCTCGCTGGAGCTGATCCAGACCCGGCTCAGCCAGGGCCGGATGATGGATGTCGACCGCTACATCAACGCGGCCCAGGGCGCGTCCAAGCGCGCCGCCGCCCTGACGCACCGGCTGCTCGCCTT
Organism: Methylobacterium sp. J-026; assembly: GCF_022829585.1. Lineage (GTDB taxonomy): Bacteria > Pseudomonadota > Alphaproteobacteria > Rhizobiales > Beijerinckiaceae > Methylobacterium. The sequence continues at coordinate 25,301 of NZ_JAKSYC010000322.1, forward strand.
CTCGCGCCGCCAGACCCTCGACCCGAAGCCCACCGACGTGAACCGCCTCGTCGCCGGCATGGAGGAGCTGATCCGGCGCACCGTGGGACCGGCGGTGGTCGTTGAGGTGATCGCCGCCCCCGGCCTGTGGCTGACCCTGGTCGACCCGCCGCAGCTCGAGAACGCGCTGCTCAACCTGTGCATCAACGCCCGGGACGCGATGCCCGAGGGCGGGCGCATCACCATCGAGACCGCCAATGCCCGGCTGGACGCGCCCGCCGCCCGGCACCACGACATGCCGCCGGGGCCGTATCTCTCGCTCTGCGTCGCCGATACCGGCACCGGCATGGCGCCGGAGATCGTCGACCGGGTGTTCGAGCCGTTCTTCACCACCAAGCCGCTGGGGCAGGGCACCGGCCTCGGCCTGTCGATGATCTACGGCTTCGCGCAGCAATCGGGCGGCCAGGTGCGGATCGTCTCGGAGGTCGGCCGGGGCACCACGGTCTGCCTCCACCTGCCCCGCCACGCCGGCGCGGTGCCGGAGGAGGAGGCGCACGCGGCGATCGGCGCACCGCCCCGCGCCGCGCCGGGGGAGACCGTCCTGGTCGTCGACGACGAGCCCACCGTCCGGATGCTGGTGACGGAGGTGCTGGAGGATCTCGGCTACACGGCGATCGAGGCCGCCGACGGGGGCGCCGGCCTCAAGGTCCTGCAATCGGACGTGCGCATCGACCTGCTGGTCACCGATGTCGGGCTGCCCGGCGGCATGAACGGCCGCCAGATGGCCGAGGCCGGCCGGGAGAAGCGCCCGGGGCTCAAGGTGCTGTTCATCACCGGCTACGCGGAGGCGACGGTGCTCGGCAGCGGCCAGCTCGCCCCCGGCATGCAGGTGATCACCAAGCCGTTCGTGGTCGAGGTGCTGGGGGCGCGCATCCGCGAGATGATCGGGACGGCTTGACCGCGCGGCCGGATCGGGCCTCATCGGCACGAAAGGCCGGGGAGGAGAGAACGCGATGCGGGCGCTGCTGTGCACGAGGCTCGACGGGCCGGAGCATCTGGAGATCGCCGCGCGGCCCGATCCGGTCCCGGGGCCCGGGCAGGCCCTGGTGCGGATCCGGCTGGCGGCGCTGAACTTCTTCGACACGCTGATCGTGGCCGGGCGCTACCAGGTGAAGCCGCCGCTGCCGTTCTCGCCGGGCGGCGAAGGGGTCGGCGTGGTCGAGGCGCTGGGGGAGGGGGCCTCCGGCGTCGCCGTGGGCGACCGGGTGATCGTCCATGCCGGGCACGGCTGCTGCGCCGAGCGGATCGCGATCGATGCCGGCCGGCTCACGCCGGTGCCGGACGGGGTGCCGGACGAACAGGCGGCCGGGCTCACCATCACCTACGGCACCTCGCTCCATGCGCTGGCCAACCGGGCGTGCCTGCAGCCCGGGGAGTGGCTCGCGGTGCTCGGCGCCTCCGGGGGCGTTGGCCTCGCCGCCGTGGAACTCGGACGGCTGATGGGCGCCCGGGTCATCGCCTGCGCCTCCTCGGAGGAGAAGCTCGCGGTCGCCCGGGCCCACGGGGCCGAGGCGGGCCTGGTCTACGATCCCGCGACCCTGAAGGACGACCTGCGCCGGATCTCCGGGGGCGGGGTCGACGTGGTCTACGACGCCGTCGGCGACGCCTATGCGGAGCCGGCCCTGCGGGCGCTTGGCTGGCGCGGGCGCTACCTCGTGGTCGGCTTCGCGGCCGGCGGCATCCCGCGGCTGCCGCTCAACCTGATGCTCCTGAAGGAGCTCGACGTGCAGGGCGTCCACTGGGGCGCCTTCCTGGATCGCGAGCCGGAGGCGCACCGGGCCGACCAGCGCCGGCTCCTCGACTGGGTCGCCGAGGGCAAGCTCACCGCGCAGGTGCATGGCACCTACCCCCTGGCGGAGTTCCCCGAGGCCTTCGGCCTGCTGACCCGGCGGGCGGCGGTGGGCAAGGTGCTGCTGCAGCCCTGACGCCTCAGAGCAGACCGCGCTCCCGGGCGAGGCCGACCAGATCGGCCTGCGGGCGGGCGCCGATATGCTGGATCACCTCGGCCGCCGCCAGGGCGCCGAGGCGGGCGCTGGCGACGTTGTCGAGGCCACGGGCGTGGCCGGCCAGGAAGCCGGCCGCGAACAGGTCGCCGGCCCCGGTCGTGTCCACCACCCCGTGCACCGGGCTCGCCTCGACGGCGCGAACCTCGCCGCCCTGCACCACCAGGGCGCCGTCCGCCGAGCGGGTGACGAGGCCGAGCAGGTGCCGGCCCCGGGCGTTGCGCTCGTCGCGCAGCGCCGCCACAGCGGCCTCGGGATCGTCGGTCTGGTAGAGGCTCTGGAGCTCGCCCATGTTGGCGAACAGGATGTCGACGCTGCCGTCGCGCACGAGGCCCAGGAACTCGTCCCGGTAGCGGCCGACGCAGAACGCGTCCGACAGGGTCAGCGCCACGGCGTTGCCGGCCTGGTGGGCGATCTCGGCGGCCTTGCGGAAGGCCTCCTTGGCGGCGGGCGGATCCCAGAGATAGCCTTCGAGATAGACCACCCGCGCGGAACTCACGAGGGCCTTGTCGACATCGTCCGGGCCGAGTCCCTGGCAGGCGCCGAGATAGGTGCTCATGGTGCGCTCGCCGTCCGGCGTCACCAGGATGAGGCAGCGGGCCGTGGCCGGCCCGTCCTTCGCCTCCGGGACGGTGAAGTCGACCCCGGTGGCCTTGAGGTCATGGCCGAACAGGCCGCCGAGCGCGTCGTCCCGGACCTTGCCGACGAAGCCGGTCCTGGCGCCGAGGAGCGCCGCCCCGACCGCGGTGTTCGCCCCCGAGCCGCCCGACACGATCGTGGCCTGTCCCATGGCCTGGAACAGGGCCTCCGCCCGGGGCTCGTCGATGAGCTGCATCGCGCCCTTGGTGACGCCCTGTTCGGCCAGGAAGGCGTCGTCGGCGCGGGCGATCACGTCGACGATGGCGTTGCCGAGCACGAGGAGATCGAGGGAGGCTGTCATCGGGGCGTCCTGATTGGCGTTCTCGACGCTGTGGCATCCGCCTCGGGTGGGATCAAGCCGCGGGATCTGCGGGGGGCGGCAGATCGGCGAACAGATCGGCGACGGGCAGGCGCAGGCCGGGCGGCCTCAGGTCCAGCATGCCCGCCGAGACGATATGGGTCTCGACCCCCCGCCCTTGCCCGCGGCGATGATGGATCCGGCATCGCGCGGCGGCCGGCATCACCCCGCGATCTTCTCCAGCGCCACGTCGCGGGTGCGCGGCCCGAGCAGGCCCACGAGCAGCCCGGCCACCAGCATCGCCGCGGAGATGAACAGGAACACCCCCGGGGTGCCGGCCTCGCGCAGAACGAAGGCGATGACGAACCCCGTGAAGATCGCCGAGAAGCGGCTCCAGGAATAGACGAAGCCCACCGCCCGGGCGCGGATGCCGGTGGGGAACAGTTCGGCCTGATAGGCGTGGAAACTGTACGACATCACGTTGGAGGCGAGCGTCAGCCCGATCCCCAGCGCCACGATGGCGCCGACTTCCCGGGTCCGCGCGAAGGCCAGCCCGCAGGCGATGTAGACGAGGGCGGCGGCCACGATGACGTGCTTGCGCTCGAACCGATCGGCGATGGCGAGGCCGATCAGCGGCCCGATCGGGGCGGCGAGCGCGATCAGCGCCGTGTAGGCGAGGCTTGAGGTCACCGTGATGCCCTGCGCCACCAGCAGGGTCGGCACCCAGTTGGCGAAGCCGTAGAAGCCCACCGTCTGGAAGACGTTGAAGCCCGCCATCATCAGCGCCCGGCGCCGGTAGGGCGGCCTCCACAGGTCGCGGAAGGCGCCGCGCGGATGGACCGGGTCCGGCGCCGCCGGCGGCGGCAGCGGCCGGCCGGTCTCGGCGGCGATCTGCGCCTCCAGCCTCCGCAGGATCGCCTCGGCCTCCGCCAGCCGTCCGTGCTCCACGAGCCAGCGCGGACTCTCCGGAAGGCCCGCGCGCATCCACCAGACCACGAGGGCCGCCGAGGCGCCGATCAGCACGACCCAGCGCCAGCCGTCGATGCCGAGCGGGGCCGTCGGGATCAGCAGGTAGGACAGGAACGCCACCACCGGCACCGCGGTGAAGCCGATGCCCTGACACAGGGCGAAGGCGCGGCCGCGGATCGCCTTCGGCACCAGTTCCGAGAGGTAGCTGCCGATCGTCACCATCTCCAGGCCGAGGCCGATCCCGGCGACGAGCCGCCAAAGGTTGAGCCCGAACGCCTCGGTCTGGCAGGCCATCGCGACATTGGCCGCCGTGTAGGCGAGGAGCGACCCCGTGAAGATCGCCCGGCGCCCGAACCGGTCGGCGAGCCAGCCGCACGCCAGGGTGCCGATGAACAGCCCGGTGAACAGGGCGGCCACGAAGCTCGCGACCCCGCTCGCCCCGAACAGGCCGGGCGTGGTCGGCGTGAGGATCCCGGCCCTCACCAGCCCCGGGGCGACGTAGCCGGTGAACAGCAGGTCGTAGAGTTCGAAGAAGAAGCCGAGGCCCAGCAGCGCCACGAGGCGCCAGATCGTCCGCGTCGCGGGCAGGCGGTCCAGGCGGGCGAGGAGGGTGCCGGGATCGAGATCGCTGGCCGACACCCGTGCCGCCGTGATCGTCGCCATGGTGCCACGTCCCCCTCAGGCGCCGGATCGACGCCCCGGCGCAGTGCCGCGGAACCCTCCGCGGCGCAAGCTGCGCCTCAGAGCCTGCTTGACTGCGCGGTTGCCATCGCGTGCCGGTCTTGACCGAGGTGTCTCCCGTCTCGGCCGCATCCTGAGATGCTGCGCAGCGCCTCGAAGGCGGCCTCCAGGGATCGCGCGGCGGGCGGGAGACCTCTTATCGAGGTCGCCGCTCCGCTACGCCACCTCAGGATGCGGTCGAAACGAGAGACCGGTCAAACCGGCCCTCAGACCCCGAACACCGACCAGCCCATCCGCTGGGTCAGCTGCTCCAGGGCGACGCGGCCGAGATGGGAATTGCCCGCCGTGTCGAGGCCCGGGGCCCAGACGGCGATCGAGGCCTTGCCGGGCGCCACCGCCAGGATGCCGCCGCCGACGCCGCTCTTGCCGGGCAGGCCGACCCGGTAGGCGAACTCCCCCGAGCCGTCGTAATGGCCGCAGGTCAGCATGATCGCGTTGATGCGGCGCGCCCGCTCCGCCGAGACCACCGAATGGCCGGTCGCCGGGTTGCGGCCGTTATGGGCCAGGAACCGCCCGGCCGTGGCGAGCTGGCGGCAGTTCATCGCGATGGCGCAGTGGTGGAAATAGACGCCCAGCGTGTAGTCCACCGGGTTCTCGATGACCCCGAAGGACTTCATGTAGTTGGCGAGCGCGGTGTTGCGGAAGCCGGTGCGCTTCTCCGAGGCCGCCACCCGCTCGTCGATGGCGATGGTGGGATCCTGGGCCAGGAACTGCAGGAAGCGCAGGATCTCGCCCAGGGCCTCGCGGGGCTCGTGGCCGGAGAGGATCAGGTCGGTCACCGCGATGGCGCCGGCGTTGATGAAGGGGTTGCGCGGCACCCCGCGCTCCCGCTCCAGCTGGACGATGGAGTTGAACGGGTTGCCCGACGGCTCCCGCCCGACCCGCCGCCACAGCCGGTCGCCGACCATGCCGAGCGCCAGGGTCAGGGTGAAGACCTTGGAGACGCTCTGGATCGAGAACGGCGTCTCGCTGTCGCCGCCGGTGAAGACCTGCCCCTCGCCGTCGATCACCGCGATGCCGAACTGGTTCGGGTCGATGCCGGCGAGTTCGGGGATGTAGTCGGCGACCGCGCCCCGGTCGGGACGCTGGGCCATCTCCTCGGAGATGTCCCGGATGACGAGGGCGAGGTCGGGCACGGTCGGGCTCGGGCGGCGAGAGGCAACGGCCGCGGCGGATCCGGGCCGGCTTGCGGTCGTCTCGGACGATGCAAGGTCCGGTCCGGCCGTCGCGCGGGGAGGGGCCCGGATCGGCCGCCCTCAGGCGGCCGCGAGCGCTCCGGTCATGGATTCCTTCTTCATCAGCTCCCGGAAGAAGCCGTCGAGATGGGTCAGCTTGTCGGGCGACCCGTCCTGGATGATGCGGCCGCCTTCCAGCACGACGATCCGGTCGAAATCCTGCAGCGTCGAGAGACGGTGGGCGATGGCGATGACCGTCCGGCCCGTCATCAGGTTGGCGAGCGCGTGCCGGATCGCCTGCTCGGATTCCGCATCGAGGGCGGAGGTCGCCTCGTCGAGGAGCAGGATCGGCGAGTTCTTGAGGATCGCCCGGGCGATGGCGATGCGCTGGCGCTGGCCGCCCGAGAGCTTGACACCGCGGTCACCCACGATCGTGTCGAAGCCCTCTGGCAGGGCCTTGATGAAATCCGTGCAATGGGCCGCCTCGGCCGCCTGCCAGACCTCGTCGTCGGTGGCGTCGGGCCTGCCGTAGCGGATGTTCTCGCGCAGGGAGCGGTGGAACATCGAGACGTCCTGGGGCACCACCGTGATCGCCTCGCGCAGGGAGTCCTGCGTCACCCGCTCGATCTTCTGGCCGTTGATGCGGATCGCCCCGCTCTGCACGTCGTAGAAGCGCTGCAGCAGCGAGAACAGGGTCGACTTGCCGCCCCCCGACTTGCCGACGAGGCCGACCTTCTCGCCGGGCTCGATGACGAGATCGAAATCCGTGAAGACCGGGCGTCCGTCCGGGTAATTGAAGGCGACGTGGTCGAACGCGATCCTCGCGCCCTGGCCGGTGAGCGGCTCGGCCTCCGGATGGTCGACGAGGTCGTGGGGCTGGAGCAGCGTGTGCAGGGCTTCGGCCAGGCGGGCGGTGTGCTGCGTCGCGTCCACCAGGGCGACCGCGAGGTCGCGGGTGGCGGCGAGGATGCGGATGCCGAGGGTGCAGACCAGCACGACCTGGCCGTTGGTCGCTTGGCCGGACTCCCACATCTGGATCGCCCAGTAGAGCAGGCCGAACACGGCGAGCACGGTAAGCACCGCGTGCACGATCCGCAGCTTCTCCAGATAGAGCAGCGACGAGCGGCGGGCCCGCATCTCGGTGCCGATCGTGCCCTCGAAGCGCTGGCCCTCGCGCTTGAAGGCCGAGAAGGCGCGCACCAGCGACATGTTGCCGACGAGATCGACCATCTCGCCGTCCACGGAGGCCGCCTTGGCGGCGAAGTCGTGGTGCAGCGGCTTGCCAGCCGAGGCCATCTTGAACATCAGCACGACGACCGCGCCGAACACGCCCGCCAGGATCCCCGCCATCGTGGTGTTGACCGTGGCGATGTAGCCGATCGACCCGAAGGCCGCGACGGTGGGCGGCATCACGTTGAACACGAACATGTTCTCGACCGTGAAGATCGCGTTCGAGGTCGCCGTGATGCGCGACGCCAGGGTGCCGGGCTGGCGGTCCGAGAAGAAGGTCGGGGAATGGCCGGTCATGTGCCGGAACAGGTCGCGGCGGATGTCGCCGGTCACGCCCACGAAGGTGAAGGCGCCGGTCAGCGCCGCGACGCGCCACAGCATGTTGTCGGCGGCGATGAAGGCGATCAGGACCGTGAGCGCGCTCCACACCACGGTGTTGCCCGGCCCCTTGGTCAGGGCGTCGACCACGCCCTTGAGCGCGTAATCGGTGGAGACCGAGAAGCCCACGGCGCCGAGCACCGAGACCAGGATCACCAGGTGGGGCAGCCAGCGGCGGCGGAGATACCGCCCGACGAAGGCGAACGGCCTGTCGGCGTATCGGTGCAGCTCTTCCATCGCGGTGACCATTCCGTATTCGCGCGGCTTTGGCTTACGGGCAAGGCGGAGTGCAGCGCGGGCGCAGTCGAACCCGCAGCGGCAACGCGAGAGCGTTGCCATATGTTGCACCAGGCCGCACCTCCCGTGCGCTTTTATCCGTCAAACCTGAACGCCGCTTGAGCGGCCGGGAAACACCCAAGCGAATCCGGTGCCGCAGGCCTTCAGACTGGGTCGCGCGGGCGGACCGCGCTGAGTCAGGCGCATCAGGGTCCGGTATCAGGCCGCGGTCTCCGTCTGACGGGTCTCGGGCATGATCAGCGCCACCAGCAGGAAGGCCGCGAAGCCCATGCAGGCGAGCCCCAGGAAGGCGCTGTGGCTGCCGAGGCGGTCGGCCATGATCCCGGCCAGGGAGGTCGAGAGGGCGGCGCCGATGCCCATGGCGGTGCCGACCGCGCCCAGCGCGAGGTTGAAGCGCCCGGTCCCGCGGGTGAGGTCCGAGACGATGAGCGGCACCATCACCCCGAGGACGGAGGCCGAGATCCCGTCGAGGACCTGCACGGCGACGAGACCGTAGGGGTTGGTCGTGTAGGCGAGCATCAGGCCGCGCACGGGGAGCGCGCCGAAGCCGAACAGCAGCACCGGGTAGCGGCCGAACCGCTCGGCCGCCCGCCCGACCGCGGGGGCGCTGACCGCCAGTACCGCCTGCGGGACCATGATGCAGGCCGCGACCAGCGCGGTCGCGGTCTCGCTCGCCCGCAGGGTCAGGACGCTGCCCACGAGGGGCAGCATCGCGGCGTTGGCCAGGAAGAACAGCACCATGCAGGCCGAGAAGCTCAGGAGCCCGCGGTTGGTCAGCAGGGCCCGGATCCCGTCCGGCCCGGCGGCGCGCGCCGCCTCGGGCCTGGCCGGCTCCTTGAGCACTGCGGGATCGATATCCCGGGCGCGGATGCGGGCGAGGGCGATCACCGCCGGGATGCCCAGGGCCGCCGTAAGGTAGAAGACCGCGCCGTTCGACAGGTAATAGCCGATGGCCCCCATCCCGGCGGCGCCCAGCGCGTTGCCCAGGGCCGCGAAGCTCGCGTTGCGGCCGAGGCGCTCCCCGGCATGGGCGCGCCCGACCAGGCCGATGCTGATCGCCGCGATGGCGGGCGTCAGCACGCAGCTCGCCCCCGAATGGATCGCCATCGCCAGAAGCACCACCGGGAAGCTCGGCCAGACCGCCAGGGCGAAGGCGCTGCCGGCGATGCCGATCACCGCCACCGCGGCGGCGAAGCGCTTCGAGCGGACGATGTCCACGAATGCCCCGCCCGGAACCTGACCGAGCAGGGCGACCAGGCTGCCCACGGTGAGGGCGAAGCCGATATCGGACTGGGTCCACTTGGCCTGCGAGAAGTAGACAGCCAGGAACGGCCCGAAGCCGGTCTGCAGGTTGGCCACGAAGAACGCGAAGGCGTCGAGGCCGTGGCGGCTCGCCGGCGAGGCCGCATGCCCGGCCACGGCGGCCCCGGTCGCCTGGGCCGGCGCGCGCGGGGGCTCGGCCGTCTGATCCTTCAGGCGCACGACACGCGCGCGGATGTCCGGCCTGGGCATCTCGCGCTCGCGATGGGAGACGACGGTTCGTACCTTCAATCGGGCCACCGTCATTTGTCCGGCGCCTTCTCCGGAGCGCCGGCGGGCGGGGTCGGGACCGTCGCCGCCGGAACCGTCGGCGCCACGGCGGGTGCCCCCGGGGCGGCCGCCGGCGCGGCGGCCTGATCGCCCTCGACCGAGGGGGCGGCCGGGCTGGCGGGGCCCAGCACCACGATCGGCTCGCCCGCCTTGTACTCGGGCGAGACGCGGACCTGGTTGCGGGTCAGCGCCACCGACAGCTTGCGCTCCTTGCCGCCGTCCGGCGTGAAGCGCAGGGCGCGCCAATCGACCGCGATCTTCCGGGTGCCGACCCCGAGGAACCCGCCGAAATCGATGATCGCGGCGCGCGGATGCCCCTCCTTGTCGATGATGATGTCGATCACCCGCCCCAGCTCGTCGCCCCCGGCGCTGCGCACGCTGCGGCCGAGCAGGCTCTCGTAATCCTGCGTGTCCAGGACGGTGGCCGGGGTGCCCTGCTGCGGCGCCGGCGTCCCCGCGGCGACGGGCGGGGTCGGCGCCGGGGCCGCGGGAGCGACCGGGGCCGGACTCGCCGGAGGGGCCGGACTCGCCGCAGGGGCCTGCGGCGGGGCTTGGCCGGACGCGCCGTCGCTCCCGCTGGGCTGGACCTGCGCCGCGGCTCCCGACGCCCAGAGGGCGAGCGTCACGGCCGCGATCATCCGGTTGGTTCTGAACACGCGTCGTCCTCTGAGGAAAGGCCGGGCCGAGCCGGTACGCCGGCGCAACCGCGACCATGTCGGCCGGGTCCGGGCCCGCCGCCGGCAGGACCCTGCCTGCGGATGGCCGTCGTGCCGCAGGACCTGGGCGAAGTTATGGACCCGGGCGGCCGGGCCGCAAGGTCCGGGCCGGCCTGCGCGCGGGGGCGCCCGACGGGAGACACGGAACCGGCGGCAGCGCGGATGTCTGGTTTTCGCCGCAACCGCGGCGTAGACAGCGGCCGATAAGCCATGCGAGCCGCGGAGACCAACGCGGCCCTTTCGAGGACTGCACGATGTCGACCCTCCCCTCGTCGCGCTGCGCCACGGTGCGCGGACTCGCGCTCGGCGTCGCCCTGGCCGGCCTCATGGCCGGCTGTCAGGCGCTCGGCGGGGGCGGCGGCGTGATGCCGGCGTCCGATGTCGGGCTCCCGCCCTCCATGCGCGGTGCCCTGCCCAACCGCGAGGCGCGCAACGCCCCGGCGGATGCCGACGGACAGCCGCTTCAGACCGCGCCGACGCGGCAGCTGGACCTCCCGAAGACCGCCGGCGGCGCGACCCGGTCCGCCGATGCGGGTGAGCGCCGCATCCGGCGCGAGGATCTCGACGGCGGCAACGGCGCGGTTGCGGGCAGCGGCAGCAGCGGCTCGATGGGGCCGATGATGGCGCCCGGCGGCTCCGTCGGCCTCGGCGGGAAGTTCTGAGCCCCCGGCGCCGGAGCAATCCGCTCCGGCACCGGCGCGCGGCCGGTCACGCCGTCGGCGCGCGCAGGCCGTAATAATCCTCGATCCGGCCGCGATAGGCCGGGTCCGCGAATCCGTCCTCGCCCGCCCCGTGGCTCGGTGCGCCGGCGAGGGCGCCCGGGTCGATATCGACCACGTAGCCCCCGAGGTCGGGGCTGTAGGTCAAAGCCTTCCACGGCAGGGGATGATGGGCCTCGCCCAGACCCAGGAAGCCCCCGAAGGCCAGCACCGCGTAGGCGACCTGCCCGGAGACCTTGTCGACCATGAAATTGTGGACGGCCCCGAGATGGCGGCCGGTATGGTCGTAGACGGCCGTTCCCTCGACCTTGTTCGAGGCGATGAGCCGGGCGGTCTCGTCGATGGCGAGCCCCTCGCCGGCGGGGTCGAGTTCCAGGGTTCCGGGCTTCCTCACGGCGCGTTCGTTGGGCAGGTCCGTCGGCATGATCACTCCCGCTCGCCGGATGCGGTACGGCCCGCATCCCGTTGATCCTGCGAACCAAGCGGGCCGAGGGCGCCGGGTTCCGCGCGGCGGGCGGTCAGGACTCGGCCGGGATGCCGGCACGGGCGCGCCGCTCGCTGACCCGGTCGCGGACGGTGCGGCTGGCGAGGAGCATCTCGAAGCCGAAGGCGACGAGGGCACACAGGGTGCACAGGATCGCCGCGCCGAACAGGCCGAACAGCAGCGTCGCCACGGTCGCGTCGCGCAGGGCTCCGACGAACAGCGTCAGCACCGCGCCGCAGGTTGCGACGCCCCCGAGGGCGGCCAGGAACACCGCGGCGTCCAGGGCCAGCGAGCGCCGGTGCAGGCGGTCGAGGCGGGCGCCTAGGCGGACGCGCTCCGCATCCCCGGCGCCGGCGAGCAGGCCGGAGACGTGCTCGGCCTGATCCGCCACCCGGGCGAGCCGCGCACCGAAGACGTTGAGCAGCGTCGCGATGCCGGACAGCAGGAAGACGGGGCTCAGGGCGACCTGGACGACATGGGCCGTGCTTTCGAGGTTCGCGGGGGTGATCGGATCGGTCATGACGCCGGGCAGATGCACCGGGTCGACCGTTCCCGCAATCCCGGGCCGCTCAGATCAGGCCGCGGCCGGGTTCCATGCCCGATGCGGCCGGCTCGGCGCGGATGCCGAGTCCGAGACCAGTGACGAGCGCGGCGGCGAGCAGAAGCGCGAGTGTGAGAGCTGGGGCGAACATGACTGTACTTCAGGCGGAAGTTTATTAAGAGCAGGTTTCGCGCGGCTCGATCCGGTGAATAATCTTCGTGAGCGTGCCGACCCGGCGCTTCCGGTGCGGTTTTCCGCGCCTGCCTTGTGGATGAGGGGCCCGCGGAGGCGATTTCCCCTTGGAACAGCAGCGGCACCGCTTAGTTGCTGCTATGCTGGCTCGGCCGTGGGGTGATCTTGCCCCGGCCTGCGGCCCGAGAACCGGAGGAAGTAGATGGCCACAAAGACCGAGAAGGCTGCGCCCAAGGCGGCCAAGACCACCAAGACTGAAGAGAAGGCCGCTCCGGCCAAGGCTGCCAAGCCCGTCGCCGCCAAGGCCGCCGGCGCCAAGCCGAACGCCCTGCAGCAGCCGCTGAAGCCCTCGGCCGAGCTCGGCGCGATCGTCGGTACCAGCCCGCTGCCGCGCGGCGAAGTGGTTAGCAAGGTGTGGGACTACATCAAGAAGCACAACCTTCAGAATCCCGAGAACAAGCGCGAGATCGTGGCCGACGACAAGCTGAAGAAGGTCTTCGGCAAGGACAAGTGCTCGATGTTCGAGATGAACAAGCATCTCGCTGCGCATCTCAAGGCCTGATCGCTCCCTAGAGCCTTGCCCGGTCGAAGGCCCGGACCTTCGGCTCTAGGAGCACACGCGTCGGCGCAGGGACGGGCCGGCACCCGGTTTTCGCAGGGCGCCGCAGATCCCAGCCAGGTCCCAGCCAGGGATCCAGACCCGCAGGTCCGACCGGACGAGCCGCGCCGCGAGGTGCCCTCGACGGGTCCGGATCGCGGCCTGCCTCCCGCTGACCGGCGCCGGACCCTGGACGCGAACACGCGCCTGAAGCCGCGCCGCTTAGGCGATGCCCTGCACGACGCCGCCATCGACCCGCAGCGCCGCCCCGGTCGTGGCGCTGGCCGCCGGGCTACAGAGATAGGCGACCAGGTTCGCCACCTCCTCGACCCGCGCGAGGCGCCTGATCAGCGAGGAGGGGCGGTGCTCGGCCACGAAGGCGCGGCCCATGGCGTCGAGATCGGCGTCGGCCTTGCCTCCGGCCATCTGGATCATGAAGTCCGCCACGCCCTCCGACAGGGTCGGGCCCGGCAGCACGCTGTTGACGGTGACGCCGCTCCCCGCGACCGTCTGGGCGAGGCCGCGGGAGATCGCGAGCTGCGCGGTCTTGGTCATCCCGTAATGGACCATCTCGGTCGGCGTGTTGAGGCCGGACTCGCTGGAGATGAAGATCACCCGTCCCCAGCCGCGCGCGGCCATGCCGGGCGTATAGGCCCGCGACAGGCGCACGCCGCTCATCACGTTCACCTCGAAGAAGCGCTGCCAGTCTTCGTCCGGGATCTCGAAGAACGGCTTCGGCTCGAAGATGCCGGTGTTGTTGACCAGGATGTCCACGTCCGGCACGGCGCGCACCAGGGCGGCGACGCCCTCCGCGGTGGCGACGGTCCCCGCGGCCGCGAAGGCGCGGCCCGCCTTCGCCTCGCCCCGCAGCTTGGCGAGGGCCGCCTCGACCCGTTCGGGGGTGCGCCCGTTGATGCCGACCTCGGCGCCGAGATCGCAGAGTTCCTTGGCGATGGCGTAGCCGATGCCGCCGGTCGAGCCGGTGACCAGGGCCTTCCGGCCGGTGAGATCGAGATCCATCAGAGGGCTCCAGCACAGGATATTCGGGGACAACGCGTGCCCGGGCCGGGCGTGGCATGAGGCGTCCGTCTAGCCGCTCCGACTCCGCCGCAGGACGCTGGCGCAACCGCCGATCACCGACAGGGCCGCCGCGCAGGACAGCGAGAGGGTCACGGCCCGGCCGGGTCCCTGACCGTGGGTCAGGCCGAAGATCACCGCCACGAGGGCGGCGCCGAGGGACTGGCCGGTGAGCCGGGCCGTCGACTGCATCCCGCTCGCGCCGCCGGCCCGCTCCCGCGGCGCGGAGGTGACGATGACCTTGTTGTTGGGCGACTGGAACAGGCCGAAGCCGAGGCCGCACAGGGTCAGGCGCCAGACGATGTCGAGGGTGGCGGGCGCGTCGGGCAGGCGCGTCATGCAGACGAGGCCGGTCGCCAGCATGGCCAGCCCGATCCCGCCGAGGATCCCGGGCGGGTAGCGGTCGGCGAGGCGCCCCGACACGGGCGCCATCACCGCCACGGCGATCGGCCAGGGGGTGAGCAGGAAGCCGGTCTGCGTGCTCGACAGGTGCAGCACGTCCTGGAAGTAGAAGGGCAGCGCCACGTAGGAGACCATCTGGGCGCAGAACGAGGCGACCGAGGTCGCCATCGACAGGGCGAAGGCCGGGATGCGCAGCAGGTCCACCGGCAGCAGCGGCGCCGGCAGCCGGATCTGGCGCCGCACGAACACCGCGCCGATCACCAGCGCGCCCACGAGCTCCGCGGCCGCGATCCCCTGGCCCCCGGGGTCGCCCAGCCCGTCGATGCCGATGATCAGCAGGCCGAAGGTCAGCGCGTTGAGCACGGCGCTGACGAGATCGAAGGGGCGGCCGCTCGCCGGCGTCACCGGTAGGGTCCGGGAGGCCACCGCCAGCGCCAGGAGGCCCACCGGGATGTTGACCAGGAACAGCCAGGGCCAGGTCGCCACCGAGAGGATCGCGGCCGCCACGGTCGGGCCGGCCGCGGAGGCCACCGCCACCACCAGCGCCACGTTGGCGACGCCCTGGCCGATCATCCGGTGCGGATAGATGAAGCGCACGAAGCCGATATTGACGCTCATGATCGCCGCGGCCCCGAGCCCCTGGACGATGCGCCCCGCGATCAGGAGCGGCAGGCTCGGTGCCACCGCGCAGGCGAGCGAGGCGGCGACGAAGACCGCCAGGCCCGGCAGGTAGACCCGGCGGAAGCCGAAGATGTCGCCCAGGGCCGCGAAGGGCAGGAGGCTCGCGGTCACGGCGATCTGGTAGGCGTTGACCACGAAGATCGCCTCGGCGGGCTTGACCGCGAGGTCCTTGGCCATGACCGGCAACGCCACGTTGACGATGGCCCCGTCGAGGACCGCCATGGTCATGGCCAGTCCGATCGCCGCCATGGCGAGGACCCGCGCACGCGGCGGCAGGCCGTCGTGGGAGCTGCCGGGCGTGCCCCCAGCGGCGGCGGCGCCTGAACCGGCCGGGACCTGCACCATGATCGCGCGCACTCCTGCGGCGTCCCGGACGGGCCCGTGACGTCGATCGCTGGGGAAGTCCGGGCGCGGGACGCGCCGCGGATGCCGCTCCCTGTCGCGCGCGGGGGACCGGCCGTCGAGGGGCGTCGTGTGTCCTATGTCACGGCGCGGACGGGTTTGTTCGCGGCGCCGCTGCGCGGCTTGGCCTTCCGCCGGGTCACCGTTGGCATTCTGCTTGCGCGGCGTGCGCCTGGGAAAGGGTGTTGCGCTTCGTCCTGCGCCGCGCCCGTTCCCCGACAGCTTCGGGCTCACCGGTTACAATGGGCTCTCCCGACTTCCCCTGCGCCTTCCCTCCCCCCCAGAGGGGAAGGGAGACGCGCGGATCCGGCCTCTGCCAATGTCGATGCCTCACCATCAAAGCCCGCATGGGAGAGGGGGCACGCCGCGCCCTGTGATCAGCCTCGCGCCGCTCAGGCCAGCATGTGGGTGAGCAGCGCGCGGAGCTGGGCCGGCTTGACCGGCTTGCGCACGAGCTCGGCCCCCGCCGCCGTCACCCGCGCCTCCACCGCGGCGGAATGGTCTGCGGTGGTCACGATCGCCGGGAGCGGATCGGCGCGCAGGCCCCGCAGATAGGCGGCGACGTCGAGGCCGCAGGCGCCGTCGTCCAGGTGGTAGTCGAGGACGAGGATGTCCGGGCGCGCCGCCCCGGCGGCGATGGCCGCCCGCACCCCGGCGAGGTCGCGGAAGGTCGAGACCCGGGCGTCCCAGTTCTCGAGCAGGCGGCCCAGGGCCTCGGCGGTGGAGGCGTCGTTCTCGACCACCAGGACATGGGCCCCCGAGAGGCGGGTCGCCACCGGTGCCGGCGGCGCGGCCGCGGCCGGGACCGCGCTCAGGGGCAAAACCAGGCTGACGCAGGTGCCGTGGCCGGGCCGCGAGGCCAGGGTCAGGGGATGGTCCAGCGCCTGGGCCATGCGGCGGACGATCGACAGGCCGAGGCCCAGGCCCGGCTCCTCCCCGCCGCCCGAGCGGACGCCGCCGCGGAAGAACTCGTCGAACACGAGGTCGCGCTCCTCCGGGGCGATGCCGCAGCCGGTATCGGTGACCTCGATTCGGACGCCGCCGGACCGCCTGCGGGCCGCCAGGACGATCCCGCCGGTCTGTGTGTACCGGACCGCGTTCGAGACGAGGTTCTGGAGGATGCGCTGCAGCAGCACCACGTCGCTGGTGACGGTCAGGTCCGGGCAGCGCACCGCCAGGCGCAGGCCCTTGCGCTCGGCGAAGGGCTTGAAGCTCTCCGCCAGCTCGGCCAGCAGGCCGGGCAGGAAGACCGCTTGCGGCTGCGGCCGGACGATGCCGGCATCGAGCTTGGAGATGTCGAGGAGCGTCTTGATCAGGTCCTCGATGGTCTGCAGCCCGCGCTCGACCTGACCGGCGATGGTGCGCGCCTCCGGCGGACCGTCGAGGTCGGCGAGCGCCGAGATCGACAGGCGGGCGGCGTTCACCGGCTGCAGCAGGTCGTGGCTCGCCGCCGCCAGGAAGCGGGTCTTGGAGCGGTTGGCGGTCTCGGCCTCCTCCTTGGCGGCGGCCAGGGCCGCGTTGGAGCGTTCCAGCCGGTGCATCAGCCCGGTCAGCTCCTCGGTGCGGGTGCGGACGCGGCCCTCCAGCATGATCGCGGTCTGGAACAGCGAGTAGGCGCTGCCGCGCTGGTCCATGCTGCGCTCGACATGGGACATTAGCGCCGCGTTGATCCGCTCGAGCTTCGCGATCCGCCGGCGCAGGGCGGCGTCGGTCTCCAGCCCGTTCGGATGCGTGGTCACGACGCGGCTGGCGCCTCGCCGGAGGCCGCCAGGCTCTCGTCATTGAGGTTTCTGCCGATGGCGATGCCCGTGAAGGTCTGGTTCAGGTGCATCGCCCGGTACTGCTCGCCGAAGGTCTCGAAGCCGACGACGTTGTAGCGGCGGTAGAGGTCG
Organism: Methylobacterium sp. J-026; assembly: GCF_022829585.1. Classification (GTDB taxonomy): domain Bacteria; phylum Pseudomonadota; class Alphaproteobacteria; order Rhizobiales; family Beijerinckiaceae; genus Methylobacterium. Next base: position 42,364 of record NZ_JAKSYC010000322.1, read on the forward strand.
GTGATGCCGTGGCGCACCTGACGGCTCTCGGCGTCCAGGCGGCGCAGGACGCATTCGAAGCCGATGATCAGGTCGACGCCGCCCAGCACCCGGTCCAGGCGGGACAGCTCGGCCCGGGTCGAGGCGACGATGTCGCGCGGCTCGGCGAGCGTCAGCACCACCCCCTCGTCGACCGCGCAGAAGAAGCTGAGCGAGCCGTCCTCGTTCATCCGCCGGATCGAGCGGCAGAAATACTCGCCGCCGACCTTCACGGCGAGCGGATAGGCCGCGAAGCTCATCGGCGACAGGCCCTCGGGGTCCAGGCCGATCGCCATGGCGTATTCCCGCGCCGCCGGCTCGGCGTTGAGTTCGTGCACTGTGCGGCGCTCGCCGTCCGAGGCGGTGACCACGAACTTGGTCCGGGTCGGCTCGAAATTGTCGCTCTTGAAGATCTCGACGGCGAAGTCGGTCTCCACCAGCACGAGGATCGCGGCCTTGCGGTGGATCCGGCCGCCATGCAGCATCACCGCGTCCCGGAAGCGCAGGTCGTCGCCGGCCGAGCCCCCGACGATCGGGATGCCGTCGAGGGCCCAGGCGATCGCCGACACGACGGTCTCCTCCGCGTTGGCCAGCCCGTCGATCAGCGACAGGGCGAAGCGGCGGCCGGTCGGGGTCGGATCGCCCTCGCGGCCCTGGTCCAGCGGATCGAGGGTACGGCGCAGCCCGCGCACCGCGGAGGCGGTGCGCTCCACGTCGAGGTGGTCGATGGCGTCGAGCACGGTCGAGACGATGCGGAAACGCTCGGCGGGGAACGCGATGGCGACGAGGCCGCGGTCGAGGCCGCCGGCCGGCGCGATGCCCCCCGACATCGAGCAGCCGGAGACCGGCACCGCGGGGAACCGGGCCGCGAGTTCCAGGGCCAGGATCGCGGCATCGTAATCGGCCGAGAAGAACACGACGATCTGCGACAGACGGGCCTCACGGATCGCCCCGGCTATGTCCGCGACCGCGTCGGTGGCCGTGGCCGCCTCCGTCCAGGCCGTCCAGATGCCGCACAGATGGCGGCGCACACCCGATCCCAGAGCCACGTCTCACCCCCTGCGGCCCCCCTTGGCGGACTTGTCGTCCGCTCTCCCGTGTCGCGGGCCGAGTATGTCGCGCGCAATCGACCGGCGCAACGGGGTGTTCCGCCGGCCAATACCGGGTGTCCGGCGCCGGGCCTCACTTCATGCACGCATCCTCGGCCTTCTCGAAGGCCGCGGGCTTGGGCTCGTGCTCGGAGGGGCGGTTGCGGCCCAGCGCACCATCCGCGCGGGCGCGCAGGTAGGTGTAGATGTCGGGCATGTAGCACATGACGTTCCGGTTATCCCCGAAGGCCGGCATGACCAGTTCCTGGGCGGCGTTCACGTCCCTCTTGCCGCCGACGATGATGCCGGCGAAATGCGCGTAGTCCATACCCTTCAGGGCGTCGACCAGGGAGGGCGCGTAGGTCGAACCCATGCCGTCCGGCCCGTGGCATACGATGCAGTTCGCGCTGTACCGGAGGTAGCCCGACATCGTGTACCAATCGACCTTCTTGCCGTTGTCGGTGACGTGATAGGTCGGATCGCCGTTCTTGTCCGTGTATTGGCCGTCCTGCACCTTGGCGGGCTGCGTCGGCCCGTCGCTCTTCAGGTCGGACGAACCCGCGGGGGTATCCGGGGCGGCGGCGGGAGGGGCCGCCGCGGCCGGAACCGTCCAGAGGGCCATGGCCGCAAACCCGGCCACGATGGTCCCGGCAACCCCGTTCGATGCGTACCCCATGGGCATTCCTCCTGCCGCCCACTTGCGTCCTCGCGGTGGCACGGTCGGGGGACAACGGCGATCGGCCGCGCCGGGCGCAGGGTCCCGCCTTCACGATTTCGCGTTGCCGCCCGGGCCGCCCCCGGGCCCGGCGCTGTGGCGGTCTTATCCGCGTTGCGCACAGCGTTAACCTTTTGTTAATCGGCGGATTGCCGCCGGGCCTCCGGCGTGAGAGCTTTCGTTAACGAGAGCTTAACGGTTGAGTCCCGGCGATGCGGTTCGCGGTTTCCAAGGTGCAGGGACTGGTTTCCCGCTCTGCATCCCGTCGGCTCTCCCGCGGCTGCCGCGCGGCGTTCGTCCTGGTCCTGGCGTCTCTCGGCCTGGGCGGCGTCGCGGCCGAAGCCCAGACCCTGGCGAGCCTTCCGGCGGAGGTGGGCGCGCGGATCCAGGGGGAGGCGAAGCCGATCGCGGCGTGGGTGACGTTCTGCCAGAGCTACGGGGCGGAGTGCGCGGTGGACCGGAGCGAGCCGGCGCGGATCAGCCTGACGGCGTCGACCTGGGCGACGATCGTGTCGGTGAACCGGCGGGTCAACAAGGCGGTCGAGCCGATGACCGACCAGGATCACCTGCACGTGGCCGACCGCTGGGACCTGGCCGAGGACGGCATCGGCGACTGCGAGGATTTCCAGCTGCTCAAGCGCC
>NZ_JAKSYC010000333.1 GCF_022829585.1 Methylobacterium sp. J-026
CGAGCCGGGGCTCAGCCCGGCGGGGTTAGAAGGTCAGTGAGCGGCGGCGCTGCGGGCGGCCTTGGCGACCTGCCAAGCGGCCTTGAGAGCGGAAGACATGGCCTCCCGGCGCGAGACGCCGCAGCGCTCCATGATGCCGGGAGCGGCCTTGCAGGCGGCGGCCATGATCGCGGTGCGGTCGTACTGGCCGGCAGTGGCGAGGGGGCGGGTGCGGGCGCCGAACTGGATGAGGGCGCGGGCGCTGAGCAGGCCAGCGGGGATTACCGGCTTGCTGTCATGCAGGCTGCGGGAGAGGCGGGTCCAGGAGACGGTGTGGAAGTGCATCGAGATACATATTCCTGTGTCTGAGACATAGGATATGCTTTTGCGGTGTGCTGTCAATAGCCCTATGTGAGAGACATTGCCTTTGCCGTCCTCATCACCTATCTTCACCGTGCCCACTGCCGCTCGCGATCCTGATGCCGCCGAAACAGCTTCGCCTTACCCCCCGCCTATGTCGCGCAGGCCGCGCTCTACTCGGCTGGCGTCAAGCCGATCTGGCGGAGGCAGCCGGTGTCCCAGAGCCGACGATCAACGCGTTCGAGGCCAAGCCGGAGACGGGGCGGATGATCACCGCGAACGCGCGGCTGTTGATCGAGGCGTTCGAGAAGGGCGGCTTGGAGTTCATCCCCGAGAACGGCGGCGGGGCCGGGATCCGGTTCCGGGAGCGGAGAGGGTGATACGACCGTGAAGGCGCGCGAAGCTGTCACTCAGGTGGTCGCACTGGTGATCGCCATCCTCGCCCAACCGAGAACCGTTCTGGCGCAGCCAAAGGACGTAGCATTCCCAGGGCCGCAGGGGGTCGAACTACACGGCGCGCTCTACCGCCCCGCCGACGCAGGACCATTCCCAGCCGTCGTCGCGCTCCATGGCTGCGGCGGCCTCTACGATCGGAACGGCACCCTCAACGCGCGGCATGCCGATTGGGGTGAGCGCCTCGCAGCGCAGGGCTTCCTCGTGCTGCTGCCCGATAGTTTCGGGTCGCGTGGGCTGGGATCCCAGTGCAGCACCGGAGGACGCGAGATCCGACCCGGCCGTGAACGGACCGCAGACGCCTTCGCGGCGAAGGCCTACCTGCAGACCAGGCCCGACGTGAAGCCGGCGGCGATATCCCTCCTCGGATGGTCGAACGGCGGTTCTACCGTGCTCTACGCCGCGGCCGCACGTGCACGCGACGTCACCAGTGGGCCGCCCTTCGCTCGCGCCGTCGCGTTCTACCCCGGCTGCCGTATACCCGCAGAGCGCGGGTGGCACGACGGCGTGCCGTTACAGGTCCTTGTAGGCGGAGCGGATGACTGGACCGGTGCCGAGGCTTGCCAGAGCTTAGTCTCAGCGGCCCAGGCCCGCGGCGAGCCAGTCGGCATCACGGTCTACCGCGGCGCCTATCACGACTTCGACCACCCAAACCTCCCCGTGCGAGAGCGGCGCGGTTTGGCTTACACGACGAATGGCGATGGCGTAGCCCATGTCGGCACCGATCCTGCTGCACGTACAGACGCTCTGCAGCGCGTGCCCGCGTTTCTGGCACGATGAAAATGGGGATCGGAACGGAAGAGATGATCATGGGTCCGCAGATCCGTGCGGCACGCATCGCGCTCGGCTGGGAGCCACGTCATCTCGCGCAGCGGGCGAAGGTGCCGCAGACCGTCGTGCTGCGGGCTGAGAGCAGCCCCGGTGAGCCGGCGGTCACGATCGCGCAGCTGAACGCCCTGATGCAGGCCCTGCGCGCTGGCGGCGCCAGCTTCCCGGCGGTTGGCCCCGATCAGAATGCCAGCGGTGATCAGCCGTAAGCCGCTTCAGAGACTGGTCCAAAGGGGATCTAAGGCCTACCGTTTTAGCATCTGATCAAGTTCAACTCAAAGCAGTATTCCCCGAGCCATTTTAAATCTCTGCTAACCATACAGGATGAGGAATAGCCCACCCTACGCTCGGGATCGCGTCGGGTCCCCGCGGTGATCCCCCGTAGCCGGACCGATGAAGCTCCTCGACAATCTGAAGCTCCTTGCCAAGCTGGCGATCCCGTCCGTTCTGCTCATCGTCGTCTCAGTCGGAATGATCCTGCTGGCTCGAAGCAGCCTGTCCACCCTCGACGCTAATACGCAGCACATCGTCGACTACAGCGCTCAGCGTGCGATCTTGGCTCTGCAACTCGCTGTCGCCGTGGATGAGGCAACGATCCGCGAGAAGAACCTCATCATCGAGAGCGACAACCCCAACCGGCAGATCCTGCGCGATCAGCACGGCGGGGCGGAGCAAACGGCCGATAAGGCGGTCGATGGGTTGCTCCAACTCTCCGATACGCCCGAGCGCCGCGCCATCAACGAGCAGTTGAAAGCGCTGACAGAACGCTTCTTCTCGGCCTCGAAGGCCGCTGTCGGTATCGTGTTCCAGAACGATGTCGCCGCCGCGACCAAGCTGTCCAACGGGGACAGTCGGACCGCACGCAAGGCGCTCGTGGAGGAGACCAACAAGCGTGTGGCTGCCAACGTCGAGGCCCTGTCGGAGGAAAAGCGGCGAGCCGGTGAAGTTGGTGCCGAAGCCACGCAGACCCTCACCATTGTGGCAGTGGTCGGCCTCCTCGCCGCCTTCTGCTTGCTCGGCGGCATCGTGGTGTTCGGGATTACACGCCCGCTCGGTAACCTCGTGACCGTGCTTCAGCGCATGGCCAAGGGCGAGGTCGATGCCGAGATCCGCGAGGCGGCACGCGGCGATGAGATCGGTGCCGTCGGCCGTGCCGTCCAAGGCATCCGGGACATGGTCGCGCAGAAGGCGGCCGAGCAGGCCGAGATCCAGCGCATCGCCGACGCCGCCGCTGCCTCGGAGCGCAAGCGCACGATGGTCGAGTTGGCTGACGGGTTCGAGCGCGCTGTCGGTGGCATCATCGGCATGGTCTCGTCCTCGGCCACCGAGTTGCAGGCGACCGCCGGTACGATGAGCGGCACAGCGGCTGAGACGGCCGCGCAGTCGAGCGCGGTCGCAGTCGCGGCCGAGGAAGCCGCCTCCAACGTCAACACCGTGGCGGCCGCCGCCGAGGAACTGGGGTCGTCGGTCCAGGAGATCGGTCGGCAGGTCCAGGGATCGACCGAGTTGGCGCAGATTGCCGTATCCGAGGCCGATAAGACCTCTGACATGGTTCAGGAGCTGAACGCCGCCGTGTCCCGGATCGGCGACGTGGTCGGGCTGATCTCAGGGATCGCCGGTCAGACCAATCTGCTGGCGTTGAACGCGACCATCGAGGCGGCACGAGCGGGTGTAGCGGGCAAAGGCTTCGCAGTCGTCGCCTCGGAGGTGAAGGCGCTGGCCGAGCAGACCGCCAAGGCGACAAACGAGATCTCAGGTCAAATCGCGCGGGTGCAGGCGTCCACTGGCCAAGCCGTCACAGCGATCGGCGGCATCACGGTACGCATTCAGGAGATCAGCGCGGTGGCGACCTCGATCGCGGCCGCCGTCGAAGAGCAGGGCGCGGCCACGCAGGAGATCGTGCGCAACGTCAGCCAAGCGGCGCAAGGCACTGGTGAGGTGACCAGTAACATCTCCGGTGTCGCGGCTGCGGCTGAGGAGACCGGGGCGGCGGCGAGCCAAGTACTCGGCGCGGCCTCGGAGCTATCGCGCCAATCTGAGCATCTCGCAGCCGAGGTCGGTCGCTTCCTCGTGACGGTTCGGGCGGCCTGAAACGCCCTTAAGCTTGTCTCATGCTGAGAGCCTCGCAGTCGCCGCCGTTGAGGTTCGGCTAACCGCCCTCGCCCATCGTGATATCGGGCCGTGTCGCGTACCGGCCCTTCGCCGTGAGGAACGGCACCGAGCCCCGCCAGCCCGTGATCGGATCCGGCGGCGGGGCAGCGTTCCATTTACCCCGCCCGCTTGGCGCTCCAACTACCGGTGCATTCGACCAGTCCGCCGGACGTGCGCCATGTGCCGCTGCCGCCGCCCTTGGTGTCGAGGCTGCCGGCAATCGGGACCTTGTTCGCGCCGCTGGTGATCGTCGCCTGCACGGCACCACCTGTCGATACACCGCCGGCGATGTCGACCTCCTCCCCAGGAATGGAGGCGTCGCTATCCTTGATCTGCACGTGATAGCTTGTGCTGGCTGAGCAGGGCCCCTCAGCCGTGGTGGCTACGATGGTCCAGGAACCGTCGAACTGGTTAGGGACCCGGACCTTCTTCGTGGCAGCATCGGCCGGACAGAGAACGCCTGTTACGAAGGCAGCCGCAAGGATCGAGACGGCGATACGTGTCATAGACTGCTCCGACGGTCGCGCCGTCGGGATTGACTTCGCACTCCGAAAACAATGGCATCGCACAAATAGTTTCCGGACCTCAGGACTTTCACCGCTGCTCGGACGACTTTCCTCGGCAGCCTGATCTGGTGCGAGCGTGGCGCCCCGCCGATCGCGTAACCACTCGAACATGTCAGGTTTTGCACAACCCTAGTCCGGCGCAGCGTCGGCGGCCATCTTAGTGGCAAGATCGCCTACCACTGGAGCCGGAGGGCCTGCGCGTGCTGATCTCGATGCCAATCAACCTGCTGGTGCAGATGGATGCTACTTCAGCGGTAGCCTTCAGCGCCATAGGGCACTGAAGGCCGTCTCGAAATCTCCGATCAGGGTCCGATTGCAGAAGCTGTGCAGGATGGGGCCGTCGACCCGGCCCTCGCGCATCGCGATCGACTCGGTGTTCTGGTCGTAGGAGAAATTCAGATGGCGGCCGCCGAGGGTGGTCGATAGGATGGCGTTGCCGCTATCACCATCCTGGGTCATTTCGGTCGATCCTGGCTTGCTGCGCCACATGATCCCGCCGAGCAGCGCCAGGGTGACCGCCTTCATCTGCAGGTCCTCGCCTTCGGACTGCGCGATGACGCTCACCGCGTAACGTCGCACGGCGTCGAGGTCGGTCTTCTCGGATCGGACGGGAGCGAACATGGACATCGACTTACTCCCGCCGCGTCGCGATATCGGTTGCGCCGGTCGAGGTAGCGGAATAGCCGCCCCAACCCTCCGTGGAGACGGGCGACGTGCCGCCCCACCCCTCGGCGCACCACGTCGCGAGGCGCAGCGTCGGATCGACCGAGCCGTGATCCTTCAGGATGCCCATGACGCGGTCCCGCTGTTTGTCCGCGACCAAGAGATCGAGCATCGCTGCGCCTTGCTTCAAGCGCGCGCAGCAGGCGTCCGGCGCCTCCGGAGCCACGCCGATCGTCTCGAGCCTATCCTGAAGACCGGAGCCGTTGGGAAGCGATGAGCCCGCCTCCGCGCGACCGTCATCCAGTCCGATGGGGGCGACCACGAGCCGGATTGCCCGCTCGGGGATGCCGGCCGCGACCAGCGTGGCCGTCGCGGCTTGCGCCCTGCTGGGGCTCTCATACAGCGCGAGGATGCCGAGCCTCGCGCGCGGACCTTCGCTCGGAAGCAGGGGCCCCTCCGGCCGCTCGGCTGTATCGCCCTCGGACGCGATCTCCGTCCACGCCGCAGGGCTGAACGTGGCGCGCTGGTCCGCGCTCAGCGCGAAGCCGGCGCTCATCGTGGATCCCTTCATCGGGAAAGGATCCGCCCACATCCGGTCGCCCGGACCGTTGCCGAGAGAGTTCTGCTGCGCTCGTTCACGCGCCGCAGCCTCAGCCGGATTATCGATCACCGTCTCAGCCGTCCTCATGGGCTCAGTGCTCGGTCCCGGGCATGTTTTGCCGTGGTTCGCCGCCGTGATCTTTGATGAGGTTGGACCGCGCTGGGTCGCCTTTCAGATCCGCCACCTGCTTTCGTGCAATCATGGCCAAGAAGCCGACGCCGCTGATCGTGCCGAGCGCTAAAAATAATAGAGAGATGCCGCTGCCCATAGGCGAAGCCTTTCGTCGAAGGAACCGCCGAAGGAAGGACGACGGGGAGCATTGTGCTACATGTCGAACTAAGCCCAGGATCAGAGGTTGCCGCTTTCGATCATATCTGGGGTGCGGCGTCTTTTCTTATCATTTTTAGGGAGGATCAATGTTGGTGCAAGCCACATTGATCTAGACAGCATCTACTGAGATTTGGAGTTTTGTCGTGTATAATCCCATCTTTTCATCGATAATGCTGGCGATCGAGTCGCGACGGGTTATCGAGCTGCGCATGGTTCGGCTTGCCTGGGGCGGCCGTGAGGGCCGGGCCGAGATGCGGTCGATGGTTGTCGAGAAGGTGCATGCGGCCGGCGAGGCGATGACGACGCTGATGCTCGGCGGCTCGCCCGAGACGGTCATCGCCCGCTACCGCGAGCACGTCGCCTTCAACACCAAGCGGCTGTCGGCAGCCTGATGCGACGCGTCAGTCGCGCCGAGCTTCGGTGCTCGCGCGCTCGACGACAGCCCGCAAGGCTGCGCTGCCTTCCATCACGAACCAGGCCCGCAACATGCTGGTGGTTTCAGGCGTGTCGTCCGACCGCTCCCGGAACAGATCCGCGTAGCGGGCCAGCTCGCGCTCCATGAACATGTCGAGGTAGCTTGCTCCCTTTGTCCGTGCGAGGTCGACGAGGGCGTCGCTGAGAACGCGCTGCATCATCTCGCCGACCATGGCCGAGACGTATACCGCCTCGGCACTGCCTTGTTCGGGTTCGCTCATGATTTGCCCTATAGCCCCGCGCCGCGGCGTCTCTGTTGGGGTTTGCAGGCAACATTTTCCATCGATTACCAGCGAAATCGCTCAAACCGGCTTGAGATGTCGTCGCAGCCAGCGGCTCGCCTCTTCCAGGGTGGGGAAGGTGGGGACCCTCTGCCCTTGCAGCCGGCCGAACCCCGCCTCCATGAACCAGCTTCCGACATTGGCATGCTCGGGTTCGGCGAGGCGA
>NZ_JAKSYC010000330.1 GCF_022829585.1 Methylobacterium sp. J-026
CGCCATCTTGATGATTGCTGGTTTTTACGCTCTTTGGCTGGTTAACTACGGCTGTAAAGTGCTGTGCTCTTTTCGAGAGAACAAGATTGATCTAGACTATCGATCAATCAGGTCTTTTCAACACTGGCTGGCGATCCCGTCGAGACCGGCACCCTGACCGAGGGCAAGCCCGTGGTCACCGACGTCCTGGCGTTCGGCCGGTCCGAACGGGAGGTCCTCTCCCTGGCCGCCGCGCTGGAGGCGGGCTCCTCGCATCCGCTCGCCAAGGCGGTCCTGGCCAAGG
>NZ_JAKSYC010000338.1 GCF_022829585.1 Methylobacterium sp. J-026
CCCTTCGGTGTGTGCGGCCGATCGATACGTTCGAGTCCCCCGCGGCAGCGCCCTATCCCGACCGCCGGGGGCAGAACCGTCCGAGGCGTTGCGGGAGCCGCTGCCGGAGCGACGCGGAGCGCGTGCCGCGCGGTCCCAGAAGTGACCCCGGATCCGGCTTAGCGGTGGTGACCGACCACCGCACCGACCCGGGGCTGTGGCCCGAGACCCCGCCAAAGGGCCCGAGGCAGTACGGGTGCCTATGTGGAACTGGCCAACGGAGTACCTGTCGTCGCGTGCTTGCCCGCGCGGGCAGGGCGATCATATCACCCTCCGAGTGGCCCTGCCGCCAAAGCGGACGCTCACACGTGTCCCGCGGAGGCCAGCCTTTGCTCGCAAGAGACCGCATCGGAAATCA
>NZ_JAKSYC010000025.1 GCF_022829585.1 Methylobacterium sp. J-026
AGCGGCCGGGATGGTCCATGTCGCGCTTTCAAAACCGATTTCCGTCCATCTCGCGCCGAAAACTTCACCGCTGCGCGCTGCCGTCAGAATCAAAAATTCGAAGGCAAGCTTTGGAATTGTTCCGGTCCTGGCCTCTCCTAACTCGAGCCGGCACCCGTTACCGGGAAGACCCGGGCATGAGCCGCTTTCTGAGCCGACGCGTCCTACTGACCGGGGCTTCCGCCGCGGCTGCGACGGCTATGCTCGGCGGGTGGCTTTTTCGAGGCGTCGGTCATGATCGCACCCCAGTGGCCGCCGCACCCCCTCCCCCCTCGGCGGGGGAGGGTGGCCCCTGCGTCAGCAGGGGTCGGGAGAGGGGAACCAGGCGTCAGGACAGGGCGCGACCTTCATGAAGGCCAGCGCTTCCTTCTGCACCGTCGCTCCCCTCACCCTACCCCCTTCGGGGGCCGCCCTCCCCCGCAGAGGGGGGAGGGAGAAACCGCGCCTCCCGTGGCACCGAAGCGCGTGCAAGCTCGACGCGCGAGGCTCCCGCGGCCTAAGAGGCTGAGCGAATGCCCGCGCCCCGACACAACGGAGACAGCCCGCCCGTGACAGCGCAGACCGTGACCGGACGCCTCCTCGCCGCGACGCTCCTCGCCGCCTGCCTCCAGCTCGCCCCGGCCCGCGCGCAGGAGCCGTCCGCGATGCCGTCGCCGCCGGCGACCCTGCCCGCCGCCACCGGACAGTGGACCCACGCGATCACGCTGATGGGCCAGCCGAAATACGGCCCCGACTTCACCCATTTCGACTATGCCGACCCGGCCGCCCCCAAAGGCGGCCTCGTGCGCCTCGGCACGCAGGGCGGGTTCGACAATTTCAACATCATCGTCTCCGGCCTGAAGGGCGACCTCGAAGGCGGCATCCAGCAGATCTACGATCCGCTGATGACCCAGTCCTCGGACGAGCCGTTCACCTCCTACGGCCTGATCGCCGAGGCGGTGCGGATCGCCCCCGATCTCGGCTCGGTCTCGTACCGGCTGCGCCAGGACGCCCGCTGGCACGACGGCCGGCCGATCACCCCCGAGGACGTGGTCTGGTCCTTCGACGTGCTGAAGGCCAACAGCCCGTTCTACGCCGCCTATTATCAGACGGTGGCCAAGGCCGAGGCGACCGGGCCGCACGAGGTGACCTTCACCTTCACCGAGACCGGCAACCGCGAGCTGCCCCAGGTGATCGGGCAGCTCCGCGTCCTGCCCAAGCACTGGTGGACCGCCAAGGACTCGAGCGGCAAGCCGCGCAACCCCACCGAGACGACGCTCGAGCCGCCGCTGGGCTCCGGCCCGTACCGGCTCGCGAAGTTCGACCCGGGCCGCAGCGCGACCTACACCCGCGTGCCCGACTACTGGGGCAAGGACCTCCCGGCCAATGCCGGCCACTACAACTTCGACACGGAGCGCTACGAGTATTTTCGCGACGGCACCGTGCTGGTCGAGGCGCTGAAGGGCGACCTCTACGATTTCCGCGTCGAGAACATCGCCCGGAACTGGGCCACGGCCTACGACGAGTTCCCGGCGGTGAAGGAGGGGCGCCTGATCAAGGAGGCGTTCCCCGACCGCGGCATGGGCATCATGCAGGCCTTCGCGTTCAACACCCGCCGGGACAAGTTCAAGGATCCGCGGATCCGCCGAGCCTTCAACCTGGCGATGAACTACGAGGAGATGAACAAGGCCCTGTTCTACGGCCTGTACAACCGGATCAATTCCTACTTCTTCGGCTCGGAACTCGCCTCCTCGGGCCTGCCGGAGGGTGACGAGAGGGCGATGCTCGAGAGCGTCAAGGACAAGATCCCGGCTTCGGTCTTCACCACGCCCTACGCCAACCCGACGAACGACACGCAGGACGCCGTGCGGAAGAACCTGCGTGAGGCGGTCGGCCTGCTGCGCGAGGCGGGCTACGAATTGCGCGGCGGCAAGATGGTCAACAAGGCGACGGGTGAGCCGCTGACCGTCGAGTTCCTGGAGTTCCAGAACACCTTCGAGCGGGTGATCCTGCCGTTCTCGGCGCAGCTGAAGCTGATCGGCATCGACGCCACCCTGCGGGTGATCGATGCGGCGCAGTACCAGAACCGGATCCGCAACTTCGACTTCGACATCACCACGACCTCGTGGGGCGAGTCGCTCTCGCCGGGCAACGAGCAGCGCGAATACTGGGGCTCTGCGGCGGCCGACAAGCCGGGCTCGCGCAACCTGATCGGGATCAAGGATCCCGGCATCGACGCGCTGATCGAGAAGGTGATCTTCGCCAAGGACCGGCCGGCGGTGATCGCGGCGACCCGGGCCCTCGACCGGGTGCTGCTGGCCCACGATTACGTGGTGCCGCAATGGTCCTCGAACCAGCAGCGGACCCTGCGCTGGAACCGGTTCGCCCACCCGGCGATCCTGCCGCTCTATGCCAGTTCCGGCTTCCCGACGACGTGGTGGTACGACGACAAGCTCGCGGCCAAGACCGGGGCGCCCCGTTGACCGGCGCCCCCTGGCCCCCGAGCCGGCGGGCCCTCCTCCTCGGCGCGGGCGCCCTTGCCACGGTCCGGCCAGTCCTGGCAGCCGACGCGGAGCGCCACGGCCTCTCGAGCTTCGGCGAGCTGAAGTATCCGCCCGGCTTCGAGCATTTTGACTACGTGAACCCGATCGCGCCGCGCGGGGGGCGCTTCTCGGCGCAGCTCGCGGCGACCATCGGCAACCAGGCGCTCAACACCTTCAACACGCTTAACATCTACGTGCTGCGTGGCGAGGGTGCCGCCGGGATGAACCTGACCTTCGACAGTCTGATGGTCCGCGCGCTGGACGAGCCGGACGCGGTCTACGGGCTGGTGGCGCGCGCCGTCGCGGCGAGCCCGGACGGGCTGACCTACACGTTCTCCCTCCGTCCGCAGGCTCGGTTCCATGACGGCTCGCGGCTCACCGCGCGGGACGCCGCCTTCAGCCTCAAGCTCCTGCGCGACAAGGGCCACCCGGAGATATCCGAGGTGATCCGCGCCATGACCGATGCCCGGGCCGAGGGCGACGAGCGGCTGGTCGTCACCTTCACAGCCGGCCGCGCCCGGGACCTGCCGCTGTTCGTGGCGCAATTGCCGATCTTCTCCGCTGCCTATTACGGCACCCGTGACTTCGAGGCCTCAAGCATGGAAGCGCCCCTGGGCTCGGGCCCCTACCGGGTCGGCACCGTCGATCCCGGCCGCTCCATCGGGCTCGAACGGGTTCCGGATTACTGGGCCGCCGAATTGCCGGTGAATGTCGGCCAGAACAACTTCGACACCCTCCGCTACGAGTATTTTCGCGACCGCACCGTGGCGTTCGAGGCGTTCAAGAGCGGCGCCTTCACGTTCCGAGAGGAGTTCACCGCCCGGGTCTGGGCCACCGGCTACGACTTCCCGGCGCTCGCCGAGGGCCGCGTGGTCCGCGAGACGGTGCCGGATTCGCGGCCGAGCGGCACGCAAGGGTGGTGGATCAACACCCGCCGCGCGGCGTTCCGCGATCCGCGCGTGCGCGAGGCGATCGGCCTGTGCTTCGACTTCGAGTGGTCGAACCGCAACCTGATGTACGGCGCCTACGCGCGGACCGCCTCGTTCTTCGAGAATTCGGATCTCAAGGCGACGGGCAAACCCTCCGCCGCGGAACTCGCCCTGATGGAGCCCCTGAAAGACCTCCCCCCGGAGGTGTTCGGCGAGGCCTGGACCCCACCGGTCTCGGACGGGTCGGGCCAGGACCGGGCGCTGCTGAAGCGTGCCGACGCGCTGCTGCGCGAGGCCGGCGGCACCCGGCAGGGCGGCAGCCTCCTGCTGCCGGGCGGGCAGCCGCTGACCCTCGAATTCCTCGACAACGATCCGGTGTTCCAGGCGGTCACGCAACCCTTCATCCGCAACCTGGGCCTGCTCGGGATCAGGGCCACGCTGCGCACCGTCGATCCGTCGCAATACGAGGCCCGCCTCAAGGAGTTCGACTTCGACGTCACGGCGCGCCGCTACGGCAGCGGCGTGACCCCGGGGGCGGAGCTGCGCGAGACCTACGGGTCCCGGTCGGCCGGGACCGCCGGGTCCAACAACCTGTCGGGGATCGCGGACTCGGCGATCGACGCGCTGCTCACCGCCGTCGCCGACGCCCAATCCCGGGCGGACCTGACCACTGCGTGCCGGGCCCTCGACCGGGTGCTGCGGGCCGGGCGCTACTGGGTGCCGATGTGGTACGGCTCCACCCACCGCCTCGCCCTGTGGGACGTCTACGGCCGTCCGGCCAAAGCACCGACCTACGACCTCGGCGCCCCGGGGACGTGGTGGTTCGACGCCGGGAAAGCCAAGCGGATCGGGCGGGACTGACGCGATGATCGCCTACATCCTGCGCCGCATCGGCCTGATGATCCCGACCCTGTTGGGGATCATGCTGATCACCTTCACCATCGTGCAGTTCGCCCCGGGCGGGCCGGTGGAGCGGGTTCTGTCGCAGCTGCAGGGCCAGCGCGACGGCACGATGTCGCGCGTGACCGGCGGCGGCGGCGACCTCGGCGGCGGCAGCCGGCCGGCCGGCGGCGGGGAGGCGAGTTCCCGCTACCGCGGCGCGCAGGGGTTGAGCCCGGACTTCATCGCCAAGCTGGAGAAGCAGTTCGGCTTCGACAAGCCGGCTCCGGAGCGCTTCGCCAAGATGCTGTGGGACTACGTCCGGTTCGATTTCGGCCGCAGCTACTTTCGCGATGTGACGGTGATCCAGCTGATCCGGGAACGCCTGCCGGTCTCGGTCTCGCTGGGCCTGTGGATGACCCTCCTGTCCTACGCGATCTCGATCCCGCTGGGCATCCGCAAGGCCGTGAAGGACGGCGAGCGCTTCGACCGCTGGACCTCCTTCGTGGTGATCATCGGCTACGCGATCCCGGGCTTCCTGTTCGGGCTGATGCTGATCATCCTGTTCGCGGGCGGCTCGCTCTACCAGTGGTTCCCGCTCCGCGGCCTGACCAGCGAGGGCTGGGAGGGGTTTTCCCCCTGGCACAAGCTGACCGACTACGCCTGGCACATGGTGCTGCCCCTGACCGCCCTGGTGATCGGCGCCTTCGCCACCTCGACCCTGCTCACCAAGAACTCGTTCCTCGACGAGATCCGCAAGCAATACGTGCTCACCGCCCGGATGAAGGGCCTGTCCGAGCAGCGCGTGCTCTACGGCCACCTCTTCCGGAACGCCATGCTGATTGTGATCGCGGGGTTCCCGGGCGCCTTCATCTCGGCCTTCTTCACCGGATCGCTGCTGATCGAGACGATCTTTTCGCTGGACGGCCTGGGTGAGCTGTCGTTCCGCGCGATCGTGGGACGCGACTATCCGGTGGTGTTCGCCACCCTCTACATCTTCTCGCTCCTGGGACTGGCGGTGAACCTGCTGTCGGATCTGATCTACGTCTGGATCGACCCGCGGATCGATTTTTCCGCGCGGGCGACGTGAGAAGACCCAGCGGCATCAGCCCGCGGCCGTCAGAGGACCAGCTTGGATCGGCTGACCAATCCGGGCGGACGCCGCGGATTGGACGGAAAGGCATTGAACTTCATCACGCCAAGCCCCGTCGCGATCAACTTGTTGACGATGAGATATCCGTAATTCGACTGGATCGCGCCGAGTCCAGTCAGTGTCAAATTGGTCGACGGGGCGTAGATGGTACCGTTAAGGCTTATCGAACTGCTACCAATCAAGTTCAGTGCCGAATTTGCCGCCGATCGAGAATAGAAGACGACGATCCCTTGATAGACCCCGTTCGGAGGGGCAGTGAGATTGATCGACGCCAGGCCGATCATCGTGAATCTCGATGCCGAATCGAGGTAGATCATGACCCCGTCGCCCTGGAGAATTGATCCCCCCAGAAGATTTAAAGTCGCGCTCTGCAACTGATAAATTCCAGGATTGAGGGTTACAGATCCGATTATGGTGATCGTTCCCGCATAGCATCCCGGATTGAGGACCCCTCCGATCACCGTGACGTTCGAGTTTTGGCAATTCGCGAAAGGAGCCGGCTCGGGGATGGTCGACAGGGGATCTGTTTTCGCGGAACATCCGGTTGTCGGATTGGGCGTGAAGACGCCCACGCCCAGCGATAGATAGCCACCGACGTCACAGATCTTACTGACGTTGACGGTATACAATCCGACCGTGGTAATGGCGCTGTTGCTGCTCGAGTTGACTTGTAACCCGCAACTGGAGGTGAACGTCACGCCGCCAACGAATTGCACGGCGCCGGAGGAAGATGGATCCAGCGCATAAAGGCATGTGCTTGTTGATGCGGTGGCAATCGATGAAGCGTGGACTGAGTAACCGCTCGATAGGCCGATCGCTCTCGTAAAGACCCCCTGGATCGCGTTTCCATGCGCGAAATCACGGGACGTCTTCACGCGGACTGCGGTCGGATTCGACGCTGTGACCTGAAATGCTCGGCTCGACGCGTCGTAGATACCGAGATCGATATCGGACGCACCGACCACGTTTGACGCGCCTTGCGGAGCATTCATCTGCGCCAGCTGAGCCGCGCTCGCTTTCGCCGTTGCCGGATTGCTGATCGCATCCGCCCCCGCGAGGGCTCCGGCATCGGCCGCCAATTGCAGTTGCGCCTGATTGTACCGAAGATTGGCGAGGTCGAAGGTCAGCGCGCACAATCCCATCGCGACGGGCAGGATCAACGCAAAGATGATCGACACCCCGCCGGACCGGCTCCTCGCAAGGTTCATCAGCCCCCCTCCGAAATAAACGACGCTTTTGTCGTCAATGTCGAAGGTCCGTAGACCGTTTTGAGAAATTTGATCGGCGTGGCGTCAGAGATGGCGATCGTTACCGTTACAGTATAGATACCATTCGACAGGACGACGGGTGGAATTACAGCCTTCGATTGAACCCAGGCGGGCAATTGATTCCGCACGGTCGAGGCGGCATTCGTCGCTTGCAATTGTCCAATCGCGACCTGTCGAGCGACTTGCCAACCACTCTGTTGTGCGGAATTGAACGTGTAATATATGAAACTGAAATCGATCAAAGCGCCAATCATCGCAATCAATATTGGTGATATCAGCGCAAATTCGACGGCAATCGAAGCATTCGCTTTGCGGCCGAATGCGGTGATTGGAGCCCTACGCAGCCAAACGGCAAAGTGGTATGATTTCTTCATCCGAAATCAGCCTTGCGGAAGCGGTCATCGCTATACGCCTTCCCTTACCAAAATACTAACTTCTAGTTGTATTCAATAATTGTTCGCCCTCAGGTTGCAGTGCCCGATCGGCGAATTGCCTCGACCGCTCTGTAGGCCCCCGAACCGTGAGCGTGTTGCAACCCGGAGTCCCGGAGGTGTCAGCGGTAAGATCCACCTGGTTTCCGGATTTCGTTCACCGCCTGATGCGGCAAGCCGACACCGGACGGCCGGGCGGATGTCGAGCCGCAGAACCAATCCTCACGGCGCGCCGCTCACGACAGGGGTGAGCCGGGATCCGGCAGCGCGATGGTCGAGGTCGCCTCGAGGATCTGGCCCGGGCCGCCCTTCGGCGGCCACAGGCCGGACGCGTAGACCTCCCCGCGCAGACGCGCCCGTTCCTCCAGGCTGGAGAAGGCCCAGATGTGCGTGATCCGCGGTGCGCCGTCGAGGGCGTACAGGTTGGTCACGAGATGGGCGGTGTAGGTCCGGGCCGGCCCCATCGCCGCCTCCCAGGCCGCCAGCGTCGGTGCGAGGCCGCCGGGCCGGAGCCGGTAGGTGCGGACCTCGTAGACGCCCCCGCGCGGGCCGGTCCGCACGAGCGGCAGGAACGGGAACGGTGCGTAGCTGTCCATGGTCAGACCCGTGAGCAGATCGCCGACGTGGAACGGCGCGGCGCTCATCAGGGCGCGCCGCCGCTCCGTGGTCATCGCCTCGGGGGTGTCGAAGCCGCGCAGGACGAGCACCCGTCCGAGGGTGCCGATCTCGGTCCGCCAACAGCCAAGCAGCGTCCCGGCCTCCGCCTCGGCGGCCCAGTTCCGCGCCCGCGTGCAGACCTCGCCGACGGCGAGCAGCGGGCAGGACAAGGTCGCGAGTTCGTAGAGCATGGTTCGCTTGTCCCGGTTGGCGCCGTCCGGTGATGCGGCATCCGGCGCGCAGCATAGCGGCCCAGCCCGGCACGATGTCGACAGCCTGGCCCGCGGGATCGCCTGGCTCCGCACGCAAGGACGGCGGCACCAGAACCGGCGGCCGGGACGGGTACGTACCCTCGGTCGCCACGCCGCGCGGTGAAAGCGGGATCGCTTCTCCGTGCCGACACGGATCAGGCGGGCGGTTGGCGGGCACCCGCCGGCCCCAGCAGCCGCATCACCGTGCTCCGCAGCGCCTGCCCGCTCCGGTAGCCCACCGCCGCCGCCACCGCCCGGGGCGGCCGCCCCTCGGCCGTGAGGGCGAGCGCCCGGATCACCCGGGCCCGGGCCCGCCAGTCGCCGAAGCTCAGGCCCGTCTCGGCCCGGAATCCCCGGGTCAGCGTCCGCCGGCTCGCCCCGGCCCGGTCGGCCCAGGCATCGAGATCCGCCTCGGAGGCCGGATCCGCGATGAGGCCGAGGCAGACCCGGCGCAGGCGCGGATCGCGCGGCAGCGGCAGGGTCAGCGGCGTCGCCGGGGCGCGGCCGATCTCGTCGAGGACCAGCGCGGCGAGATGGCCGCCGCGGCCGTCGACCGCGTAGAGCACCGGCTCCTCAGCCAGGGCCACCAGGGCGGCCGCCAGCAAGGGCGATACCGCCACCACCCGGCAGGTGTCGGGGAAGGTCGTGACCACGGTCCGGTCGAGATAGGCCGTGCACAGGGCCACGGGCCCGTGCGCGACCGTCGCGTGCGGCAGGCAGGCGGGGATCCAGAGGGCGTGGCCCTCCGGAACGATCCAGGTGCCGTCCTCGGCCGAAGCGGTCATCAGCCCCGTCGTGGCGTAGAGCAGCTGCGCGCGGGAATGGTGGTGCAGCCCGGTCTCGCTTCCCGCCGCCAGGGGCTTGCGGACGACCGCGACCGGGCGGGGCACGTGCTGATAGTCGGCCGCCGCAGTCGAGCGCGGCACCGCCGTCGAGAATGGCCCGTTCGCATCCATATCCGGCCCGACACCGCCATCGGGCCAGGCTATCAAGGTCGGATCCCGGAGGATACGCCGCGATGGATCCCACAACCCTGTCCCGCCGCACCCTGCGCTTCGTCAACGTCGCGCACGCCCTCGACCATTTCGTGCTGCTGATCTACCCGACGGCGGTCATCGCCATCGCGGCCCAGACGGGGCTCGGCTACGGCGAGCTGATCGGGCTGGCCACCGGCGCCTTCGTGGCCTTCGGCCTGTGCTCCCTGCCGATGGGCTCGCTGGCCGACCGGTTCGGGCGGCGCACCATGCTGGCCCTGTTCTTCTTCGGCTACGGCCTGTCCTGCCTCGGCGTGGCGAGCGCCTCGACCCCGCTCGGCTTCGCCCTGTGGCTCTGCGTGCTCGGCCTCGCCTCGGCGATCTACCACCCGGTCGGCTCGGCCATGCTGGTGACCCATGCGAGCCGGCTCGGGCGTGATCTCGGCCTCAACGGCGTCTGGGGGAATCTCGGCGCGGCCTCGGCCTCGGGCGTCACCGCCCTGCTGGCCGCAACGGTCGGCTGGCGCGCGGCCTTCGTGGTCCCGGGCCTCGTCTGCCTCGCCTGCGGCGCCGCCTTCGTGGCTTTGGTGCCGGGCGACGGCGAGGCTTCGGCCAAGAAGGCCGGCGGCGCGGCGGTGATCCCGGTGACCCGGCCCTGGGCGCTGATGGCGATGTTCGCCGTGGCGATCTTCGCGGGCGGCCTGACCTTCAACCTGACGACGATCAGCCTGCCCAAGGTCATCGACGAGGGTGTCGGCCACGCGCTGCCCCTGGCGCTGATCGGGTCGCTCGCCACCGTGGTGTTCCTGTTCGGGGCCCTGATGCAGCTCGCCATGGGCCGGCTGATCGACCGCTACAGCCTGCCGGCGCTGTTCGTGGCGCTCTCGATCCTGCAACCGTTAGGCCTGGGGATCGCCGCGCTCTCCACCGGCCTGCCGCTGCTCGCCGGGCTCGTGCTGGCCATGACGGCGATCTATGGGCAGGTGGTGATCAACGACGCGATGATCGCCCGCTACGTGCCACCCGCCTACCGGGCGCGGGCCTACAGCGTGCGCTACTTCGTGGGCTTCACGGCGAGCGGCTTCGTGGTACCGGCCATCGCGGTGCTCCACGACCGCGGCGGCTTCGCCCTGGTGCTCGGCATCGCGGCCGCCTGCGGCGCGGTGATCTGGCTCTCGGCGCTGGGCTTCCTGAAGTCGACGCAGGCCGGCGCACGGCCTGCCCTGGCGGCGGCGGAGTAGCGGCGGCGCCGGAGGGCGCGGCCCGGTCTCAAGCGACGCAGATGCCTGGAACGGCGATCGGCCGGAACAGGTGCGGGCTGACCGTCGCGCCCTCGGGATAGGCGGCGAGCTGCGCCCGGAATTCCGGATTCGCGAACGCCGCCCGGAACTGGGCGACCGATTCCCACACGGCGTAGTTCAGGAACGCGCCGCTGCCGGCGATGCCGCGATGCAGCTGGGTCGAGATGAACCCCGGCTGCCGCTTCATGACCGCAGCGTCGGCCCGCCATGCGGCCAGCAAGCGGTCGGCCTCCGCGGGCGGCACGACGAAGGTGTTGACGAGGACGACGGGTCCGTCCGTGCCGCCATCCTTGAGCTGATCCTCCAGCGTTACGGTGCGGTCGGTCTCGATGAATGTCGGCATGTCAGCACGTCTCCAGGGTGTCCGGTGCGGTGGCGGGGGACGGATCGGGACCGGCGAGGCGAGCCCGTAGGGCACGCAGGAGACCGTCGGCGGCCTCGATGATCTCGGGCGGCAGGTCGGCGGCCAGGGCATCCGCCCAGGTTTCCTGGCGCCGGCTCGCAGCGCGGTAGGCGGCCTCGCCCGGCTCCGTCATCCTCACCAGCGCGGCGCGCCGATGGTGGGGGTTCGGCTCCAGGCGAACGAGACCGTCCGCGCGCAGCTCGTCGACGGAGCGTTGGACGGCCTGCCGGGTCAATCCCATGGTGCGGGCGAGGTGCGCCACGGGCAGCGGGGCCGGCGCCAGTGCGATGGCCCCCAGCACCTGCCAGCGGGCGCTGGTCAGCCCGAGATCCGCGACCAGGGCGTCGCCGGAGGCGAGCAGCACGCCGTTCAGCCGAAACACGTCGAGAATCAGGTCCGTCAGCGCTGCGCGGCGACGGCTCCGGACTTCGGCACTGGGGGCGCCCGCTTGCCTCATGGCGGCCATCCTACATGAAGGCATCAAGCTGTCAATTTGACAATGTGTTGTCAAATTGACAGGTCGGTTCCGGGGCGTCCGGCCATCCCGGGCCGTGAAGTGGCGCCGGACCGCCGCTGCCGTTTGCCGGGCCGTGCCGACGCTGCTACGCGGCCATCGTCCGACCCCGTGAGCCTGCCCGTGACCTCCCTCTCCCTCGTCATCCGGCCCGAGCGGCCGGAGGACGCCCCCGCCATCGCCCGGCTCCAGGGCCGGGCCTTCGGCCCGGGCCGCTTCGCCCGCGCCGCCTATCGCCTGCGCGAGGGGGCGGCCGAGCGGCGGGACCTCGGTGTCACCGCGTCGGTGGGCAGCTTCCTCGTCGGCTCGGTGCGGATGGGCCCGGTGCGGACCGGTCCGACGCGCTTCGTGATGCTCGGCCCCCTGGCGGTGGATCCGAGCTTCGCGGGCCGCGGCATCGGCACCGCCCTGGCCCGCGCGGCGATCGAGGCGGCCCGGCAGGCGGGCGAGGGGCTGGTGCTCCTCGTGGGAGACGCGCCCTACTACGCCCGCTTCGGCTTCGCGCCGGTGCCGCCGGGGCGGCTGGCCCTGCCGGGCCCGGTCGATCCGGCGCGCCTCCTGTGGCTGGAACTCACCGACGGGTTCCGCGACGGCGTCTCCGGCCTCGTGGAACCGGTGCGCGCCTGAGGGTCAGGCCCGCCGGAGCGCCAGGGCCGCGATCAGGCCGGCGGCCAGCAGCGCCAGCGCCACCGGCGTGGCCGTGGTCGCGGGCCAGGCGGAGGCGGCGGCCGTGAACAGCGCCCCGAAGGTCATCTGCGTGAAGCCGTACAGGCTGGAGGCGGAGCCGGCCGCGTGCGGATCGACGTTCATCAGGCCCGCCACCGCGTTCGGGCTGAGCAGGCCGACGCCGACCGCGTAGGCGAAGAGCGGCGCGATCAGGCTGACGACGCCGAGCTGGCCGGTCCGATCGACGAGCAGCAGGGCCAAGGCCGCGGCGATGCAGAGGAGATTGCCGCGGCGCGCCGCCCTGCGGATCGGCACCCGCGCGGCGAGGCGGCTGGCCAGCATCGCTCCGCCAACCATGCCGAACACCACCATCAGGCAATCGAACCCGACCTCCTGGGAGGAGCGGCCGAGCCGGTCCACGAGCAGGAACGGCGCCACCGCCAGGAACGCGTAGAGGCTCGTGCCGCCGCAGGCCCCCGCCACCAGGTAGGCGCGGAACACCGGGATCCGCACCAGCCGCAGGTAGCCGGCCAGCACCGCGACGAAGCCGGGCAGCGCGACCTTGTGCCGGTTGGTCTCGGGCAGTCTGAACACCACCAGGGCCCCCAGCACGGCCACGAGGCCGGCGAGCACAACGAACACGGCCCGCCAGCCGAAGGCCTCGTTCACGACCCCGCCGATCGCCGGCGCCAGCGCCGGGGTGAGGGTCATCGCCGTGGTGAGAATCGCGAGTTTCCGGGCTGCATCCTCGCGGGTGGAGACGTCGCGCACCATCGCCCGGCCGATCACCAGGGAGCCGCAGGCCCCGAGGGACTGAAGCACCCGTGCCACCAGCAGCACGCCGATATTCGGCGCCGGGATCGCCAGCAGCAGCCCGGCGAGATAGAGGCCGAGGCCCCCGATCAGGATCGGGCGCCGCCCGTACCGGTCTGAGAGCGGACCGTAGAGCAGCTGGCCGCCCGCGAGTCCGATCAGGTAGACCGTGATGGTGAGCTGTGCGCCGGCCGCATTGGTGCCGAGATCCGCGGCCACGGCGGCGAGCGCCGGCACGAAGATGTGCAGCGCGACTGTTCCGGTCATGGTCACGGCGACCAGCAGCGGCAGGGGCGCTGGGCGCTCCCCGGAACTGAGACTTCGCTCTGGCAAGGCCACTCCTTCACGGTTCTCCGACCCGGCCGAATGGTGGGTCGCGGCCGCCGAAAGGCAAAGGTCGGGCCCGGCGCCCCGCGCCCTGCGCCGGATCGAGGGCCGGCGCGCCGGACCGCATGGCATCGGCGGAGGGCGGGGGGCCGATCCGCCCGCCGATCGCATGGGCCGGGACGCCGGGCTTCGAGCCGGTCGCGAGGCCGGGTCGGGGACCGGGCGGGGCCCTGCAGGACAGTTACGGAGCTGTGGCGTCCTGTATCCGCCCCCATGCGGCGACCGGCCCGCGCAGCGCTCGCCGGCGCCGAGCCGGTGGCGCCCGTCGAGCCAGGCCTGTCACGGCGTTTCCGGAGGTGCTGGGACACCGGCCAGACGCGCTCTCCTTCCCACAAGAGCCAGGATGGTCACATCTCGGCTCGGGACGGCGCGACAGGCCCCCCCGGGACAGGGGACCCGCGGCCCTCATCCAGCACCCGTGTGCCCCCCAGCTCCATCCATGAATCCGCAAGTCCACAAGGATGAAGAGGCACCACGCTGCTGTCTGACAATGTTGCAGCCAGAATCGCGATTCCCGCACCCAGCACAAACACCTTGGAAACAGGGCCCGTCGAGCCTTTGGCCCAGGGGATCCGGCGGCGCGCACCGTCCCCTGCGGCTGGGACCATCGCTCCGGGTCAAAGGGCCGAGATCACCGGCACGGATCCGCGGTTGCAATCAGACGGCGTGCCCGGGCGAATCAGGCGGGATGTGTTCGCCACTTGATCGCTGCAGCCCGGTGCCGCCCGCGCACCGGTGCGGCCCTACGGCTTCGGCGCGTTCGGGTCCTTGCTCGGGACGGTGATGTTGAGATCCTTCGCCCGGTCGACCGCCTCGGGATTGGCCTGCGCGGGCGGCTCCTTGGCGGCCGGCGCCGCGGGGGCGGTCGGCTCGGCGGGGATCGCGCTCGACGGCTGGCCCTGCTGGTCGCCGTCATGGGCGCCGGCCGGTGGCGACGGCGCATTGCGGTCGCTGGACTCGCTGGGCGCGCGGGGGCTGCCGGGGGATTTCTCCTCGACCGGCTTGGCCGTGCTGGTATCCGCCGGCTTGGCCGGGCTGTCCTTGCCCTCGGACGCCTTGGAGGCTGCCGGCTTGGCGGCGGTCGGCTTGTCGGCCGGTGTCTCCGCGGGCTTGGCCTCCGCGGGTTCAGCGGCCGCGGGCTTGGCCGCCGCGGGGGCGGCCGCAGGTGCCGGCGCCTCGGTCTTCTCGACGGCCGGCAGCGGCTTCGGATCCTCCGCGTTCGAGCGCAGGTAGGCGATGACGTTGGCGCGCTCCTGGGGCGAGGCGATCCCGGCGAAGGCCATCTTGGTGCCCTTCACGTACCCCTTCGGATTGGTGAGGAACTCGTCGAGTTCCGCGTAGGTCCAGGCGCCGCCCTTCTCCTTCATGGCCGCGGAATACTCGAAGCCCGGATGCGCCCCCTTCGGCCGCTCGACGACACCGTACAGGGCCGGCCCGACCTTGTTCGGTCCGCCCTTCTCGAAGTTGTGGCAGGCATGGCAGGCCTTGGTGCCGGCCTCGCCCTTCTCGACATTGGCGCTGGCGAGGCGGACCGCGATCGGCTCGACCTTGGCCTCCGGGGCGGCCTCAGCGGTCTTCGGCTCCGGCTCAGGCAGGTCGTAGCCGGCCTTGCCCGCCGGCCGCGGGTGGTAGATCAACTCGGCGACGAAACCCGATCCGGCCGCGAACAGCAGGGCGCCGAGGACCGCGCCCAGGACCTTGTTCACCTCGAACGCGTTCATGCTCTACTCGCGTCTCGGCCCGGGCCCGTCGCGCGCCTGATCACGAGCGAGCGCATTCGGACGCCGGACATTTGGAAGATTTCGAAGTTGCCTTAGCCGTTCGCAGCGGCACCTGACAATGCCGGCGGCGGCCCCCGCGGCGCTGCGGCGCAGAATTATGCCGGTGAATCGTCAAGCTTGTCACCGAACGGCATCTTTTCGCCATTCGGGTTCTCCGGCTCTGGGGGACGACAACGGGGGGCCGGCCTGATAAGCAGCCGGCCCCGCATGCGGTGCGGCCGTCCGGCCCTTGCCCGCGCTGCGAATCGTCGGGTCCGAACGCGATGTCCGATCCCCTGGTCCTGATCCCCGCGCGTCTCGCGGCGACCCGCCTGCCGAACAAGCCGCTGGCCGATATCGCCGGCGAGCCGATGATCGTCCATGTCTGGCGGCGCGCGGTCGCGGCCGGGATCGGCCCCGTGGTGGTGGCCACCGACGCGGCGGAGATCGCCCGGGTCGTGGAGGCGGCGGGCGGCATCGCCGTGATGACCCGGGCCGACCACCCGTCGGGCTCGGACCGGCTCGCCGAGGCCCTGGAGAGCGTCGATCCGGAGGGCCGCCACGACGTGGTCGTCAACGTGCAGGGTGACCTGCCGACCATCGACCCGGCGATCATCGGCGCGGCCATCCTGCCGCTGGCCGACCGCACCGTCGACATCGTCACCCTCTGCGCGGCCATCACCGATCCGCACGAGGCCGACAACCCGAACGTGGTCAAGCTCGTCGGCCACCAGGTCGGCCCCGGGCGGCTGCGCGCCCTCTATTTCACCCGCGCCCGCGCCCCCTGGGGCGACGGGCCGCTCTGGCACCATATCGGCCTCTACGCCTACCGGCGCACGGCGCTCGGCCGCTTCGTCGCCCTGCCCCCGGGCGAGCTGGAGCAGCGGGAGAAGCTGGAGCAGCTGCGGGCGCTCGAGGCCGGCATGCGCATCGACGCCGTCATCGTCGACGATCTGCCGCTCGGCGTCGACACCCAAGCCGACCTGGACCGCGCCCGCGCCCTGCTCCGGGGCCGGCGCCTGAACTGACCTCGCGAACGAATCCCACCGCCATGACCGACCGCACCATCGCCTATCAGGGGGAGCCCGGGGCCAACTCGCACATCATCTGCGCGGAGGCGTATCCGGACTGGACGCCCCTGCCCTGCCCCACCTTCGAGGATGCCTTCGCGGCGGTCACGGAGGGCCGGGCCCGGCGGGCGATGATCCCGATCGAGAATTCGATCGCGGGCCGCGTCGCCGACATCCACCACCTGATCCCGACCTCGCCCCTGCACATCGTCGCCGAGCACTTCCTGCCGATCCATTTCCAGCTGATGGTGCTGCCCGGCGCTTCGGCCGAAGGATTGCGCAGCGTCCACAGCCACGTCCACGCCCTGGGCCAGTGCCGGCGGCTCATCCGCCGCCTGGGCCTCAAGGCCGTGGTGGCGGGCGACACCGCCGGCGCGGCCCGGGAGATCGCGGAATTGGGCGATCCGAGCCGGGCCGCGCTGGCGCCGGCGCTGGCCGCCGCGGTCTACGGCCTCGACATCCTGGAGCGGGACGTGGAGGACGAGGCGCACAACACCACCCGCTTCGTGGTGCTCTCCCCGGAGGCCGACCCGGTCGCCCCCGGGACGGAGCCCTGCGTGACGAGCTTCGTGTTCCGCGTCCGCAACATCCCGGCGGCCCTCTACAAGGCGCTGGGCGGCTTCGCGACGAACGGCGTCAACATGTCGAAGCTCGAGAGCTACATGATGGACGGCGAGTTCACCGCCACCCAGTTCTACGCCGAGGTCGACGGCCATCCCGAGGATCCGGGCCTCAGCCGGGCCCTCGACGAGCTCGGCTTCTTCTCCCGCGAGGTGCGGGTGATCGGCACCTACAGGGCCCACCCGTTCCGCGAGGCGGCGCGGCCGGCGGCGGAGTGACGTAGCGTCTGCCCGCGCATCGCCCCGAAAGCCGGCAACCAGCTTCCGCAGCGATGCGCTAACTGCCAGCCGCGCTGACCAGAGCCGCCTCGATGAAGGCCGAACGGCTGAGGCCCCGGGCTTCAGCCGCCTCGTCGGTCAGCCGCAGCAATCCCTTGTCGATCATGATGTTGACGCGCACGCGCTCGCCCGGAACCCGTCGCGGGGCGATGAGCTGGACCATGGCGTCCTCCAGTTCCTCCGCCACGGACGGATCCGCACGGAGCTCCGCCAGCGTGCGCGCAGGCGGCGGTGCCAGCCCGTCCGTGATCAGCATGGCGAGATGGCCGGACAGGGCCTCGCGCGCCGACTCGGCCGCCACCTCGAAACTCGTACCTGCCGACACACATCCCGGAACGTCCGGGAACGTGACGCCCCACTCGGAGACGCCGGCTGGCGGGTGCATGAGACCGATATAGCCGTTCATGTCTGTTTGCCTCTGCCCGTGGAAACAAACTCTAGAGACCGGCCGCCTTAAGGATGGCCTTGACCGTCTTCGGGTGCATGTCTTTCTTGGGATGCGGGATAGTGATCTTTCCAGGCTTGGACGGATGCTTGAAATGCCGATGGCTTCCGGTCGTCGAATGCCAAACCCAGCCCGCGCCCTCGAGCGTGCGGATCAAGTCTTTCGAGTCCACGCCGTCCCCGCACGCGTCACCCTTGGCCCGCCGCACCCGGCAACCCGGTGAGAATGTGGAACGGGTGTGTAATCCTTGCAAGATGTCGGCGCATCTGATGGCCGAGACCCGTGAGGCTCACTCCCGCCGCAGCAGCCGGTCCGCGGCGAGGTCCGACCAGAAGCCCGGCCGGAAGTCGCGCTTGAGCGCCTCTGGATCGTAGATCGTCTCGACCCAGGTCAGGAAGTCGATCCCCTGCGCCTCGCCCTCGGCGCGGTAGCGGGCGAAGAACGCGTCGAGGATGCCGGTCTTGGCGAAGCGGAGATGGCCGTAGCGGGCCGAGAGCTGCCGGGCCGCCTCGGCGACCGGGCGGCCCTCGTGCAGGATCAGGTAGAGGGCCGAGGCGAGGCCGGCCCGGTCGGCGCCCGATTTGCAATGCATCACGGCCGGGTACTCGATGCCCGCGAAGAACGCCTTGGCGCCCAGGATGGTCGCCCGGTCCGGCGCCTCCCGGGAGCGCAGCACGAACTCCACGAGCCTCAGCCCGTGGCGCTCGCAGGCCTCCCGCTGCAGCGGCCACGATCCGTGCTCGCGGCCGCCGCGGAGCGAGATGACCGTGCGCACGCCCTCGGCCCGGAAACGCGCGAGCTGGTGCGGGCCGGGCTGGGCCGAGCGCCACAGCGCCCCCGTGCCGACCCGGTGCCGGTTGAGATAGGCTAGGCGGAACACGCCGTGGTCGATCAGCAGCATGTTGGCCCAGGCCTTCAGTCGGTCGCCGGGGCCGGCGATCGGCCGCTCGAAGCGGGCGATTCGGGCCATGCGCCGCGCGTAGCGCGTCTCGGGCTTGAGGAAGCGGTTGAACAAGGCCGTGCTGCCGCGGGGAACGAGCGCCGGGCTCTATCAGCCGGCCGAGGGGCCGGCAATTCACCGCCGAACCGGCCGCGCCCCGTGGCCGCCTGGGTTTCGGCGTCGTTCTTGCCTTCACTCCGCCCGGATCGGCATCGAACCTGGGCGGACCGCGCGGGTTATCCGTCGGTCGGATGAGGGGAGGCCGGAAGCCCATGAGCACGCGCACCACGAGCATCCGCCGGGCCCGCGAGGCCGATCTCGGCGACTTGTCCAAGGTGTTCGATGCGTCCTGGCGCGAGGCCTATCGCGGGATCATTCCGGGCGTCGCCCTGGAGCGCCTGATCGCCGATCGGGACCGGGCGTGGTGGCGCGGCGCCCTGCGTCGCGGGCGGCCGATCGCCGTGGTGGAGACGGCCGATCGGGTCGTCGGCTACGCGGCCTATGGACGTACGCGCAGCCGCAGCCTCGGCACCGAGGCCGAGATCGACGAGCTGTATCTCCTTCCCGAATACCAGGGCGTCGGCCTGGGCCGGCGCCTGTTCCGGGCGGTCCGCAACGATCTCGGCGATCACGGCCTGACGCGGCTCGGCGTGTGGAGCCTGGAGGACAATGCCCGCGCCGGCGCCTTCTATGAGGGTCTCGGGGGCCGGCCCGGCCCGCGGGTGCTCGATCGCATGGCCGGAATCGCCCTGCCCAAGGTCGGCTTCCTGTTCGGCTAACGTTTTCCGGCACTCGTTGCCGGAGCGCGGCAACGACGGATTTGCAAGTTCCGGCAGCGTCTCTAAGAGGTCTGGGAAACTCAGAAGCCCGGATCCGGAAGCGACACGCCATGAAGATCGACGCCATCCCGCTCGGCAAGAAGCCGCCTCACGACGTCAACGTGATCATCGAGGTGCCCCTCGGGGGCGAGCCGATCAAGTACGAGATGGACAAGGAATCCGGTGCGCTGGTCGTCGACCGATTCCTGTACACGCCGATGTTCTACCCGGGGAATTACGGCTTCATCCCCCACACCCTGTCGGGCGACGGCGACCCCTGCGACGTGCTGGTCGCCAACACCCGCGCCGTGCTGCCGGGGGCGATCATCAGCGCGCGGCCCGTGGGCGTGATGGTGATGCAGGACGAGGGCGGCGAGGACGAGAAGGTCATCGCGGTGCCCTCGCGCCACCTGACCAAGCGCTACGACCGGGTCGAGAACTACACCGACCTCCCCGAGATCACGATCCAGCAGATCCAGCACTTCTTCGAACACTACAAGGACCTGGAACCCGGCAAGTGGGTCAAGTTCGTCCGCTGGGGCGACAAGGAGGAGGCCCACCGGCTGATCGAAGAGGCGATCGAGCGGGCGAAGGCCAAGGCGTAAGCCGCGTCCACGGGCATCGTCCCCCCGGGCCGGCGGCAGCGATCGCCGGCCGCCGGCATGGCAGGGTGCGACCGCCGATGCTAAGGCTGCCGCCGCGCGCGAGGCGCGGATGGAGTTTACGGATGGCCCGGCTGCGCGCATCGATCGGCCTCGTCGGGCTCCTGCTGAGCCAGGGCGCCGCGACGGCCGCGGATCTGGGTGCGGTTGCGCCGCCGCTCGACGGCTTCCGGGCCAGTTGCGAGGATCTCGGGACCTTCTGCTTCGCCGATGCCTGCGGCCGCGATCAGATCGAGGCCGCCGAGAGCTGCCGGGCGCGCTGTCCGAGCGCGGCGATCATGAGCGTGGTCCCGGCCGCCTGCCGCCCGCCCGAGGCGCCGGTCACCGTCCTGCGCCGGCGCGGCTGAGCGCACGCTGCGCCCCGAGATCGGGCAGCGACAGGGTCCCGGCGCGAAAAATCAACGGCCCGCGGCAACGAATCGCGGCACGCGGCATTGACCATGTTCGACGTGTTGATCGACAGATGATGAGGGTGCGGTCAGATGCTCGCGAACGCGCGCGGTGCCCGCAAGCGAATGATGCGGACGAGTGATCTTCAACCACCGCGGGCGGGATTGAACGCGGACCCGGTCCTGTACGGTGTCGCCGCGGGTTTGGCGACGCTGTTTCCGCCCGTGACGATGCCGAAGGCGCCGGCCGAGCCGGCCCGCGCTGACGCACAGGACACGTCCGAGGAGCCCTCCGGCGCCCCGTGATCGGAGTGTGACGAGACGGCTCGTGCTGTCAGGTCGCGAGCCGGACGACGAGGAGCAGGGTGGCCAGCACCGGCACGGTGGCGGCGAGCCACAGGGCACCGGGGTGGAACCCGTCCGGGCCCGAGGATCGCGGGCTCCGCATCACCCCGGGGCGCAGGTCGGCGCCGCGCCCGATACCGATCCCGATTAGCATCCGTCACCTCCGCAATACTGGAGGCGTGATGCCCTAAGGTCCCCAAGACGGTCTGAATCGGCGCCCGCCTTCGTCCGACGTGGTGAACGGGCCCTTAAAGGGCGCGGTCGAACTTCAGTTCGCCGTTCGGGCTCTTGAGCACCAGTTGAGAGCCGACCAGGTCCCACACCGCCGAGGTGCGCAGGGCGACGAAGAAGGCCTGTTCGGTGGCCGCCAAGCCCTTATCGCAGCTCTTCTTGGTGAGCGCGAGCGGGCCCACGGCGATGTGCTGCTCCTTGAGCGGGAAGGCGGTGGCCGCGAAGGTGTTGCAGCCGCCGTAGCCGCGGGCGCGGTACTGCTTGTCGATGATGAAGCTCGGCCGATCCCCGCCGGTGAACGGTTTGCCGTTGAGGCTGACGGCCGTCCAGGTGGAATCCAGCGGGAAGATCTTCTCGCTGGCCTTCGCCCCCGGGACGTATTGAGGCTTCTTCTCGTCCTCGCCGCCGGGACGACGGTTGCCCTTGCCGAATCCGGTGGGAGACCCGCCCCCCATCTGGGCCTGCGCCTGCGTCGCCGCGGACAGGTCCGCGGCCAGAACGGCACAGGCCAAGGTCGCGATCAGCGCCCCTCTCATCGTTCAGTCCCCATGTCGCGCGCTCCGCGCGCAGGCCATTCCGGATCCGGATATCCCGCGCCCGCCGCGCGGGACCGCCCCCCAAGGGGCGGTTCCGAATCCATGCGCCTTGGCGGATGCGACAGGAATTCAGCACAATTATGGTCGGGCCTCGCCGCGACCGCCCGGAAACGATCCGCGCCGGCGGCCGTTGTCGAACATCGCGGATCGGGAGAGTGACCTTGGCAGGATCGGACGAGGGCCCGCAGAGCGGGGCGAGCGCGCGCGCGATGAGTCCGGCGCAGTCGCGGGCGGCCCGGGGGCTGCTCGGATGGTCCGAGGCGGATCTGGCCGCGAAGGTCGGTCTCGACGAGCGCTTCGTGCGCGATTTCGAGGGCGGTTACGGCGATGCGCCGAGCGGGCAGATCGAGGCCGTACGGAGTGCGCTCGGCGCGGCCGGGGTGGTCTTCACCGAGTCGCCCACCCCCGGCGTCCATCTGGCGAGCGAGTCGGGCACCGACGAGGGGACCCGTCTCGGCGGGCTCACCACCGAGAACGATCGGTGACGCCCCGCCTCGACAGGCCACGACGGCCAGCCGAACGCGCCGCTCATGGCGCGTTCAGGCGCCCGGTCCGATAGCCGGGGGGCACGAACCCGCGTGCCGCCCCGGAGCGATCCGTGACCTCTCTCCCCCGTCTTCCGTCCCAGAGCGCCGTGCGTTCCGCGATAGTCCCCGCCCAAACGGCGTCCCGCTGATGCGCGCCGACGCCTTCCTGGCGGCCACCGACGCACTGCCCGTGGCGAGCCTCGACACGCTGGTTGGGGGTAGCGGCCTGGTGGTCGTCGCGCCGCATCCCGACGACGAGAGCCTCGGCTGCGGCGGCCTGATCGCGGCCGCGCGGGCGGACGGGCGGCGCGTGCATCTCGTCGTAATCAGCGACGGCTGCGGCTCGCACACGCATTCCCGCCTCTACCCGCCCGAGGCGCTGCGCGCCCTGCGCGAGGCGGAGACCGTGCGGGCTGCGGCGATCCTCGGGCTCGGGGCGGAGGACGTGACCTTCCTGCGCCTGCCCGACGCGCACGTGCCGAGCGATGGGCCGGTCGCCGAGGCCGCCGCCGCGGCGGTCGCGCAGGCCGCCGCCGCCTGCGGCGCCGGCGCCGCGTTCGTGACCTGGCGGAACGACCCGCATTGCGACCACAGGGCGGCCGCCGCCATCGTCGCCCTGGCCCGGCCACGGATGCCGGGGGTGCGGGTCTACGAGTATCCGGTCTGGGGCTGGACCCTGCCGCTCGGGACCGAGGTCGGCGCGGCGCCGGAGGGTCTGCGCCTCGACGTCACCGCCTATCGCGAGACCAAGGCCCGCGCGGTCGCGGCGCACGAATCGCAGACCACGGACCTGATCTCGGACGATCCGCAAGGTTTCCGGCTCGAGCCCGACATGATCGCCCGGCTCTGCGGCCCCTACGAGCGCTTCGTGGCAATCCCCGCATGAACCGCCGGACCGAGACCCTGCCGGACGATTACTTCGCCGGGATGTATGCCAGCGATCCGGATCCCTGGGGCTTCACGACCTCGGCCTACGAGCGCGACAAATACGCGGCGACGCTGGCTGCCCTGCCCCGGGCGCACTACCAGACGGCCTTCGAGCCGGCCTGCTCGATCGGCGTCTTCACCCGCGCCCTCTCCGAGCGCTGCGACCGGCTGCTCGCCACCGAGCTGGTCCCGGCGGCGGCCCAGGCGGCCCAGGCCCGCTGCGCCGACCGGCCGGGCATCGAGATCCGCCAGGGCGCGGTGCCGGCCGACTGGCCGGTCGGCCAATTCGACCTGATCGTGTTCGGCGAAGTCCTGTACTTCCTCGCAGCCCCGGACCTGTCCGAGGTTGTGCGCCGGACCGGCGCGGCGATCGCACCCGGGGGCGATCTCGTTCTGGTGCACTGGCTCGGCGAGACCGACTATCCGCAATCGGGCGACGGGGCCGCCGAGGCGTTCATCCGGCTCGCCGCGCCCTTCGCCCGGGTCCTGCACCAGTCGCGGACGGAGGCGTATCGGATCGACGTCCTGCGCGCTGGACCCGATCCGTGAGCACGGCCATCATCACCCTCAACAAGGGGCGGCGGCCGCACCTCATCCGCCTGCTCGAAGGGCTCGGCCGCGGCGTGCCGCCCGATGCCGCGATCGTCGTGGAGATCGGTGGCGACGACGCGCCCCTGCCCGCCCTGCCCTTCCCGGTGGAGCGCGTGCCCTTCCCGCGGGACGGCCTGCCGCTCGCGGCGGCGCGCAACGCCGGGCGCCGGGCGACGACGGCCGACACGCTGATCTTCCTCGACGTGGACTGCATCCCCTCGGCGGGGCTCGTGGCCGGCCTGTCGCGGGCGGCGGCCGAACACGACGGCCTGATCTGCTGCGCCATCGGCTATCTGCCGGCCGGTGCGGTCGGCGATGGCTGGCACGAGGCCGACCTGGAGCGGCTCGGACATCCGCATCCGGTGCGGGCCTTTCCGCCGCCGGGCGTGGTGGCGCCGGCGCCGCAGCCGGGCCTGTTCTGGTCGCTGGCCTTCGCGGTGCGCGCCGCCACCTATGACCGGCTCGGCGGCTTCGACGAGGATTTTTCCGGCTATGGGGCCGAGGATACCGACTTGGCGTTCAGGGCCGACGCGGCCGGGGTGCCGATCCTGTTCCTCGGCGGCCCGAAGGCCTACCACCAGCATCACCCGGGCTTCGACCCGCCGCTCCAGCATTTTCGCGACATCGTCGCCAATGCCGGCCGCTTCCACGCCCGGCACGGGTTCTGGCCGATGGACGGCTGGCTCGACGGCTTCGCCCGGCTCGGCCTGATCGCGGCGGACTGGCGCGCGGGGATCGTGATCCACCGCGACCCGACGCCGGACGAGATGGCGGCGGCGCGGCTGCCGGGCGACCGGCCGTTCTGAACGAAACCGTCCCTCCCCATTGGGGAGCAGGAGAAATCGGCGCTGCGCGCGCTGATTCTTGGCGAGGCGGGAGACTTCGCCTATGTTCGGAAGTGGAGCCGGTGATGGCTACACCGGCTCCTGGCGATCACCCGTTAGGGTTTAGCCATGTCCAGAAAAGCGGATGGGCGGCGAGGCGGAGGGTGAAGCTCCACTCGCCGCTTACCTTTCTGGCGATCGTCAGAACGATAACCATTCGTTCAACTCCCGGCCGCATCCGGCCGCGTGCGGCCAATCACGGACGGGCTGGTGAAGCCCGCGGGACACCCGTACCGACGCGCCCGGGAGAGGCGCAATCGACGTCGGGCGTCCTCGCTGGCTCAGCCCTTCATGGCATCCGCCTTCTCGATCAGCGCCTCGGCCATGCGGATCGAGGCGATGTCGATCAGGCGGCCGTCGAGGGAGACGGCGCCGCGGCCGGCCTTGGCGGCCTCTTCCATGGCCTCGAGGATACGGCGGGCCTTGGTCACCTCGGCCTCGGACGGGGTGAAGACCTGGTTGGCCAGATCGATCTGGCTCGGGTGGATCGCCCACTTGCCTTCGAAGCCGAGCGCCGCGCAGCGCCGGGCCGCCGAGGTGTAGCCGTCAGGGTCGGAGAAATCGCCGAACGGGCCGTCGATCGGGCGCAGGCCGTAGGCGCGGCAGGCGATCAGCATCCGGTTCTGGGCGAACAGCCACGGGTCCTGCCAGTGGGTCTGGCGGTTGCCGCCCTCGTCCTTGTCGGTGAGCACCGAGAAGTCCGGGTTCACGCCGCCGATCACCGTGGAGCGGGCGCGGGTCGAGGCGGCGTAGTCGGCGACGCCGAACGACATCGCCTCCAGGCGCTTCGACGACTGGGCGATCGCCTCGACATTGGCCATGCCGAGGGCGGTCTCGATCAGCACCTCGAAGCCGAGCTTCTTCTCGCGCTTCTTGGCCTGCTCGATCTGGGTGACCAGCACGTCGATGGCGTAGACGTCCTGGGGCACGCCGACCTTGGGGATCAGCACCATGTCGAGCCGCGGACAGGCTTCGACGATGTCGACCACGTCGCGGTACATGTAGTGGGTGTCGAGACCGTTGATGCGGATCATCATGGTCTTGCTGCCCCAATCCAGGTCGTTGAGCGCCTGGATGATGTTGGTGCGGGCCTTCTCCTTGTCGTCGGGGGCGACGGCGTCTTCCAGATCGAGGAAGATCACGTCGGCGGCCGAGGAGGTCGCCTTCTCCATGAAGGTCGGGTTCGAGCCGGGGACGGCGAGTTCCGAGCGGTGCAGGCGGGCCTTGGCCTGCTGGATCAGGGTGAAGCTCATCTTGGGTTCTCTCTCCTGGTGACGGTTCTGATGCCGTTGCGGGATGCAATCCCGTTCATCGGCGGCAAATGGCGCGCGTAGGGTTCCCTGACAGGGCGCGGCGATGCGTTTCGGTCTGCTCCATCGGCTCATGACACCCGCGCGTCCCCCTCCCCCCTCTGCGGGGGAGGG
>NZ_JAKSYC010000032.1 GCF_022829585.1 Methylobacterium sp. J-026
CGTTGCGCACCGTGGTCTCGGACACGCCGACGATCGCCGCGATGTGCCCGACCGCCAGCCGGCAGTCGCCGCGGCGCGCTACCTCAGCAGCGACCAGGGCGAGCACGCCTTGCTCGGCGTGGGTGAACTTGGCGGCGAGACCGAGCGGCATGCGACCAGAGGCGGCCCAGCGGCGGCGGCGCTCCATCGAGGCGCCCGTGCGTGGCCGGGAGCCGACGCCGGGCCTCCTGGGGCTTCCTATGCGATTTGAGGCGTTCTCAGCTGCATCCCCCATCCGGGGTGTGACAGTTGCCACCCCGTTCGGGTTCTGTCCGGATCGCTGTCCACTTTTGGACAGCGTTCGCGTTTCGATCAGCCCAGACAGAGCTTCGGCCTCGGCTTCCGTGACCTTCCCCTCCCCGAACGCGCGCCACAGCAGCGCCGTGATGACTGGCAGCGCCGCGCACGGAGCCACCTCCGCCTGTCGGCGAATCTCATCGGCATAGTTCATCGAACCCGGTCCCTCACGGGCCGCGGCTAGGGTCCAGGCAAAGCCTTCCCGTTGACGGAAACAGGTTCCGTCTTGACTCCCGGGGGGAGATCTGGCTTGTGAGAGGAAGTGACTCGGCTCTCACAGGCCCTCGGAATTTCAGCAGGCTCCCGTTTGGCGACGGGGGCCTGTTGGCTTTTCAGGGTCTATCTCGCGGCGATGGTCTCCTGAATGGCAGCCGCGACTCGCTAGGACGGGTGCGACCGTGACCGCCCATGTCGGCTGGGCGACACGGTTAAGTCAACTTTGGCATCCCAGCGGTCGACATCGATCGATGCCGCCGTATGCTGCTGAACCAGCGGTCTGCCACACAGCCGGATCGCGCCACCACAGCAAGCGAGCCGTCTTATGCGCCTTTCGACCGTTCTTGCCGGCCTGTGCCTCGGAGCGACGCTGCCTTGCGCTGTGTTCGCTCAATCGGCCCAGAAGCCTGCCCCTACGACCGCCCCTGATCCAGCTCTGGTGAAGGTTGCGCGGGAGACGGTCGCGCAGATGCAAGGCGATCGCACCGCGACGCTCAGCGCCATGGCTGCACCGATGGTGGGCATGATGCAGCAGCTCGGCATCAAGGAGCAGGACAAAGCGCAGGTGCTGGTCCAGGAGGTCGTGATGCCGACCCTGACCGCGCACTACGACGAGCTGCTTGACATGCAGGCTCGCGGCTTTGCCATCGTACTCGGCAAGGACGACCTGCAGGCGATCGCCACGTTCTACGCTACGCCTGCCGGCAAGCACCTGGCAGCCGCACAGCCGCAGCTCGCGCAGGTACAGCTGACGGGCATGCAGCAGTGGATGCAGTCGGTGATGCCCGAGCTGCAGACCAAGATCGTCAAGGCCGTCCAGGCTCACGGGTGGGTGCCGGGTGGGCAGGCAAAGCCGCACTGAGCGGCCGACATTGCCGACCTCGTCAGGTGACCGGCGCAGCCACCTCGCTCGCGCGGTAGCCGCAGGCGTAACAGAACCGCTCGAAGGTGCTCTTGCGGTGATCGCAGGTTGGGCA
This sequence comes from Methylobacterium sp. J-026, assembly GCF_022829585.1. GTDB lineage: Bacteria > Pseudomonadota > Alphaproteobacteria > Rhizobiales > Beijerinckiaceae > Methylobacterium. The sequence continues at coordinate 1,530 of NZ_JAKSYC010000032.1, forward strand.
CCGCTCGAATACGCCGATCCCGCAATGCGGACAGAAGTTGGCGTCCGGGTTCGTGAGATCGATCGGCCGTTCGCAGCCCGGGCAGACCTTCTTGGCGAGGCGCAGTAGGGCCTGATCGGTCGCGATCTCGGTTCGCCGCTCCTCGTCGGGCCGTGCCTCGGCGGCGCGCTGCCGCTCCTGATAGCCCTGCAGAGCGTTGATTGCCGCCCGGCCCGCCACGAGTGTGACCACCACCCCGACGCCGTACTGAACGTAGCCGCCGTAACTCGGCAGGTACGGTACCAGCTCGACGAAGAATGCAAAGGCTGCCGCCAGCGCGAAGCCCCACACGAACGGCCAGTTGCGCGTGTGCCGCCTCTTCAGCGTCAGCCAACCCGCGAGCGCCAGCAGCGGCAGGGTAAGGGCGAGGCGGTAGGCGAAGACACGTAGCTCCTGCCCGCTCTCAGCCGCGTCGAGCTTCTGCTGGGCGGCAGCGCGCTGCTCGCTATCGGTAGTCTCCAGCTCGGTCTCCCGCTGCGCGAGGCCGAGATCCGCCTTGGCTAGACCTTCCTGCTGCTCCTCGACCGTTCGTTCGGCAGCCTTGAGCGCATCGAGTTGCTGCGTGCGAGCGACGAGACCGGGATCCTGATCGACGCGCTGCGTAGCATTGCGGGTCTTCAACCAGTTGGCGAAGGTCTCATGCGAGGCTTCAGAGGCGGAGCGCGCTGCGTCCAGGGCGAGTTGTGTCCGCTCCGCTTGTTGCTGATTGACGGCGCGCTCGCGACGAACCTGCTTCAGTGCAGCAGCGGTCGCGTCCGTCTGCCCGCGGTCGAGGAACTGGTCGAGAGTGTAGCGATGCTCAACCTGTGGCAGGTCGCCGACGACAAGCGATCCGAGTCCGATCAGGAAGCCAGCGAAGGCGAGGGCGACGAGCCAAAGGACGAGGGTGAACGACCGCTCGGGCAGCCTGGTAGTTGATCTCAACGAGCGACCCTCAACTGAACCGTGCGCAGATACCGAGGCATGCCCGAAAGGCTGCACAGCAGTCCAGATTGGATTGCGGAAGCCACTCCTCTACAGCATCGATGCCGCATGATCCGATCCGAGCTCGTCGCCCGCATCGCCGCGCAGACCCCGCACCTCTACGCCAAGGATGTTGAGGCGGTGGTCGACGCCATCCTCAACCGGATCACCGACGCGCTGGCGGACGGCGACCGCGTTGAGCTGCGCGACTTCGGTACTTTGCCCGTACCGGCCGCGAACACGTAGCTGTGCACCTCACGCAGTCGCTCGCGTTGCGCGACGGGGAGGGTGATCAGGTCTCCCATGACAGCGCTTCCGTCAGCATCCGCGAGCCTACCGTACGCTGTGTGACTGTCGGCGGATGGCTGGAGCTGGATCTGATCTGTGTAAGTGTACGCGGGCTCAACACGGTGCAGTCTGCCCAACTCGGGGTGCGGGTGGTCAGGCGCATGCAATCTCCTGCCGAGACGGTTCTACCCTCCTTGCTCATGGTCGAGCTCATCGGCCTGCTGGGCGACTTTCCACCCGACCAGAACCGGCGGCGGGCCGAGGTGCTCGGCATCCGCTTGGCGGACTTGGAACACCGTGCGCGTTCGCAAGAAGCAACGCCCGAGACGGTGGCGGCGATCCGAGGCGCACGCGTGCTGCTGGATCTGGCGGAGCTGCCGCCACTGCCGCCGTCGGGCACAAACACGTGACGGCCGATCTCGCGCCGACCAACCTGCACACCCTGGCGATAAGCTCGGAGGCGATGGAGCGACTGCTTGGTCGCCGAGCTCCGGACGGAACGCTCGTGCTGGTCGATCCGGCCCTCATCAAGGCCGCTATTGAGGTTGGACGAGAGCAGGTGGCCAGCGTCAGGACGATGCTGGCGGAAGTGCCGCACGGCCTGGCGGACCCGTGGCGAGGATCCGTCGACAGCCTCGTCGCTGCAGTGGCCGAGGTCGACGATCTGCTCGACATGCTCCGGAAGGTGCTCTTCCTGGCGGGTGGTTGAACACGTCGAACTCATCTCACGCTCCTCCCGGCTGCGGCGGCAGCCCAGCTCACGCCGCGGTGATGGCGGTCTCACGTGCGTCGGCCCGGTCGGGCCGGACGCGCGAAGTGTACCTTGATCCCCTGATCGAGAAGGATCGCATTGAAACCCAAACGCATGTGGTAGTCGGGTGGGGCGACATAGATGTGGTCGCGCTCAATGATCTCCCCGTGCCGCCCGAAGGTGGCCGGAAGACTGCCGCGTTGGCTAAGGACTTCGAGAAGGACGCTCGGGTTTACCCCAATGTGCTGCACGACGAACACGGAGACGCGGAAGTTTGACGGCAAAGTCTCGACGATCCGCTTAAGCGGTTTGCGGCCGCTAGCAGAGCTGGCAATGACGACGATGGCGCCCATTTCCTTGCTACAATCAACCGGGCAAGCGCAGCTCAGTCACGCCTGGCCGAATGTCCGAGCTACTCGGCAGCTTCGGCCGCCTTCCGCTCCGGCGCCTTCTCGATGACGATGAGCACAGAGGCGGTGAGTATGTTCATGCCAGCTTCGTCGCGAACCTCGGCACGGTACTGAGCAGCGGGCCGTCCCTTATGCTCAGACCCGAGCATGTCGGCCAAAGTCTTGCGGACAACCTCCCGCACAGCAGCCTCGTCCGGCAACTCCTGGCCGACGTCATCTATGGCGACAATGCTGTCGAAAGTGTCGATGAAGAAACGGGGCATCAGGCCCTCCGCGTCGCAGGCGGGAGCGCTCGCCTCACCCAGCCGTCAGCGCCTACGGTCGATCAGCCAACGATGCCTTTCTGTGTCGTGTCCGACCGAGAGGCGCCACAACACACATTTGATTTGCAAGCCACATGACTGCGCAGGCTGAATAGGTTGAGGCAGAAACCCAGAACCGAGCGATAGCAGTTAAAATGACCCACATATGTAATAAAGCGGAACTTGATTTGGGTTGGGGATTTGCCCCGCACATACAGCTGTTCGGTCTCGGACCGACGTCCGACTGACAGCGGAAGGAAGCCTCACGGTTCCTCGTGCTCAGCGCGGCCGAGCCGCGAGAGAGCACGAATGTCCAACCCGCTGATCATGAAGCTCGAATACGGAGCGCGTCTCACCGACGAGGACCGTGTCGTCCTACACGACCTCACGAGAAGAACTCGTCGCGTCGCGCGGCGTATGGACATCAGTCCCGAAGGCGAGCGGCCAGAGAACGTGCACCTCGTCGTGGAAGGCTTCGCCTGCCGCTACAAAACCCTGACCGATGGGCGGCGCCAGATCACGGCGTTCCTGGTACCGGGCGACTTCTGCGACCTGCACGTGGCTATCCTCGGCGAGATGGACCACAGCATCGGCACCAGCTGGGGCTGCACCATCGTGGATATCCCGCGCTCGGTCATCATGCATCTAACGGCTCACCACCCCCGCATCACGCGAGCGCTCTGGTGGGCGACCCTGGTCGATGAGGGCACCCTGCGGGCGTGGCTCGTCAACATGGGGCAACACGAAGCCAACCGACAGATGGCGCATCTCGTCTGCGAGTTGCTCGTGCGCTTGCGAGTCGTAGGCTTGGTGAGCGAGGATAGTTTCGAATTTCCGATGACCCAGGACGATCTCGCTGACGCGTTGGGTATCACCGGCGTGCACGTGAACCGGGTCCTTCAAGATCTGCGAGGTCAGGGCCTGCTCGAATGGAAGAGCAAGCGCCTGCGCATTCCCAACGCTTCGCGATTGATGGACTTCGCCGAGTTTGATCCGAAGTATCTCCACCTAAACCCACGCGACGATGACGAACGTAGTCTCTCGGGTACGTCGTAGACTGGCTTCTGCGGAACGTCCCATCCTGGGCGAAGGTTCAAGGTCCACTCACCACCCCAAGCGAACCTCAGCATCAGGCTCGCTCCAGCAATTCGAGAAGCGCCACGCCGGCCGCCGCGATGACGTTGCCCCGGACGCCCCAACGTAGAGGTTCAACCTTAATCACGGTCGTCGCGATCTCGGTCTAAATTAGGCCCGCGAGATCGCCTCGACGGTGCGGCGCAAGCTGATGACGATCGGTGAAACGAACAACCTAGGCGGCACAAACAGTGGTTGCGGGTGGAGGTACTGATGTCGGTCGTTCCGGCCGCCCGATCAGGTAACCCTGCACCGCATCACAGCCAATTTTCCTGAGTAGATCGAGCTGGTCGGCATCTTCAACGCCCTCGGCGAGAGTTAGGATGTTCATATCACGCCCCATCTGCGTGATCGCCTTGATGACGGCCATGGAATGCTTGTCTGTCAGCGCGGCGGTGACGAAGCTACGATCGATCTTGATGCGGTCTAAGGGCAGGTTGCGCAGGTGGGCGAGGGATGAGTACCCGGTCCCAAAATCATCCATCGCGATCTTGATGCCGAGTTGACGCAACGCCGACAGGGTATGGGCGATCTGCTGACCGTCTTCGACCAAGGCGGTCTCGGTCAGTTCGATCTCAAGCCTACTCGCTGGCAAGCCACTCTTCGCCAGCGCTGCGGTGACATGCGCGAGGATCAGCGGCGATCGAAACTGCACGGCGGATACGTTGACCGCGACGTGCTGATTGACTGGCCACGTGGCTGCTTGACGGCAGGCTTCCTCTAGAACCCATTGTCCGATCGGGACGATCAAGCCTGTCTCTTCCGCGAGCGGAATAAAGGCCGCCGGCGAAACAAACCCACGCGTCGGATGCTGCCAACGGATCAGAGCCTCGAACCCAACGGTATCATCGTCCGTCAGTGCCATGATCGGCTGGTAGGCAAGGTGGAACTGGTTTTTGGCCAGCGCGATCCGGATGTCGTTCTCCAACAGGTTCCGCTCGGCGATGGCCTCGATCATACCAGGGGTGTAGCGAGCCGCCCGCCCGCGGCCATGGCGCTTGGCCTCATAGAGCGCGATGTCGGCACGCTGCATCAGGTCTTCCGCGCTCGACGTATCCTGTGCCCCACACACGCCGATGCTGCAGCCGATCACGACGGTAATCTCATCGAAGGTATAGGGTTTCTCGATCCCAACGATGACATGCTCGGTCAACGCCATAGCGGCTGAGGCGTCACCTTGGACGACGACCGCCATCTCATCTCCGCCGAGGCGTGACACGAACCCGATCTCACCGACCAGTTCACGTAGTCGAGCAGCGACATGGACCAGGAGTTGATCGCCGACGCCATGGCCGAAGGTATCGTTGACCGCCTTGAACCGATCGAGGTCGATCAGAAGGAGCGTGAATGGCTGCTCGGCCTGCTGAGCTTGTGCCATGCACTCCATGAGGGAGCGGCGGTTCGCCAAACCTGTCAGCGGATCGTGGTAGGCGAGGTGCGAGATCTCCCGCTGCGCCTGCTTTACCCGAGTCACGTCATCGAAGGTAAGTACCACGCCATCCTCGACGGGCTGGCAGGTGACGGTTAGGATCCGACCGTCGTCGAAGTTGTGCTCGACTTGGGTCTCACCGTCCTTGGCCATCCAAAATCGGTGATTTGCCAGCACCCGGCCGACCCGATCCTCATCCCAGGCATTCGCATGACCTACCCGCTGAAGAAACGCCGTCAGGTTCATACCGTGCACGACGCTGCTCGGCGAAAGATTGAGCATGGTGCATAGGCGCTGATTGTAGAGCTCGACGATTTCGCTGGCGGAAACCTTGAGGATGCCGTTCGACATGTTCTGCAACGCGGTCGCCAGGACGCGCGCGTGCGCCGTCTCCTGTGTCTCGAAGTACTTGGCCGCTGACAACGCGAGGAAAGAGCCCAGGAGAAGGATCGCCGCCCCTGTAGCGGCGAGAATACTCAGAGTGACCTGCATACCCGGCAGGAGGCGATCGACCTGTTCGCCGACGAGGACGGTACCAGCGATAGAAACGAAATGGGTCCCACATACCGCGGCCACGATCAGACCACCGGTGATCAGGGGGCTATCAGATCTGTTCGGCAGCCCGCAGGCTATTGCCATGCAAGTCGCGCCGATGAGGCAGGCGAAGAGGTTGAACCCGACCGACTGCGTCTGACCGCACCCTTCAAGTGCGGCCATGCCGGTGATGTGCATCACGGCAATGCCAAGCCCTGATGCCGCACCAGCGATCGACCGTGTCCATACCCCTGCAGGGGTGATCGCTATAGCAAGCGGTATGCCGACGGTGACGATCGCAGCTACGGCAGACAGCACCGTCGTCCCGAGGTGATAGCCCAGGACGAGATCGATCCGGTATCCGAGCATCGCCACGAAGTGGGTTGTCCAGACCCCGGTTCCTGCAACCACCGCGATCCCGGCCATCCACGACCGCCGAGCGGCCTTGGAAGCGCTTCCCGCTTGCCGGATTAGGCACACGAGCAACCAAGCGCTGAAGGCACAGATCGTGGCCGCAGCTAGAACGAAGCTGAGCGCCTGGCTATCGAGGAATTTGGTCAGGATGGACGGCATTCCCTCACTATACGCATCACATGTGCAGATTTTATTGATCGACAAGGTATGAGAAGGATTAAAGCCCTCCGCAGCTTTGAGTTCTCGTACTTGTGATCGAATGAGCACTTCTGACGTGTGCAAATAAAGCTTGTATAAGCGGGGAGGCACCGTCTTTAGGCACTAACCATATCGAGCAGTGCCACACCAATGGCCGCGATGACGTTGCCCCGCCCGCGCCAGGGCAGGATCTCGGCCGTCAGCGGCAGTTCGGGCAGCAGCTCGGCTGCCACCTCCGGCAGTATGGTCTCAGGCGCCTCGGCCTCGCGGTCCTGGTCGTTCCCGCGCATGTAGACCACCTGCGAGCCGGTGGCGTTCTCCGGCGCGGCCAGGGACGGCTCAGCGTCGGCGCCGTCCTCGTGATCGGCATCGCCGTCCATGCGGTCGAGCACAGCGATGATGCGGTCTGCCGCGTCGAGGGCGATCTGTGCCGCTTCCTCGAGGCTGGCGCGGAGTGCGGGTCCGGTCAGCGGCTCCGGGATCTCCGGAGCAGCCGGTTTAGGACGCGGGGTGAAGGTGAGCACGTCGCCCATGGTGATGATCTCGGGTCGCGATGAGGGGGAGGCCCGGCGGGATCCGGCCGGGGCGGTACGCACGGCGACAGGAAGGGGGAGGGCTCAGCGCTCGTGCTGGGCGTTCAGCTCGGCGAGTAGGGCGTCGTTGACCGGCCGGCCGTTGGTGTTCAGCTCGTCCCGGATGAGCACGCCCAGGCGTTCGCGCTGCTCGTCGACGGTGACGGCCGTGCGGCCCCTGACCTCCGCGGCGATGTCACTGAGGAAGGCGCCGGCCCGGTCGTACTCACGGTCCAGAGCCTCGCCAGCCGGCGTGTGCCCGCTGTATCGATCGGCGGTGAAGCACGGGATCTCGCTGGCGCCGGTGAGGTGGTGGAACACGCTCTCCCAAGTCTCGTAGAGACGGGCGAGCTGGGCGAGGTCGCAGCCGGACAGGTCATGCGTGGCCGTGTCGCTCGCCGGGGCGCAGTCGGCCTCGAAGGCTGCGGTGACAGCGCCCATGATCTCTCGGAACAAGTAGGCCGGGCAGTCGGGATCCTCGACGCTGCTGCCGGTGAACAGTGCGACCTGAAACCGGGCGTAGTCGACGAGGGCGAGGCGACCGGCCCGGGTCGTCGGCGTGGTCCGCCACACGGCATTGCGTGTCGTGGACTGTGTCTCCGTCAGCGCGCGTTCGCGCAGGAACCAGTTCGGCCGGGAGGTCGAGGCCGGGTCCAGTCCGAACGCCTTTATCGCGTCCTCGGCGCGGTAGCTCTCGGCGATCGCGGCGTGGATTAGGTCGGGCTCGGGATCCGGCAGTGGCTCGGGATCCTCGCCGTCTGGGTAGGCCAGCGCATACAGTTCGCGGATACCCGTCTGCCGCTGCGCTTCGGCGAACCGCAGATCCCGACGCGTGGTGATGACGAGAAGGTCGGCCAACTCGGCGGCAGTCTTGGCCCTCGCTACCGGCATCTCGCGGGTAGAGAACCGGGTGAAGTCGCCGCGCTGAGCAGCCTTTACCCAACCCGTGGTCCAGAGCGTGAAGCTGTCGCCAATGCGCAGGGCGGCATACTCAGCCTCGGACAGGAAGGTCAGCCGGTCGAACTCGCTGCGGGCCCTGCCCCATGCCTCGATGGCCTCCGGCGAGCCAGGCGTGGGCAGCGGGTTCGGGGTCGTCGGCCGGGCCGCGAGGTTCAGAAGGTCGGACTTCAGCGCAGCCGAACGGCGTTTGAGCGATGATCCCGCGTCGACGCGGCGAAATGGATTGGACAGATTGAGAGGGGCCATGATCAGCCTCCAAGGATCACAGGATGACGGGAGGCGCGGCAGGGTGAGCGCCGCGCGGTGGCGGCGGTCAGGCGCGGCGGCCGTTGATGCTGTCGTGCTCGTGGTCGAGGCTGGCAGGGTCGATGCCGGCAACGTTGGCGGCGCTGAGCAGCAGGTTCGCCCAGGCGCCCCCCGTATCCTTCCAGGGGTAGCGACCGATCACGCGGACCAGCGCAGCCATGCCCTCCGGCGTAGTGGCGACGTGCTGGCCGATCTGACGGCTCAGGTCCCGAAACTCGTCCTCTGCGGCCCGGCGAGCCTTCTCAAGGCGCCGACGATCAGTCGAACCCTCAACAGCTTCCACGCGTGCGTCGAAGGCGTCAGCGGTCGGCAGCATGGCTTTCCAGCGCCTGATCCGGCCCGGCGTCTTGCCACCCCGCCCCAGCATCGGGACCGCGCGGGCTATGGCGATGCGCAGCGCCTCACCAGTCCACGCCTGCTCGGTGTGGCACTCCTCGGTCCCCCAATCGAGGGCGACTTGCCGAAGGTTCACGCCGAGCAGTGTCGGCCAGCGCCAGCCGCCGAGCACGCTGAACCGCTCATCGCGGGTCGAGAACAGTTCCGGAGGGCACGTGACGATGACGGCATAGACCTGCCGGTAGGCGACGCCCCACGCCGCCATTGCTTCTTCCTGCGCATCTCGGGCACGCAGCCACCGCTCGCCGAGCGCCACCAGCTCGGCGTCGGGGTACGGCTGAACAGGCGCAGTCACGATAGGGACGGCGATCGCCGGCAGCGGCGCGGCGACGGCGACCGAACCGATTACAACGGTGCGACGGCTCAGGCTGGCGCGTAGGTCGGCGGCGCGCTCGCGCAGGCTGGCGGCAGGATCGCGGCGGATCAGGTTCTTGAGGGACGTGCGGAGGGACATCGCGGGATCCTCGAGGAGAGGGGCGCGGGCAGCCGGCCCGCTCGGGGGTGCGGGTCGGTTCAGAGCAGGGAGGCGAGGCCGGTCAGGGCCATGCCGCCACCGATGATCGCGAAGGCGGCCAGCAGCTCGCCCGTGGCGTCGAGGAAGCGGAGGCTGCGGCTGTGCGCGGTGTCCGGGCGGACCGGATAGACCGCCTCCCACGGCTCGATCTCGCCCGGGACCGGCTCGTCGGGGAGGTTGCGGTAACGGCGATCCACCGGGAGCCGGCGGCGCTCGGCGGTGGCGGGCGCCGCGGTGGCGTGCCGGACCGGGGCGGGCTGGGAGAAATCGGGGATGCGGACGTGCGTCATCGTTCGGGCTCCGGTGAGGGCTCGTGGCGGTGGGTCGGTGGTGGTGAAGGGGGTGCGAGCCGGGGCTCAGCCCGGCATGGTCAGGGGATCAGTGAGCGGCGGCGCGACGGGCGGCCTTGGCGACCTGCCAGGCGGCTTTCAGAGCGGAGGACATCGCCTCGCGGCGGGAGACGCCACAGCGCTCCATGATGCCGGGGGCAGCCTTGCAGGCGGCGGCCATGATGGCGGCGCGGTCGTACTGGCCGGCGGTGGCGAGGGGACGGGTACGGGCACCGAACTGGATGAGGGCGCGGGCGCTGAGAAGGCCGGCGGGGATCTTGGTGCGGCTGTCTTGGCTGGCGCGGTCGATCTGGGTCCAGGAGACGGTGCGGTGGGACATCGGGTGCCGTCCACGTTGCGGCGGTTGCGACCGCCTGTGAACTTGGTATAATACCCATGCCTTGGTGTAGTCAACAGGGCATTGGGTAAAAAACCAACCGAGGGCGTGATGTTATCGACCGGCAATCAGCTCCGCGCGGCTCGGGGCCTCGTCGCGATGGATCAGGTCACGCTCGCGGAACGCTCCGGGGTCAGCGCCAACACGATCCGGGCGATGGAAGGGAAAGGAGCCGGCGGACTGACAAGCGGCCTCGACACGGTGCGGGCGGTTCAGACCGCGCTAGAGGCGGCCGGCGTCGAGTTCCTGAACCACGGGCGCCCTGGCGTGCGGCTGCGGGGTGAGAGCCAGCCGTGAGCGACGATGCCGAGGCACAGCGTCGAGTGGTCCACAACGAGCGGATCAAGCTGACCGCGGCCTACCTGAACACGGCGGCAGGTGGCCTGTTCACAGCAGGTGTAGTAGCGCCGTTGGTGGCGGCCGTGTTCGGTCTCGGGAACGCAGCCGGCAACCTGTCGGCGTTGACTCTCGTTCTCGGCATAGCGATCTTCTTGTTCGCGAGCGGCGCTCTGCACCTAGCGGCGCGCACAGTCCTAAAGGCGCTCAAGCCATGACAGACGTTCAGATCGTGGCCTTCATCGTCGCCCCCCTGATGGCGGTGGCGTTCGGTTGGGGCGTCGCCTTGTGGGCCCGGCGCGCGGCGTAAGCGCGGGCAACCGACCCCGGGCAACCCCGCTTCTGGCCGCATGGCGCTCCCGGGCCCGCTCCCAAAACTCGGCCTTATGATTTTTAATTTTACCTCCACCGTGCGGTGCATCGGCTCAGTTGAACCGGGCAAGAGTTATTCGCGACTCATATAACTATGCATGTCAAACTATCAGAACAATGCTCGAGCGGATAAACTTGATTTTTCAACACCCCATTTGAGGCCATATGTTTTGCACAATTGCTCGATTGCTTCTTTATACCAATCCGGGGAAGTAGGACTGATATACAATTTTTCTACTAAGTTGGAAATATCTACTGGGACAGCAGCACCAACGCTGTTCACGTAGCTCCTCGTCGTCAGCGCCTCTTGTGGCGGCGCATCGCTCGAAAGATTTCCGCCATATGCTTTGCTCATTTTCTCACGAAAATCTAAACCGTCCCAAAGCACAGCTCGGAGTTCCATTTCGTGAGCAAAGGAAAATCTTTTATGGAGGAACACATCTAGGACGTTGCCACCGATTTTATCTTTGTCATAATCAATATATTTGACCATACCTGAGAAAACAAAATTTGGAAGTAGATCCCTAAGCATCCGATATTGAGTAACTATAGCGATCGAATCCGTATGAGGCGCATACAAGCCCCACATTGCCGCAGACTCCCTTTCGTTCATATGCCAACAATTAATGTATATTGAGTTCCTCATTATGAGACGCTGGTTTTTATCGTCCTCTGGTGTAAGTGGTCCACGGTACATAGGTAGAGTCACAGATCCTTCAAATGGATCTCCCAACAAATCGCTTCTTGAAAACCACAGTGTCCGCGTTTGGATCATGTTGATGAATTTGGCTGTTGTCAAATACCGCCAAATTTTAGTTGACCCTTCCGGTTCTTGGAAAGAGGGGTGCGTGTAAGCAGCCACGTTCGATCTCAAGCCTCCGCGTGCATTCCACAGGTTGGACGCGGCTGCACGCTACGTGCAAGTGCGTTATTCATATGCCGGCCGGGCGGCCATATCATCACGGCTCGCCCGGCCTCGCCTATTGGGCCGCATGTTCTGCGCTGTCTGAGCCCAACGCGATGGCGACTCCCCTCTATTCGCGGGATCACGTGCTTTCGGTCCGGAATTTAAGACCCTTCAATCGGAGCGGCTCCGTAGAGCGCCCGCAGTGTCGCCGAGAGATCCGAGAAGGACAGCCCGGCCTTCTGCACCACCCGGTCGGCCTGCCCGGCCAACAGGCGGAAGTCGTCCGCGGTGACGTCCTTGGCCGTCAGCACCACCACGGGGATGTCGTACCACTCCGGACGGGTGCGCAGCAGCCGCAAGAAGCCGAACCCGTCCAACTCCGGCATCATCAAGTCGAGCAGGATCAGCCGAGGTTTATGCTCGGCGACCGCCGTCAGGCCGGCCCGACCATCCACCGCCGTCGCCACCCGCCAACCGCCCCGGGTCAGCTGCGACGTCATCAACTCGCGCAAGTCTGCGTCGTCGTCCACGATCAGCACCGGACCGTCGTGAGGTTTTGGCCGGAACCGCTCCATCACCTCCTTCAGCTGCGCCCAATCAACCGGCTTTTGCAGGTAGTCCGTGGCACCGAGCGAGAAGGCGAGGTTCTGCTCATCCAGCACCGTCACCATGATCACCGGCAGATCACCCAGCTTCGGGTCGGCGCGCAGCGCGCGCAGCACCGCCCATCCGTCCATGCGCGGCATGGTCACGTCGAGCAGGATCGCCCGTGGGCGTCGAGTACGGGCCTGCTCCAGCCCCACCTTCCCATCGGCCGCCGTCGCGACGTGAAAGCCCTCCTTGGTCAGGAAGCGCGCGAGCAGGTCACGGGTCGCCTGGTCGTCGTCGATGACCAGAACCTCGCTGCCCTGCACGGCTTGATCATCGGATCGCGGCACGCCGGACGATGATCCGGGCGGTGCGTGTATCTCCTCGCCTCCGGCCGCGCTCGCTAGAACGGTCAGGGTGAAGGTCGTACCCTGGCCCTCACGGCTCGCGACCGCGATGTCACCGCCGAGCATATGCGCAAACGCCCGGGTGATCGCCAATCCCAACCCCGTGCCGCCGAAGCGCCGCGTCGTCGAGGCGTCGGCCTGACTGAAGCGCTGGAACAGGCGCGCGACCTGCTCCTCACTCATGCCGATGCCGGTGTCAGAGACGGCAAAGACCAGTCGGTCGCCCTCGTCATCCGTCTGCCGGCGTGTCGACAGGGTGATGCGCCCGCCTTCCGTGAACTTGGCCGCGTTGCTCAGTAGGTTGATCAGGCACTGGCGCAGCTTGGTCGCGTCGGTGTAGGCGCCGCCGAGCCCGTCCGCGAGATCGAGAACAAGGGCGTTGCCCTTCTTTTCGACCAGCGCCTCGACGGTGGCGGCGACATCGCGCACGGTGGCGGCGACGTCGAGGGTCTCGGGGTACACCTCCATGCGCTCGGCCTCGATCTTCGAGAGGTCGAGGACATCGTTGATCAGGCCGAGCAAGTGGCGCGCGTTCGCCTCGATCTTCTTCATGTCCGGGAGCAGGTCCGCTTGTCCGGCGTCCTCCATCTCCTCCTGCAGCATCTCGGAGTAGCCGATCACCGCCGAGAGCGGCGTGCGCAACTCGTGGCTCATGTTGGCCAGAAATTCGGACTTGGCGCGGTTTGCCTCCTCGGCAGCCTCCTTGGCTGCTGCGAGCACGTGCTCGGAGCGCTTGCGCGCGTCGATGTCGGAGACGACGACCACACCGCCGACGAGCGCGCCATCCGGATCACGCATCGGCGCACCTGCGAAGCCGATCCAGGCATGCGAGCCGTCGCCGCGCTGGTAATCGACTTCCAGCTCCGCCTGAGGCTCGCCTCCACGTACCACCTGGATTAGTGGCCACTCCCTCGGTTCGACCGGCCGGCCATCCTCGTGGAAGCCGACCCAGCGGGCTGGTCCCGCACCAGGTTGCGTGGGTAATACCCCGTGCCCGAGGATCACTTCGGCCCGGGCGTTGTGGCCGGTGATCCGGCCGGACGGCGCCTCGGCGATGAGCACGCCCACCGGCAGGGTATCGAGCACGGTCCGCAGTAGCGCCTCGCCCACGCGTACCTGGGCCTCGGACAAGGCCGCCGTGGTCACATCGGCGACCACGATCCCAACGCCGATCGCCGCCGGCCCCTCGTCTTGGCGCAGGGGATAGAAGCTCATGCGGAAGTGGCGCGTCCCGCCCGGCGCGCTCTCGCTCGGCACGGTCACAGGCACGTCGGCGCTGACCAGGCCATGATCGCGTGCCGCTTCCAGCAGCGGGGTGAGCTGCTCCTCCAACCTCGGCAGCAGCGTCCAGATCGGTGCACCGAGATCCGCCCCGAAGCCGCGTTCGCTCATCGTCGCCAGCGCACGGTTCATGTGGCGGATCTTCAGATCACCGTCGAGGAAGCCCAGCCCGACCGGGGCATTGGCGAGCACGCCTTCGAACAGTCCGCTGCTGCGTTGGCTCTCGCGGCGGCGAACCAGGGCAAGGCGCGCCAAGAGCGCCACGGCGAGAGTAGCGCAGAGCAGGCTGAACGCAGTCAGGATAGCGTAGCGCTGCCTGTCGCGGCGGCCACTCTCAGCAAGCGCTTCAACGGCGCGATGGTTCGCCGTCGCGGTCGCAACGCGGATCGCGTCCATCAAGCGCTTGCCCTCGCCGGTCGCGACCAGGGCGGTAGCGGCGTCAGAGCCTTGGTCGCGACGAGCCGTCACGACGTGATCGGAGAACGCTTTCTCCTCGTCGATCAGCTTGCGAACGGGGGCGAGTGCCGGAACGGCAGAGTCGGCGGGCGTGCGGTCTAGGACGGCGAGGTGACCAACCTCCCCCTCGATCCGGTTCAGCGCGTCAGTGTAGGGTTCAAGGTATTCGGGCATGCCGGTCAGGGCATAGCCGCGCATACCAGTCTCCAGATCCTTCATCGTCGAGAGCAGGCGATCGCTACGGCTGATCAGCTCCCTCTGTCGCGTTTGCTCACTGCGGGCAGCGTCGCCGGCCACGAAGTTCCAGCCGGCTGTCGCGATCGCCAAGGCGAGAAGCGCATAGGCTAGTGTCGAACTCGGCAGACCGGCGAAGGGTCGCGAGCCGCGCCAGCCGGGACGTCGAATGAGCGCATGGGGATCGTGCATGTGAATTACCTATGCCCTTGCTGGTAGGGCACAGGATGGCGGTCGCTGCCAAGGCAGGTAGCTTACGAACCTCAGGCCAGCAGCCACGAATAACGCAACCGGCCGGGACCAGCCATTTGGCTGCATCCCGGCCTCGCGCACGTCCCGACCGCGTCCGCGGCTGGTGGAAAGACGGCTTGATAGCAGGCCGTCTCGCCGTCAATACGTCTCGATGTCTCGCGTTCGGAATGGCAAGCCTTCGAAGCGTCAGGACGTCTTGAAGCCGTGACGTCGCAGCACGTCGCGGATGGCATCCTCAGCGAGCGCCTGAGCGGTCGTGTCCTGATCGAGCGCGATCTGGCGCAGCGCCTTCCGTTCGGCAGGGGTCATACGGACGATGATCTGCACTCGGGCATCGGCACCCTTCGCCTTCACTGGCGCCGGCTGGGTGGAGGCGGCCTCGGACACGGTCTCGGCCACAGGCGGCTTTTCGGCCTCGGGGGCCGGTGACTTCTTGGCGAGGCGATCCGCGAGGATGGTGAGCGGCTGACGTTCGGTGGACATGTCCCCTACTCCTTCATCAAGGACTGAACCTCGGACCAGAGCGCCAGCATCTCCTCGGCGGCTCGTCCGTGCGGCTCGAATTCGTTGACCGTCTGCCCGCCGATGATGGCGTGAGACATCGCGACCCGCTGCGAGACCACAGCCTGCGCCACGGTGGCGCCCATGCGGGTCAGGGTCTCGCGCGCCTCCGACACGATGGCAGGCTCGGCCGACCCGGTGCGGGGCGGCGCGTGGTTGATGACGGCGAGCGGCTTCTTGCCCACGCGCTGGGCGAGGTCGAGCGTCGTCGCCACGGCCGCGAGGTCGAACGGCCCCGGCCGGGTCGGCACGAGGACGAGATCGGCCACCCTCATGGCGTCGGCGATCGAGGCCTCGGCATGGGGCGGGGTGTCGATGATGCTGTAGGCCACGCCCTCCCCCTCGGCGGCTGGCAGGATCTTGGGCAGCTCGCGAGCCTCGCACTCGATGAGTGCCGGCGTCTCGCCCTGGCGGAGGTCCCACCACCATTTCAGTGACCGCTGCGGGTCGGTATCGAACAGCAGCACCGGCTTGCCCGGCCCAGCGGCGATGACACTAAGGTGCGTGGCCAAGGTTGTCTTCCCGACCCCACCCTTCCGCGCCGCTATCGTGATCGTCTGCATGCGAAGCGTCCTGCCGTCTCGCCGTCGAGCATGGGAAGCGTCAGGTTAACACGCCGTCAAGCTTGCGAGCCTGCTAGGCGTCGAGCGGTCGAACTGGCACGCAAGCGAGACGCGAAGTCGTCAAGGTGGCGAGCCATCTGAACGCCAGGCCGTCGAGCCGGCGAGCAATCGAATCATCGAGCCGTCAGACTCGCACGACGTCCAGAACGCTCGCCATTCCTATATTGAGCCGTCGAGACATCTTGCTATCAAGCAGTCATTCCTATAACTTTCGATAAGCATCATTCTCGAAAGTTTGGCTGCTAGGCAGAGCCTATGCCGACGATCCATCTGATAGACGGCACCGAAGGCCAGCGCCTGCCGGTGAAGCCAGCCAAAGGCGCAGCGTGCAACGGCTGTGGCTACTGCTGCGCCGAGGAGCCGTGCCATCTCGCCGTCGAGTACATCGGCGCCGGCACGGAAGGCCCATGCCCGGCCCTAGAGTTTGAGGAGAACCGGGCATGGTGCGGCCTCGTGCGGCACGCCTCCCGGTACATGGATCTACCGAACGACTGGGCGGACGCGGTTCTCGGCGAGATGTTCGCCGCGGCGCTGGGTGCCGGGCGGGGCTGCGATGCCGACCTCTGAGATCCTGATCGGCGAGCCGGTCGAGGCCGGACTGCCCGCGGAGGCAGCCGCGATCGTCCGCGCCTATCAGCAGGCCAGCAAGGCGCCCTCGACGGTGCGTGCCTATCGCGGCGACGTGCTGGTGTTTCAGGCGTGGTGCGACCGGTACGGGTTCCGGTCGCTGCCGGCGAGCCCCGAGGCCGTGGCGGGCTTCATCGTGTCGGAAGCGGAGAACCGCCGCGCTGCCTCGACGCTCGGCCGCAGGCTCGCCGCGATCCGGTACGCACACAAGCTGGCCGGCGTCGCCGATCCGACAGATGATGAAGGCGTGCGCGCCGCCATGAAGGGCGCCCGGCGCAAGGTAGGCGTTGCCCCGACGCAGAAGGCGGCCGCAACCGCGGAGATCCTGGCTGCTCTCCTGATGCGGACGCCCGACAGTCTGACGGGC
>NZ_JAKSYC010000042.1 GCF_022829585.1 Methylobacterium sp. J-026
TTCGCGCATCGGCAGTTCCGCTTCTCCCCCTCCCCCGCTGTGGGCTGCCGAATTCACATATCGCTGGCCGACACGTTCTCTCCTCTCCCTTGCGGCTACGGGCGACACAGGTTTGAGCTCTCAGCGAGTTCGCCGGTCAGATCGGCGGGGCGTGGGTCCCCTCTCCCGTGCGGGAGAGGGGGCCTGTCGCGCTGCGTCATGAGCCGCGTGCCTTGAGCCCGCGTCGCCCGTAGCTCGTGCGGGGAGGCGTTGGAGGTGGGGGTCGAGCGGTGCGGTGCCGTCTGCACCACCCCCACCCCTGACCCCTCCCCGCAAGGGGGAGGGGAAAAGCGCTCTGCTTTCAAGATGTTGGTGTCAGCCTGAGACGTGTGGATCCGGTCGCCCGCAGAAGGGTCAGGGCGTGCCGCTGAGCCGGCGGCCAGTTCCGAGCCATCATGTCCCTGCACGCGCCTCTCTATCGATCTCCGTTCGCGAAATCGGCCCCGAGTCCGGTATCCGGACGAAGGTTCTTTAAGAGGTGGCGTGCAGAGTTCGCGGCATCGTCAGCGTTCCGGAGCCGCCCGCATGTCGGAGCATCGCAGAGAGACGCGCCAGAGGGTGTTCCTCAAGGGCCGCATCGTCTTCAACAACGGGTCGTCCAGCTTCGACTGCCTGGTGCGCGACATGTCCTCGTCCGGCGCCCGTCTCATCATGAGCGACGCCACGACGCTGCCCGAGGCGTTCGACCTGTACATCCCGCAGAAGGACCGGACCTTCCGCGCGACCCTGCGATGGCGGCGGGAGGACGGGATCGGCGTCACCTTCGAGGAGCCCGCCCGGGCCGCCCCGACGAAGGCATCCGAGATCGCCGCGACCGAGGCCTCCGTGACCATGCTGCTGCGGCGCGTGGGCGAGTTGGAGACCGAGAACGCCGCCCTGCGGCGGCTGCTCGCCAGCATGGCGCAGCCGGGCGATTCGGCGAGCGCGGCCTGAGCGTCACTCCTCCGCGTCACCCGTCCGAATCGAGGGCCGCGCGGATGCGTGCGGCGTGCGCGGCCAGGACCGCGTTGTCGGCCATGCCGCCCTCGTGGCGCGTCAGCGGGACACCCTCGCGCCGCGGGATGACGTGGACGTGCAGGTGGAACACGGTCTGGCCGCCGGCCGGCTCGTTGAACTGAAAGACCGTCAGCCCGTCCGCCTGGAACGCCGCCTTCACCGCCCGGGCGACCCGCTGGACGCTGGCCATCAGGGCCGCGAGCGCCTCGGGCTCGGCATCGAGCAGGCCGCGGGCCGGGGCCTTCGGGATCACCAGGGTGTGGCCCTCGCCCTGGGGCATCACATCCATGAAGGCCAGCGTCTGCGCGTCCTCGTAGACACGGTGGCAGGGGATCTCCCCGCGCAGGATCTTGGCGAAGATGTTGTCGGGGTCGTAGCGGGCGTCGACCATGCTGCCTCCGGGCTTCCTTGGGCGGGCGCAGGTTGCACGGGCCGGCTGGCCGCGTCCACATGGGAACCGGCTGCGGGCCGGAACGCTTGCATCGCCGCAATCGAAGCATCGCGGCGCCCCGGGTTCCGGCAGGCGGGGCTCGCCCGCGCGGATCGGGTCAGGGGGTTTTTCGGATGGCGCACGAGAGTACGGGTGCGATCTACGCGGCGGCGGGGGCGAATCTCGCCATCGCGGCGGCGAAGTTCGTCGGCGGGGCGCTGACCGGCTCGACCGCGATGCTGGCCGAGGGGGTGCATTCGCTGGTCGATACGGCGAACCAAGTGCTGCTGCTCGTGGGCATGAAGCGCTCGGAGAAGCCGGCCGATGACCGCCACCCGTTCGGCTACGGGCGCGAGATCTACTTCTACGCCTTCGTGGTCGCGCTGATGATCTTCCTCGGCGGCGGTGTCTTCGCGGTCTACGAGGGCATCGAGCGGATCCGCCATCCCGCGCCGGACGCGGACGCCGAACTGTTCGGCTTCCGCCTGCCCGGGATCTGGGTGAACGTCGCGATCCTAGGCTTCGCCATCGCCGCCGAGGGCACCTCCTTCTTCGTGGCGATGCGCCAGTTCTGGTCCGAGAAGGGCGACCATTCGGCGGTGCGGGCGATCCGGCGCAGCAAGGATCCGACCCTGTTCACGGTGCTGGCCGAGGATACCGCCGCGCTGATCGGACTGCTGATCGCGCTCGCCGGCATCACCCTGAGCCATGTCCTGGAGATGCCGAGCCTCGACGGCTGGGCCTCGGTCGGGATCGGTCTCGTCCTCGTCGGCATGGCCCTGTTCCTGATGATCGAGACCCACGGCCTCCTGATCGGCGAGGCGGCCGACCCCGCGATCATCGCGGCGATCTCCGAACTGGCCCGCGCCGAGCCGGGGGTGCTCCACGTCAACGAGGTGCTCACCCAGCATCTCGGCCCCTCCGACATCCTGGTCAATCTCAGCATCGACATGGCCGACGACCTGAGCGCGGGCGAGGTCGAGAGCCTCGTGACCCGCCTCGACCGGGCGCTGAAGCAGCGCAGCCCAGACGTCACCCGCGTGTTCATCGAGATTCAGCAGCAGGGCGACCACATCGTTCGGGCCGCGGCCTGACCGGCCGTTCCCGACGAGAAAGCCCCGCTTCCCCACGCTGCTGGGTTCGCCTCCCCGGCTCCACTCGACCTGCGAACCGCCACCCCCTGTACGGGCGGCTTAGACCCTGGTAGGCGACGTCCGCCTTCCTGAGAGCGCCGGTGATGCCGTTGCCGTGCGCCATGTGTACCGTGATCCGGTGCAGCGTTTGCACCATCCGCTCCGCATCCGGTGGCTATCCCGCGCGTTCGCTCAGTCCTCCGGTCTGCGCTGATCCGCTCAATCGGCGCAGTCCGGGACGGGTCGACCGGGTCATTCGATGAGATGGTTCATTCGAGCGATCTCAGACAAGAGCCGGACTAAAAAACTACATCCCGAGTTTTACGGGATAAATTCGATCGAAAGGCTGTGTATAACATCTGCCATATTAGCAAAATTACTATATCGCGCAGCTTTTTTCGTTACAGACCCAAGCTGTACCCGCAACCATTATTAAGATTTTTTTCCCCCGTTCCGCAAAAATCGAGACATTATAATTAATCACTCGCGTCAGCTCGAACTAACGCTCGTAAGTAGTATAAGCAAAAATCCGCAAAAAATTTATTCGCATCGACGAATGCTTTCTGCTAAGTTTTATAAACCGTCTATCATGCCAGACAGCCGAGGTGGTGATGCAGGAAAATTGCATTTGCTATGCGGTCGACTCGAACTACTTGTTTCCAGCAACTTTGAGCGCTGTGCAAGTTAGAAACAAGACGCCACAGAGCAGCGCCGATGTCGTTATCGTATGTTTTGATGATTCCAACGACAACACGCGGTTAGCCTCCAGCATCGCCAAGGCGCAGGGGATAGAATTTATTCAGCTGCCACAAGCTGAACTCGAGGGCATGTCGCTCGCCTACGCACGGCTGTTCCTAGATAAAGCACTGCCCACTCAGTACAAAAAACTTGTTTATGTAGATGGGGATACGCAGGTCACCAGTTCTCTCGGGGACCTGTTCGATCCATCCCTGGCGCAGTACGACTTCATCGCGGCGCGCGATGCCATGACCATGGTCGTCAACGACAACACGCGGATGGGAAAAAGAATAAAGCGCTATTTCAGCGCGCTCGGACTTGATGAAGCGGACCATGAGCGATACTTCAATTCCGGCGTCATCAAGCTTAATAGAAGTCTTATAAGCGATCTACGGTCAGACATTAAAAAATTGATTGATCGCAAGAAGTACGATTTCACGTTCTTTGATCAGGATGCTTTAAATATTATTTTAGCCGGCAACAAAAACAGGATGTCTCTAAAATGGAATTTTCCGACATTTCTCATGAACTATAGTCATTTCCGAGAGATTCCGGCTCATCTGCTGCATTTCTGCTCGAACCCCCGGCCGTGGCATGGCCCTTTCACCCCTTGGGGAGAGGCATACTTTCAGGTATATACCGATTTCGCGAAATCATTCCCGAACACCAATCATAAAACACAGCCCCTGAGCGGGATGAAAAAGGCGAAATATATTCTACAGACGCGATACAAAAGTATTATCGAGCCTTACATGTGGGACAATGCCCACACGAGGCAAAAGCGGACTGAACAAGAAAAAGAGACGATTGTTTAAATAATATAACTCGACGCATCTTTGAGGTGGAAATTTTTGGACCAGCACCGCGGCTGGAAATAGAATGCTATGATATCGCCGACGCCTCATCTTCTGGCAATGGTCGCACGGCGACGAATGGAAGGAGCTACACTGGCTGCGACGATGGAGGACACGATTATTGAGTGGGCGGATGTCGGTGTTATTAATAATGTTAACTATTTATTAAATTACAGTCTAGCGATGGCGGCATAGATCCGATTATACATGCCTGCAGAGAGATGCCCGAGGAGGGACGTATGCGTTTAGCGGTTATCGGATCAGGATATGTCGGGCTGGTAACCGGGGTCTGTTTGGCAGACTTCGGCCATTCGGTCGTCTGCGTCGACAAGGATCCAGCAAAGATTGCAGCATTGAATGACGGCCGGATGCCGATCTACGAGCCGGGCCTGAGCGATCTCGTGGCGGAAAACGTGAGCCAGGGGCGGCTGTCATTCGTGACGGAACTCGGCCCGGCGGTCGCGCAGGCCGAGGCGGTCTTCATCGCGGTCGGCACACCGTCGCGCCGCGGGGACGGCTTCGCCGATATGACCTATGTCCGCGAGGCCGCTCAGGAAATCGCCAGGTCCCTGACGGGATTCACGGTCATCGTGACCAAGTCGACCGTTCCGGTGGGCGAGGGCGACGTGGTCGAGCGGATCGTGCGCGAGATCGCCCCCGAGGCGGATTTCTCGGTCGTCTCGAACCCCGAGTTCCTGCGCGAAGGCGCTGCGATTTCCGACTTCAAGCGGCCCGATCGGATCGTCATCGGCGTGGGCGATGAGCGCGCCGAGGCTGTGATGCGCGAGATCTATCGGCCCTTGTACCTCAATGCGGCACCGATCCTGGTGACGGGCCGGCGGACGGCCGAGCTCACGAAATACGCCGCGAACGCGTTCCTGGCGACCAAGATCACCTTCATCAACGAGATCGCAGAACTGTGCGAGTCCGTCGGTGCGGACGTGCAGGCCGTGGCGCGCGGGATCGGCCTGGACGGCCGGATCGGATCGAAGTTCCTCCACGCGGGTCCGGGCTACGGGGGATCCTGTTTCCCGAAGGATACCCTGGCGCTCGTGAAAACCGCACAGGACAACGGGGTGCCGTTGCGGATCGTCGAGACCGTCGTGGCGGTCAACGACAGCCGCAAGCGGGCGATGGCGCGCAAGGTCATCCGCGCCTGCGGCGGGTCGGTGAGGGGCAAGACGGTGGCCCTGCTCGGCCTCACCTTCAAGCCGGACACCGACGACATGCGCGAGGCACCGTCCCTGGCGATCGCGACCGGCCTGCTCGACGCGGCCTGCCATGTGCGCGCCTACGATCCCGAGGGGATGGAGCAGGCACGCCCGCTGATGCCGGGCGTCGACTTCGCGGACGATGCCTATGCGTGCGCGGAGGGTGCCGACGCGGTGGTGATCGTGACCGAGTGGAACGCGTTCCGGGCCCTCGACCTCGCCCGGTTGCGCGCCATCATGGCGGCGCCGGTCTTGATCGATCTGCGCAATATCTACGAACCGGAGATGGCCCGGCGTCACGGGTTTTCCTACACCAGCATCGGGCGGCAAGGGGACGGTCCGGCCATCGGCGCGTGAGGATACCGAATGTTGACGGCCGCACCCGGACGGGCGCGGAGCGTAGGGTGTCAGGAGGGCTCGAGATTGCGCTACGATGATACGAAGAAGATCCTCGTAACCGGGGGGGCCGGCTTTCTCGGCTCACACCTGTGCGAGCGGTTGCTCGCCGACGGGCATGAAGTTCTGTGTGTCGATAATTTCTACACCGGCACACGGCGCAATATCGCCCATCTGTTGAGCAATCCGCGCTTCGAAATCATGCGTCACGACGTGACGTTTCCGCTCTATGTCGAGATCGACGAGATCTACAATCTCGCTTGCCCCGCTTCGCCGGTGCATTACCAGTTCGATCCGGTTCAGACGACGAAAACGAGCGTCATCGGCGCGATCAACATGCTCGGCCTGGCCAAGCGCTTGCGTATCAAGGTGTTCCAGGCATCGACGTCGGAGGTCTACGGCGACCCGGAAGTGCATCCGCAAGTCGAAGAATACTTCGGCCACGTCAATCCGATCGGCTTCCGATCGTGCTACGACGAGGGCAAGCGCTGCGCGGAAACATTATTCTTCGACTATCATCGTCAACATAATCTGCCGATCAAGATCGTACGCATCTTCAACACCTACGGCCCGCGCATGCACCCGAACGACGGCCGTGTCGTGTCGAACTTGATCATGCAGGCGCTCCGCGGGGACGAAATCACGCTCTATGGCGACGGTGAGCAGACGCGTTCGTTCTGTTACGTGAGCGACCTGATCGAGGGATTTGTTCGCCTGATGGCCAGCGGGCCCGAGATCACCGGACCAATCAACATCGGCAACCCGAACGAGTTCACGATCCGCGAACTGGCCCATTTGGTGATCGAGCTGACCGGCTCGCGCTCGACGATCGCGCATCGCCCGCTCCCGCCTGACGATCCCCGGCAGCGGCGACCCAATATCGAAAAGGCGAAAACCCATCTGGATTGGGAACCCACCGTGCAGCTCCGCGAGGGCCTGGAGCGGACGATCGCGTACTTTCGCTCGACCTTCTAAGAGCCAGTTCGACGGCGCGATGGCGGTCGCGCGCTGGTTTCGGCTGGCGTGTCTCCCCGTCGTCTCCTCCTCCTGGGGTGCCGGAGCGCAGCGGACGCCGCGAAGGGGCCCTCCTTCGAGGCCCGCTGCGCGGTCTCCTCAGGTTGAGGGTGAGGATCGGAGGATCCAGTCAAACAGGCTCAGGGAAGCGCACGATGGTTTCGTGCCGATCCCACCGATGAAGACCTCGGGTATTGGCCGTGTCGATGGAGAAGACCCGAGCGGCCGCCGCGCCATAGCGCGGGCGAACCGCACTGAACGGCGTTCATTGCGTTTCGGTATGAGACCCGGTCAGACGCTCCGCCCCACCTGCGCGAGGCTCAGCGCCCAGACCCGTTCCTGAACGGCCTCGTCGCGACTCTCGGCCGACGAGGTCTTCGGCCGGGAATGCGAGAAGTAGCGGCCGGTGACCCCGTCGAGCGCGGGGTCGCTCGCTACGTAGAGCGAGGTCTCGGCCCCCTTCTCGGGCGTGGTCAGGAACGGCCGCATCAGCGACCAGGCGGTGCCGAACAGGCCGCCGGTGTTCTTTGCGAAACCGGTGTTGATCACCCCCGGATGCAGGGCGTTGACGGTGATCCCGTCGGCCCGCAGCCGTCGGGCCAGGGCATAGGTGAACAGCACGTTGCCGAGCTTGGCCTGGGCATAGGCCCACATGGCGCCGTAGCGCCGGGCGCCCTCGATATCGTCGACGTCGATATGACCGCGATAATGCGCCGCCGAAGCGACGTTGACGATGCGCGGCTTACCCCCGGCCGCCGCCGAGGCCTTCAGCGGCGCGAGCAGTTCAAGCGTCAGCAGCACGTAGCCCAGATGATCCAGCGCCCAGGTCCGCTCGATGCCGTCGACCGTGAGGGTCCGGTGGTCGAAAATGGCGCCGGCGTTGTTCACCAGCACGTCGAGGCGGGGATAGGCGTCGCGCAGCGTCCCTGCGAGGCGCCGGATCTCCCCCTGCGCGGACAAGTCGGCGACATGCGGATCCACCCCCGCACCCGGCACGGCGGCGCGGATCCGCTCGGCACAGGCCCGCGTCTTCCCGGCGTCGCGCCCGACGATGGCGACCCGCGCGCCGAGGCGCGCGAGGCCGAGGGCGGTCTGGTAGCCGATTCCGTTGGTCGCCCCGGTGACGAGGCAGGTCTTGCCGCGCACCGGGCCGGCCTCAGAACACCGCCTGCCCGACCGCGAAGGCGATGACCACGATCACGACGGCGATCAGCAGGAACAGGCCGAACAGGATCCGGGCCAGGGAGCCGGCGCCCGAGGCGATGCCGGTGAAGCCGAGGCCGCCGGCGATCAGCGAGATTACGAAGCAGATGAGGGCCCATTTCAGAAGGGTCATGACGTCACTCCGGGTGGGCCCGGGAGGCGGGCCGGCTTCGCTGCCTCAACCGACGCCAAGCGAGACCGTTCCGCCGATTCCGCACCGGTCCGCTTATATTCTTAACCGGAGCCGCGCGGCCGTCGAACGTCATGCGGTTTTGGCAACCGGCTGGGCCGGTACGTCGGCGCGCTCCAGCATGATCTCCGCCAGGGTGTGATAGAGGCCGCCCCGGCAGACCGCCTTCGAGGCGGCATCTGCCACCAGCGCCGCCACCATCAGCGGGATCACCATCGCGTGGTTCTGGGTCATCTCGGTGACGATGACGAAACTGGTGATCGGCGCCTGGAGCACCCCGGTCAGGTAGGCCACCATGCCGATCAGCACGAGGGCGCCCACCGGCATGTCCGGCAGGAGCCCGTGGACCGTTCCGCCGAGGCCGGCCCCCACGGCCAGGGACGGCGCGAACAGGCCCCCCGGGATGCCGCTGATCGAGCTGAGCACGGTGGCGGCGAATTTGAGCGGCGCGTAGCTCCAGCCCGACGCCGTGTCGCCGTGAAGGATCGCCCGGGCCTCCTCGTAGCCGGTGCCGTAGGCGGTCCCCCCGGAGGCGAGGCCGCAGAGGGCGACGCACAGGCCGCAGGCGGCCGCGAACACCACCGGCCGCGTCCGGATCAGCCGGCCGGCCCGCCCCGGCAGGCCCCGGGCGAACAGGATCACCACCCGGCTGAACAGGCCGCCCGCCAGCCCCCCGGCGAGGGCAATCAGGGGCACGATCCAGCTGGCCGCGAGGGGCAGCTCGTCCTGGGTGGTGCCGAAATAGGTGTAATTGCCCAGGAGCCACAGGGAGGTCAGGCCCGCCGCCACGATCCCGGCGACGATCAGGCCCGAGGAGCGCGCCTCGTAGGCCCGACCCAGCTCCTCGATGCCGAACACGATGCCGGCGAGCGGGGTGTTGAAGGCCGCCGCGACGCCGGCCGCGCCACCGGCGAGCAGGAGGCCCGGCAGGCGGTCCGGCGTCAGGCGGCCGAAGGCCGCCATGATCGCTGCGCCGACCTGCACGGTCGGCCCCTCGCGGCCGGCCGAGGCCCCGCACAGGAGCCCGAGGAACAGGACGATCACCTTGCCGAAGGCGACCCGGGGGGAGATCAAGGCGTAGCGGAAGCGCGCGTCCCGGGCGTGCCGGGCGGCGATCACCTGCGGGATGCCGGACCCTTGCGAGTTCGGGAACACCGTGCGCGCCAGGAGCGCCGCCAGGGCGAAGCCCGCCGGCGTCAGCACCAGGGCGATCAGCGGCGAGGGCGCGACGAGCCGACGGAAGCCGTCCTGGGCGAGGTCGGCGCCCTTGGCCATCAGCACGGCGGCGAGGCCCACGCAGATGCCGCCCACGAGGAACAGCAGCCGCCCCCGCCACAGCGGGTAGGCCTCCAGCGAGGCCGAACGCAGGCGCAGGATCGAGCGGCGGTAACGGGAGCGCCGCGGACGGGGGGCGTCGATCGTCTGCCGCACCGCGTCCCGCATCTCGGCCATCTCCAAGCCACTCCCCCGCACCGCTGGAGCAAACGCTATACCGCAACCGGTCTGGAATGGCCCGCGGGACGCCCCGCAATCCCCACGTCGCTGGATCCGCTGCGGCGTGCCGCGGAGAACGGGGCCTCGACGGACCGAGCCGCACCGACGCCTTTCGCCGCCGCCGCCCTCGCCCGCACGCACGCACAAGGTATCGTCACGGTCACGAAGCTTGGGCTAAAGCTGCATCCGGGTGGGCGTCGATGGGAGGCGCCCCGGAGTTCGCGGGGAGCCATCTTGGCCGACGACGCCATGCTGCGCCGGCTGCTTGCGGGGATCGCCCGCGGCGAGGCGGACCGGCTCGCCGAACTGTACGATCTCACGAGCCCGAAACTTTACGGGCTGATCCTGCGTATCCAACGCGACCGAGGCTTGGCCGAGGACGTGCTTCAGGACGTCTACATGCGGATCTGGCAGGCAGCGGGCGCCTATCGGCCGGAGGCCGGGCCCCCGCTGCCCTGGCTTGTCACCATCGCGCGCCATCGCGCGATCGACAGCGTGCGTCGGAAGCGCGAGGTGCAGGGGCCGGAACTGGAAAGCGGTGAGGATTGGGTGGCGCGGCTGATCGATCCGCATGACGCGGCCGGCGCGTTCCAGGACCGCGAGGCCCTCGCGGCCTGCCTCGGCCGGCTCGAGCCGCTGCACCGGGATTGCGTGCTGCTGGCCTATTGCGAAGGCCGCTCGCGCGAGGAGCTGGCCCGCCAGTTCGACCGCCCCGTCAACACGATCAAGACCTGGCTGCATCGCGCGCTCGCCGCCTTGAAGGCCTGCCTGGAGACCGTGTCGTGACCGGAACGGGCGCCCCGGACCCCGACGATCCCGACCCCCACGCGCCCGACCTGCGGGCGGCGGAGTACGTCCTCGGGACGCTCGACGCCCCGGAGCGTGACGTCGTGGAGCGCGAGGCGGCCCGGGATCCGGCCGCGGCGGCGCGGATCCGGGCCTGGGAACGTCGCCTGGACCCGCTGACCACCCTGGTCCCTGCTGAGGCGCCGCCGCCGCGCGTGCGCGCCGCATTGCTGCGGGCGCTGCCGACGTCGGAGCGGGCGGAGCTGTCGCAGATCCAGGCCCTCCGGGCGCAGCTCCGGCGCTGGCGGATCGCCGCCGGGGGCGCCGGGCTGCTGGCCGCCGGGCTCGCCCTGTTCCTGGCCGTCGGACCGACGTTCGAGCCGTCCGACGGACGCTACATCGCCGTGGTCCAAGGGGGCGGCACGCTGCCGGCGCTGATCGTGCGCGTGGACACGCGCACCGGTCTCGCGCAGGTGAGACCGGTCAACGCCGCGACGCCCGCGGATCGCAGCCTGGAACTCTGGTATGTCGGCGCGCAGGGGCCGAGGCCGCTCGGCCTCGTCGGCGCCGGGCAGAGCCAGGTGCGGCTGCCGGCGGGAACCGCCCCGGACGGGGTGATCGCGGTCTCGGTGGAGCCCACCGGGGGGTCGCCGACCGGCCAGCCCACGGGACCGGTGGTCTATACCGGCACCCTGCTCGCGGAATGACGCGCCCACGGCGCCTCACCGGACGGGGCTCGAAACGAAACGGCGCCCGCAGCGCGCTCAAGGCTGCGGGCGCCGTTCCACGTGGGTCGATCAGGGCATCAGCACGGCGTTGACGACGTGGATGACGCCGTTCGACTGCATCACGTTCGGGATGGTCACGGTGGCCGTGTTGCCCTTCACGTCGGTCACGTAGACCTTCTTGCCCTGGACCGTGATGCCCAGGGGCTCACCCTCGACGGTGTTGATCTGCCCCTGGCCACCACCCTTCATGGCAAGCGCCATCAGGTCCTTGGCGGTGTAGACGCCCGGGACCACGTGGTAGGTCAGGATCTTGGTGAGGGCCGCCTTGTTCTGCGGCTGCACGAGGCTCTCCACCGTGCCCGGCGGCAGCTTGGCGAAGGCGGCATTGGTGGGGGCGAACACCGTGAACGGGCCCGGACCGTTCAGCGTGTCGACCAGGCCGGCGGCCTTCACGGCGGCGACCAGCGTGGTGTGATCCTTCGAATTGACCGCGTTCTCGACGATGGTCTTCTGGGCGTACATCGGCGCGCCGCCGACCATCGGGTTCTTGGCATAGGCCGCCCCGCTGGCGCCGAGGCCGAGGGCGAGGGTCAGGGCGAGCGCCTTGGCCGTGCGGCCGGTGTTCTTGGTAAGCATCGCGTTTCCTTCCGAGCCCCGATGAATGGGGCAGCGCGCGTCCTTACGGAGCCGCCGGAGGAAAAGTTTCGCCGCGCGGGATCGAATCGACGGAACGGTCGCCTCGGCCGCGACCCATTCAATGTCGGTTGTCGTGCCCGGGGCGAAGACCACCCGTCACCGGCCTCACCCCTCGGCGTCGCAGAGCGTCTCCACCGCCCGCACATACGCCTTGGCGTCGAACTTCTTCAGAGAGTTCTCGCTCTGATAGCGGACCGTCCCGAAGACCTTGCGTTTCTGCCACGGGCGGTCGTGCAGGCCGTACACCCAGGCGACGTTGGTGAAGGAATTCGCGTCGCGCCCGTCGAGGAAGTAGCGGTTGTTGAGCCGCAGCGTCCGGGCGAACCCCTCCTCGGGCGAGGGCGACCATTCCAGAATTTTCTTGCCCCAGTACATCCGCAGCTGGTTGTGCATGTAGCCGGTCTCGCGCATCTCGCGCATGGCGGCGTTCCAATAGAGGTCGTGGGTCTCCCCGGCCGCGAGCTGCGCCTCGGAATAGGCGTGCGGGCGCGGATCCTTGGCATGCTCGGCCAGGGTCTTGCGCGCCCAGTCCGGGATCGCCTTGTCGTAGGCGTCGTAGCCCTCCGTGTAGAAGACGTGGTTCATCGCGAGTTCGCGCCGGACGATCAGTTCCTCCAAGTAGGCGCCGCGGTCGTCGGCGTCGCCGCTCTTGTTCTCGCGCACTGCGAGTGCGATCTCCACCGGCGAGATCTGCCCGAAATGCAGGTAGGGGCTCATATGCGAGGCGGCGGCCGCCTCCGGCCTGTTGCGGCCGGCGCCGTAGCCTTCGAAGCCGTCCTTCAGGAACGCCGTCAGGCGCTTGCGCGCCTCGGTCTCGCCGCCGACGAAGCGCCGCACCGGCCCGACATCCCGGTCGAGGTGCATCCCGGCCAGCACCGCTTCGGGATCGGAGACGTCGATCGCGCTCTTCAGCTTGAGCGCACCGGCCGGGTGCTTCGGCTTGCGCGGCTTCAGCTCCGCGATGAACGGATCCCACAGCCGATTGAGCTTCGGCCGCAGGGTCCGGGCGGCGTATTCGTGCTTCGGCGAGGCCGTCTCCACCGGGACCACCACGTCGCCCTCGACCTGGACGATCCGCGTGGTCACGGCTTTGGCGATCTCCGCGTACCAGCCCTTCTGGATGGCGAGATAGCCGCGGTCGAGCACCAGGAGCGCGGCCTCTCCGGCGAGGTCGATGGCGACCCGCGCGGGGGAGCCTTTGCGCATCACGAAGCCGATCCCGCGCTTCTCCAGGCCGGCCTTCGCGTCCGCGAGACCCTGGAGCAGGAAGGCGTAGTGCCGGGCATTGGCCTCGGGGAAGCCGCTCGCGCCGTCGAGCAGGCCGAAGCACGCGACCACCGGCACGCCCAGGTGGTTCGCCTCCTCGACAGCGAGTTCGAGGGCCGGATTGAACGTCGCCCGGTTGGCCTGCTGCAGGAGATACAGGACGTAACGCCCGTCCTCGCGCGGCGCGACATCGTTGAGGACCCGGACCCGCTCACCCTGAATCGCCATGCTCACCCTGACCCTTGCTGGACGCGTCGCGCCCGAGACGTTCCCGTCGGCCTGGCCGGACAGCTAGAGCGGGCGATGCATTCGTCTCTGCGCCAAACGGCGTCGAGACGGCGCAGTCGAACGGCCCGGCGGGCAGTGATCCGATCGGGCAAAGACCTGCCTCATCAGCCACTTGCACGGCAATAGACCGGGACTGAACAGGCCAAACCTGTCTTCGTCGGCCCGCCGGCCGCCTGCGACATTTTCAGCACAGCACCCGATCGATGCGTGTGCGGGCGCACAAAAGGACAGCCCTGCTGTCCTGACGCCCTTGAATTTTTCTCCCATGGGCGCAGATTGTGCAGCGCGGGATGGCGATGGCGTCGCGATCCCGCTGCCCTTCTTGGGCGTTTCCTCCCTAGACTTCGGGCCGCTCCTTCGGGAGTGGCCTTTTTTCTGTCCGGATCGTCTCCGGGCCGCCTCTGTCACCGAAGCGGGCCCGATCGGCTGGATCCCGCCCGGACCTGACGTCATGCTGTCGCCGAGCGCCGGGACAGGCGCCGGAGGACACGCCATGAGAATCCTTTCCGCCGCGCTGCCGGCGCTCGCCTGCCTGCTCGCCCTGGCGGGCCCGGCCCTGGCCGCAGAGGTCCCGCGCTTCGCGGTCGACCCCGCCTGGCCGAAGCCGCTCCCGAACGACTGGATCATGGGCCAGGCCTCCG
Organism: Methylobacterium sp. J-026; assembly: GCF_022829585.1. Lineage (GTDB taxonomy): Bacteria > Pseudomonadota > Alphaproteobacteria > Rhizobiales > Beijerinckiaceae > Methylobacterium. Next base: position 14,104 of record NZ_JAKSYC010000042.1, read on the forward strand.
GCGTCGCCGTGGACGCGCAGGACCATGTCTGGGTGATCCAGCGGCCGCGCACCCTCACCGACGACGAGAAGGCCGCGAGCCTCGATCCGCCCCGGACCAAGTGCTGCAAACCCGCCCCGCCGGTCCTGGAATTCGATCAGGCCGGCACCCTGCTGCGCAGTTGGGGCGGCCCCGGCGCCGGCTACGACTGGCCGACCAACGAGCACGGCATCCAGATCGACGGCCAAGGCTTCGTCTGGATCGCCGGCAACGGCGACGAGGATGGGCAGCTCCTGAAGTTCACCCCCGAGGGCCGATTCGTCCTGCAGATCGGCAAGTCCGGCCCGCAGACCGACAGCCGCGACACCAGCCGCCTCGGCAAGCCCGCCAACGTCGATTTCGACATGGCGGCCAACGAGGTCTACGTGGCGGACGGCTACTACAACCACCGGATCATCGTGTTCGACCGCGACACCGGGGCGTTCAAGCGGATGTGGGGCGCCTACGGCAAGCCGCCCACCGACGACAAGCTCGGCGCCTACGATCCGGCGGCAGATCCGCGCCGGCAATTCGCCAACCCGGTCCATTGCGTGCGCATCGCCCAGGACGGGCTGGTCTATGTCTGCGACCGCACCAACGACCGGATCCAGGTCTTCCACAAGGACGGCAGCTTCGTGAAGGAGTTCTTCGTCGAGACGGCGACCCGCGCCAACGGCTCGGTCTGGGAGCTGGCCCTGTGGCCGGACGCCGACCAGACCTATCTGCTCAACGCCGACGGGGCCAACAACGAGGTCCGCACCCTCGATCGCGCCACCGGCGCGGTGGTCGGGGCCTTCGGCCGGAACGGCCGCATGGCGGGCCAGTTCCACTGGGTCCACAACCTCGCGGTCGATTCCCAGGGCAACGTGTTCACCACCGAGGTGGACACCGGCAAGCGGGCGCAGAAATTCCTGGCCCTGGGGAATGTCGGGCTGCGCAAGCGGGCGCCGTGACCGCGCAGGCGCGCCACAGGTCGGATAGAGAGGGGCGGAACCCCGCACCGACGCAGGTGGACTGATCGATCATGCCGGCCCGCCCCCTCGTCCTGTTCCCCGATCCCCGCCTCGCCCGCCCGGCCGCGCCGATCGACGCGTTCGGGCCGCCCACGCAGGCCCTCATTGAGGATGTGTGGGACACCCTGCTGGCCGCGAGCGCCATCGGCCTGACGGCTCCGCATATCGGCGTGCCGGCCCGCGTGGTGGTGATCCGGATGTCTCCGGAGGAAGACCGGCGGATCTACCTGAACCCGACGATCCTCTGGGCCTCCCCCGAGACGGCGACCCACGAGGAGGGCAGCGTCAGCATGCCGGGGGTGCGCGAGCGGATCACCCGACCCGCCCGCATCCGGTTCGGCTACCGCGACCGCGACGGCGCGGCCCATGAAGAGGAGGCGGAGGGCTTTCCGGCCGCGGTCGTCCAGCACGAGATCGATCAGCTCGACGGCGTCTTCTGGATCGACCGCCTGTCGCGCCTGAAGCGGGAGCGTCTCCTCAAGCGGTTCGACAAGCGGCGGTCGGCGTAGGGCATCGTCCCGAAAGCCGGCGCCAACGCGGGACGATGCCCTATCCTCGCGCCCGCGCCCGGATCATGAAGTTGTCGTAGGTGTATTCCGCCACCTGGAACCAGAGGTACTCCTCGTTCCGGAAGGTGCGCATCGCCTCGTAGACGCGGCGGAAATCGCCGTTCTTGGCGGCGATCTCGGCGTAGACGTCGTTGGCGTTCTTGAGGGCGGCTTCCATCACCTCCTGGGGGAACGGCCGCAGCTGCGCGCCGCCGGCGACGAGCCGGCGCAGGGCCTGGGGGTTGCGCGCGTCGTACTTGGCCTGCACCTCGGCGCCGACCTGGGCGGCGGCGGCCCGCAGGATCGCCTGGTAGGATTTCGGCAGCGCCTTCCACGCCTCGGCGTTGAACCAGAAATGCAGCATTGCGCCGCCCTCCCAGAAGCCGGGATAGTGGTAGACCGGCGCGACCTTCTGCAGGCCGAGGCGCTCGTCGTCGTAGGGGCCGATCCACTCCGCGGCGTCGATCTTCTTCGCTTCGAGGGCCGCGTAGATCTCGGCGCCGGGGAGCGTCTGCGGCTGGACGCCGAACTTGGCGAGCACCTGGCCGCCCATGCCGTCGATCCGGAACTTGAGACCCTGGAGATCGGCGAGGCCCTTGATCTCGCGCCGGAACCAGCCGCCCATCTGGGCGCCGGTGTTGCCCCCCGGCAGGCAGACGAGGCCGGCCTTCGCGAAGACCTCGGCGAACAGCTCGGCGGCGCCCCCCGCCTGCCACCACGCGGCGGCACCCCGGGCGTTGAGGCCGAAGGGCACCGCGGTGGCCAGGGCGAAGGTCGGGTCTTTGGCCATGGCCAGGGTCGCCGGCCCGTGGCCCATCTCGACGGTGCCCGCCGCGACGGCCTCCAGGAGACCCTCCGCGGGGACCGGCTCGCCGGGGCCGAGGACCTGGATCTGGAACCGCCCGTCGGTGGCCTCGGCGACGATCCGACTGAGCGCCTCCGGGGCACCGAACAGGATGTCGAGGGTCTTGGCGTAGGCCGAGGACAGGCGCCAGCGCAGCGCGGGGGCGCCCTCCGCCCGGGCCGGAGCGGCGAACGTGCCGGCGGCGGCGGCGCCGAGGCCAGCGGTCAGCACGGTCCTGCGCCGCGTTCCTGTCGTGCACGTGATGAGGGTCTCGTCCAACGGCATCTCGTCCGAGCGTGTCCGATCCGTCCGGCGCGGAATCGCCGGTCGCAGCTAGCATGTCCGCGCCGGTTCCCGAAAGCCGCGGGCGGCAGGGGCAGTTCCGTCGCGGCGCGAGACGGCCGGTCCTCCCGGCCGGGGCCGCGTCCCGGATGGTGCCCAACGGCGCCCGGATCGGGACGATCTGTCTCGATGATCCGGTGCTTCGTCCCGGTTCCCATGGCCGGGACGATGCGCTAGGCGCCGGGGATGCGCTCCGAGCCCGCCGTCACCCTGCACACCGTCTGCGGCCTCGAGGAGCTGGCCGGCCACGGCGGGCGTGGCGTCAGCCACGTCCTGTCCCTGCTCGATCCGGGCACGCCGGAGCCGGAGGCCTTCACCGCCTACGGCGCCCATGCCCGGACGACCCTGCACTTCCACGACTGCCTCGGCCCCGGCGATGGCCTGGTGCCGCCGGAGCCCGAGCACGTCGCGGCGATCCTCGGGTTCGGGCGGCAGCTCGACGGGCCGGCCCACCTGCTGGTGCACTGCCATTACGGCCTGTCGCGCTCCACCGCGGCCCTCCTGATGCTGTTCGCGCAGGCCGAGCCGGAGACGCCGGCCGAAGCCCTGGTCGAGCGCCTTCATGCCCTGCGCGAGCCGGCCTGGCCCAATGCCCGGATGATCGGATTTGCGGATGCGATGCTCGGCCGGGACGGGCAGCTCAGCGCGGCGGTGCGCCGGCTCCATGCACTTCAGCTGCGGGTGCGGCCGCACCTCGCCGAGCTCCTGCGCGGGTTGGGGCGGGGCGCCGAGGTCGATGCGGCGCAGAACGGATAGGTTTTCTGCCGTTACGCTCGTTGCGCGACAACGGACGCCGCTTCACTTCCCCGCGGGGGTGAAGCTCCCGTCCTTCCAGACGTAGAGCACGTAGCCCTGGGCGGTGACGTCGCCCTTGGCGTCGAACCCGACCGTGCCCAGCACCAGATCGAACCGCTCCGTGTGAAGCCCCTGGGCGATCGGCCTCGGCTCGACCGAATGGGCGAAATTGCCGGCCGCCACCAGCGCCTGCATGGCCGCGTAGCCGTAGACCGTGGAGCCGGTGGGATCGACGCCCTCGGCCTTGAAGGCCTTCACCACGCCGCCGGCGGCGGGCTGCCGGCTCGGGTCGAGGTAGAAGGTCATCAGCACGCCGTTGCTCGCCGGACCGGCGATCTTGGCGAAGTCCGGCGTGGCGATGGCCGAAGTCCCGAACCATTGCGGGCGGAAGCCGCGGTCGGCCGAGATCTTCACGAGGCGGCCCATCTCGGCGGCATCGCCGCCGTAATAGACCACGTCGATCCCCGCACCCTTCAGGCGGTCCGCGAGGGCGGCATCGTCGCCGTCGGTCGGCGAGAACGACACCGACAGCGCCTCGTTCACGCCGATCCGGTTGAGGTTGTCCTTGGTGGCGGCGGCGAGCGTGCGGGCCGCGGGCGTCTGGTCCTGGATCAGCGCGATCTTGCGGTCCCGGAACCGCTCGGCCAGCACGGCGGCGGAGAGCCGGGCCTGATCGTCGTCGCGCCCACAGACGCGGAACACGGTCGGCAGACCCCGGTCGGTGAGCCGGGCCGCCACCGAGGCCGCGGTGATCATCACGACGCCGTTCTGGGCATAGATGTCGGAGGCGGCGATCGAGGCGTTCGAGCAGACATGCCCGACGACGAGGCGCACGTTCCCGCGCACGAAGTGGTTGGCCACCGCCGTCGCGGTATTCGAGTCGCAGGCATCGTCCTGCACGTCGAGGGTCACGGGCTGACCGTCGAGGCCGCCCATGGCGTTGGCATCCCGCGCCGCCGACTCGACCCCGCGCAGCACCTGCTCGCCCACCGCCACGTAGGGTCCGGAGCGCGGGACCGCCACGCCGATCACGACGTCGGCCGCCGCCGGCATGGCCGACAGGAGCGCGACACACAGGCTCAGGGAGATCAGCGCGGGCCGGAACGGCCCGCTGGCGGGGACGACGCGTCCGATCTTCATCGGGCTCTTCTAGGCATCCTTGCGCGCGGCAGCCACAGGCGGAGGGCGTACGGCGTCCGCGCCGCATTCCCGCACCGCACCCGAAGGCCATACGCGAGGATGCGGACAAACGCGATTTTTTTCCGCCGTGCGTCCCAGCGTCGTCCCGCCTTTACTTCGCGTAGTAGTAGGCGGTTGCGACGGAGGAGACGGGTCCGGTGACGCCGCTGAAGGCGGAGAGGACCTTGGAGAGTTCGGTGAAGGGGGCGTTGGACACGTAGACGAGGTCGCGGTTGCGCATGCGGAACGCCTGGGAGACGAACAGGCTGTTGGGGTCGCGCATGTCGATGCGGTAGACCACAGGCACGAGCGGCGTGGCGAGCAGCTTGGAGCCGGGGTTGAGCCGGCGTACGACGCTGGCGGGCTCGAACCGGAAGATGAAGGTGCCCGCCGGGTCGGC
>NZ_JAKSYC010000044.1 GCF_022829585.1 Methylobacterium sp. J-026
CCGGCGACACACAGCAGGTTACCCTGACAGGTCTCGACGCAAGATCCGGATTAGACGACGCGGTGCGGTCGGTAGGGAGCAAGGCCGCGATGCAGCCCAACGGCTGGTCCCGGCCTGTTACATCGGGCTCGCTTACAGACCCTTCTGGAAAGGATCTGGTTGGGCATCTCACGTCCGATCCTTCGGCTCAGATGCCGGCGTACCAAGCGTAGCCCTGGTCCTCCCAGTGGCCGCCCTTGCCCTCGCCGATATGGGCGAAGCTTTCCACAACCTCGACGCGCATGACGTACTTGGCCTGCTTGTAGCCGAGGTTGCGCTCGACGCGCAGGCGCAGGGGCGCACCGTTAGCCACCGGCAACGCCTGCCCGTTCAGTTCGTAGGCGAGGATCGTCTGCGGGTGAAAGGCGTCCACGAGGTCGATGCTCTCGTAGTACCGGACCGGCGACCCGCCGCTGGCCGCGGTGTCTTCCGACGCCTGCTGGCCGCCCGAGTCCTTCTTGCTCTCGCCACCGCCCGACTGCTTGGCCAT
>NZ_JAKSYC010000047.1 GCF_022829585.1 Methylobacterium sp. J-026
GCATCCACGCTATCGTGCGCCGGTCCAAGGGTCACGCCCAGTCAGTGATCGCGATGGGTGATCTGGTGATCGACCTCGACGAGAAGATGGCCTCTGTGAACGGCAAGCGCGTTCCGCTCACGACAAATGAGTACCAGATGCTGGAACTTCTCGGTCTGCGGATGCGCATGACGATCACCAAGGAGATGTTCCTCAACCACCTCTACGGCGGCATGGACGCGCCCGAGCTGAAGATCATCGACGTGTTCATCTGCAAGCTGCGCAAGAAGCTCGCCAACGGCAGCCAGGGCAAGAACTACATCGAGACCGTCTGGGGCCGCGGCTACGTGCTGCGCGAAGGCGCACCCGAGATGCGAGCGATGGCAAGCTAAAAATCAGCAGGTAGAAGCGAAAAGTTCTAAACGTGCATTGATTTGTTGTGTTCGCTGGCGCAGATGGCTTGCTTCACTCAAGCAGGTGCGCCGTGAACGAGAACACAGGGACCATCGAGGCTGCTGCCACCGATTATTTAGAACTCACGGCTGACATCGTATCGGCCTACGTGTCCAAGAACTCGGTACGGCCTGCCGACATGGCGGAGCTGATCACCAGTACGCACGCTGCACTCACGGGGCTTGGCAATGTCGGTGCACTTGCTGCTCCTACCACTGAGAAGCTCACAGCCGCCCAGATCCGCAAGTCGATCACGCCGGACGCGCTGATCAGCTTCATCGACGGCAAGCCGTACAAGACGCTGAAGCGCCACCTCACGGGCGCCGGGATGACGATCGAGCAATACCGGGAGCACTTCGGCCTGCCGCGGGACTACCCCTCAACGGCCGCCAGCTACTCGGCGCAGCGCTCGGCGCTCGCTCACAGTTTCGGGCTGGGCCAGAAGCGCGGGGAGGCAGCTCCGAAGGTTGCTGAGTCTGCTGAGACCGTCTCCGATAAGCCGAAGCGCAGTGGTCGGCCGAGGAATGCCAAAGACGCCACTGAGGCTTAAGCTACTCGAACCAAGTCAACCCCTATGATGCGTCACTTGAACAGATCACGCAGGACCTGTTCAAGGCGGTCAACTATATCGATAGCCAAGTCACGCTCAGACTCTCGGCGCTCTTTTCGCCGCTTGCTACGGATGGGTGATCTATCACCTGGGCCAACCGATGACGGCCTCTGCTCATCTCGGCGCTGATCCTCGTCGTTCGACATACGCAACTCCCATACACGCGCCGACCTACTACCCTCCCGTCCCAAAAGTGGATGAGGATGGCCCGGTGACAAAAACCGCCTTCACCTTGAATTTTCACATAGCTACTGCAGGCCCACGGCGAGGAACTTTCCGCTCTCGTCGAGCTGCGTTCCCCAGATCATGTGTGAAGCCTGATGATCGCTCGGTCCGAACTTCAACGTCGTCCCGAGGCCAATATCAAGGTTGCCTAAAGCTTCTAGTGCGTCAGATAACCGCTCTCCGTCGATCTTCGCTCCCGGAGTCGCAGCAATACCCCTGACTGCCTCAATGAGAATTTTCGCGTCGATATACGCCTCCAACGACACATAGTCGGGCTGTTCACCGGGAAAGTACTTGGCCAGCTGCGCTTTAAAGTCGAGAACAGCTTTCGAGTATCCGCCCACGGCAGGCACCACCTGGGTGACTAGGACACCCTCACCCATCTTGTGCCCCGCCAGCGCAAGCTCCTCAGCCAGAGCCGTAGCGCCAACGGCCGACACGTCGGTGTAGATCATGTGCGGATAGAGCTGGCGGGTCAGTTTGATGAACTCAGCCGCTGGCCGATAAAGCGCCACCATCACCACCGCCTTCGGCTGGCTCTTGCGCGCTCGCAGAGCCGCGACTGCTTCGGCCACGTCGATCGTATTGCGCTTGTACGTGAGCTTCTGAGGCGGCTGCTCGTAATGCCCCTGCAGCGTGCGCAGGGCCTTCACCACTCCCGCATACCCTGCCTCACCGAACGGATCGTCCTGCGCGAACACCACGATGTCGCGCGGCTTCAGCCCACGCACGTTCACGAGGTAACGCACGACAGCCTCAGTCTCCTCGGCGTAGCTCGGCCGGTAGTTGAAGACGTATCGGTCCGGTGGCACAGCACGGACGAGGTCCGACCCGGTATAGGCGCCGAAGAACAGGAGCTTGTGGTCGAGTACCCAAGGTAGGACGGCCGCGGCGGTCGGAGTGCCGAAGTTCCCGACGAAGCCCACGACCGCGTCCTTCTCGGCCATGCGCCTGACGAGGTCCGGTGTCCGCGACGGCTCGTACCCGTCGTCGGCCGTAACGAGCTTGAGGCGGTAAGCACCGATGCCTCCCGCGTCGTTCGCGGCGTTGAACGCGGTCTCGACCCCGATCGCGAGTTGGTGACCGAACTCCTTGTTCGCGCCCGAGAACGGAGCGATCAGACCGAACCGCACCTCGCTCTTCTCAGCACTGGCGCGGCCGTAAGCCTCCCGATGATCAGCATCGACAGAATTGTAGGATCGAGTCGCGGGGGTAGAGTCTGGTGAAGGTGGACGCGCTTGCGAACCCGGTGGCTCGGATGTTGGAGCGAATCGTCCAGTGCTTGGCGGTGGGGGTTGCGCGCTTGCTGGAGCGTTGGGAAAAATGGTGGCTGCGGTCGCCAGGAGAAGCAATTTGTAGAAGAGGCCAGTTGATCTGGACATATCCGTCCTCTCCGACAATCTACTGGCGAATAGAATTGGTGGGCCCAGTTACACGCTTTCTGCGCAAGTACGTCCAGCCGAGCAATGCAAACGTTGCGGCGAGGCCACCGAGGGTCGCGCCACCCAGAAGCAGCAAAGGGGTCATATCGCAGACCGATATGACCCTTAATGCGCTTATATGGATGATATTTGCACCTGTATTTGGCACATATGCCTCTTTCCAGAGAATTCAATCCGGCAGCCTCTGAATGTCTTCGACAATGACGGATTTAATATCTTGGTTTCAGCTACGTGCTGGCATATATACTATCTAGCTATCATTAGGTAAGAAGCATATGTAAAATTTTAATTAATCAGAAATCATCCACAGGAAGCATTGTATCAGCTTGATATATCTCAGGTCTGCTTAGGGGATATAACCTCAACCACTGTTGTGGTCTCGGTACCTAGGGAGTCGAACTCCCCGCGGACGTGTGCGCCTTGGCCTGAGCTTTGTTTCTGTGGTTAATAAGCCTTATTGAGATGATGGTATTTATTTTGCTATAACCGAATTAACAGCTTATTGGCTCAATGAACTTGTCAGAATGCTTAGCCTTTACCCCTGCAAAAAAAGATCACGTCACAAAGGCATTTGCCTTGGCAATTTAGAGCCTACCAGGCTGGCAAGATCAATGCATGTAGGAAACCGCTGCCGCATCATCGCCGTTGTCGCCATCTTGATGATTGCTGGTTTTTACGCTCTTTGGCTGGTTAACTACGGCTGTAAAGTGCTGTGCTCTTTTCGAGAGAACAAGATTGATCTAGACTATCGATCAATCAGGTCTTTTCAACACTGGCTGGCGATCCCGTC
>NZ_JAKSYC010000051.1 GCF_022829585.1 Methylobacterium sp. J-026
CGGCGGCGGTGGAGGAGCAGTCGGCCGTGACCCGGGAGATGTCGGGCAGCATGCACACGGCCGCCCACGGGGTGACGACGATCGCCGGCGGTATGGAGGCGATCGCCCGGGCGAGCGAGCAGGTCGATGCCGCCACGCGCCAGGTGCGCGAGGCTGCACGGGCGGTGGGCTGAAGTCATGGACGACACAGGTGATGTGGCTGCTGTGCAGGCCAGTCTCGACGATGCGCTCGGGGACCTACTCCGCGTAGCCGTCGAGGTGGGGCCAGAACCCTACGCAATCAGCTGCACCCGGATCGACGCTGCTTTCGACAGCCGGCTGAGGTACTCCGGTTCACCTACGAGGTTTTCCGATCCCCGGCCGCATGGTGGCTTAGCTTCCCGCCGCAGCATCTCGAGGTCCTGCCCTGCCGGACTGAGTGCGCGATCCGTCTTCCCAGGTGTTGCCGGCAGGGCCTAACCGCTCGGGCGTTCGACTTGGTCCGTTGACGGGCTGGGGCGTCGGCCTGGTAGCTCGGCCGCGAAGGTTCCGTCCCGGAGGATCGAAAGGGAACGCGGTGCGGGGGTAGCCCCAACGCCGAGCCTGCCCCCC
>NZ_JAKSYC010000057.1 GCF_022829585.1 Methylobacterium sp. J-026
CCTCATCCAGTTCGGCGCCCGCACCCGTCCCCTCGCCACCGCCGGCCAGTACGACCGCGCCGCCATCATGGCCGCCGCCTGCAAGGCCGCCCCCGGCATCATGGAGCGCTGCGGCGTCTCCCGCCGCGAGGCGATGTCCTCCGCCCTCAAGGCCGCCTGGCAGGTCGCCAAGGCCGCCCGCCGCGCCGCCGCTCACTGATCCCCTGACCATGCCGGGCTGAGCCCCGGCTCGCACCCCCTTCACCACCACCGACCCACCGCCACGAGCCCTCACCGGAGCCCGAACGATGACCTATGCCCGCATCCCGAATTTCAGCCAGCCCGTCCCAGCCCGTAGCGACAGCCCGCGCACCGGCCGCCGCCGCCTCTCGGCCGACGGTCGCTACCTCAACCTGCCGAACGAACCCGTGCCCGGCGAGATCGAGCCCTGGCAGGCCGTGGCGCCCGTCCGGCCCGACACCGCGTACAGCCGCAGCCTGCGCTTCCTCGACGTCGGCGCCGAGCTGCTGGCCGCCTTCGTCATCGTGGGCGGGGGCATGGTGCTCACCGGCCTCGCAACGCTCCTCTGACCCAGCCCGCACCCGACCGGGCCGGATGCGCCACGGCGCGCTGAGCCTTCCATCCCCTTCACCTGCGTACCCTCACGAACCTCCACGGGAGCTCGATCGATGTCCCATGCCTTCGCCACCGCCCGCACCACCCCGACCCTGCGTGTCTCGCTCGCTGAGCGCACCGCTGCGCTGAGCGCCGCCCTCACACGGGTCCGTCGGACCCCGGCCGCGCCGCAGTCCGATACCCGAACCGCCCTGCTGACGGCCTACACCGAGGCGCAGGACGTGCGTCCGATCTTTGAGCACGAGGACGACCTCGGCACGCCGTCCTATCGTGCGGCCCTCAAGGTCGAAACCCGGCTGCGCCGCCTCGTGTCGGAGGTGATCGAGGCGCCGACACCGACCACTCGTGATGGGCTGGCGACGCTGGCGCTAGTCATGGCGATCGATGCCGAGGGCAGGATGCAGTTCCGCGGTGATAGCGACCGCGAGTATGCCCGCGCTGCCCGCGCGCTCGTCATCCTGACCGGCATCACCCTGCCGGCCAGTTTCCTTGGCTTCGGTGACGAGCCAGAGTTCGAGACCCGAGAGACAGCGTTGCTCGCCCTTCCCGGCCGCCTCCCTGAATGGGCGCGGGTCGAAGCCTCTGCCGCCGCTTGAATTCTCAGATCCGCCTTCGAGGCGAAAGCGACTGGCGGTCACGCGAGTGGCGCCGGTCGCATATCCAATTCTCAGCTATCTCCGCCCTCGACGCTGCGGATCGCATCATCGCGGTTCTGGACCGCATGGACGGGGATACCGATCTGGAGGACGCCGGGGACGCGGAACCATCCCTGGCGGCCCCCGAGAACGCCACCGGCTCGCAGATCACTTGGTTGCGCGGCAACGATCAGGACCGCGAGGCCGAGACGCTGGAGACCGTGCTGCCGGAGGTGCCGGCCGAGGCGACCGTGATCCACGTCGAGCCCCTGCGCTGGGGCGGCCGGGGCAACCTGCTCGCGGCGGCTGGGGTGGCGCTCCTCGACTTACTCGAACTGGCATAGAGGAAAGATGACTGGAGGCTTGCGTTGCCCCGCGGCGACGCCGGCTCTGCCCAGGGCAAAGCGGCTTGAGGAGAGATGCCGTGAACGAACTCAACGGCCGCATGCTTGGGTTGCAGATCCTGCTCACCGGAGTCATCGCCCGCATGGCAGGAGAGAAGCGTGACCCCGTGGGGTTCCTCACGGAGTTCCGCGATGAGATCCAGGCAGTCGTGCGCGGTATCCGAATAGCCGGATCTGACGATGAGGCAGCGATGCGCGCCCAGGCCCTCGGCGCGATTGACGAACTATTCTCGCTCATGAAGCCGCCGAGCCAGGATTAAATGCCCAGTGGATCAGGCAGGTCGAATGGTTCGGCGGGCCTCGTGGACGACGGACCTGAGCTGTTAATCCGTATGCCTGCTACGGACCGCGCACAGGACTGTGAATTGTTGCTGTCATGTGACAGTGCCCCATGGTCGCTCGTCCGCCGGTCGCCGGATGTTGTGGTGCTGCTCGTAACGCACTGTTATCGCAATGGTTTTTTTACGCATCAATAGTTTGTCAGTTGTTATTTGTAATAGATACAAACTGGCGAAGCTACGAAACAACGCCTTTAGCGCGGTTTAGCACTCGCTTCTTATTATAGTTCTAATGTTGAATTCTTGACTCAAATAGACGGGTGGTTTTCACGCTGGTCTATCACCGGTCGTTGCAAACGCTGGTGATTGGAGGCAAGAATACTGTGCTGCGTCAGTCGCGTGTTCCGACATCACTGCGCCAACATCCGATATGCGGCCGTAAACCGACGTTCTCTACATCGAGGGGAGCGCTAGGCTTAGCATGTGCGGCAGCGGGGTCTGTCGGCAGCGCGGAAGCACAGTCTGGGCCTGCTACAGCGCTGCCTCCGATGACTGTGGATGCACCTATAGCCCGGCCTCGTCCACCGGCGCCGAAGCCGAGCCAAGCGCAGGTCAAAGCCCGTACCGCCCTCCGACAGGCTGTTCGAACGCAACGGCGCGTTACTTCACCTCCAATTGTTGCCCCGGCTCCAAGCTCCGGCACGGCGACGGGGGCTGGTGCTCCGGCCCAGGGCATCGGTGATCCGAGCCGAGATCCCTACGCCAACCCGAGCTCGCCTTACCAAGCGCTCAACGTCGCCTCACCGCGCTTTACACAGCCGATCCTCGACACGCCCAAGTCGATCACCGTGCTGACGCGACAGGTGATCGACGATAAGAATGCGACCAGCTTCCGCGAGATCGCCCGCACGACCGCCGGCGTAACGCTCGGTACGGGCGAGGGGGGCAACGCCTTCGGCGACCGCTTCTTCATTCGCGGCTTCGATGCGCGCAACGACGTGTTTGTCGACGGCATCCGCGATCCGTCCGTCAGCGTGCGCGAGAACTTCTTCACCGAGCAGATCGAGATCTTGCGCGGGCCGGCATCGAGCTTCGCGGGCCGCGGCACCGCGGGCGGTGCTGTCAACATCGTTACAAAGCAGGCGACGACGTTCGGCGACTTCTACAAATCGGAGGGGCAACTCGGGACCGATAACACCCGACGCGTCACGCTCGACCTCAATCAGGTCGTCAGCCCAGCTCTCGCGATCCGCGTGAATGGCCTGTACCAGGAGGCGAACGTCGCGGGCCGCAAGTACGTCTTCGATGATCGCAATGGAGCTGCCGTCGCTGTCACGCTCAAGCCGGCCGACGGCTGGACGTTCAACGCCAACTACTTTCACACGGATCTGAACAGCCTTCCGGATTTCGGCGTGCCGTTCAACGTTCAGTCGCGACGCCCGTTCACCGAAAGCATCGTCCCACGCGACACCTACTACGGCTTCGTCAATCGCGACTTCTATCGCGTGCAGCAGGACATCGGCACACTGGTGTCGGAGTATGCGCCGAGCGAGGACTTCAAGATCACAAACCGCTTCCGGGCTGGGCACTCGGTACTCGATTATGTTGGCACCTTACCGGAGCGGCCAGTCATCCCGGGCAATGGCAACCTCTATGGCACGACGCTGAGCCTCAACCCACAGAGCCGCTATCAGACCGTCGACGTCGTGGCCGACACCACCGACGCGACCTTCAAGTTCGCGACCGGTCCGATCCTGCATACGGCGGTCCTGGGTACCGAGTTCAGCCGCGAGGCCGTCAGTCGCGACACTTACGCTGGCCTGCGTTCCGAAAATTCGAACCTCGGGACAACGGGTATCTTCAGTGGCACGGGTAGCTTGGCTGGCATCAATATCTTAGCACCGCCCAACCTTTTACCTTTCAGCACAAAGCCATATCTGACTGGAAATCCGGCTTATATCCCCGTCGATACGAAGGCCGGATACCTCATCGAGACGATGAACTATCAGGATCTCGTCCTGCTGAATGGCGGTGTCCGCTACGACGACTACAATATCTCGTCGACCCAGGGCACGAGCTCAGCCAGCGTCCATTCTGGTAACTTGAACTACAACATTGGCCTGACGCTGAAGCCGCAGCCTTGGCTGAGCGTCTACGGTGCTCATGCTACCTCGTCGAACCCGGTCGGGGCCGAGCTTGACGCCTCCGGCTCGGCCTATGGCGGCCTCAGCGCGACCTTCACCGGCAACCAAGTCTTCAAGCCCGAGCAGAACACCGCCGACGAAGTCGGCGTGAAGGCCGAGCTGTTCGACCGTCGCCTCCTTGCCACTTTCGCCGTGTTCCGCACACTCAAGGAGAACGCTCGCGAGACGCTCGGCACCGGTGCCGCTCAATTCATCGCGGCCGATGCGGCATACCGGGTCGAGGGCGTCGACCTGGAGGTCGCCGGCAAGATCACCGACGATTGGAGCGTGTTCGGCGGCTATGTGGCGATGGACACCAAGGTCACCCGGTCGGGCGACCCCACGGTGATCGGCAACCGGCTGGCCAACATCGCCCATCGCTCGTTCAGCATGCTGTCCAAGTACAGGATCACGCCGTGGCTCGAATTCGGCGCGCAGGCGATCAACAACTCTCGCATCTCGGGCGGAACTCTCGCTGCCAACGCCAACGTCTTGCCGTCGTATTGGCGCTTCGACGCCTTCCTAGAATACAAAGTCAATGAGAATTTAAACGTCAAGCTTTACGCTCAGAACCTTCTCGATCGCCGCTACTACGACGCATTTTACCGCAGCGACGCCCCGTTCGCATTCATCGCCCCTGGCCGGGCAGTGTACCTCATCGCGCAGACGAAGTTCTGACCGATGTTGATCTGCATCCCAGAAATCCTGAGCAAGGCGGAGGTCGCCGACTTCCGCCGTATCATGGACGCCGCCGAATGGGAGGACGGTCGCTCGACGGCGGGATCCCAATCGGCCATGGTCAAGCGCAACGAGCAGCTTCCGCCGAACGGCGAACCCGCTCGTCATCTGGGCGATCGGATCGTCAAGGCACTGCTGGCCAACCCCCTGTTCGTCTCCGCCGCGATCCCCCTTCACATCTTCCCGCCGTTGTTTAACCGCTACGGCGAGGGGCATCATTTCGGCATCCATGTCGACAACGCCGTGCGCGGCGATCCGGCGACGGGAATGCGCATCCGTACCGACTTATCGGTGACCCTGTTCCTTGCAGAGCCGGACACCTACGACGGCGGTGAGCTCGTAGCCGAGGACTACTACGGTTCGCAGGAAGTGAAGCTGGCCGCCGGCGACCTTGTCCTGTACCCGGCCTCAAGCCTGCACATGGTCACGCCGGTCACCCGGGGTACGCGGGTGGCCTCATTTTTCTGGCTTCAGAGCATGGTCCGGAGCCCCCAGGCCCGCAGCCTGATCTACGATCTGGACACTGCGATCCAGGGCCTCGTCGCGGAGCTCGGTCGTGACCACACCGAAGTGGTCAGGCTGACGGGCATCTACCACAACCTCATTCGGACCTGGGCCGAGGTATGACCGGACACCGAGAGTCGATGGACCGGGTGGCAGTGGGCCGAGCGTCCATCGTCGCCCACGTGGGCCGCATACTGCTGGCCGCGCTTTGGCTCATATCAGGGCCGGCACTCGCGCAGTCGCCAGGTACCCCCACGCCAACTGCGGCTGCGCCAGCCGTTTCCGCGACGCCGCACCCCATGCACCCGTCCGAGACGGGACTTCCCCTTGAGCAGGTCCCGCCGACCGAAGTCCAATCGGCGCCGGATCTGCCACAACGGGTGGCCGTCCGGGTCGCGGCACCCGCCGGTCACGAGTTGTCGCCGTGGTCGATGTTCCTGAACGCCGACATCCTGGTGAAAATCGTGATGGCCGGGCTGGCGCTCGCCTCGGTGATTACCTGGACGATCTTGGTGGCCAAGTCGATCGAGCTGGGGCTCGCCCGCCGCGCGCTCACCCACGCCCTGGGTCGCATCGCCAGCGCCGGCTCGCTGACCGAGGCCGGGGAGACGCTCGCCGGCCGCACGGTACTCGATAGGCTGGTCGCGGCGGTCGCCGACGAGATGCGGATCTCGCGCGGCCCACCGGACGGCATCAGGGAGCGGGCTGTCTCGCGCTGCTCGGAGATCGTCAAGGCAGAAGGGCGCACCGCCCGACGCGGGATGGGGGCGCTCGCCACGATCGGTGCGATCTCGCCGTTCGTCGGACTGTTCGGCACCGTCTGGGGAATCATGAACAGCTTCATCGGCATCTCGAAGGCGCAGACCACCAACCTCGCGGTGGTGGCCCCCGGCATAGCCGAGGCGCTGCTCGCCACTGCCATCGGGCTCGGCGCGGCGATCCCGGCGGTGATCATCTACAACCATTTCGCCCGGGCGACCCGTGGCTACGGCGACCTCATCCAACGCGCCTCGGGAGTCACGATGCGGTTGCTGTCGCGTGACCTGGACCACGGCTTCGCGGGCGGGCGTCATGCGCCGCTCGCCCGCGCGGCCGAGTGAGCGGGGACGGTCATGGCCATCGCACTGGGCGGCGACGAGGATGACGGCGACGAGTTCGGCGAGGCGCACGAGATCAACGTCACGCCGTTCATCGACGTGATGCTCGTTCTGCTGATCATATTCATGATCGCCGCCCCACTCTCGACGGTCGACCTGCCGATCGACCTGCCTTCTTCCAGCGCCGTCCCGCAGAAGAAGCCTGACAAGCCGACCTACGTCACGATCAAGGCGGATCTGGCGGTTGCGGTCGGCGAGGCACAGGTCAAGCGGATCGATCTGGCCAAGGTCCTCGACGCGCAGGGCGATCCCAACAAGGAGCGTCGCATCTTTCTGCGCGCCGACCGCGCGGTGCCTTACGGTGAGCTGATGGATGTCCTGGAGATCCTGCGCGCAGGTGGCTACCTCAAGGTCGCTCTCGTCGCTCTGGAGGGTTTGCCCGGCGGGTCGGCGGGAGAGGTGAGGGACGGGACGCAGGCCTTGCCACCGCTAAAACCGTGACAGGCGAGGCGCGCCTCGAATACGGGCTCGCCGGGCGCCGCTGGCCGCTTTGGCTCGCAGCTGGCGCCTTCGTGCTTGGCCTCCACGCGAGCGGGATCGTGCTGGCCGTGACCTACACGCCGCCCGACGAGGCGGACGACCTCGGCGCGAATGCCCTGGAGATCGGCCTAGAGATGATGGCGGTACGGCACGAGCCTACCGACCTCCCCGCCGGTCCTGAGGCAGACGACGCCACCGCTGCGCCGGCTGTGGTGCAACAGAAAGCCGTCGACGACCCGACCGAACTGCCCAAGGCCGTGCCGACTGAGACGGAGGATCCGGACCGGATCGTCTCGCCTGATGCGACGCGCAAACCGCAAGAGGACGAGACCAAGGTCAAGGCGGTCGAGACTAGCCCGTCGATGGAGTCAGTTGCATCCGAGGCTGCAGCTGCGCCGACTTCGGAGACGATGAAAGAGGCGCCACACTCGACCGCTCCAGTCCTGGGGACCGGCGAGAGCGCGCGGCGCATTCGCACTACGTGGCAGAAGCAGCTTCTGGCCCATCTCGAAAGGCACAAGCGCTACCCTGGCGGAGTGCGGCGTCCGACCGGCCAGGTGATGGTGACGTTCATGCTGGATCGTCTTGGGCGGGTAGTGTCGGCTACCGTAGTGAAGGGCTCGGGCGACGTCGCACTAGATGATGCGGCATTGGCCATGATGAAGCGTTCTGATCCGGTACCGCCGCCGCCGCCACTGGTCGCAGACGAGGGGCTTATCTTCTCCATTCCGGTCGTGTTTCGAGCGAAAAAGTAGATACTGCAGGCAATGTCACGAAGCCCGCAGTAGTCGCTCCACCTCGCGCACTTGGTCCTTCGGCCTCAGGTTCAGCCGCGCCCGCATGGCCTTACCCGGCTTGAACTGGACGTTCCGCTTGGCCACGACGACGACGCTCTGGCCCGTGCGCGGGTTGCGACCCATGCGGGGGCACATCTCCCGCGTAGCGAACGTGCCGAAGTCGCGCAGCTCGACCCGGTCGCCGTCCGCCAGCGCAGCGACGATGCGATCGAGGATGACGTCGACCACCGCCTCGACATCCTTGGCGTACAGGTGCGGGTTCTGCTCCGCGATGCGGACGACGAGTTCGGACCTAATCATGCGCGGGTGACGGTCCCCGCGGCGGCCGCCGCCGCTTCTGGGATTGGCCGACCTGGACCGCGAGAAGCGCGCCGATGGCGGCGTGCCCGAGGAGCAGGTTCGCTCGCCCGCCCGGGATCCACCGGCCGATGAGCGCGACGGTCGTGAGCACGATGGCCACCTGCGCGGCGGCGGTCGCGGCGCACATGACCTGCACCGTACCGTTCACGGGCGAGCGAGCCCGGATGCTGGCGACGAGGGCCCAGATCCAGCCTGCCACCACGGCGGCCTGCAGCGCAGCGACGCCGTAGCCGTAGAGCTCGTGGACCTGGTCCTTCGCGACTCCCACGACGATCCCCTGGGCGAGGACGACGAAGCTGGCGCCGAACCACAGGAAGCTCACCAGCGCGAAGAGCACGACGACGGCGGGGACGAGCGGCATGGCCCAGTATCTCACGCAAGGCCCCCGCGATGGAAGCCGGGGTAGTGACGAGCGCTCGCCCCGGTCTAGCCTCGCCCCGTCGGCGCCCTCATAACGGGCCGGCGGGCAACCACGGGATGCCGATGAAGTACGGTCTCGCGCTGGCCGTAGCGGCCATATCGCTCCTCCTCGACGGAGGGGGGCTGCATGCCGCCCCCGAGACATCCGCGCCGCCGCCTGGGTGGAAGCCGGATATCCTGTCGGATGCCGAAGAGCGACGTTGGATCGCGGCGGTGGAGGGGCGCGCGACCGCGGACGGGGCGACCGTTATCCAGGTGCTGCAGCACGCCGAAAATCTGCGGCCGACCCGGTTCAAGGTGGCGTCCATCGCCCCGTTCTGGACAGGCGCCGGCGGAGCGCCAGCCGGCGTCGGGATCGGCTACTGGATCGGGTCGAAGCGCCTGGAGGGGGACGCCTACGGCAACCTCTCGTTCAACGTCAGGCGTGACGGCGGGAGCCTCGTCGTGTCTGTCGCCGAGGACGATCGGGCCCCGCGGACGATCGTCACGGCGCTAGAGCGAGGGCGGGACGCCTTCGTCGCCTACGTCGACCAGATGTACCAGGACACGTGCATCGACACTGAGACGCGCGAGAAGTTCTGCTGAACTTACCTCGGGGGGGGGGGTGGGCCGGGTGATACGCTGGGGGAGGAGCTGACCATGGCAAGGGCGGAATGCGACCAGTGATGCGGGTTGTTCGCGGAGCGGGCCGTGCCCTCATCCGCGCTGCGCGGCTCAAGCTCGCGGCGGCGCCATGAACATCGGAGAAATCGCACCGTCGGCCGATGGTTTGCTTGCGATGGATGTCGACGAGCTGGCCCTCCGGTTGTTGGCCCTACTCCACCGCGACGCCATGCAGGGGCGCTCGCTCAGCCTGCGCGGTCTGATGGAGGCGAACTATCCAGCCGTGTACGCCTTCGATCGGCGCGCCTACCGCGACGGCCCCCACCCGGGCCACGCCTACGAGGTTGGCAAAGCAGTGATCGAGGCTTGGGCCTGGCTTGAGGGTCAGGGGCTCCTCGTGCCCTCCCTCGGCGACCGAAACATGCCGAGCGTCGAGGTCCGAGAGATCAGCCGCCGCGGGCAGCGCCTCGCGGCGGAGCCACGCCTTGCGCTCACCGCGCGCCTGCTGCCGAAGGACAACTTGCACCCCGCCATCCGTGAAGTCGTGTGGTCGAATTTCCACGGCGGCCGGTACGACACCGCTGTGTTCGAGGCCATGAAGGCCGTCGAGGCGCGCACGCGGGCGGCCGCGAGCCTGCCCGCCCGCGACGTCGGCACCCACCTGATGCGGCGCGCGTTCGACGCCAGCACGGGCCCGCTGACGGACATGGCGGCCGAGCCGGCTGAGCGCGAGGCGCGGGCCAACCTCTTCGCGGGCGCGATCGGGTCCTATAAAAACCCGCAGTCGCACCGGCACGTGGCGCTCGACGATCCAGACGAGGCGGCCGAGATCATCATGCTCGCGAACCATCTGCTGCGGATCGTGGATGCGCGGGCCGCGGCGCGACGCGATGGCTGAGGCGGCGGGCGGTCCAGCACGCCCGCAGCGGGGGAGGGCCAAGCGGCACCACTACATCCCCGAGATGACGCAGCGGCGCTTCGCTGGGCCCGACCTGCATCTGTGGTCATTCGACAAGCGCCACCCCGAGCGGGGCGTCGAGCGCAAGCCGATCGCCCGCCTGTTCCGAGAATGGCACCTCTATACCTTCGTCGGCACGGACGGGTCACGCGACACATCATCAGAGACGCTGCTGTCGGCGAGTGAGGGACGCACCGAGCCTATCCTCAAGCGGCTTGTTGCGGAGGCGCGCGGCGGGCGGCTGCACCGTCCGTCCACGGCGGATCGGGGGATCCTAGTCGACTTCTTGATTGCGCAACTCAGGCGAGCCCCCGACTTCTTCGACTCGGTAACGCCACCGCAACAGGTGGCGGCTGACGTCGCCACCTTGTTCCGCCAGTGGGAGGAGCGGTACGGCCCGGCGAGCGACGAGGAGCGCGCCGACCTCATCAGCGGGCGCCTCGCCTCCCGGACCCGGGCCAACCTGTTCGCTCGAAACGTTGCCCAACCGCTCGCGCGCTCCACTGCTGTCATGCTGGAACGAGGCCTGTCGGTGGGCGTGGTCGGCAGCGGTGACCGCAGCTTCCTCCTAGGCAGCAACCCGTTCGCTCGTTTCCTCGGCTTGACCTCCCGGAGGAACGGCTTGGCCGACCCCGGCGCCGAGGCATGGCTGCCGATCGCGAGCGATGTGGCCGTGCTGTCGTTCGGCAGCCGCGCTCAGGAGCATCTGCGTCACCTGCCGGATGAGGCGGTCCGGAAGATCAATAGCGTGATTGCCGCGCAGAGCACCGTGGTCGCGTCGGCCTCACGGGATCTCGTCGCTTCCTTCGCCCGCCGACACCTCAAGTCGAGGCTGGTCCCGCCTCGACATTGACTTAACGGTTCACGCCGGCCGACATGCCGTGTCCGGCTACGCATCGCCTCGCGCGAGTCGCCGGCACCATCAGGAGACCATGCCGCCGCAAGTCGACCCCTGAAAAGCCAACGGGCCCCCGGTCGCCAAACCGGAAGCCCGTCGAAATCGAGAGTGGCCTGTGGGGCCGTCCATCCAACCTCCACAAGCCATGCCGACGCCCCGGGCGTCAAGCGGGAACGCCAATTCCCGCGACGATGAGGCTTTGCCTGTGGACCGGATCGCCCCTGCGGCGGCCCGGAACGGCTCGTTGCGGCCCGAGAAGGGCCGACGGACGATGTTTGCAGACGAGATCCGCCGCGCGATCGAGGCGGCCGACCGAATCACCTTGCCGCAAGTGACTGCGCTGCTGTGGCGCGCGTTCGGGGAAGGGAGGGTCTCGGAAGCCGAGGCCGAGGCCCTGTCCGGGTTGATCGAGGCGCGCACGGACGCGCCGGCCTTGCGCCGAATGCCGCACGCAGCCCGCCCAACGCCGGATGCGACTGAGGTCCATACCGGGCGGCCTGCTCCTCAGGAACGCCAGGGCCGCCCCAGGAGGTCGGTCGGCTCGCGCCCGCGCACGGATGGCTCGCTGGAGCGCCGCCGCCGCTGGGCAGCCTCTGGTCGCATGCCGCTCGGTCTCGCCGCCAAGTTCACCCATGCCGAGCAAGGCGTGCTCGCACTGGTCGCTGCCGAGACCGCGCGTCGGGGCGACTGCCGGTTGGCGGTTGGGCACATCGCGGCGATCGTCGGCGTGTCCGAGACTACCGTGCGCAACGCCATCCGGGAGGCCCGCAAGCTCGGGCTTGTCACGGTCGAGGAGCGGCCCGTCACGGGGTTTCGCAACCTGCCGAACATCGTCCGGATCGTCTCGGCTGAGTGGACCGCCTGGCTGCGCTTGGCCCGGAAGGGATCCGTCCCTCAGGGAGGAGGGTGCAAATCCCCGCAGCGCACGCCTACTGAAGTTCTAGTCCTGTCAGAATCGAGGAAAACGGAACCGAAAAAGGGCTGCCGAGGGGCAGCGGGCGACCTCGAACGATCAGACCGTGCGAGAATCCGCGCGGGTGGTGGAGGCGGTCGAGCCATGCGGTGA
>NZ_JAKSYC010000061.1 GCF_022829585.1 Methylobacterium sp. J-026
TCACCGAGCCGTCGTTGGCGTCGATTGCCTCGACGCGAGGGCAAGTGAGGCCCATCACGCCGACAGTGTTGTCGAGGGCGTGGTTGCACGCGGCAGTCAGAGTGTTGCTGCACCGAGTTGGCATTACGGACAGGATTTCGCGCAACAAGCGAGCTACGACGGTCTCTCGGGACAAATCGTCAAAGTCCGCGCCATCGCACGCGTACACGAACGCCGAGGCTACGTTCTCGGCGATGATATGCGCAGCGCTTTCAAGGCCTAAAACCTGCATCATCGCGGTATCGATAGCAGCAAAAATACAAATTCGCTCTTGAATATGATTGCATTTTGACGCACGTCCACAGAATATGCGCCTTCAACAAAGGCAAGTGCATCGTGGACAAGAACCTGAGAACCATCGTAGCTGCTGCCACCGATTATTTGGAACTCACGGCTGACCTGGTCTCGGCCTATGTGTCCAGAAATTCGGTACGACCGGCCGATATGGCGGAGCTGATCGCCAGTACGCACGCTGCGCTCACGGGGCTTGGCAATACTGGCGCACTTGCTGCTCTGGCCACTGAGAAGCTCACAGCCGGCCAGACCCGCAAGTCGATCACGCCGGACGCGCTGATCAGCTTCATCGACGGCAGGCCGTACAAGACGTTGAAGCGCCACCTCACCGGCAACGGTCTGACGATCGAGGAATACCGTGAGCACTATGGCCTGCCTAGGGACTACCCCTCCACAGCAGCAAGCTACTCGGCGCTTGCCAAAAGCCTCGGTCTCGGTCAGCAGCGTAAGAAGGTGGCCGAGCCCACCGAGACCGTGTCTAACAAGGCGAAGCGTGCCGGCCGGCCGCGCAAGGCCAAGGACCCGGCAAACAGCTGATGCCGCGCTACTGCGTGAGCCGCAGGGCGCCGATGCTTGCTTGTATCTGCTGGAAGGCTGATATAAGATCATCGGACGTATTAGCAATGAAAAATTGATTTGCTGATGATGCGCAATTTTTTAATAAATTTTGCCCTGCCGTATCGATTGGATCAGAAGGAATGCTAAATCCGATCGTGTAAATTGAGATATTAGTCGCTTTCGCATTGGTGCACGCTTGTGCGGTCAGTGCGTCAAGCGCGTTCCTAGAACTCGTCGTGTCGTTAATGTTTTGGTTCGTCGAGGGCAGACGCGGGTTCGGTGTCGTGCCATTGGCGTTCTGAAAGTAGCCGGCAGCAAAATACATCGAAACGTTTGGGGAGTATGGGTTTGTTGCCCAGCTATTTGTCCCATCTGTCATTAATATTATGATCTTATTGATAGTTGTTGCGCTCGAGCTATTGGAACTCGAAGAGTAAGCGCTTCCATCAGCAAAAACGCTAATTGGCGAGAGCGTTCGCCAGCCCCACATGAAGCCCTCGTGGATGTTGGTCGAGCCCAACGGCGCCATGTTGTTGATCAGGGTCTTCAGCGTAATCGTATTATTCGTCAGTCGCTGCAACGGCTGCGTGGTGCACCCGAAATTAGGGCCATTCGGGACGCCAGTGGAGGTGTTCGAGCTTGTTGGAGCTGGGTTGGCGGGGCTAACATACTTACACGCTCGGCCTTCGGCGGCGTTAAAAGATGTTCCAGACGGCATTATCGGGCAACTGCCAGACTTGCTGCTGTTGTCGTCATCAATGTAGCTATTGAAGCTATAGTATGTATTGCCATTGACGTTGAAACCCGCATATGTATTGCTGGAGTCGCCAGGTTCGTCAGGAGCCAGCAACGGTATGTAGTAGGAGTCTTTGTTGCCGCTGGCCGGTGCTCCATCTTGTACGTTCAAAGGATATGGCAGCGTTTCCAGGCACCCCGCCCAACCCCAGCCGGAGTAAGCTGCTTTCAGCTTTGTGAAGATATCGAACCGGCTCGTGAAGCTCGAGCTGCTCGGAGAGAGTATGTTGGTCCAGTGCAAACTGGATTGTCCGTTTTGATCGATCCAGGAAGCATATCTGTACGTTGATGGATCAACGGCCACCGCAGCAGCGAACGGCACGATCGAGATCCTAGTTGCGCTCGAGAAGGCGCTGTTGGTGTAGACATAGCTGACGAAGTTCGTCGCAGCAGTTTGAACCGCCTGCAGCTTCGTCTGCCCACCGCTCGACTCGGCCATTGATCCCGTATTGTCGAGCACGAGGGCAATCTCGAATGTTTTGGGTAGTGGCGTGGCGCATTGTGATTTGGCGCCCGGATTGATGACCGTCGTCTTCGTGAGCTTTCCGAAAAAGACCGACGATTGCTTGTGCGCCGTCAGAGTGATCTGGCGCGGGTTGCTGGTGATCACCAGAGGATCGACCACGAGGTTCGGCGCCCCCATTGCTCCGATCATCGCCGTCTGGGCTAAGGCGTTTAGATCCGACGTCGAGGTCGTGAGCGGGGTCTGGCAAAGGAGGAGTGCAGTGCCGTCCGTCGCGGCTTGTAGCTTCGTCTCGACCCGGGTTGCGAAGCCGTAATCGATCGCCGCCCCACCGAACATAAGCATCGGCACGCTGAGGAACGCGAACAAGATAGCGACATTGCCGCCGCGATCCCGGGCGATCCCGTTCCAAGCCCCTTGCCGCAGTTCATCAGGGTGTCGAGCCATTGCACGCCATCGCGTTGGAGGCCGGCACTACGACCTCGGTGTAGGTGTTCGTTCCATAGGTCTTGCCGCCCCGCGCCGGCCACGGGACGCTGGTCGAGAAGGTAATCGTGCTGCTGACGCCCTTTGCGAGTTGGATCAGCGCTCCCCCAATCATCGGGGTGTAAGCGATGCTGACCTCAGCGAAGACATAACGCATGCCCGCGGTCTGGTAGCCCGGTGGCACAGTCAGGCCAGTGGCTGTCCCTGTGCTGCGGGGGCTGGCATTGGCGTTGGCGACGCTAGAACAAACGGTCGGGATCAGGTTCGCACCATTTAGCCCAACGCCCATGGCGCTGACTACGATTTTTACCGTCGAGGAATTGAACGGGCGCATTACTGTGGTGGCAGAGGCGACGATGTCGTTCATCAGCGTCGCGCTGATCGGGTTTTGCGTGTCGCCTTGTCCGGTCAGATCAGCGACCGTGCGAGCGAGCAGGGTCAGCTTGCGCCATTCGTCGATTGCATGCGCTAGTTCCGTCATGCCCGCCCAGATGGCGAGCAGGACCGGCAATATCACGGCAAATTCCACGGCGGCGGTCGCACGGCGGTCGCGCCACATGCGCCCAGCCCGGCGAGCGAAGCACCTCAGCACGGACTCGTCCCGACAATTTGGTACGGCTCGGTGCGGAACACCGCCGTCGAGGTGAGAAGGCTCGATCCGGCACCCGTGCCGCTGCTGAACTTTCGCGTGTTCAACCCCATCAGGTTGAAGAAGGTCGGGAACTGCACGGCGGCGGTGACGATGACGATCGTGCCCGGTTTGGCGCAGGCATAGTTGGTCCCGAAACTCGTGTTCCACGTCCCCGTCGTGGCGTTGATCGGCGTCGACGCGGTGGCGCCCGCGAAAGTGCTCGACGTCGCGACGTCGATCTTGACCGCTTGGCAATTGAAAACGTTGACGATGGAAGCGGTCGCCGGCCCGCACATCGTCGTCTTCAGGGCCGCCAGCAGGGTTGCGGCATCGGTCTGGCCAGCATTGGCGATCTGGAATTGTCCGGTGAAGATTGTGCGGACCGCATTTTGCAGTGCACGATCAAAATTCTGTGTCGCCCAGATTTGAAACGCGACCTGGAAAACTGAACCGCACAGCGCCAGAAACGGCATCGCCACGAAAGCGAACTCAACCGCCGCTGCTCCGCGCTTGTCACGGAGAAAATGCAGGCGCTCAAGACGACGGAGATGCTTGAGTGGCATCGAGAAACCAGCTGTGTACCAGCGAAGTAATATTCTGCGCTATCACGCAAATCATAACGGCAGCAATAGTTTACATTTGGTTAAAAAACCTATCTAACACCACATCCTGACGAAATTTAACGTTCAAGTTTCTAAACGGTTGCTGGGAGAGCAGGTAATTGTGTTCCATTCATATGAGGATCTTACAGGATCCCGCTCCCTGAGCGCCCCTTGAATGCGTTCGTCCGCCGGATGTAGCGTGCTTGTGGCCGAGCCAAAATCCAGGAGGTTTGCACCGTGATGCTCTCGTCCCGTTCACCCGCTACGATCAGCGACGAGGGGCGTCACGCGCGCGACCGCGGCGAGCCGATCACCGCCAATCCCTACCCTGATGGCTCTGAGGAGCACCGGATTTGGGAGCGCGGCTACAAGATGCCCGACGCTGAGGCTGGGGAAGCGAACCTTAAGGGCTGAGGTCAACGACGGTCCCTAAACCCCCAGGAACCGCGCCGAGCTCTCAGATGGCCGCGCGTGCAGATACCGGCCCGTCGTTGCCACCGAGGCGTGGCCGAGCGTGGCTTGCACAAGGTGGATCGGTGCCCCACGATCCAGGCTGTGCGAGGCATGGGCGTGCCGCAGCCAGTGAGCCGAGACCTCGCCAGGGAGCCCTGCCCTAGCAGCCGCGGCCTTCATCACCCGGTGGACCGCGCTCGGATCGAGCGCCCCACCCTTCCGCGACAGGAACACCGGCGCGTCGGCCGATACAGATGCCAACTTGTCATCTGCAACCTGCAAGTCGCCAACTCTGCGACTTGCCTCCTCCCGTAGCGCCGTACGCATTTTCCACGTCGCTGCCGACAACAGCACGACCCGGGTCTTGCCGCCCTTGCCGAACACCGTCGCTTGTCCGGCCTCATCGCGGGCCGTGAGATCGCGCCAGCGCAGGCCGCAAACCTCGGAGATGCGCAGCCCGCCGCCGTAGAGCACGGTCAGCAGGACGCGGTTTTGTAGGGCAGCCTCCTGCCGGATCATCAGCAGGGCGTCAGCCTCGGCCATGATGCGCTCGGCCAGGGTGTTCTTGATCGGCGGCACCTTCACGGGCGCGCCGATGTTGAAGCGCAGGAACCCGACCTCCTGCGCGAACGTGAACAGCGACTTCAGGGCCGCGGCCGTCAGCGCCACCTTCGCCAATGAGCCCGGCCGGCCCGCGATGTATTCCTGTAGGTCGCCCATCCGCACCGAGCCGAGCGGCTTGCCGACGTGCGCCAGGAACCGGGCCGCCTCCCGCACATAATTCCGGCGGGTGTGTGGACTGGCGGACCGGGCGAGCCACAGCCGGATCATCTGCGCGTCGTCGTCCGCCTGCTGGGTGGCCGGGCCTCGACGGGCTCGACAAGCGGGACGAGGGCGTTGCTCATGAGGCAAGTGTTCCGAGGAGCTGCAGGACGAAGCCAATCAGGATCAGTCCAAAACCGGCTCGTGTACCGCGTAGGAGGGCCAGCGCCTTCCGTTCGAGTCGTGTCTCCTCCAGCATGTGCGTCGAATTCGAGACGATCGACATGTCGTACATTCGGCGGTGCATATCGCGCCAGATCTGAGCATCGCCGCTTGTATCGGCGACATCCTCCAGCCTCCCGCGCAGACCCTGGACGAGCAGGACCACGACGCCGAGCACGTCGAGTGAAAGTCCCGCAACCGACAGCGCCTTGGCCAGCGTGATCGGGTCGCCGAGCACCGTGAACAGGACCGGGTTGAGCAAGTTCGGCACAAGGTTCGCCTCAACGCAAGATAAAGATACTTACCTAGCGTTCGTGGGGATGCCGGATCGTAGAGAATTTCGAAAGCTTGTAGCTACGTCGGTCCGTGGTTGGTCATGACCTCAGATCGGCTGGCCGCCAGACGCAGCCTCGCCGTCTATTGCACTACCAGCCGCGGTGCGATCGGAGGGTGGGCGAGGCCGGGCAAACCGTGATGCTATGGCCGCCCGGCCGGTGCGGCGGACGCCTTTAGGCGGGGGCGATGTCCCGTGGATGGGGGCTACGTCCGTGGCCACATGCGTCGTGGGTCAGCTTGCTGACGAACCGGGGCATTCCGACGTCGAACGATCCGACAGGAACGGTACATGCAAGCGGGTGTTGGCCTGCTGACACAGAACGGAAGCGCGGCCGGCGCAGGCTGCTTCGCCCCCCGGGAACAGATACCATGCTGCGGCAGATCACTTGCCTCGGCGCGATGCTCGCCTGCTTCGCGCTGCCCACCACGGGCCAAGCCTCCGAGCGACAGACCTCACAGCCTAAAAAGATCGAGGTGGGCTGGGCAGGAACCCTCGACGGCACGTGGCACTGGCGGCTGCCGGACACGCCAAACGGTCTGCGCCCTACCCAGAGCTGGCACGCAACCGGCTCCGCGCCTGACGGTAGCATCTACGTCGGCGGCATGGATCACAAGACGAACGCAGCCCTGTATCGCATCGACGCACAGGCGGGCACGCTGCGGTACGTCGGTGATGCGCGCTCCGCGTCAGAGATCGCGCAAAACTGGCTGCCCGGGGAGACGGCCCAGAAATTCCACACCCGGCCACTCTGGCATAACGGCAAGATCTACGTCGCGACCATGGATCGCTCGGACCTCGACGCGGGCTACCTCGATCGACGCGGCTTTCACTGGTACGCCTACGATCCCGCCCACGACAGCTTCATGGACCTAAGCGCGTCCGAGCCTAGCGGGAGTGCCGTGCCCCATGGCAATCTCATCACCCTCGCCTCTGACCCAGCCCGCAACGTCATCTACGGCGCGGGCGTGCCGACCGGTGCGATCTATCGTTACGACGTCGCCAGCGGACGCACCCAGGACCTCGGTCGCCCGGCCTCATACAAGCAGCCCTACGTCTACACAGGGCGGGTGATGTGGGTCGACACCCACGGCCGCCTCTATTTCACCGCCAGCAACTGGGATGAACCAACAGCGCACGACCACGTGCACTACTACGACCCAGAGACCGGCTTCGGTGAGGAGAAGGACTGGCTGCTGAAGGACGGCCTAGCCCTGGAGACAGGGCAGTGCATGGACGGCGGTAAGCGGTGCGTGTTCGGAGACGACCGCGGTCACGTCTACCGGTTCGATCAGGATGCGCATACGTGGGCATACCTGGGCCAAGTAGAAACAGGTAAGACGGCGGGCTGGGGCGGTGTCGAGTTCTGGCTTTTTGCGCCGAGCTCTGACGGAAAGAGTGCCTATGTCGGCACCAGCACATCCCCACGGCCGAGTGAAGATACGACGCTGTACCAATTTGAGTTCGCGAGCGGTCGGACGCGGCGCCTATGTACGATGGCCGAACTCGACCCGGCTTTAGAGCATTTGCACGTCCACACCGGTTTCAATGCTTGGGACGCGGCTGGCCGCTTCTACTTCACAAGCTTCGACGGAAGTCCTGAGCACGGGGTTGTCGTCACCCGCATTGATCCCGCGCGCCTTGAGGCGGCATTGGTCCATAGCGCGCGCGTAGTGAGATAGACGCAATCGGCTCGGCCCCGCCGCCCGATCTGATCACAGGCTGGCAGGGGAGGTCGTCGATCTCACCAGCGTTTGGAGCATCCTTTACGCGTGAGGAGCGTTCCAGCCGCGGATCCACTCCAATAGATCCTTCTGCCACTGGCGCCCCCTTCCGCATCGTGGTGCAGAACCATGGGCGGGAGGCGGTGAAGACGGAAGGGGGCTGGTCGCTGGTGATCCGTCAAAACACGCGGTGCTGAGTCGCGGGCCCCTGGAAGCAGTGAACTGCCGCCTCGTTTCAGGACTTTCCAACAGGCCGACGCGATACTCCTGCGCTGAGGCAAGGAGAAACTCCATGCGAATGTTTGTTTCCGCCGCGCTTGCTGGTTTTGGCCTCGGCGGTCTGGCCCTTCCCGCCTCAGCCGTGCCGGCTGGCCCCGTAGCCGGCGTCTCTTCGCCTTCCGATATGCTCACCAATGTTCGGATGAGACGTCACCGCATGCGCCGACGCTCGATGATGCGGACGCAGCGGAAGTACCCCGGTGCCAGCTTCGTCCGGAACACCACTCGCGGTGCGCCCGCCGGCAGCGGCGGCGGCAACGGGACGACTGGCAGCTACGCCGCGCCCAGCGGGAAGTAGTCTTAGTCTCGCAGATCGTTTTTTCAGCCCGCCCGGTTCACCGGCGCGGGCTTTTCTTGGTCGGTACCACTAGAAGCCGGACCGACAGGACGCGGATCGGATTAGGATGTCTCTGTCGCCAATCGTCGTCACGCTGATGATCTGCTCGCCGCGCTTGCAGAGCATCGAGCAGGCCGCGGATCCGAACGGCGCGCTGGTCTCAGCCTCTGAGTAGGCCTCGCAGGTATTCTCGCGGCCGTCACACACCCTGCTTGATGCCGCTTCAGGAACCGGCCGCCAACCGATCTCCAAAGGCGTCGCGCGAGCATCGACGTAGAGGGTATTGGGCTTGAACTTCTGAAGCAGTTCAACCGCCTACGCCCCACCGGCAGCGACGACGAAGGCGAGGGCGGCAATGACGTAGCGCGTCCCGGCGAGACGATCTTGGTGAGCGTGGCTGTCGAGGGCGGTCCCGCTACGATAATGTTCGACGCCTCTTCCTGAACCGCACCTTGGTCTGGGCTGGTGAGCGTGGCATGATAGGTCATGGATAGAGCACCTCCTGCCGTCGTCCGGGTCCTGCCCGATCCTTCGAAGCCCGGACGCTTCAAATGGCATCTCTTCGACACCGACGACATGCCGCTGAACCCGGTCATCATGTCGGATGGCACCTACGCGAGTGAGGACGAGGCACGCGCGGCTGGAGAAGAAGCTCTCAATCAACACTTGGGTTAGTCGAGGCAGCACGGATCGCACCATGCCCGTCTTTATAGCCCAGCAGATGACGTTGCCCCCGCCGGACGACACGGTATCTGATACGCACCTCATGATCGTGCTGGCGGACGATGAGACCGATGCTCGTGAGGCCTTCGGGAAGGTCGTCGGGCCAAGCCTGCAGATGAGCGTCGAGGAGCTGCCGCCGGATCAAGTCGATGCCATCCGGAGCCAGCTACAGCCGAAGGTGGTGCAGCCCTACAAGCCCACTCGTCCCTGAGCGTCGGAAGGAGCACAAGCATGATCGATCCGAAGCACCCCGAGACCGACCCCGCCGAGACACCACCGGGAGAGCGCGCCTATCAGGACCTTCCGGTGAGAGGGACGGTAGAGGGTCCACGCTCGTCGGGAGGCACCGAACCGGGCGACATGGGCGCACCTGAGGGCGATCAGGAAGTCCCGCCTCATGAGCATCCTCGTGATGATGGAAAGGGCTATCGCGGTGCCTAAGAAGGCTGCCAGCACATCCGGCGGCACCCGCAGCGAGACCGGGACGGCCTTGACCTTGGACTTCGGGCGACCGCCGAGACTCTTGAACGCCGCGGCCATCTCGGCGGGCAGGCCCTCGCCGTTCGGACGTAGATCGGCGATCTCCGCATCCGTCAGCTCGGGATTGTCGGACACCTCGTCCCAATCCTCCTGGCTGTAGTCGGGGTTCGGCGCGTAGCCGGACGCGGCCGGGTCATCGACGACACGTCACTTGACCGGCCGAACACACCATCGCTCAGCCAGCGACGGGCAGCCGTCGGAGCGCTGCGCACACGGCGTGGCACACGGCTAGATCGTCCTCAGGTTCGCCACCCGACGAGCCGACGCCGCCCACGATCTCCTCGCCGACCAGCAACGGCAACCCACCCGTCAGAGGTAGGCGTCTTGGGAAGGCGAGAAGCGCTGCGTTCGTCTGGATCGCCGCCTGAAGGTCCTCGGTCGATGTGCGCGTGATTGCGGCGGTCCGAGCCTTCAACCAAGCCGCCTCCGGCGTGTGCAGTCGCGCGCCGTCGAGGCGTTCGAGAGCGAGCAGCACGCCTGCCTCGTCGACGATCGCAAACGCTACCGGAAGGCCGCGCCGTTCGGCCTCAGCGCGTCCCGCAGCCATGAGGATGCGCACGTCGGATGCGTCGAGGCAGGTACGCTGATGCATTAGCCACCGTCGGATTATGGTCGTGTGAAGCGTCGAACCAAGCCCCCCGGGGCGCCGGCTCCTCCTGCGGATCGTAGGTCTGGCCCTGCTGCGCGGGCATGGGCGCCGAATGGCGAGCGGCGGGGCGTTACGGCAGCGGCTGCGTAGATGGGGGTTCGTTCGCATCGATCCGGTGGCGGTCTCCGTCCTATCTACGCGGTTGCCGTGCGTATCCCGTGATACCACCTGCGGTCTCTGCGAGGTAGTCCATGACAGCGTCAACGAGGTTCCTGTTCGCCGTCGCCGTCGCCTTCGTAACCGGGGTGGCCAGCACGAGCGCATACATGTCCCGCGGCGACGCTCACAGGGATGTCGCGGAGGCACCACACGTGGCCGTGCCCACCCTCTCCGAGCGCCTGCGGGCTGAAGCCCACGGGCAGCCGCTGCCCTGGTCGGATCCAGTCAAGCTTACCGCCGTGGCGCCCGCACCCCCGAAGCTTCAGTTTACCCCTGGTCCCGCCGAGGTGCCCGGAGAGGGCGCCAAGTCCGTCGCGGATGGGAAGAGGAGTCCTGTCCTGCAAGCCATGCCCGTGCCTGTCCGTCCGACCGACGAGGGCATGGAACGTCACCGGATTAGGCTTGCTGACAGGGGCCAGCACGCCCGCCCAGCGCTGGATGTGGACGGACCTCGGCTCGGGTCCTTGGAGGCGCCTCGGCGCGCCCTCGACGAGGATGGTAGACATGCTCGGTTTCGTGTCGCCGAGGCAGCCGGTCCTAAGCCGAAGCCTCAGCCCGCCCCATCCCGAAATCTGCCATCGCTCCATGCCGTCGACGAGGCCCGGTTGGCTGCTCGGCGGCCTGAGCCCCGCCGCGCGCGCTTGCCTGTCCCGAGCCCCTACAGGACGGTGCGGCTGGCAGGTCGCGACGACCTCAATGTGGACGCCCCCTCGCCACGCCGAAGTGTCGTCGCTTCGGACGGTCTGATGCGCTGGCTCTCCGGACCCGGCGGCCAGTTCTGAGCGTTCCTCGCACCCGCAGAGGAGTCCCATCCATGCCAAGGCCATTCCTTCTGCTGCTCTGTGCTTGCCTCGCCCTAGGCTCAACTCAGGCCCTGGCGCAGTCGGCGGCGGAGATGCAGCGGCGCACGGCCACCATCGCAGAGCGCTACCTCGCGATCTGGTCATCGAATGACGGCGACGCGGTCGCGGGCGTGCCGTACATGTACGGGCCGACAGTGCAGTTCTACGGGCGTCCCTATACGCAGGGGCAGCTCATCAACGAGAAGCGGGCCGCCATCAGGCAGTGGCCGTTACGCCGCTACGCCATCCGGCCTGGGACCCTTCGCGTGACCTGCAACATGCCCCAGTCCAAATGCGCCGCGCGCTCGGTCATCGATTTTGTGGTGGCCAACCCAACTCGGGGTACGCGCAGAGCGGGCTCTGCGCGGTTCGATCTGGGCGTCAGCTACGCAGGCCGGCAGCCGCGCATCCTATACGAGGGTGGGAGCCTGGGTCGTCACCGCGAGGGTTGAGCCAGGAATGACCTAATGGGTGGGCGATCCGGCGGCTGACCAGCGAGGGACCCGCTCGGGTCAGAGCTGGGGGCTAGGGTGTCCTCTGATAGCACCACCTAATCCGGCATTTCCTTTGACGATTATACCGTTCGCACAAACGATGCCGTAAGCCTTCGCTTTCAACGAACGATGCAAGATATCGCGAGTTAGCACCGTAGGGCCTACCAGGTCATGGATGCGTGAATGTGCGCTACTTCATCAACACGGCGAACCACGTTACGGCGATAGATGAGGAGGGCGTCGAGTTACCGAGCCCAAGCGCCCTTCGTGACTTACTCCGCAGAGCCTTGACCGAGATCATGCGGGACGAAGAGTGCCAAACCGGCGTGGACGAGTTCACCGCTCAGGCCTACGACGATGTTGGCCGGCTGGTGATGAGCGCACGGGCCAGTTTCTCCATCACAGACCAGTAGGTCCGCTACTTCGCGGCCTTCGGCTTTGTGACCCGCTTCAGCGCTGCATCGAAATCGGCTTCGTCCTCACTGGCACCAGCCTCGCGAGCGGCTTCGATGAACCGGCGACGCTGTTCCGCGGGCGTCAGCTTCTGAGCCCCGAGCTTGCCGGGTGGCTTGGACTTCTCAGATGTAACGGCCATCCGCCATTCTGTGGGTTCAAGAACGGCTGTGAAGCGGCTACGGCCGCCGCGGTTGTCTTCACCAAGGCGACATCTTCGGCTAAAAGTTCGAGCGTGCGTGCAATTCTTTTTGCGGCCGAAAGTAGTGCCGAGTCAAAGATCAGTGACAAGCGCCGTACATCTGGCCACACGAGGTCGGTTCTAGCGTGCATGTCTGTTACTGCCTGTCCTCGAGTCTCCCGGGCGTCAGCCTCTCGGCGCCGAGCTAGGGGGGCTTTGATTTGAGGGGCGTGTCTGTCGGCATCGGTGCGGCCCTTGGATCAGCCTCAATGTAAGCCTTCACAGCGTCGGCAGCAAAAAGCCGCCGGAGATATCGCCCCGACGGCCAGAGTCTAGCAATAGACTTATTACGTCACCCGTTGACCGCATCACGCCCGCCTTCGGGCAACCTCCGCGTCAGCGCTACGCCATGTGTCAACGATATAATCGCCTTTCCTTTGGGACGGCTGTGTTGCTCGGTCCCAGCCTCAGCGACCCGCTGGAGCGCCTGGATACGATTGTGGCCTGCTTGCGGGTGCAGAGCTTCGACGGGGGGGGCGCCTTGCCCCTATTCAGCCAACTGCAAGGCTGCACGGACCAGCTTGGCCTCCTCCCGCCACGTGTCCCGCTCTGTTCTCATGGCTTCGACGAGGACGTGCATGTTGCCGGCGTCGATCGCGGTCTCGACGAGCATGTCTTGAGCGGAGGCCAGTTGCTCGCGCAACTCGGCGTTCTCGGCCGCCAGCGCTAGAAGCAGGGCGGCCACGACATCGCTCATTCCTGCTCCCGCACACC
>NZ_JAKSYC010000073.1 GCF_022829585.1 Methylobacterium sp. J-026
AAGGGAATGCGGTGAGGGGCGCGAGCCTCGAATCCGCGGCTGCCCCCGCAACTGTGAGCGGTGAGCGTCTGCCAGAGGGCCACCGGAGCGATCCGGGAAGGCGGTAGGCGCGTCGACCCGCGAGCCAGGAGACCTGCCGTCACGACAGGATCCCGCAATGCCGCCGGTGGGGCGGCTGGAGACACGCTCGATGACCACCTCGACCCTCGCCCCCGTCGCCGTCGGTGCCCGCTCGTCGGAGCGCCCGGTCGCCGTCGCGCTCGCGGCCATCCTGGGCCTCGGCCTGCTGTTCATGGTCGGCTTCTCGCCGGCGATCGCGTTCCACAACGCGGCGCACGACTTCCGGCATACCCAGAACTTCCCCTGCCACTGACGCCATCGTCACAGGGATGATCATCCGGCTTCTGTCGGCGGCTCTGGCCGCCGGCTTCCTCGCGGCCGTCGTCGTGACGGGCCTCGAACTCACGCTCACGTCGCCGCTGATCGTGGCGGCCGAGCGCTATGAGCATGCCGAGCCGAGCCACCAGGCCGCGCGTGCCCTGCCGATCGTGCTGGCCCATGCCGGCCACGACCACGCGGCGCCCGATGCCGCACCCGACTGGGAGCCCGCTCCCGGCCTGCCCCGGATGGCGTTCACCGCGCTGGCGACGCTGGTCGGCGGCGTCGGCTACGCCCTTCTGCTCGGCGCCGTCATGCTGGCCTGCGGGCGCGAACCGACGCCGCAGGTTGCCCTCGCCTTCGCGGTGGCGGGCTTCGCGAGCGTCGCCCTGGCGCCAGGCCTCGGGCTGCCCCCCGAACTGCCCGGCAGCGAGGCCGCGCCACTGGCCATCCGGCAGGCCTGGTGGCTGATGACCGCGGCGGCGACCGGGATGGGCCTGTACCTGATAGCGATTCGCCGCACGCTAATCGCGATCCTGGGCGGGCTCGTCCTGATCATCGCCCCGCACGTGGCCGGGGCGCCCCAGGCACCTGAGGGCGCGTCCGAACTTCCGGCGGCACTGGCGGCGCAGTTCGCCGCCCGCTCGCTGGCGATCAGCTTCGTGTTCTGGATGCTGATCGGCCTCGGGCTCGGCCGGGCCTGGCAGGTCTTCGGCCGCGAGACGGCGCGCGGGGTCGCCCGTGCCTGAGACCGTCCTGTACGTCTGCACCACCTGCCGCCGCGAGGGCGACGATCCTGACGGTCCCCGGGCCGGAGCCCGGCTTCTCGACGCCCTGCGGGACCGGGCCGGCGACGCGCCCGACCCGCGGATCGAGCCGGCGGAGTGCCTGTCCGTGTGCAAGCGGCCCTGCACGGTGGCGGTCGCCTCGGCCGACCGCTGGACCTACGTGTATGGCGACCTGGATCCGGCCGCCTCCGCCGAGATTATCTTGGACGGTCTGTCCGCCTACGCGAAGACCCCCGACGGCATCGTGCCGTGGCGGCAGCGTCCCGCGGCGTTCCGCACCGGGGTGATCGCGCGCATCCCCCCTTTCCCCGATCCGAGCCCGCCTCAGGCCGGCACCCTGGAGGCCGCGGAATGACCCTCGTCGCCAAGATCCCCTGCACCATCGTCACGGGCTTCCTCGGCGCGGGCAAGACGACGCTCGTGCGCCACGTGGTCGAG
The DNA here is from genome assembly GCF_022829585.1 of Methylobacterium sp. J-026. GTDB lineage: Bacteria > Pseudomonadota > Alphaproteobacteria > Rhizobiales > Beijerinckiaceae > Methylobacterium. Next base: position 1,605 of record NZ_JAKSYC010000073.1, read on the forward strand.
AACGCCAAGGGGCGTCGCCTCGCGATCCTGGTCAACGAGTTCGGGGATGTCGGCTTCGACAAGTCGTTCCTGGCCGCCTGCGGGGTCGAGGGCTGCACCGAAGATTCCATCGTCGAACTGCCGAACGGATGCATCTGCTGCACCGTGGCAGACGATTTCGTTCCGGCGCTCGAAACGCTGCTCGGCCGCGCCGAGCCCCCGGAGCATATCCTGATCGAGACCTCCGGCCTCGCCCTGCCCAAGCCCCTGGTCCAGGCCTTCCAGTGGCCGGCGATCCGCTCGCGGGTGACGGTGGACGGCGTCGTCGCGGTGGTGGACGGGCCGGCGGTCGCATCGGGCGCCTTCGCGGAGGATCCGGAGGCGCTGGCCGCCCAGCGAGCCGCCGACCAGTCGGTCGATCACGACAATCCCCTGGAAGAGGTGTTCGAGGACCAGCTCCTCTGCGCCGACCTCGTGGTGCTCAACAAGGCCGACCTGATCGACGCTGCGACCCGCGCCCGGGTCCGGGCGGAGGTGGAGGGCCATCTGCCCCGCGCCGTGAAGGTGGTCGAGACCGAGAACGGCGTCATCGACCCCCGCGTGCTGCTGGGCCTCGGCGCGGCGGCCGAGGACGATCTGGACGCCCGCCCCTCCCATCACGGCGACGGCGAGGATCACGACCACGACGACTTCGAGACCGTGGCGCTGCCGATCCGCCCGGCGGTGACGGCCGCCGACCTCGCTTCCCGGGTCGAGGCGGCGGCGGAGACCGCGGGCGTCCTGCGGATCAAGGGCTTTGCCGAGGTCGAGGGAAAGCCGATGCGCCTCGTGGTGCAGGGTGTCGGGCGTCGCGTCGTCCACCATTTCGACCGGCCCTGGCGGTCGGGCGAGGCCCGGGACGGCACGCTGGTGGTGATCGGCTTGAAGGGTTTCGACCGGGCCGCCGTGGCGGCGGCGCTCGCGGGATGAAATCCGTCGTGCGCGCCCGTCCGGACACGATCTAAGGGCCCGCGCGATGCATCTCGTGCGCATCGATGCCGTCTCCCTCGACGAGGGCGAGGCGGCGGTGGATCTCGGGCAGGAGCCCGGGGATCTCGTGGTGCTGTCGTTCACCGACAGCGACCTCGCGGGCATCGCGCAGGCGCACGCCGCCGAGCCCGGGCTCCCGAGCCTGCGCCTCGCCAAGCTCGCCAAGCTCAGGCATCCGCTCTCGGTCGATCTCTACGTCGAGCGGGTGGTGGCGCGCGCCAAGCTCGTCGTGATCCGCTGCCTCGGCGGGCTGGATTACTGGCGCTACGGAATCGAGCGTTGCGCCGCGGCGGCCCGGACGCATGGCGTGACGCTCGCGGTCCTGCCGGGGGACGACCGGCCCGATCCGCGGCTCGCCGGCTTCTCCACCGATCCCGACCTCGCCGCGCAGCTCGACGGTTATTTCCGCGCGGGCGGTTCGGACAACCTGCGCCGGATGCTGCGGCTGCTCGCGGTCCGGACCGGTGCCGACATCCCGGTCGAGCCGCCGTTGCCGTTGCCGCGCGGCTTCCCCTGGTGCCCCGGTTGCGGCGTGCTGCCCCTCGACACGGCCGTGGCGGCTGCCCGGAGCGCGATCCCGCTCGCCGGATCGCGGAGCCGGTCCGAGCCGCTGGTCCTGCTCCTGGTCTATCGATCCGCCGTGCTCGGCGGCGACACCGCCCCCTTCGTGGACCTCGCCGCCGCCCTGCGCGCCCGGGGGATCGGGGTGCTGCCCATGGCGGTCTCGAGCCTCAAGGAGCCCGAAGCCGCCCGCGCGGTGGCCCTGGCCGTGGGGGCGCGCAAGCCCGATCTCGTGATCGCCGCCACGGCGTTCTCGGCCCGCGAGGACGGGATCGACTTCGTCCTCGACGGCGCCGCCTGCCCGGTGCTCCAGGCCTTCACGGTCGGGTCCCCGCGGACGGCCTGGGAAGCTTCGGCCCGGGGGCTCGGCGCGGCCGACCTCGCCATGCAGGTGGCCCTGCCGGAATTCGACGGCCGGCTTTCGGGTTTCCCGATCTCGTTCAAGGAAGAAGCCGCGGAACTGGCGGGTTTCGCCGAGCGCCGGGCCGTGTCCTACGGGCCCGGGATCGCCGCCCTCGCGGACCGGGCTGCGGGCTGGCTGCGGCTGGCCGCCCTGCCCCGATCCGACCGGCGGATCGCGCTTGTTCTGTCAGACTACCCGGCCCGGGGTGGACGGGCGGGCTTCGCGGTCGGTCTCGACACCCCCGAGAGCGCCCGCGCCATCGCCGCTGATCTCACCACCGCTGGCTATGCGGCGGGCACGTTGCCGCAGCCCGGCGCCCTGATGGCGGCCCTGACCGAGGGCCCGGCGGATTTCGACGTGCCGCTCGCCGCCTATTCCGTCTGGTTCGAGGGGCTTCCCGGGACGATCCGCGCCGCCGTCCTCGACGCCTGGGGCCAGCCCGAGGCCGACGCGGCCTGCATGGACGGCGTGTTCCGTTTCCGGATGGCCACCGCCGATGCCGGTCTCACGGTTTTCCTCCAGCCGGATCGCGGGCGGGATTCCGACCGGAAGGCGGGCTACCACGATCCGGAGCGCGTCCCGACGCACGCCTATCTGGCCTTCCATCTCGGGCTGCAGCAGCGCTTCGACGTCCTGGTGCAGCTCGGGACCCATGGGACGGCGGAGTGGCTGCCCGGCAAGGCCGTCGCCCTGTCGCCGCACTGCTTCCCGGCCCTCTGCGTCGGCGACCTCCCGGTGGTCTACCCGTTCATCGTCGACGATCCGGGGGAGGCCGCCCCGCTCAAGCGTCGCCTCGGCGGTATCGCCCTCGGCCATCTGACCCCCGCCGTCACCGGACCGGCGCCCTCTCCCGAGGCAGCGCGCCTGCGCGAATTGGTCGAGGAATACGCTGCCGCCAGCGTCCTCGATCTGCGCCGGGCCGGGCTGATCGCCAGCGCCATCCTGGACGATGCCGCCGCGGCCGGGCTCCTCGACGGCGCCGGCATCGGCCCGGACACGCCGATGGACGAGGCGCTGACCCGGCTCGACGCGCATCTCTGCGACCTCGGCGAAACCGTGTTTCGCGACGGGCTGCACATCTTCGGCCGCGCCGCCGACGATGCGCCGGCCGCGCTCGTGGCATCGGCGGCCGGCGAGCGCGTGGGACTGTTGGCAGCGCTTGACGGACACTTCGTCGCGCCAGGGCCGTCCGGCTCCCCGTCCCGGGGGCGCACGGACGTGCTGCCCACCGGGCGCAATCTCGCGACGCTCGACCCCCGGGCGATCCCGAGCCGGGCCGCGACGCTCCTCGGCACCCGGGCGGCGGCGGCGGTGGTGACGCGCTACCTGCAGGACGAGGGCGCCTATCCCGCCCGGATCGTGATGGATCTCTGGGCTTCGCCAACCCTGCGCACCGGCGGTGAGGACGTGGCGCACGCCCTCGCCCTGATGGGCGTCCGGCCGGTCTGGGACCATGCCAGCACCCGGGTGACCGGCTTCGAGGTGCTGCCGCTGGCGATGCTCGACCGTCCGCGCATCGACGTCACCGTGCGGGTCTCGGGGGCGTTCCGCGACACATTCCCGGAGACGCTGGCGTTGATCGACCGCGCCGCCCGGGCGGTGGCCGACCGGGACGAGGCCGACGACGAGAACCCCCTGGCGGCGGCCCGCCGCCGCGGCGAGACGGCGGCGCGGGTCTACGGCGCGGCCCCGGGCCGCTACGGCGCCGGAACCGCCGGCACCGCCCTCGACGGACCCTGGGAGACCCGCGCCGATCTCGGGCGCGCCTATCTCGCGGCCAGTGGCCATGCCTACGGCGACCGCGAGGGGCCCGATGCGGGCTTTGCGGTGCGGGTCGCGTCGGCCGACGCCTATTGGCACGCCTTCGATGCGGCCGAGCGCGACCTGTTCGACGGCGATGCGGCGGTGGACGCCATGGGTGGCTTCGCGGCCGCCGCCGCGCTTCAGGACGGTCGCCCGACACTCTACAGCCTCGACGTGTCCCATCCGGAGCGACCGAAGGCCCGCACGGCCCGGGAGGATGCCGCCCGCCTGATCGGCGGGCGCCTCGCCGATCCCCGCTGGATCGCCGCGCAACTCCGCCACGGCTACCGGGGCGCGCAGGAGTTGGCCCAGGGGCTCGACGCGGTCTTCGTGCTGGCGGCGGCGAGCGATGCCGTGACCGATGCCGGTTTCGACCGGCTCTACGCGGCCTGGATCGCCGATGCGGATGTGTTCGAGCGCCTGCGCGCCGCCAACCCGGCCGCGACCCGCGCGATCCTGGAACGCTTCGACGAGGCCCGCGACCGGGGCCTCTGGCACAGCCGGCGCAACGCCCTGCCGGCCGATGCGCTCCTGCCGGCGGCGGCCGAATGAGCGCGCGTCCGCATCGCCGCGCCCTGCCGGAGGCGGCCGCCCGCCGGGGCTGGTGCCCGAGCCTCGCCCGCCCGATGCCCACCGGGGACGGGCTGCTGGCGCGGGTCCACCCGCCGCTGGGGGTCCTGACCCTGGCGCAGGCAAGTGCGGTGGCGCAGGGCGCACGGCTTTTCGGGAACGGCCATCTCGACCTCACCGCCCGGGCCAACATCCAGATCCGCGGCGTCACCGAGGCGACCGGCGCCGCGTTGTCGGACCGGCTCGCGGCGACCGGGCTCGGCGATGTCCGCACCGACGGCGGCCCGCAGCGCCTGACCCTCACCTCCCCTCTGGCGGGCCACGATCCGGACGCGTGGATCGACGGTCCGGCGGTGGCCCGCGCCATCGAGGCGGCGGGCCGCGCCATCCCCGGCCTGCCGGCCAAGACCCTCGTGGCCATCGCGGATCACCCGGGCGTGGCGATGCCGGAGGCGGATTGCTGTCTCACCGCCCGGGGGCTGGGTGCCATCGCCATCACGCTGAGTGCCGGTGTCGGACAACGGGACCTCGGTCTCTGCACCGAGGGCGAGGCGCCCGGACGTGTCGGGGCGCTGCTCTCCGCCTTCGTGCGGACGGGCCGGCGGCGGATGCGCGATCTGACGGAGGACGAGCTGACGGCGGTGGTCGAGGCGATGCCCGCGTCGGGGGCGGCGGGGATCGACATCTCCGTGCGGCAGGGAGGCGACGGCGTTTCCTCGACCCCGGCGCCGTTCGCGCCGGCCGCCGGCCTTCATGCGAGGCCCGACCTCCAGATCCTCGCGATCGAAGCGCCGTTTGGCCGCTGCACCGCCGATGCCCTCGACCGCGTCGTGGCCGCCGCCGAGACGCTCGGCGTGGACACGATCCGCCTCTCGCCGACGCGCGGCATGGTCCTGCTGGCGGCACCCGGCGCTCCTGCGGCGGCGGTGCTGGCGGATCTCGCCGCGGCATTCGTCGTCGCGACCGACGATCCCCGGCGCCATGTCGATGCCTGCACGGGCGCCCCGGGCTGCGCCTCCGGCTCGACCCCGACGCTGGCGGATGCCGCGCGGGTGGCCGAGCTGTTCCGGCCGCTGGCGGCCCGCGGCCATGTCGCGCACGTGTCCGGTTGCGCCAAGGGCTGCGCCAGGCCCGGCTCCGCCGACCTGACGTTGATCGCCCGTGCGGGTCTCTACGGTGCCGTGCTTGGCGGCGCGCCCAGCGACGAGCCACGGATACACCTCCCTATCGAGGCCGTTCTGGACCGGTTAGGAAGGGCCAAGACCGTCGGGCTATCCGCCGCCTTCGCGCCGGATATCGCCCAAACGGGGTACGGGGGGGACGGAAGACCGGTATGAGCGCGAGCCAGAACGCCCAGCGCCAGACAGGATCGGAGCCGGCGACGGCTCAAGAACCCGCGTCCCGCTACGACTACATCCGCGACGGCGCCGCGATCTACGCCCGCTCCTTCGCGATGATCCGCGCCGAGGCCGAGCTCGCCCGCTGGACCGGCGCCGCGGAGCGCGTGGTTGTGCGCATGATCCACGCCTGCGGCATGACCGACCTCCCGGCGGATGTGGAGATGGCGCCAGGCTTCGCCGAGGCCGGCGTCGCGGCCCTCCGGGCCGGCGCGCCGATCCTGTGCGATGTCCGCATGGTCGCCGACGGCGTCACCCGGGCGCGCCTGCCCGCCGCCAACCGGGTGCTCTGCACCCTCGGCGATCCCCGGGTGCCGGACCTCGCCCGGGACCTCGGCACCACCCGGTCGGCCGCCGCCATGGAGCTGTGGCGCGAGCACCTCCCGGGCAGCGTCGTGGCGGTGGGCAACGCGCCGACCGCCCTGTTCCGGCTGTTGGAACTGCTCGATGCCGGCGTGGCGCCCCCGGCTGCGGTGATCGGCATCCCGGTGGGCTTCGTCGGCGCGGCGGAATCGAAGGCGGCGCTGGCCCTGGACGGCCGGGTGCCGTTCGTGGTCGTCCACGGCCGGCGCGGCGGCAGTGCCATGACGGCGGCGGCCGTCAACGCCCTCGCCAGCGAGATCGAGTGATGGACGGGTTCGAACGGCTCGACGCCCCCGCCGAGGCGCTCCCCACCGCCGCGGTCACCGGCACGCTGTACGGCGTCGGGATGGGCCCGGGCGATCCCGAGCTGCTGACCGTCAAGGCCCAGCGCGTCCTGATGCGGGCGCCGGTGCTCGTCCATTTCTGCAAGCGCGGCAAGCGCGGCAATGCCCGCACCATCGCGGACGCGATCCTGCGCGACCCGGCCCGCGAGCTGGCGCTGGCCTATCCCTACACCACCGAGATCCACCCCGAGCACCCGGACTACGTGGCGGCGCTCGCCGACTTCTACGACGATGCCGCCGGCCGGCTCGCCGACCATCTCGGCGCCGGGCGCGACGTGGCGATCCTCTCGGAGGGCGATCCGTTCTTCTACGGCTCGTTCATGCACCTGTGGCGGCGGCTGAAGGACCGCTTCCCCGTCGAGGTGGTTCCGGGCGTCACCGGCATGTCGGGCTGCTGGACCCGGGCGGGCACGCCGATCACCTGGGGCGATGACGTGCTGACCGTCCTGCCCGCGACCCTGCCGCTCGCCGCGCTCACCGAGCGGCTGCGCGGGACCGACGCCGCCGTGGTGATGAAGCTCGGGCGCCACCTGCCGAAGGTGCGCGCGGCGCTAGAGGCGGCCGGCCTGCTGGGCCGGGCGGTCTATGTCGAGCGCGGCACGATGGCGGGCGAGCGCGTCGTCATGCTCGCCGACAAGCCCGACGATGCGGCGCCGTACTTCTCCATGGTGCTGCTGCCGGGCGAGGGGCGTCGGCCTTGACCGGCAGCCTCGTGGTGGTCGGCCTCGGCCCCGGGGATGCGGGCCTGCTGACCGAATCCGCCCGTCGCGCCCTCGACGCCGCGGAGGACCTCGTCGGCTATTTCCCCTACGTCGCCCGGGTTCCCGAGCGCCCGGGCCTGGTCCGGCATGCCAGCGACAACCGGGTCGAGGTCGACCGCGCCCGCCATGCCCTGGAGCTTGCCGCCTCCGGCCGCCGGGTCGCGGTGGTCTCGGGGGGCGATCCCGGCGTGTTCGCCATGGCCTCGGCCGTGTTCGAGGCGGTCGAGCATGGCGAGGCGGCCTGGCGCGACCTGGCGATCACGGTCGAGCCCGGGATCACCGCGATGCTGGCCGCCGCCGCCCGGCTCGGGGCGCCCCTCGGCGGCGATTTCTGTGCGCTGTCCCTCTCCGACAACCTGAAGCCCTGGCCGGTGGTGACCGCCCGGCTCGAGGCGGTCCTGCGCGCTGATTTCGTCGTCGCGCTCTACAACCCGATCTCGGCCGCCCGACCCTGGCAGCTCGGCGCGGCCCTCGACCTCGCCGCCGGGATCCGGGCGCCGGAGACCCCGGTGATGTTCGCCCGGGCGATCAGCCGGCCGGACGAGGCGATCCAGGTGTCGAGCCTCGCCGCGGCGCGCGACGTTCCGGCCGACATGGCGACGGTGGTGATCCTCGGTGCCTCGACCACGCGGCTGATCCCGCGATCCGCCGGCCTGCCGTTCGTCTACACATCCCGCAAGGTCACGGGGGCGGCATGATCGCCCGCATCGAGCCAGCGGAGCGCGCCGGCGGCATCGGGAACGCTCGGCACGCCGGGCTTCTCCGGCCGGCGCACCATGATCACAGGGATCGCCAGGCTGCGCGCCGCCGCGATCTTGCCGTAGGTCGCAGCCCCGCCGGAATTCTTGCTGACCAGGATCTCGATGCCGGCTTCACGCATCAGAGCGGCCTCGGCCGCCGCGTCGAACGGGCCGCGCGCCTCGATGGTCATGAGGTGGGGCACCGGCAGCGCGTCGCCGAGCGGCTCGACCGTGCGCGCCAAGTAAGCGTGCTGCGGCGCCGCCGCGAAGGCGCCGGCCTCCTGCCGGCCGATCGTCAGGAACACGCGCCGGGGATCGGGGCCGAGGGCGGCGACCGCCGCGTCCATGCCGTCGACCTCGGTCCAGAGATCGCCCGGAACGGCTGTCCAGGCCGGACGGCGGATCGCCAGCAGCGGCACGCCCGCCAGGTCCGCCGCCCGGGCGGCATTGCCCGAAATGGTCGCCGCGAAGGGGTGCGTCGCGTCGATCAGGCGATCGATACGCTCGGCGCGCAGATAAGCGGCGAGCCCCGTTACACCGCCGAACCCGCCGATCCGGGTCGGCACCGGCTCGGCCTTCGGCGCCGCGGTGCGGCCGGCCAGGGACAGCATCACGGCGCGATCGGCCCGGCCAGCCAGCGCCCGCCCCAGGGCGCTGGCCTCGCCGGTCCCGCCGAGGATCAGGATTCGCATCGCGCCGCTGGTCATGGACGCCTTGTCCATGAGCGCTGACCCCCTGTCGAGCCGGCCCGGGGCCGGGCGCTGGCTGTCGATCGTCGGCATCGGCGAGGACGGGCGGGCGGGTCTGGCGCCCCCTGCCGCCGCGGCCTTGGAGGGCGCCCGCATGGTCTATGGGGGCCGACGCCATCTCGCGCTCGCAGGCTCCCTCGACGCCGAGATGCGGAGCTGGCCCAGCCCGATCCAGGACGCCTACCCGAAGATCCTCGCGCGCCGGGGTGAGCCGACCTGCATCCTCGCCACCGGCGACCCGTTCCATTACGGCATCGGCGCCGAGATCGCCCGGCTGGTGCCGCCGGCTGAGATCTGCGCCTTCCCCCAGGTCTCGGCGTTCAGCCTCGCCTGTGCGCGGCTGGGCTGGCCGCTGGCCGAGTGCGGCCTCGTCACCCTCCACGGCCGGGCGCTCGCCCGGATCGTCCCGCATATCCAGCCGGGGGCGCGCCTCCTCGTCCTGTCGTGGGACGGCGCGACCCCGGCGGCCTTGGCGGGCCTGCTCACCGAGCGCGGCTTCGGCGCGTCTCTGGTGACGGTGCTGGAGGCGATGGGCGGCCCGCGCGAGACCATCCGCGCCGCGCGCGCGGACGCCTTCGAGCTCGCCTTGATCGACCCGCTCAACACCGTGGCGATCGCCGTCGCGGGTGCCGGCAGCGCCCTCCCCCTCGCGCCCGGCCTCGACGATGCCCTGTTCGAGAATGACGGGCAGCTCACCAAGGCCGAGATCCGGGCGCTGACCCTCGCGGCGCTCCGCCCCCATCCGGGCCAGCACCTGTGGGATATCGGGGCCGGCGCCGGCTCGGTCGCCATCGAGTGGATGCTGCGCCATCCGACCGTGCGCGCCACCGCCATCGAGGCGCGGCCGGACCGGGCCGCGCGCATCCGGCGCAACGCCGAAACACTCGGCGCGCCGGACCTGACGGTCGTGACCGGCGCGGCGCCGTCGGCCCTCGCCGGCCTGCCCGCGCCGGACGCGGTGTTCGTCGGCGGCGGCGTCTCGGAGCCCGGACTCCTGGCGGCGGGTCTGGCGGCGCTCCAGCCGGGGGGGCGCTGCGTCGCCAATGCGGTGACGCTCCAGGGCGAGGCGGCCCTGCTCGCCGCCTTCGCGGCGCATGGCGGCAGCCTGCGGCGCTTCGGCGTGGAGCGGGCGAGCCCCGTGGGCGGCCTGCATGGCTGGCGGCCCGCCATGCCGGTGACCCAATGGGCCTGGACCAAACCATGACCGGCCCCCTCATCGCCGGGATCGGATTCCGCCGCGGGACCGGCGCCGACGAGATCGCGGCGCTGATCGCCCGCGCCCTCGGGCAGGTCGGTGCGGCCCGCGGCGACCTGACGGCGGTCGCCACGGCCGCCGACCGGGCCGTGGAGCCGGCGATCCGGCAGGCGGCGGCGCGGTTCGGCCTGTCGCCCTGCCCGGTCGCGCCGGAGGCGCTTTCGGCCCGCGACGGCGACCTCGTCACACGCTCGGCGCGGATCGAGCGCCTGCGCGGGGTCGGCTCCCTTGCCGAGGCCGCCGCCCTGGCGGCGGCCGGACCGGAGAGCCGCCTTGCCCTTCCCCGGATCGCGAGCAACGGCGCCACCTGCGCGCTGGCGCTGCGTCCCAGCGCAGCGACGGCACCATGACGGTTCATTTCATCGGTGCCGGTCCCGGCGCGGCCGACCTCATCACGGTGCGGGGGCGCGACCGGATCGCGGCCTGCCCGGTCTGCCTCTATGCCGGCTCCCTCGTGGCCCCCGAGATCCTCGGCTGGTGCCCGCCGGGCGCCCGGATCGTCGACACCGCGCCCCTCGACCTCGACGCCATCGTGCGGGAAATCGAGGCGGCCCATGCCGCCGGTCAGGATGTGGCGCGTCTGCATTCGGGGGATCTGTCGATCTGGAGCGCGCTGGCCGAGCAGATGCGCCGGCTCGACGGGCTCGGTATCCCCTACACGGTGACGCCCGGCGTCCCGGCGTTCGCCGCGTCGGCGGCCCTGCTGCGGCGGGAGCTCACCGTGCCGGGGGTGGCGCAATCGGTCGTCCTGACCCGCACCTCCGGGCGGGCGAGCGCCATGCCGGAGCGCGAGACGCTGGCGGCCTTCGCGGCGACCGGCGCGACCCTGGCGATCCACCTCTCGATCCACGTGGTCGCGCGGGTCGCGGCCGAGCTGATCCCGTTCTACGGGCCCTCCTGCCCGGCCGCGGCCGTGTTCCGCGCCTCCTGGCCGGACGAGCGGGCGCTGACGGGCGATCTGGCCACCCTGCCGGCCCTGGTGGCGGAGGCCGGCCTCGAACGCACGGCGCTGATCCTCGTCGGCCCAGCGCTCGGGGCCGAGACCTTCCGGGACAGCGCCCTCTACGCCCCCGACTACGACCGGCGCTACCGGCCGGGCGGCACCGTCGGGAGCCCGGCATGACCAGCGCCCCCGGCCTCCTCGTCGCGGCCCCGCGCTCGAGCTCGGGCAAGACCACCGTGGCCCTCGCCCTCATGCGGGCCCTGACCCGCCGGGGCCTGCGGGTGCGCGCGGCCAAATGCGGACCGGACTACATCGATCCGGCATTCCATCAGGCGGCCACGGGCCGGCCGAGCTTCAACCTCGACAGCTTCGCCATGGCGCCGCCGCTGCTCGACGCCCTGGCCCGCGCCACGACGGCCGATGCCGATCTCGTGATCGCCGAGGGATCCATGGGCCTGTTCGACGGGGTCCGGGCCGCGGAGAGCCGGACCGGCGCCAATTCCGACATCGCGTCCCGCTACGGCTGGCCGGTGGTGCTGGTGGTGGACGTTTCCGGGGCGGCTCAGTCGGCCGCCGCCGTGGCCCTGGGCTGCCGCCTGTACGATCCGCGGGTGACGATCGCCGGGGTGATCCTGAACAAGGTCGCGAGCGCGCGCCATCGCCGCCTCGTGGAGGCCGGGATGGACCGGGCGGGGCTTCCGGTGCTGGGGGCGCTGATGCGCGACGCGCAGCTCGTCCTCCCCGAGCGCCATCTCGGCCTCATCCAGGCTGGCGAGACCGCCGACCTGGAGGCGCGGCTCGACCGGCTCGCGGAGCTCGCGGAGGCGGGGATCGACCTCGACGCCGTGATCGCCGCGGCGGGCGGGACCGTGCCGGCCTCGGACGAACCGCTGCCCCCGCCGCCCGGCCAGCGCATCGCGGTGGCCCGGGACGCGGCGTTCAGCTTCCTCTATCCGCATCTCGAAGCCGGATGGCGCGGGGCCGGGGCCGAACTCGTGCCGTTCTCGCCCCTGGCGGACGAGCCGCCGCCGGAGGCTTGCGACGTCTGCTGGCTGCCGGGGGGCTATCCCGAGCTGCATGCCAGCCGCCTCGCCGGCGCCGGCCACTTCCTGGACGGCCTGCGCGCCTTCGCCCGCACCCGCCCGGTCCACGGCGAGTGCGGCGGCTACATGGTTCTCGGACAGACGCTGGAGGATGCGGACGGCGTCACGCACGCCATGGCGGGTTTGTTGCCGGTGGCCACGTCGTATCGCCGCCGCAAGCTCCATCTCGGCTATCGGGTGGCGCGCCTGTGCGGGGACGGCCTGCTCGGGCGGCGCGGCGCTCGGCTGATCGGCCACGAATTCCACTATGCCAGCGAGCTCTCGCCGGCCGCTCCGGAGCCGGACGCCCTGGCCCAGGTCACGGACGCGGAGGGCACCGATCTGGGCTTTGCCGGACACCGGATCGGCACCGTGACCGGAAGCTTCTTCCACCTCGTCGCCGGCGATCCGGCCTGAAGCCCGGTGGCGATCCTGAGCGCGATCCGGATCCCGCGCGGATCTCAGGCGGGGTCGGCCGGAGGGGATCGGTCGTGGGCCTGGGCGAGCCGCGCGGCGCTGCGAACGAGCGCCAGCACGTCACGGCGCATCTGCTCGTCGTCGATCTGCGCGTAGGCGCGCAGCAGATCGATCGCGCCGTTGCCGCTGAGGAAGCCGAAGACGTCTTCCTGGGTGCTCGCGCGCGACTCGCTCTCCTCGAAGAAGGCCGAGACGGGCACTTCGAGCAGCCGCGCGATCTCGCGGAGCCGCCCGGCGCCGACCCGGTTCTGGCCCTTCTCGTATTTCTGCACCTGCTGGAAGGTGACGCCGACCGCATTGCCGAGTGCGGTCTGGCTCATGCCGCGGGCTTTGCGCAGGGCGGTGATCCGGATGCCGACGAGGCGATCCACGTCCGTGGTCTGCTTCGGCATCGTCTGACCGGGCGCATCCTTGTCAGCGGGACTCAGTGCGTCCTGCTGCGCACGCGGTGTCTTCGCCTCGCCGTCGCGCCGCTTCACCGTCCGCCCCTACGTCCAAGACCGTAAAATTCGTCCGCGCCGCGTGAAGCTCGCAGACGGCAAAACGCCGGCCTGCGACACTTGAGGACGGCGTCGCAGTAGGACACCAAGTTGTCAAGCTCCGCAAGTCGATGATTACATCTTCTAGTTTAAGCACACACAACTTTGCAACATTGTTGCTCAAATGTCGAGCGCTCAACTCTATAGGGATTATGGGGTGCGCCCTGTGGCCGCGCGGGGGGTCGCATCGCGGGTGGGAACGCGAGTAGACTCGAGGCCTCACAGGAGAACGCCATGTTCGTCGCGATGAATCGCTTCAAGGTTGTCAAGGACGCCACCGCTGACTTCGAGGCCGTCTGGCTCGGTCGCGACAGCCATCTCGGAGAGATGGACGGCTTCGTCGAGTTCCATCTGCTGCGCGGGCCCGAGCACGAGGACCACGTCCTCTACGCGTCGCACACCATCTGGCAGTCGCGCGCCGCCTTCGAGGCCTGGACCCGCTCCGAGCAATTCCGGAAGGCCCATGGCCGCGTTCCCTCGACCAAGCCGCTCTACCTGGGCCACCCGGAATTCGAGGGTTTCGAGGCGATCCAGACCGTCGGGGGATCGAGCGACGCCGCCGCACACGCCGACGCCGTCTGACCGGCCGAGCCCGGCGCCCGTTCTGTCGCGATCGGCACGAATGGACGCCGGGCCGCCGCGAGCATGCCTGACGTCGAGGACCGGGTTCCGGTCCCGATCGCGCGACGGTCGAAAGCAGTTCGCACCGTGTTGCGGAGCAAAACCGGACGTCTCCGACCTATCGCTTTTGGTTGAGTCTGTGTTCGAAGTAACTCCTTTGGATTGAGACTTCACTGCTGCGCAAAGTACGTACTGACACTGATTGTGCCGAAAACGGTCGAAAAATCGGCCGTTAATCAATTGTTCATTGCCGCGACCGTCACCGCGTATTAGAGCGGGACATCCCGGCAGAAACGGGTTCGTGATTCTCCGGGCCCGCCGCTTGCTCCGTCAACGGTACAGGCCGGCACTGAAACATCGTCTGTTTCAGACTGGTACATAGTCCGATCAAGACGGGACGTGGCGCGTCACATGTTTCACGAACGGCTGCCGGAAACATACCAGCTCCTGCCGAGTTCGGCCGAGCGCAGACGCAGCGTCTGGTCGGCCCTGCTGCCCCACCGCGGTCGGGCGGCGGCACGGGTCGCCCTGTCGTCGGCACTGGCGGCCACCGATTTCGCGGCGATCCTGGCGGTCACGCTGTGCATGGAGTTCGCCTATCAGATCGCCTACCAGGACGGTGCGATCGGGCTGGGCAGCCTGCGCGGCATGCGGCTGGCGGCGCTCCTCAGCCTCGTCATCGTCGCCACGAACGCCCTGCGGACGGAATACAGCCTCGACACCGTGATCGCGCAGAAGCCGAACCTCCAGCGGGCGACCTCCCTGTGGCTGGTGGCGTGGGCAGCCGTGCTCGTCGTCGGCTTCATGACCAAGACCACCAACGATTACTCGCGCCTCGTCTCCCTCGGGGCCTTTCTCGTCGGCCTGCCGGTGCTGGTGGCGACCCGCGCCGGGATGGTCCGCCTCGTGCGGCAGCGCCTCACCGCCGGCTCGGCCTCGGTCAGCCGCGTCCACCTCGTCGGATACGAGGAGGATATCGCGCGGTTCTATACCAGCAACGCGGTCGATCATCTCGGCCTGCGGATCGTCGGCACGAGCTACCTGCGCCGCGTCGATCCGAGCGCCGACACCGCCGCCCGCCACGACCAGCTCCAGGAGGATCTCGACCTCGCCGTCTCGGTGGTGCGATTCCTCCGGCCGGACGACGTGTTCGTGTTGGTGCCGTGGACTGATACCGCCGAGGTCGAGCGCTGCATCGACGCCTTCCTGCGCGTGCCCTCGGCGCTGCACCTGCGGCCCGGCACGATGCTCGACCGCTTCCCCGACCTGCAGGTCGCCCGGGTCGGCGGCGTCTCGGGGATCAATATCGGCCGCCGTCCGCTCAACCTGGGCGAGGTCGTGCTCAAGCGCGCCCTGGACCTGACGGTGGCGACGATCGCCCTGGTGTCGCTGTCGCCGCTGCTCGCCGCCATCGCGGTGGCGATCAAGCTCGACAGCCCCGGTCCGGTCTTCTTCCGCCAGCGGCGCTACGGGTTCAATCAGCAGCCGTTCGGGGTGTTCAAGTTCCGGTCGATGCGGGCGGAGCCGAACGCGGTCTTCCGGCAGGCGACCCGCAACGACAGCCGGATCACCCGGATCGGGGCGATCCTCCGGCGGACGAACCTCGACGAGTTGCCCCAGATCCTCAACGTCCTGCGCGGGGAGATGTCGTTGGTCGGCCCTCGTCCGCACGCCCTCGCCCATGACCGGAGCTTCGAGCGGCGGATCGCCCTCTACGCCCGCCGCCACAACGTGCGGCCCGGAATCACGGGCTGGGCCCAGGTCAACGGCTTCCGGGGCGAGACCCTGACCGACCTCGATATGGAGCGGCGCGTCGCCTGCGACCTGCACTACATCGACAATTGGTCGGTCTGGTTCGACATCCAGATCATGATCCAGACGCTGATCTCGCGGCGCGCCTATCGCAACGCCTGCTGACGCTTCGCGGGACGGGGCCCGCCTCCGCAGGCGTCAGGGCGCCTGATCGCGGTCGCGGCAGGCGCCGCAATCGCCCTCGACCTCCAGGATGCTGTGGCTCGGCGTGAAGCCGGCCCGCTTCAAGGTGCGTCCGAGGCCGCCCTCGACCTCCTCCGACGACGCCTCGTCGACCACGCCGCAACTGCGGCAGATCAGGAAGATCACCCCCGCCCCGGGGGCATGATCGTGCGCGCAGGGTATGAACGCGTTGCGGCTGGCAATCCGGTGGACGAGCCCCTGCTCCATCAGGAAATCGAGGGCGCGGTAGACCGAGACCGGCGCCACCCGCTTGCCCGGTGCGCTGAGCCGCTCGGCGATGTCATAGGCCCCCTGGACCTTCCCGACCGCGACCACCGCTTCCAGAACCTCGCGGCGCAGCGGCGTGAACTGCAGCCCGCGCTCGCGGCAGACGGCCTCGGCCCGCGCGAGCATGTCCCGGGTACCGCTCCGGCAGGCATCGTGCCCCTCGTGACGGTGCATGATCGCTCCAACGACAGATCCGCAGGTTGTCCCGCGGGTTTGTTACAGTGTATCACCGCCGCCCCGGACCGCACCAGTCATCCCGCACGGTCTCCGCGCCGGCGCCAGCGCGACGAGGACACCTTGCCCACCACGCCCAACCCGAGACCGGCGGCCCGGCCTTCCCTGTTCCAGAGCGGGATCGGCCCGCGCCTCGCCCTCGCCGGCGCGCTCTCCACCCTGGTCTGGCTGGCGATCGCCTGGGCGCTGGCGACATGAGCGCCGGTCTCCGGAGGCCGGATCCGATACGCCTCGTCGGCCTGACGCTCGGCTACGACCGGCATCCGGCCATCCACCATCTTGACGGGACCGTGCGCGCCGGCGACCTCCTGGCCCTGGTCGGGCCGAACGGGGCCGGCAAGTCGACATTGCTAAAGGGCATGGTCGGCGAGATCCGCTGCCTCGACGGGCGCATCGAGCGCGCGGGCCCCATCGCCTACATGCCGCAGGCCGACGAGATCGACCGGAGCTTCCCGCTGAGCGTCATGGACCTCGCCGGCATGGGCCTCTGGCGCCGGGACGGCGCGTGGCGGAGCCTGGGCCGGCGGCGGCGCCTGATCGAGGCCGCGCTCGCGGCGGTGGGCCTCGACGGATTCGAGGCCCGGCCGATCGGCACCCTGTCGGGGGGGCAGTTCCGCCGTGCCCTGTTCGCCCGGCTGATCCTGCAGGATTGCCCGGTCCTACTCCTGGACGAGCCCTTCACCGGGATCGATGCCCGCACCGTCGACGATCTGCTGGCGCTGCTCCGGACCTGGCACGCGGAGGGCCGCACCGTCGTCGCCGCCCTGCACGATCTCGGTCAGGTCCGTGATCACTTCCCGACGACGCTGCTCCTCGCCCGGGAGCCCGTCGCCTGGGGTCCGACGGGACGGGTGCTGACGCCCGAGAACCTCGCCCGCGCCCGCAACCTCTCCGAGGCCTGGGACGATTCCGCGCCGATCTGCGCCGGGCCGCACGCCTCCGGGGCGCCGGCCCACGACCATGGCGGGCACGGGGTCGACGCGCATCATCACCACGAGGATGCCGCGTGATCGAGCCCTTCGGATCCCTGGTCGCGCCGTTCGTGGAGTTCGGGTTCATGCGCCGGGCGCTGGCGGGCTGCCTCGCGTTGTCCGTCTCGGCGCCGCCGGTGGGGGTGTTCCTGACGCTGCGCCGGATGAGCCTGATGAGCGATGCCATGAGCCACGCCATCCTGCCCGGCGCCGCGGCCGGATTCCTGGTCGCCGGCCTGTCGCTGCCGGCGATGACGCTGGGCGGCCTCGTCGCCGGCTTGGCGGTGGCGCTCCTGGCGGGGGCGGTCACCCGCACCACCGTGGTGCGGGAGGACGCCAACCTCGCAGCCTTCTACCTGATCTCCCTGGCCGGGGGCGTGCTGCTGGTCTCGCTGCGCGGCTCGCAGATCGACCTGATGCACTTCCTGTTCGGCTCGGTGCTGGCGCTGGACGACGCCGCCCTGTGGCTGCTCGGCGGCATCAGCACGCTGACCCTCGTGGCGCTCGCCGTGATCTACCGGCCGCTGGTGATGGAATGCGTCGACCCGCTGTTCCTGCGCACGGTCAGCCGCAGCGGCGGCCCGGTCCACCTCGCCTTCCTGGCCCTGGTCGTCGTCAACCTCGTGGGCGGGTTCCAGGCGCTCGGGACCCTGCTGGCGGTGGGGCTGATGCTGCTCCCGGCGGTGGCGGCGCGGTTCTGGGCCCGGGATCTCGGCGGGCTGATCCCGGTCTCGATCGTGATCGCCGCCCTTTCCAGCGTCTCCGGGCTCAGCCTGTCCTACCGGTTCGACCTGCCGAGCGGCCCGGCGATCGTGCTGGCGGCCGGGGCGCTCTACCTCGCCTCGATGCTGGCCGGACCGCGCGACGGCCTGCTCCGCCGCCTCGTCCGGTCGCGTCACCTCGCAGCGTGATTGCCGCATCGTCCCGAACCGTGGCCGCCGTTCGGGACGATGCGCTAAGGCTGATCCTTCAGGGCGGCCAGCCCCTCGCGGTAGGTCGGATAGGCCAGGGCGACGCCGAGTTCCGCGCGGATCAGCCGGTTCCGCACGCGCTTGTTCTCCCCGTAGAAGCTCCGGGCCATCGGCGACAGGTCGGCGGTCTCGAAGTCGATCTCCGGCGGCAGCGGCAGCCCGGTCAGGGCGGCGGCGTGCTCGGTGACCGTCTGGGGCGCGGTCGGCTCGTCGTCGGTGACGTTGTAGATCGCCCCCGCCCGCGGCCGGTCGATGGAGGCGATCAGCGTCGTGGCAATGTCGTCGACATGGATGCGGTTGAACACCTGCCCCGCCTTGACGATCCGCTGGGACCGACCCTCGCGCAGCTTCACGATCGGATTGCGCCCCGGCCCGTAGATGCCGGACAGCCGGAACACCTGGACGGCCTTGCCGGTGGCGGCGCCGAGCGCGAGCCACGCCGCCTCGGCGTCGAGCCGGATCCGGGAGCGGGCGCTGCGCGGTGCCGCGGGCGTCGCCTCGTCGATCCAGGCGCCGTCCTGGTCGCCGTAGACGCCGATGGTCGAGAGATAGCCGATCCAGCCGATCCGGCTCGCCGCGATGGCGTCCGCATAGCGGGCCAGCACCGGATCGCCCGCCTCCCCCGGGGGCGCCGAGACCAGGAGGACGTCGGTGTCGGCGAGGTCGGCGGCGATGCGGGGATCGTCGGCCCGGGGGCCGAAGGCGCGCATCGCGAACCCGGTCTCCGCCGCGAGACGCTCGGCGGTGGCGGGGTCGGTCACCGTGGCGCGCACGCGGCCGAACCGGTCGCGCGCCCGCTCGGCGAAACGGCGGCCGGTGAAGCCGAGCCCGAAGACGAAGAGGTTCATCCCGCGGATGTCTCGCCCGCGCGGGCTCCCGTCAAGCCGGCGGCGGCCCGCCACTCGTCGCGGACATGTTGATCGGTCTCGCCGGACCCGTGCCGCCGGTGCAGATCCCGGACGGCCGCGCGCCCGAGGAGGCGTCCGCAGGCCCAGACGGCCATGCCGCGCACCAGCGGCGACGGATCGGTCAGGCGCGCCACCGCCGCCTCGGCGAGATGCGGGCTGCCGGAATTGCCGACCGCGATCATCACGTTGCGCAGGAAGCGGTCGCGGCCGGTGCGCTTGACCGGCGTGCCGGCGAACAACGCACGGAAGGCCACCTCGTCGAGGGCGGCGAGATCGGCGAGGGGCGGCGACTTCAGGTCGGCCCGCGCCGCCAGGCGCGTCTCCGCGGCCGTGCGGGCGAACTTGTTCCAGGGGCAGACGGCGAGGCAATCATCGCAGCCGAACACACGATTGCCGATGGCGACCCGGAACGCCGCGGGGATCGGGCCGGCATGCTCGATCGTGAGATAGGAGATGCAGCGCCTCGCATCGAGCCGATAGGGCGCGGGGAACGCGTCGGTCGGGCAGATGTCCAGGCAGGCGCGGCAGGAGCCGCAATGATCGCGCCCCGGCACGTCCGGCTCGAACTCGGCGCTGGTGTAGATCGCCCCGAGGAGCAGCCAATTGCCGTGCTCGCGGGAGATCAGCACCGTGTGCTTCCCCTGCCAGCCCAGGCCCGCCGCCTCGGCCAAGGTCTTCTCCATCACCGGGGCGGTGTCGCAGAACACCTTCACGCGCACGTCGCCCTTCGCCGACAGGTAGCCGCCGAGCTCCTTCAGTTTGCCCTTCAAAACCTCGTGATAGTCGCGCCGCTGCGCGTAGGCCGCGAGCGCGCCGCGCTCCCCCTGCCCCACCAGCGCCAGCGGATCGTGCTCCGGCCGATAGCTCATGGCCAGGACCAGGATGCTGCGCAGGCCGGTCCACAGGACCGTCGGACGGGCGCGCTGATCGGCCCGCTCGGCCATCCAGTCCATGGTGCCGTGGGCGCCCTCGGCGAGCCAGGCCGAGAGCCGGCCCGGGAGATCCGGCAGGCGGTCGGGCCGGGTGACGCGCAGGCCGCAGAAGCCCAAGGCTTGGGCCCGGGTCTCGACCAGGCGGCGCAGATCGGCGCCGCTATGGATCCGCCGGGGCTTCAGAAATCCAGATCCGCGTAGTGGGCCGATGGCGGCATACCGGGCACCCGGTCGGCCAGCAGGCCCCGGAAGGAGGGCCGCGACTTGACCCGGGCATACCAGTTCCGGGCCATCTCGTCCTCGTCCCAGGGCACGTCCCCGAGATAGTCGACGCAGGAGAGATGGGCGGCCGCGGCGAGGTCGGCATAGGTGAGGTTGTCGCCCGCGATCCAGCGCCGCCGGGCGATCAGGTAGCCGATATACTTGAGGTGGTATCGGACATTCGTGCGCGCGGCCCGGATCGCGTTCATGTCCGGTGGCCCCCCGCCCTCCTGGGCGGACATGAAGCGCTTCGAGATCTTCTCGTTGACGAGGTAGCCGGTCACCTCGGATTCGAACTTGACCAGGAACCAGTCGAGCAGGCGCCGCACCTCGACCCGGTCCACCGTGTCGTCCGGCATCATCCGCCGCCCCGAAAGGCCGAGCCCACGGGTCTCGTCGAGATACTCGGCGATCACCCCGGCCCCGGGGACCACGAGACCGGCCTGCTCCAGCAGCACAGGGGTGATGCCCGCCGGGTTGATCAGCAGGAAGTCGTCGCGCCGCTCCCAGGGCCGCTCCTCGAACAGAGTCGGCTCCATGCCCATCTCGGCGAGCACGAGACGGATGAATCGGGAATTCGCGCAGAAGGGAAAGTGGTAGAGGGTTGCCATCGCGGCCGTGAGAGCGCTTCGGTCTGCCGGCGCGGCCGGTCCCGCGTCGTCGGCCCTGCACCGCGGGTCTTCAGCGCGCAGGACTTCGAGACGAGCGTTATTGCCCGACCGTTGCTGAGCCCTTAACACGCGCAGCCGGCCCCGGTAACCGCCCGTCAACCCTGACGCGCGAAGCCTCCGGCACAACGCAGCAGATGGTTCGCGGCGTGCCCTGCCTGGGCCGGCGCGCGCCCGTGGCACGAGGCGCGACGATGGATCCGGCAAGCATCGGCAAGGCAATCATCCTCGCCGTGGTGGAGGGCGCGACCGAGTTCATCCCGGTCTCGTCCACGGGGCACCAGCTCCTGGTGGGCCATTTCATCGGCTTTCACTCGCCCAACAACACCTTCGAGGTGCTGATTCAGCTCGGCGCGATCCTGGCGATCCTGGCGGTGTATTTCCGCCGCCTGGTCGGCATCGCCACCGCCCTGCCGAACGATCCCAAGGCGCGCCGCTTCGTGCTCGGCATCCTGGTGGCGTTCCTGCCGGCGGCGATCATCGGCGGCATCTTCTCCAAGATGATCAAGGCGTATCTGTTCAACCCCTGGATCGTCTGCGCGACCCTGGTGGCGGGCGGGCTGGTGCTGCTCGTCGTCGACGATACCGACCTCGATGTGCGCAAGACCGACGTCTACGACTACTCGCTGCCGATGGACCTGAAGATCGGCATCTTCCAGTGCCTCGCCATGATCCCCGGCGTGTCGCGCTCCGGGGCCACCATCGTCGGTGCGATGCTGATGGGCGCCGACAAGCGCTCGGCCACCGAGTTCTCCTTCTACCTCGCCATGCCGACCATGGCGGGTGCCTTCGCCAAGGACTTGCTCGACAATTATAAATTCCTGTCCGCCGACGATGTCGGCCTGATCGCGATCGGCTTCGTCGTCTCGTTCATCTCAGCCCTGTTCGTGGTGCGGGTCCTCCTCGACTACGTCTCCCGGCACGGCTTCTGGCTGTTCGCCTGGTGGCGGATCATCGTGGGCGCGCTGGGTTTCGCGGGATTGATTATTTTTGGCTGACGCGGGCCACCGTCGGGTGATTGCCACCGGCGAGGCGGTGTGCGACGCAATCCGGTGAAAGCGGCGCACAAGATGCCGCGCCCTGGGACGTTCCGATGGAAGACAGACCGCTCGCCGACCTGTTCGAGCCCGCCGACCGGGCCTGCTGGCTCGGCCTCGTCGAGGGCGTGCTGAAGGGCGCCGATTTCGAGAAACGGCTGGTCTCCCGGACGGCCGACGGGCTGCGGATCGTGCCGCTCTACGGCGCAGCGGAGCCGGCCGATCAGCCGATGCGTGCGCCGGGACCCTGGCGGATCGCCCAGCGGGTCGACCATCCGGACATCACCGCCGCCAACACGCAGGCCTTGGCCGACTTGGAAGGCGGCGCCGACGCCCTGGTCCTGGCCTTCGCCGGCGCGCCCGGCGCCCGCGGCTACGGCCTGACGGCGGCGAGCGTCGAGGACCTCGATACCGTCCTCAAGGGCGTGATGCTGCCGCTGATCGCCCTGCGCCTCGATGCCGGCAGCCAGGGGCTCGAAGCCGCCCGGCTCGTGAAGGCCCTGGCCGAGCGGCGGGGCGAGGACCTGTCGGACTACGATCTCGACCTCGGGATCGATCCCGTGGGTGTGCTGGCGGCGACTGGCAGCCTCGGCGCCGTCTGGAGCGAGATCGCCCCGCGCCTGGCCGAAACCGCGTCGGAGCTTGAAGCGGCGGGTTTCAGGGGCCGGGCCTTCCTCGCCGATGGCCGCCCCTATCACGAGGCGGGGGCGGGCGAGGCAGCCGAACTCGCGGCCGTGCTCGCCACCGCGCTCACCTATCTCCGGGCCCTCGAAGCCGCCGGCCACGACCTCGCCACCGCCCGGGACCGGATCGCGGTGCTCCTGGCCGCTGATGCCGACGAGTTCGTCACCGTCGCGAAGTTCCGGGCGATGCGCCGCCTCTGGGCGCGGGTCGAGCAGGCCTGCGGCCTGGATCCGAAGCCCCTGCGGCTGCACGCGGAGACCGCGTGGCGGATGATGACGAAGCGCGACCCGTTCGTGAACATCCTGCGCACCGGCCTGGCGGCGGCGGCGGCCGGCATGGGCGGCGCCGACAGCGTCGCCGTGCTGCCCTACACGCAGGCGCTCGGGCTGCCCGACGCCTTCGCCCGGCGGGTGGGGCGCAACAGCCAGGTCGTTCTGATCGAGGAGTCGCACCTCGCCCGGGTCGGCGATCCGGCGGCTGGCGCGGGCGGATTCGAGGCCCTGACGGCGGATATCGCCGAGGCGGCCTGGGCGGCGTTCCAGGCGATCGAGGCGGAGGGCGGCATCGTCGCCTCCCTCAGCGTCGGCAAGCTGCAGCGGCGGATCGAGCTGACCCGTGAGGCCCGGGCGAAGGACGTGGCGACCCGCCGCGCAACGCTTACCGGCGCGAGCGAATTCCCGAACCTCGCGGAGAAGCCGGCCACCGTGCTCGACGTGCCGCCCCCCGCCGCCCCCCGGGGCACGAATTTCGGCGCGGGCTCCGCGGTCGCCTGCGATGCCCTGCCGTCCCAGCGGCTGGCCGAACCCTACGAAGCGTTGCGTGACGCCTCCGATGCGTGGCTCGCCAAGACCGGGCGCCGGCCGGCGGTGTTCCTCGCCAACCTGGGTGCGGTGGCGGCGTTCAACGCCCGGGCGACCTTCGCGGCCAATGCCTTCGCGGCGGGCGGCATCGAGGCCGTGTCCAACGACGGCTTCACCGAAGCCGCCGCCGTGGCGACCGCATTCCGCGAGTCCGGTGCCACGCTCGCCTGCATCTGCTCCACCGATGCACTCTATGCCGAGCGCGCCGTCGAGACCGCACAGGCCCTCGCGGAGGCGGGCGCCGGGGCGATCTACCTCGCCGGAAAGCCGACGGAACTCAGCGAGCCGTTGAAACAGGCGGGCGTCCACGCCTTCCTGCACGTCGGCTGCGACATGCTCGCGCTGCTCAACGGGGCGCTGCGCGCGGCCGTGCGGGCCCCGTCGCCGCAGCAGACCGCCTGACGCCGCCAAGCCCCCGAGTCGAACCGAAGCCGATGACGCGCCTCGTCGCTGCCCTTCTGATCCTCGCCTGCACCGGCCCAGCCCGGGCGCTTCCGCGCGGAGCCGCCGTTCCGGACCGGTTCGACGGCACGTGGAGCGTCGAGATCGTCACCGAATCGGGCGCCTGCGATCGGGCCTACCGCTATCCCGTTCGCATCGAGCGCGGGCGGGCGCGGTTCCTCGGAACGGCCTTCACGATCCAGGGGAGCGTCGCCGGGAACGGTATCGTCCGTGGCTCGATCTCGGGCGGTGCGGCCACGGCCGACGTGCGCGGGCGACTCGGCCGAAATGGATTCGGGGCCGGTACCTGGGTCTCCTCCGGCGCGCTGGAATGCCGCGGGCGCTGGAACGCCGAGCGCCGCGGCTGAGGCCGGGCGCAGAAAGGGCGTCCGCTCGGATATCCCCTGAAATCGGGCGCCTCCGCGGCATCGTCAGCCCCGTTCCCGACGCATTCCTGAGCGAATCCTGAACGCGGTTCGGATACCCGACGAGGCCGCCCGCATGAAAACTTCGATCCTCGCCTCCCTCTCCGTCCTGGTGCTCGTCTCGACGGCGCAGGCGCGGCCGCATCGGCACCCCACGGGCCCGACGGTCAACCCGGTGGAGGCCGAGACGGTGCTGGAGCCGCTCCGGCAGGCGGCCACCGCGTGCTTCGCCGATACCGTGCTGTCGAACCCGAAGGCCACCGCCGAGGCCCGGGCCGGCCGCTGGTACGAGGCGGTGGGCATCACCGGCTTCCTGTGCCGCCCCGAGGTCGCCGCGATGATCCAGGCGCACGATCGGCTCTACGGTCCGAAAACCGGCGAGCGTTACTTCAAGGGCGCCTACGCCAAGCACCTGGACCAACAGCTAGCCGAACGGCTCCAGCCGATGCTGGCCCACAAGGCCGTCGCCAGCGCCGAGCCGCCGGCCGACAAGGGCGCCGAGGACACCGCGTCGGGCAACTGACGGGCGCGGCGGCGCCTCGTCCTGGAGGAAGCCCGCATGGCCTACGAACTCCATTACTGGCCGATGATCCAGGGGCGCGGCGAGTTCGTCCGCCTCGCCCTGGAGGAGGCCGGCGCCGACTACATCGACATCGCCCGCCGGGACGACGATTCGGGCGGCATCGCCCCGATGCTCGAACGGCTCTCGGACTCTACGAACCCGCGGCCGCCCTTCGCGCCGCCCTTCCTGCGCGACGGCGATCTCGTGATCGGACAGACCGCCGCGATCCTCCTCCATCTCGGGCCCCGTCTCGGGCTGGTCGGTGCCTCGGAACCGGACCGCATCTGGACGCACCAGCTCCAGCTCACCATCGCGGACGCGGTCGATGAGGTGCACGACACGCACCACCCGCTCGGGGTCGACCTGTACTATGCGGAGCAGAAGCCAGAGGCCCTTCGTCGGGCCACGGCGTTCCGAAGGACCCGCATCCCGAAATTCCTCGGTTATTTCGAGCGCATCCTGACCGCCAATGACGGCACGCGCCTGGTTGGTGCGGACCTGACCTATGCCGACCTGTCGCTGTTCCAGCTGGTCGACGGGTTGCTCTACGCCTTCCCGAAGGCCGCCGCGGCGGCTCTGCGCGATGCGCCCCATGTGAAGCGGCTGCACCAGGCCGTGGCGCAGCGCCCTCGGATCGCGGCCTATCTAGCGAGTGAGCGACGCATCCCGTTCAACGAGGACGGGATCTTCCGCCGCTACCCGGAACTCGACGGTTAGGGGGGCGGGCGCTCCGCGAGACCGTGCCGGACGGGGGTGACGGGTCCCTCTCCCGCCCGGGCTACCGGATTGGCACGTCTCAGTCTGACACCCACACTCTGAAAACAGAGCGCTTTTCCCCTCCCCCGTGCGGGGCGGGGTTAGGGGTGGGGGTGGCTCAGAAGGCACCGCCGAACTCAATCCTGCACCACCGCCACCGCCAATGCCTCCCGCACGGGGGAGGAGAGAACGTGTCGGCCAGCGATGGGTGAACATCGCCGTCCCCACCGGGGAGGCTAACGCGCAGGTCCGATCCCT